>JAIQFX010000090.1 GCA_020073005.1 Terriglobia bacterium | reverse complement strand
ACTTCGACCGTGAGATCGAGTCGATCGCGCAGCGGGCCCGACAATCGATGGTGATACCGCGCGACCTGGAGCGGCGTGCACCGGCACTCGCGCGTGCTGTCGCCGAGAAACCCGCACGGACAGGGATTCATCGCGCCGGCCAGCATGAATCGCGCGGGAAACACTACCGTACGCGCGGCACGCGCCACCGTGACCGCGCCCTCTTCGAGCGGCTGCCGCAGGACTTCGAGCACGTGACGGCTGAACTCGAGCATCTCGTCGAGAAACAGCACGCCGTGGTGCGCGAGGCTGACTTCGCCGGGCCGCGGCTGCGATCCGCCGCCCACCAGCGCCGCGTGGGAGATCGTGTGGTGCGGCGCGCGGAACGGGCGATCGGCGAGCAGGCCCGCGCCCGGACGCAGGAGACCGGCGACCGAGTGCACCGACGTCACCTCGAGCGCTTCGTCGAACGTCAGCGGAGGCAGGATTCCCGCGAGCCGCCGCGCCATCATCGTCTTGCCGGCGCCGGGCGGGCCGACGAGAAGCAGATTGTGTCCGCCGGCCGCGGCGATCTCGAGCGCGCGGCGCGCGAGCAGTTGACCGCGCACGTCCGAAAGGTCGGGTGCGGCTGGAAGGGCAGGTGGGGCGGGCGGGGCAGGCAGGGCCGGTGGGGAAAGGCGCGCGGCAGAGGGATCGTTGAGGGCCTGCACGGCCTCAGCGAGCGACGAGACCGGCAGGACGTCCAGTCCCGTCACGATCGTCGCTTCGCCGGTGTTGGCAGCCGGAAGCAGAATGCCCCTGAGTCCCTCGCGACGCGCCGCGGCGGCGATCGGGAGAACGCCGCGCGTCGCATGAATGGATCCGTCGAGCGACAACTCGCCGAGCAGGATCAGATCGGGCGCGTGGCGCCGTTCGACGACGCCGGACGCGGCGAGGATACCCAGCGCGATCGGCAGATCGAACGACGCCCCGGCCTTGCGGACGTCGGCCGGCGCCAGGTTGACGGTGATCCGATGCGGCGGGAATTCGTAGCCGGAGTTTCGAATCGCGCTCCGGACGCGGTCGCGGCTCTCGCGCACGCTCGCGTCGGGCAGCCCCACCATCGTGAACGACGGCAAGCCGAAGGAGACGTCGACCTCGACGTGAACGGGGCACGCGTCCACGCCAAAAACCGCCGCGGTCCGAAGACACGCGAGCACGTGACATCGCATTGCAAAGTCGGTCGCAGGAAGGCCGATCCTGCGTTTTCAACGACTTGGCGTGACTCTCGCCGATCGGATTGCAGAATCTGCCGCGGAGGAAGAGGTTGCAGTGGGCAACGACTAACCAAACTGATCATCGACGCCGATAACGCCGGTGCACTATTCTTTACGGCTTGGAGAACCCACCATGTTGGATGCCCTCAAGAACCTGACCGGCGGCGGCAAAGGCAAGGCCGTCCAGAAGCAAACCGACGAACTCGACGTCCTCATCGCCCAGGCGCGCGAAGAACGCAGCGCCATCAGCGCGATGCTGACGGCCCTGACCACGCGCAGCGCGAAGCTGACGCCGCTCAGCAAGTCGCTCGAGCAGGTCACCGACCGCGCGACGAGCGTCACGGCGCGGATGGACGAGATCGGCAAGCGCCTGACCGCCCTCGACGACCGGACGAAGGAGCTCGAGGAGATCGACAAGAGGATTCTGGCGCTGAAGGAGTCGGCCCGGCAGGCCGAGCAGACCACGCAGAAGGCCCTCGGGCCGGATGGCGAGCTCCAGAAGCACCGCGAAGCCGTGCAGCACCTGTCGTCGCAGGCGCTCCAGACGCAGGCGATTCTCGACACGCTCAAGAAGGAACGCTCGGCGCTCGAGGAGCTCCGCGGGCAGCTCCGTGAAGCCGACACGGACGTGAAGCAGTCGCTGGCGCAGGGCGCGGCGCTCAAGACGGAACTCGACCAGATCCGCGGGATCTCGACGACGCTCAAGCAGGACTACGCGAAGATCCGCGAGACCTCGCGCGAGGCGCGCGAGGACACGACGGCCGCGATGGCGACGGTCAAGGACGTCGAGAACAAGCTCGGGCCGCTGGCGCGGCTGCACGAGCTGAGCCAGAGCACGGAAGAGCGGCTGACGTCGCTCAACTCGCTCGCCGAGCATGTCTCGCACAAGGCCAAGGCGCTCGAGAGCCAGCAGCACGCCGTCGAGCATGCGGTCGTCCAGGCGAACCGCGTCAACGAGATGGTCTGGGCGATGGACGTCCAGATCGGCAAGCTGAACGAAGGGATGAAGCAGGCGGCGAAGGCCGAGGAGACGATCGGCCGCATCGAGAAGCTGTCCGAGGAAACCGGCGGCCGGATGGACCAGGCCGCCACGCTCAGCCAGGAGTCGCAGCGCGAGATCACGCGGCTGCAGAAGGACTCCACGATGCTGCTCGAGGCGGTGCGCGCCGAGGTCAGCTCGCTGGCGAGCCGCAAGAAGGAATTCGAGACGTTCGACGAGCGTCTGCGGACGCTGCAGTCCGGGATCGGCGAGTCCGAGTCGCGGATGCTCGCGCTCGGCGCGAAAGAGAAGCACCTGGTCGCGCTGTCGCAGAACGTCGACGGCCTCGCGAAGCGCTTCGAGGCGCTGTTCGCGCAGGTCGACGAGCTGACGAAGAAGCAGCTCGCGCTCGAGACGCTGAACGAGCGGCTCGGGCAGGTCGACGAGATGGCGAAGAAGACGTCCTGGCAGCTGGACTCGCTCAAGCAGAGCCGCGCCGACCTCGACGTCGTGCGGAAGGAGATTCAGGAGTTCTACAAGTCGCAGTCGGAGATCGCGAAGCTGGCCGACAAGCTCGGCGCCGATCGCCTCGGCCTCGAAGCGTTCGGCGAGCGCATGACGGCGCTGTCGACGCAGGCGCCGGAGCTCGAAGCCAAGATGGACGCGATTCTCGGCAAGCTGAGGCTCGTCGAGGAAGGCACGCAGAAGGCGACGCGGCTCCACGAGTCGGTGGCCGAGCTCGACGCGCAGATCTCGCGCGTCAGCGCGCGCGTGCCGTTCGTCGAGAAGCTCGAGGGCCGCTTGAACGGCCTGAACACGCTGAGCGCCGATGTGGATCACAAGCTCGAAGAGCAGCTGGCGCGGCGGACCGAGCTCGAAACGCTGAAGGCCGCGTGCGACGGCCTGGCGGCGCAGATGGTCGACGCGCAGCACAAGCTCGAAGCCGTGCGCGCGCTGCAGACCGGTCTCGTGCCGCTGATCGCCGACGTCAACAAGCTGCGGACGCAGATCACGGCGGCCGAACAGCGCCTCGACCGGTCGAAGTTCACCGAGGCGACCGTGATCGAGCAGGAGAAGCGCTACAACGAGCTCGTCGCCGCCAGCAAGGCGATGGCGACCGAAGTCGCCGAGCGCACGCGCCAGATGCAGTCGCTGGCCGAGGATCTCGGGCGCTCGGCGAAGGTGAAGGACGAGATGCTGGCCGAACTGGACCGCGTCCAGGGCCGGCAGCGCGACACGGTCAGCCAGATCCAGGCGTCGGAAGATCAGCTGATGCGCGCCGAGAACATGTTCAAGCAGCTCGAGTCGCGCCGCTCGCAGGTCGCCTTCGGCGAGAAGAAACTCGCCGCCGTCGAGTCACGGCTGGCCGAGATCAAGCAGCTCGCCACGGATCTGGACAAGAGCATCGCGGCGATCGCGAGCCGCGAGCAGCTGATCCACGCGGTCAAGTCCGAGGTCGAGAACGTGCATCAGATCAGCGCGCGCAGCAAGGCCGACCTCGCGCACGTGACCGAGCATCGCGGCGAGGTGGCGACGCTGAAGAATCAGGTCGACCTGCTGCTGTCGCGCATCGCGGAGACCGACGAGCGGATGACGGCGATCGACGCGCGCCGCAAGCTCGTCGACGAAGTCCAGACCAAGGCCAACGCGATCGTCCACGTGCTCGACGACGTCCGGATCAATCTCGAGACGCTGGGTGAGCAGAAGGCCGTCGTCGATCACGTCGCGGAGAAAGTCTCGCAGCTCGAGTTCGCGCTGCAGGAGGCGCGCAACACGCTGCGCACGCTGCAGCACGAGCGCGAGCTCGCCGAGCGGATCGAGCAGGGCATCAAACAGCTGCGTTCGAAGACCGCGCCGGAGGAAGGCAAGCGCAGCGCGTAGCCCGGTCGTGGCCCTGCGGCGGAAAACCGCAGGGCCACAGCCCGCGCCGCGGTGTCAGTGAATCGCGACGGCGACGACGAAGTCGAAGAGCACTTCGCCGTTGGCGAACTGGACCTCGAACGAGGCCGATCCGTCCCCGGCGATGGGCGCGATCGACGACATGAAGTTCACGAACGTGTCGCCGATCGGCGTCACGGTCGCGATGATGAAGTTGCCCGCGTTCCCCGAGAAACTCCCGGCCGGGAAGTCCATCCGATAGAGCCCCGAACCCGCGGTGTGCTGGACGGTGAATCCGCTCTCCTGCGGCGTCCCGTTCGGATTCACTGATCCGCTGTAGACGCGCGTGTTGACCCCGGCGGGGCCTTGCGGACCTTCAGGTCCAGTCGCGCCGGTATCGCCCTTTGGTCCCTGTGCCCCGGTCGCGCCGGTATCGCCTTTCGGCCCCTGCGCGCCAGTCGCTCCCGTGTCACCCTTCGGTCCCTGCGCGCCGGTCGCACCCGTATCGCCTTTCAGTCCTTGCGGTCCGGCAGGGCCCTGCGGTCCGACAGGGCCCTGCGGTCCCGCCGGACCCTGCGGGCCGGCCGGCCCGACGCCCCCCCACGTCGCGAGCGATTCCTGCGGCCTGCAGTTGTCGGTGGGAGCAATGATGCGGACTTGACCCGCGGGGTTGATGCAGGCCCGAACCTGCTGAGCGCTTGCCGTGGACGGCATGAAGCCGACGGCAAGCAGGCTGACGCTGAAGACACCACTCCCCGTCCTACGTGTGATGCGCATGTCGGTCCTCGCGACGGGGGAGTCTAGCCGCGAAGACTATTCAGGGCGTGGGGCGATGTCAATCCGCGCGCGCGCGCGAGTCGCTCGGCGCGTAGACGGTGAGATGCGCGCCGGCCGTGAGGCGATCGCCGGAGAGGCTCGGATTCCACGTCTTGATCGACGCGACGGTCGTCTTGTAGCGGCGGGCGATCGATCCGAGCGTATCGCCTCGCTTCACCTGATACGTCACCTTCACGCGACTGGCGTTCGCCGCAGGTCGCGCCGGCTGAGTCGAGCGCGCGAGCGCGGGCCGGGCTTTCGCCGCGACCGGACGTTCGACGCGTGCCGCGACGGCGGTCGCCTCCTGCGGCACCATCAGCATGTCGCCGGCGGCCACGCGCGCCGTCGTGCGCAGGTAGTTGGCCTCCGCGAGATCCGTCTTGCTGACGTGCAGCTTCTTCGCGATCAGCGCGAGCGTGTCGCCGCGCTTCACGGTGTAGAACCGCAACGACGCCAGATCCGCGGGCGCCGATTCCTCAATCTGCGCGCTGACGAGGGCCGCCGTGCCCGGCGGCACTTTCAATTCGTACTTCGCGTCCTTGACCGGCGTCGTCCAGCGGCGCAGCTCCGGGTTCAGCGCCTGGATCTGAGCGATCGGCGTCTGGGACCATTCGGCGATGCGGCGGAGGTCGACGGGGCGCGCCAGGGTGACGGTCTCGTAGGCCGGCGCCGTCTCGGCTTCGAAGTCGAAGTCGAAACCGTACTCGTAGGGGCTGCGCGCGATGATGATGGCCGCGAGAATCATCGGCACGTACTCGCGCGTCTCGCGCGGCAACAGCTTCGGATTCTTCGCGAGCTGCCAGAAGTCGTTCGCCTTGGCCGTCTTCGCCGCGCGTTGCAGGCGGCCGGGACCGGCGTTGTAGGACGCCAACGCCATGTGCCAGTCGCCGCCGAACATCTTGCCGAGCATGCCGAGGTACTTCGCCGCGGCGACCGTGGCCTTCTCCGGATCAGATCGCTCGTCGATGTACCAGTCGCGCCGCAGGCCGTTTTCGAGCGCGGTGCCGCTCATGAACTGCCAGACGCCCTTCGCCTTCGTCCGCGAGAGCGCCGTCGGCTTGAACGCGCTTTCCACGAGCGGCACGTACGCGAGATCGAGCGGAAGGCCCTCGGCCCGGAACACGTCCTGAATCATGGGCAGGTACTTGCTGCCGCGCTTCATGCCTTCTTCGATGAAGTCGTGGAGGCGCCCCTGGAAGAGCTGGATGTAGGAGAGGACCCTGGGGTTGAGGGGAATCGGGATGTCGCTGGCCGCGCTCTCCGTCCCCGACTGTTCCGTGACGCCGGGCGCGGCCGGCGGAGCAGCGGTCCCCAACGAGGACAACAACGCCTGGAGATCGTCGATCGCAGGCGGCATCGCCGGGGTCGCAGCGACCGCAGCAGGTGGCGCGGCCGGCCGGCCGACGCCCGGTCCGGTCGTCTGCGCCTGAAGGTTCACGCTACGAACCGCGACGGCAAGCAGCGCCGCCAGGAGCAAGCGCCGCCACGGAAGTCTTGATATCTCGTTCAAATCAGTGGCGTTAGTGTAACAGAGGGGCGCTAGCCGCGCCAAGGAGCGACGGTGAAGACGCGATGTTCCGAGGCCAGGTCGCGCGCGGCCGGCGTGACGATGGCCCGCTCGGATACGACGAGCTTTCGCCCCGCTTGAATAGCCAGCCGGACATCTTCCTCACAGACGAAGTCGAGCGGCTTCTGGTCGGCCGACGCCGGGGGACGGGAGTCGGTACTGGGGGGACGGGAGTCCTGCGTCCGCGCGAAGCCGCGCGATCCCAGGAACTCGTCGATCCGCTTGGATAACACGTTCGCGCTGAGACCCTTCGCGGCAGCCGGGCGTTCCGGCGCCGACGGAAGAGTGGGGACGGGTCTCGCTGTACTGTCCGAAGACCCGGCCCCTCGGTCCCACCGGCTGACGACGGGTGTCACTTCGTACGCGAGGCGCTTGATGTTGAGGAGGTGGCGCGGCGAGATGTTGTCGGAGGTGATGTTCCCGCCGTAGCCGCCGCACCCGAGCGTCATCGCTGGATCCAGGCCCGTCGACAGGCCGACCGACCCGTGCGCCGTCGGCGAATTGACGATGATCCGGAATGCCGGCTTGTGGAGGCCGAACTCGAGGATCACCTGCTCGTTCTGCGAGTGGATGGACATCGTGTGGCCCATCCCGCCGTACCGCAGGATCTGTTTGCAGCGCTCGCAGCCCTCGCGCCAATCCTGAACGACGTAGTACGAGAGGACCGGGCAGAGCTTCTCGATTGAAAGGGGATAGTCGCGGCCGA
This sequence comes from Terriglobia bacterium, assembly GCA_020073005.1. GTDB lineage: Bacteria > Acidobacteriota > Vicinamibacteria > Vicinamibacterales > CAVVIG01 > SRVP-36. The sequence continues at coordinate 13,776 of JAIQFX010000090.1, read as the reverse complement.
CGCCGTCGAGCGGCGCGAGCAGGACGCGCGTTCCGGCGGGCACCGTGATCCCGCACTTCCGGGCGATCGCCACCGCGGACTTGCCGACGAGCGCGGGATTCGGCAGCCGCTGCGCGGTGACGAGCCCCTTCGCGACGGCGTCCATCTCGGCGGCGTTCATGAAGTAGCCGCCCTGCGCGAGGAACTCGCGCTTCACCTCGTCGGCGACCGGCGCGTCCACGACGACGGAGTTCTCCGACGAGCAGAGGACGCCGTTGTCGAACGTCTTGCCGGTGATGATGTCGTGGACGGCTTTCTTCACGTTCGCGGTCCGCTCGATGAACGCGGGCGCGTTGCCGGGACCGACGCCGTACGCCGGCTTGCCCGCGCTGTACGCCGCGCGGACCAGACCCATCCCGCCCGTCGCCAGGATGACGGCGACGTCGCGGTGCTTCATCAGTTCCTGCGTGCCTTCCAGCGTGACGGTCGTCATCCAGTTGATGGCGCCCGCGGGTGCGCCGGCGCGCCGCGCGGCCTCGTCCATGACCTCGGCGACACGCGTGATGCACTTCACGGCCGCCGGATGCGGACTGAGCACGACGGCGCATCGCGCCTTGATCGAGATCAGAATCTTGTAGATCGCCGTCGACGTGGGGTTGGTCGAGGGCACGACGGCCGCGACGACGCCGAAGGGCTCGGCGATCTCGACGATGCGCCGATCCTCGTGGCGCGCGATGACGCCGACCGTCTTCATCGGGCGGATGAAGTCGTAGACCTTCTGCGCGCTGAAGAGGTTCTTCTGGATCTTGTCTTCGACGACGCCGTACCCGGTCTCTTCGACGGCGAGGCGGGCGAGCGCGTCGGCCTGTGGCGCGACCGCGGCGGCCATCGCGTCGACGATCGCGTCGATCTTTTCCTGGCTGAACTCGGCGAGCTCGAGCCACGCCTGCTTCGCGCGGCGCGCGAGCGCCCGCGCTTCGGCGACGGACGCGAGATCGCGATCGGATTGAGACGGGGCAGGCTCAGCCATCGCTGACTAAACGCCCTTGGGAAGGATCTTCTCGACCTCCGCGTGCGGACGCGGAATGACGTGAACCGAGACGAGCTCGCCGACGCGGCGCGCGGCGGCCGCACCCGCATCGGTCGCGGCCTTCACCGCGCCGACGTCGCCGCGGACCATGACCGTCACGTAGCCCGCGCCGATGTACTCTTTGCCGACGAGGATAACGTTCGCGGCCTTGACCATCGCATCGGCGGCCTCGACGGCGCCGATCAGTCCGCGTGTTTCGACGAGTCCGAGGGCTTCAAGATTCATGTTTTCCAGACGCGGCCCGGCCACCGAAGCGCTCAGGCGCGAAGGCGGCAACTCTAACAGATTGCGGGGGATGCGACAACTGAACTATCATCGCGGCACGACATCATTTCGCGCGGGCTTCGATCGCTCTCCTGCTTCGCCGCCCATGATTGAGCTCACGTTTCGCCGTCCCGTCGCCCTCGGTGCGGCCGTTCTCCTCGCTGTGCTCGCGAGCGTGGCTGCCTGCCGGCGCGCGGCCCCGGCGGCGCCGCCGATGGCGACGCCGAGCGTCACACTCAGCCACGACAAAGCGCCGCTCGGAAGCCCGCTGGACATCACGTACCGCTTCGAGGTCGCCAGCGACGCGCATTTCGATCAGAACTACGTGGCGTTCGTCCACGTCTTAGATGTGGACAACGAGTTGATGTGGAACGACGACCACGTGCCGCCGGTCCCGCCGAGCCAGTGGAAACCGGGGCAGGTCATCGAGTACACGCGGACGATCTTCGTTCCGATCTACCCGTACGTCGGCGAGGCGACGATCCAGCTCGGCCTCTACTCGCCCGCGACCCAGAAGCGGATTCCGCTGGCGGGCGACGACGCCGGGCAGCGCGGCTACAAGGTCGCGCGCCTCACGCTCCAGCCGCAAACCGAGAACATCTTCACGAGCTTCGAATCGGGCTGGAATACGCCGGAAGTCGCCGACCGCAACGCGATGATTCAGTGGCAGTGGACGAAGAAGGACGCCACGATGAAGTTCCGGAATCCGCAGAAGGACGCCGTCTTCTACTTCGACGTCGATCAGCCCGAAGCGGCGTTCCCGGATCCCCAGCAGGTCCTCATCACGCTGGGCAAGGAGACGCTTGACGCGTTCGCGCTGCCTGTCCATCAGAAGATCCTCAAGAAGATCCCGATAACGGCGGCGCAACTTGGGACTGCGGATCTCGCGGAAATCCACATCGTCGTGGACAAGACGTTCACGCCATCGGCCCGGGACCCGAAGAACCGCGACACGCGTGAGCTGGGGGTTCGCGTGTACCATGCGTTCGTCGATGCGCGGTAGACTCAGGATGCGCATGAGACTCTCCCTGGCGCTCGTCTCGTTCGCGGCCGCGACCCTGTCCGCGGTTCCGGCGCGCGCGGAGCTCGTGTTCTTCTCGTCGGGCCGCTCGCTCTCGATCACGGCGCATCGCCTCGAGGGCGACTCGCTGGTCCTCACGCTGCGGACCGGAGGCGAGATGGTCTGCGAACCCGCGGTCGTCGCGCGGTTCGGTCCCGACGAGGTGCCGTACCCGGAGCCTTTCGCTCCCGTGGTCCCGCTCGCGCCGATCGCCGCCGTTCCCGTCTCGCCCTACGGGGCCATCATCGATCGCGTCTCGGCGGAGCATGGTGTGGACGCCAATCTCGTGCGCGCGGTGATTCAGGTCGAATCCGCGTATCAGGAACGCGCACGGTCGCGGAAGGGCGCGATGGGCCTGATGCAGCTGATGCCGGAAACCGCGCGGCAGTACGCCGTGGCCGATCCCTACGATCCGACGACCAACATCGAAGCCGGGATCAGGTACCTCGGATCGCTGCTCGAGCGTCTGCCGGTGGAGCTGGCGCTCGCGGCGTACAACGCCGGCGAAGCCGCCGTCCAGCGATTCCACGGAATCCCTCCGTATCCGGAGACGCGCCAGTACGTCGCCCGCATCATGAAGCTCGCTGGCCGTTGAGAGGGAGCCCCCTGCGCGCCCTTGCGCAAAAAGGGGCGCCCTCCTGCTTTTGCCCCAGCTTTTCCCGGCGCTGCACGGTCTTAAGAAGCAAAGAGCGCCACCCCAAACTTGCTATAATTTCAAGCCGATAATGTCAGTGCTGACAATCCCTTGCGGCGAGTTCGTGGTTCTTCCCTGGGCGCCCTGAGCGTGGAGTTCCGCTGCCGGCTGGCCTCCGCGAACGGGCAAATCGTCGAAGGTGTGTACGCCGCCGACAACGAAGCCCGACTCCGGCACGAGCTGGAAGAAAAAGGTCTGTACGTTCTTTCCCTTCAGCCCAAGCACGCCGTCGCCGGCATCTCGCTGCGCCTTCCGGAGCGCCGGGGCGTCAACGTCCGCGAATTTCTGGTGTTCAACCAGGAACTGGCGACGCTGCTCAAGGCCGGCATGCCGCTGGTCCAATCGCTCGACCTGCTGAAGCGTCGCGTGACGGCGCCGGCGTTCAAGGCGGTGCTGACCGACGTTCACGAGCGGGTCCGTTCGGGGACGGCGCTCTCCGATGCCTTCGCGGTCCACGGCGACATGTTCTCGCGCGTGTACGTCGCATCGCTGCTCGCCGGCGAGCGCAGCGGCAATCTCGACGCGGTGCTGCGGCGCTACGTCGAGTACACGAAGATCATTTCGACCCTCAAGCGCAAGATCGCGTCGGCGATGGCCTATCCGGCCATCCTGATTGTGCTGGCGCTGGTGCTCGTCTCGATCATCGTCCTCAAGGTCATTCCGGCGTTCTCCGACTTCTACGCGTCGTTCGGCGCGGACCTGCCGCTCATCACGCGGATCATCGTCGGCGCGTCGGAATTCATCCGCAAGCAGTTCGTTCTGATTCTGGCCGCGATTGCCATCGCCGTCGTGACCGTGATGGGATGGATCCGGCGCCCAGGGCAGAAGGCGCGCTTCGATCACTTCGTCCTCGAGCTGCCGGTGGTCGGACAGGTCGCGCGGAAGTTCGCGACGACGCAGATGGCGCGGACGCTGGCGACGCTGCTGGGCGGCGGCCTGCCGCTCGTCAACGCCCTCGACATCGCGGCGAACTCCGTCGGCAATCAGTTCATGGCGCAGCAGCTCGGCGTCGTCAGCGCGCGCGTGAGGGAAGGCGAGTCGTTCGCGGCGGCGCTCGAGGCGCGCGGCGTGTTTCCCGATGTCGCCGTCAAGATGGCCGAGGTCGGCGAATCCACGGGCGCGCTGCAGGACATGCTCAACACCGTCGCTGACTTCTACGACGAGGAAATCGCGACGAACCTGGAGCGATTCATCACGCTCGTGGAGCCCGTGCTCCTCGTGATCATCGGCATCGTGCTGGCGGGCGTGCTGCTCGCGCTGTACATGCCGCTGTTCCAGTTGACGTCGGTCATGGCCGGGTAAGGCGGGTAAGGAGATAGATGACGACGATACCGAGTGATTTTCACGCTGATCCGGCGGAGCTGGGCGTCGAGGAGCATCGTGCCGAGCTCGAGCACGCGCGCCATCTCGCCGAGCGGTACCGGCTGGAATTCGTGGACATGGACACGTTCGCCATCGACCAGGAATTGTTCCGGTCGATCCCGGCGGACTTGATGCTGCGCTACGCCTTCGTGCCGTACCGGCGCGCGGGCAAGGCGCTCGAGATCGTCGTCTCCGATCCGACCGACCTGCCGATGATCGACGAGCTGGCCGTTCTGCTCTCCACGCCGATCAAGGTCGCGGTCGGGCCGCGCTCGGCGATCGAATCGATTCTGAAGAAGAGCGAGAGCTCGACGCGCGTCCTCGAAGAGGCGACCGAGAGCTTTCAGCTGCAGCTGCTGAAGGAAGAGGAGAACGGCGAAGAAAACCTGACCGTCGAGCGGCTGACGAGCGACATCAGCCCGGTCATCCGGCTCGTGGACTCGACGATCTTCACCGCGATCCAGCGGCGCGCGAGCGACATCCACATCGAGACGGCCGACGAGGCCGTCAACGTGAAGTACCGGATCGACGGCGTGCTGCAGCCGGCGATGCGGCCGATCGCGAAGCAGTTCCACAGCTCCATCCTGTCGCGCATCAAGGTCATGGCCGAGCTCGACATCGCCGAGAAGCGCGTGCCGCAGGACGGCCGCTTCAAGCTGCGCATGCCGGGCAAGACGATCGACTTCCGCGTGTCGATCATGCCGAGCGTGCACGGCGAGGACGCGGTCATCCGTATTCTGGACAAGGAATCGATCAGCGAGCAGTTCACCGAGCTGCGCCTCGACATCCTCGGCTTCCCGGACGCCGAGCTCAAGCGCTTCCGGAAGTACATCGCCGAGCCGTACGGCATGGTCCTCGTGACGGGCCCGACGGGCAGCGGCAAGACGACGACGCTCTACGCCGCGCTGTCGGAAATCAAGTCGGTCGAAGACAAGATCATCACGATCGAAGATCCGGTCGAGTACCAGCTGAAGGGCATCACCCAGATCCCGATCAACGAGAAGAAGGGCCTCACGTTCGCGCGCGGGCTGCGATCGATCCTCCGCCACGACCCCGACAAGATCATGGTCGGCGAAATCCGCGACAACGAGACGGCGCAGATCGCGATCAACTCGGCGCTGACCGGGCACCTGGTGTTCACGACGGTCCACGCCAACAACGTGCTCGACGTGCTCGGCCGCTTCCTGAACATGGGCGTCGAGGCGTACCAGTTCGTGTCGGCGCTCAACTGCGTGCTGGCGCAGCGCCTGGTGCGGACGATCTGCCATCACTGCAAGCGTCCGGCGAAGGTGTCGCGCGCGCTCCTCGAGGAATCGGGACTCGATCCGGCGCTGGAGCTGACGCACACGTTCTACGAAGGCATCGGGTGCATCGAATGCGGCGGCACGGGCTACAAGGGCCGCACGGCGATCTGCGAGCTCCTCGACCTGAGCGATCACATCCGCGAGATGATTCTCGAGAAGCGGCCGACGTCGGAAATCAAGAAGGCCTGCCGTGAAGAAGGGATGCGCTTCCTCCGCGAGTCGGCCGTCGAGCGCGTGATGGAAGGCATCACCACGCTGCGCGAGATCAACAAGGTGACGTTCGTCGAATGAGTATCTTCTCCGCGTTCCGGAACGGACCCGCGCCCGCCGCCGCCGTCGAGATCGCGTCGGGACGCGTGTCCGCGGCGAGCCTCGAGTGGCGGGGCGGCCAGGCCGTCGTCGCGGCGCACGCGAGCGAGCCGCTGCCGGACGGCGCGCTCACGCCCGCCCTCGGCACGCTCAACACGCACGACCGCGCGGCGGTCGCCGCCGCCCTCGCGCGCGTGCTCGACAGCATCGGGCGGCCCAGGCGCGTCGGCCTCGTGATCGCCGACGTCGTCGCCAAGGTCTCCCTCGTCCGCTTCGAGCAGGTCCCGTCGCGGACGCAGGACCTCGATCAGCTCGTGCGATGGCAGGTGCGCAAGTCCGCGCCATTCCCGATCGAAGAGGCGCAGCTCGCGTACGTGCCCGGGATTCGCGTGCCGGAGGGGCAGGAGTTCATCGTGTCACTCGCGCGGCGCGCGGTCATCGAGGAGTACGAAGGCCTCTGCGCGGACGCGGGCGCGCACGCCGGCGTCGTCGACCTCGCCACCTTCAACGTCGTCAACGCGGTGCTGGCGTCGGGCGCGCCGCCGGCCGCCGACTGGCTGCTCGTGAACGTGGCGGCCGGCTACGAGTCGATCGCCCTGATGCGCGGATCCGATCTCATCTTCTTCCGCAATCGCGCGACCGACGCCGACGGGACGCTCGCCGATCTGGTGCACCAGACGGCGATGTACTACGAGGACCGGCTGGGCGGCACCGGGTTCGCCCGCGTCATGCTCGCCGGCGCCTCAGGGGCCGGCGCGCGCCAGGCCGGCGACATCGAGCAGGTGCGCCGCAGTCTCGAAGAACGTCTCACGCGGCCGGTCGACGCCGTCGATCCGCGCGCGGCCGCCGCGATCGCCGATCGCATAACCGCGTCGCCGGCGCTCCTCGACACCCTGGCGCCGCTCGTGGGGCTGCTGCTCCGCGACCGGCAGGGCGTGGCGGTGTAATGGTGATGGCGTGATTCGCACCAACCTCTCGACGCGACCGTTCTACAACGAGCAGGCCGTCCACGTGCTGCTCGGCGTGGTGGCGCTCGCCGTCGTGGCCGCCACGGCGTTCAACGTATCGCGCGTCCTCCGCTATTCGCGGTCCGACACGCGCCTCGCCACGGAGGCGTCGCAGGACGAGTCGAAAGCCGCCGCGCTTCGAAAGCAGGCGGCGAGCGTGCGCGCGAGCATCGATCCCAAACTGCTGGATGTCGCGTCCGCCGAAGCGCGCCAGGCGAACGACTTGATCGATCGCCGCACGTTCTCGTGGACGGAGCTGTTCAACCGCCTCGAGACGACCCTCCCCGACGATGCGCACATCGCGTCCGTGCAGCCGAAGATCGACAAGAATGGCACCATCGTCCTGACGATCAAGGTCACGGCCCGGTCCGTGGACGACGTCAGTACGTTCATGGAGCGCCTCGAGAAAACCGGCGCGTTCGCCCGCCTGTACTCGGTCGAGGATCGGTTCGACGACCAGGGGCTGCTGCAATCCGTCCTCGAGGGGAGTTACGTCCCCGGATCGGCCAGGGCGGCGGGGACGACCCAATGAGTCTCTGGAAGCGCATCCTCAGGGAAAAGCGCGCGCTCGTCATTCCTCTCGCGCTGGGCCTCGTGGCGAACATCGTCGCGTACGCGCTGGTCGTGCGCCCGCTCGGCATCAAGTCGGCGGGGGCGGCCGATCGCGCGGCCGCCGCCGCGCAGGCGCTGCGCGCCGCCGCGAGCGACGAGGCCGCCGCGCGCGCGCTGATGGCCGGGAAGGAGCGCGCCGATCAGGAGCTGGCGACCTTCTACGAGAAAGTGCTGCCCGCCGATCTGCCGACGGCGCGGCAGTTGACGTTCGCGACGCTCCCGGCGCTCGCCAAGACGGCGAACGTGAAGTTCGTCGAGCGGCGCACCGAGGCCGATCAGATCACGCACGCGTCGAAATTCGGCCGGCTGAAAGTGCACGCGGTGTTCCAGGGCGAGTACGAGAGCCTGCGCCAGTTCATCTACCAGCTCGAAGGCGCGCCGGAGTTCGTCATCATCGACGCCGTCACGTTGTCGCAGCCCGACAGCGCCAAGCCGTTGCAGTTGCTCCTCGACCTCTCGACGTACTACCGCCTGGAGTCCAATGGTCGGTGAACGGCAGCGACCCTGGATCCTCGCGGCGCTGGCGCTGGCGCTGGCGGCGGGCGTCTACCGCGCGTGGTCGACGACGTCTGCGCCGGTGGCTGCGGCGTCTAACCGGGGAGGGACGGCAGCGCCGGCGTCGCGGAACGCTCGCGCGCAGGCCGCGCCGCAGAGTGAGGCGGCGCCCGACGTGCACCTGGCCGCGCTCGCCGGCGATCGCGTGAAGCCGGTGGACGAGGAACGGAATCTGTTCCGGTTCAAGCCGAAAGCGGCGCCGCCACCGCCGCCGGCGCCGGTGCGGCCGGCGGGGCCGGTGACTCCCGCGCCGACGGGTCCGCCCGCGCCGGCGCCGCCACCGCCGATCAGGCTGAAGTTCATCGGCGTCTTCGACACCGGGGAGCAGAAGCCGAAGATCGCGATTCTCAGCGACTCGGCGGGACATGTGTTCTACGGCACCGAGGGCGGCCCGCCGATCGAGGGGCAATATCGCATCTTGAAGATCGGCGCGGAATCCATTGAGATGTCGTACCTGGATGGCCGCGGGCGGACGACGCTTCGGCTCTCGGGATCGTGAGACTTATGACCAAACGGCTCAGCGGGATCGGCGTCGTGCTGGCGCTCGGCGTCATGGCCGGCGGGTGCGCGGCGGGCAAGGCGTTCGGCCGCGGCGAGCAGGCCGCGCGCGACGGCAAGCTCGACGAAGCGGTCGCCGCGTATCGCCAGGCCGCGCAGGCCGCGCCCGGCAAGCCGGAGTACCAGATCGCGCTGCAGCGCACGATGCAGGCGGCGGCGCGCGCGCATCTCGACAAGGCGAAAGAGTTCGAGACGCAGGACCAGCTCGAAGCCGCGCTCGGCGAATACAAGCAGGCGAGCGAGTACGATCCCAGCAACCGGTCCGCGGTCGCGAAGGTGGCCGAGCTCGAGCGCACGATCCGCGACCGCATCGAGGCCACGCGTCCGCGTCCGCCGATCGAAGCGATGCGCGATCGCGCGCGGGCGGCCTCGACGCCGCCGGCGCTGATCAATTTCACGACGCCGCTGCCGCGCATCCGCTACAACAACGCCAGCCTGCGCGACATCCTCAACTCGATCGCCGACGTCACGGGCATCAACATCACGTACGACCGCGAAGTGACGGATCGCCCGGCCACGGTGCAACTCGACGGCGTCACGCTCGAACAGGCGCTCGCCCAGCTGATGCAGCAGAACCAGCTGTCGTACAAGGTCATCAACGAGCGGTCGATCTTCGTCTTCCAGGACATCGCCACCAAGCACGCGCAGTACGACGAGCAGGTCGTCCGCGTGTTCTACGTCTCGCACGCCGACGCGACCGAGCTGACGCAGATCCTCAGCACGATCGTCCGGCTGCCGGGCATCGCGATTCAGCCGGCGATCGTCGCCAACAAGACCGCGAACACGATCACCGTGCGCGGGACGGCGCCGGTCGTCCAGATTCTCGAGAAGATCATCCAGCAGAACGACAAGCCGCGCGCGGAGATCGTCGTCGACGTCTCGATCCTCGAAGTCGATCGATCGCGCACCAAGACGTACGGCATCAACCTGTCCGACTACGCGCTGGGCACCGTGTTCTCGCCGGAGGTGTCGCCCAACGGCGCGGCGACGACCGGGACGACGGGCACCACGCCCACGACCGGCACAACGCCCACGACGGGCGTGACGCCGGGCACCACGACGACGAGCGCGCAGGGATCGACGGGGCCCACCGGCCTGAAGCCGCCGCCGGCGTTCAACCTGAATACGATTTCCCGCGGCGTCAGCACGGCGGATTTCTATCTGGCCGTCCCGACGGCGATCGCGAACTTCCTCGAGAGCGACACGCACACGAAGATCATCGCGAAGCCGCAGCTGCGCGGCGCCGAAGGCGGCAAGCTCACGCTGAAGCTCGGCGACTCGATTCCGATCATCTCGACGAGCTACACGCCGATCGCCACCGGCGGCGCCGGCGTGAATCCGCTCAGTTCGTATCAGTACAAGGACGTCGGCATCACGGTGGACATCACCCCGCGCGTGACGCTCGAAGGCGACATCCTCCTCGACCTGAACATCGAAGACACGTCGCGCAAGAGCGACGTCGTGATCGCGGGCATCAACATCCCGGCGTTCGGCCAGCGCTCGGTCACGACGCGCCTCCGGCTGCGCGACGGCGAATCGAACCTCCTGGCCGGACTGTTCCAGCAGCAGGATCTCGACTCCGTCAAGGGATTCCCCGGAGCGATCCACGTGCCGGTCCTGAAGGATCTCTTTTCATCCAATTCGCGGCAGAGCGATCAGACCGACATCGTGATGCTGCTGACGCCGCACATCGTGCGGACGCACGAGATCACCGAAGACGATCTCAAGCCGATCTACATCGGATCGCAGCAGAACCTCGGCGTCGGCGGACCGCCGCCGCTGATTGCGCAGCCGCCGGTCGTCGAGCCCGCGCCCCCGGCGCCTGCTGCGCCGCCGGCGCCCGCCGCTCCGCAGAATCCGCTGCGCGGTCCGGGCGGAACGACGGTCGCCGCGCCGCCAGGGTCGTCGCCGGTGCCGGGGACCGTCCTCGTACCGCCGACACCAGTCCAGCCGACGCCGAATATCGTGACGTCGACGGGACCGGAAACGCCGCCGCCCGCGGCTCCGCCCGCGGCTGCAGCGCCGCCGGCAGCCGCGCCCGCGGCCCCAACGGCGCCGGCGCGTCCGCCCGCGCCCGCTCCAGCGGGGCAGCCCGCCACCGGTTCGACCGCGTCGCCCGGCATCGGCGCCGCGCAGATTCTGATTTCGCCGCCCGCGCAGCCGATGCGCGTCGGCGGCGGCCCGTACACCGTGCCGCTGTCCATCGCGAATGCGTCGCGGATTTCGAGCCTCACGTTGACGCTCGTGTACGACCCGACGAAGCTGCGCGTGCGCACGGTGCAGGAGGGGAGCTTCATGCGCGCCGGCGGCGTCAACGTGACGTTCACGCAGCAGGCGGGCGCCAATCGCGTCGACATCACGCTCGTCCGCGCGGCCGACGCGACGGGGGCGTCAGGGACGGGCCTGCTCGCCGCGGTGCTCTTCGATGCGATTGCTCCGGGCCCCGCGACGTTCACCGCGAGCGGGACGGCAACCGGACCTGGCGGCGTCGCGATGGGCCTGCAGTTCACGCCGGCGTCCGTGACAGTGCAGCAGTAGGGCCGATGCGATTTCTCCGCACCCGGCACCCCGCACCCGGCACCCCGCACCCGGAGTCCGGCTATACCTTCATCGAACTGCTCGTCGTCGCGACGATCATCCTGATCCTCGCATCGGCCATCATGCCGCTGGCGAGGGTGACGGCGACGCGCACGCGCGAGGTCGAGCTGCGGCGCGCGCTGCGCGAGATGCGCACGGCGATCGACAAGTACAAGGACGCCGCCGACCTCGGACAGATTGGCGCGACCGAGCTCAAGGTCGGGGCGGAGAACTATGAAGTTCCTGCGGCGCGTCCCGGTCGATCCGATGACGCACGGCACGGACTGGGGCAAACGGTCCGTGCAGGACAAGGCGGACTCGACGCGCTGGGGCGGACAGAACGTGTTCGACGTCTACACGACGTTCGATGGAACCGCGCTCGACGGAACCAAGTACAAAGACTGGTGAATTGGGTAATTGGGGAGTTGGGTAATTGGGTAATGGATTGGTGGATTGAGATGATGGAGTCGAGGCGAATGCTGCGCGCGCGTGTAAATACCGGCGCGCTCGGCGGCGGCCATTACCCGATTACCCAATTACGCAACTACCCAATTCGATCTCAATCTGGCTTCACCATGATTGAGCTGCTCGTCGTGATGACGCTGCTCATCGTGCTCGCGACGATGGGCCTGACGGAGTACCGGCGCAGCGTCGTCTACGCGCGCGAGTCCGTGCTGCACGAGGATCTGTTCCGGATGCGCGACGCGATCGATCAGTACTACGCCGACAAGGGGCAGTACCCGAGCACGCTGGACGCGCTGGTGAGCGAGGGGTACCTGCGGAAGATTCCCGACGAAGCAACACGACCTGGCAGACGGTTCCCGCCGAGCCCGATCCGAACAATCCCACCGCCGAGTCCGGCGTGTTCGACGTCAAGAGCGGCTCGGACGCGACCTCGCTCGACGGCGGCAAGTACGCTGAGTGGTAAGCGGCCTGGCTGCAAGGCCACTCTGAAGACCGACACCATTCTGAAACTGAAAAGGCCGGGCACATCGCCCGGCCTCTTGCTCCAACTCAGCACACGCCCCGGACCTACGGAACGGTGATGGTGGTCTGGGCCACGGTCGTGTGGGTAGAGCTATTGAGAGTATCGACGACAGTGACTGTGATCGTTTGGGGGCCAAACACTCTATAGTCGTGGCTCGCGGTCGCCGTTCCGTTCAAGCCTCCAAGAGTCGAGAACGCGCCATCCCCAAATTCGATCTTGACGGACACAATCCCCACGCCAGTCGGTGGCGTGACTTGGACCGTGAACGTGACATGCACTGGATCGCTGTGATTCAGGGGCACGCTCGGCGTGATGATGATCACCGGTGACGCGACTGGAATCACGGTAATGGCGGTGTACACCGTCAGAGAATTGCCAGCGACGTCGGTGATCGTCCCTGTGATCGCGTAGGTTCCAGCATCTTGAAACACATGCGTGACCACAGTGCTGCTCGAGATCGAGCCCAGCGTCACCGTGGCGCCCCCGTCACCCCAATTGATGGTGACCGACTTCACTGAATCGCCAGAGTTAGCCGGGACTCCCGGGACGACCGTGAACGTCGCCGGCAAGCCTGCGCTCGGCGGAGTGGTCGGCGTCGTGATGGTCAACGTGAGCGCCGCGGGAATGACCGTGACCGAGGACGTCACCGTCACGACGTTGCCCGATCCGTCCGTCGCTGTCGCCGTGATCGTGAAGGCCCTGGCCTCGTGAAACACGTGCGAGATGACATTGTTGCCGGAAACACCGCCCAGGTCCTGCGTCGTGCCGTCGCCCCAGTTCACGCTGAAGCTCTTCACCGCGCTTCCGTTGGTCGCCGGCACGGTCACGACGAACGTGAACGCCGCGGGCAGACCGACCGACGGCAGAGCAGTTGGCGGCGTAATGACGATCGTCGGCGCCGCGGCCACGGCCACGGTCACGGTCCCTGATGCCTGACCTGAGGTCGTGCCCGATGTCCCGGTAGTGCCGGTCGTTCCCGTGGTACCCGTCGGCGTCGTCGCTTGCGCGCCGACGCTGGCGGTGACGACGGCCTGCGTCGAGGTCTGCAGCGTGGTCGTGGCGACGCCGTTCGCGTCGCTCGTCACCAGGAGCGGGCTCACCGTGCCCGCGGTGGTGGAGAAGGTTACCGGCGCTGAACTGAGGGCGTTGCCGTTGACGTCCAGCACCGTGGCCGTGATCGTCGACGTGCCGCCCAGTGAGGGCACGAGGGTCGGGCTTGCGCTCACGATTACCTTGCCGACCGCCGCCGTGCCGAGCGCGATCTTGACGGCGTTGTTTCCGGTCGCGCTCACCCCGCCGGAGATGGCTGAAATGGTCGCCGTACCGTTGGTGGTGCCTGCCTTGAACGTCACGACGGCGCGGCCGGACGTGTCCGTGCTCGCGTCCGCCGGCTCAATCGAGCCGAGCGTCGTCGTAA
>JAIQFX010000089.1 GCA_020073005.1 Terriglobia bacterium | reverse complement strand
GCGCGGCGGTCGAGACGGAGCCGGCTCTGTTGAACGGTCGGGCCATGGCAGCCGACGCAGTTCTGCCGGAGGATCGGCTGCACGTCGCGTGCGAAGTCGACGCGGTCCGGCTGCGCCTGGCTGGACAGCCGTCCGCCGGCGATCGCGATCGCCGCACTGACGGCAGCGATCAGCAGACCATTCCGCATCTCATGGTCTCCGGGAACGCCGCTACTGCTGCTGGGCGCGCAGAACGCGAAGGCTGCCCGGATCGTTGGCGCGCAACGGCTCGGTGAACTTCATGCCGGCGTTGCTGAGATCGCCGTTGACCTCGTCGCCCTCGGGTTTCGTTCCCTCGTGCACCCATGCGACGAGATCGTCGAACGACTTGATCATCTCCGGCTGGCTGAAGCCGCAGTGACCGGCGATGCGATAGACGCGCTGCCTCAGGAGCGACTGCTTCCCCGCCGCCACGACGGCCTGCTTCAGCCGCTGCTCGAGAAAGATCGGCACGAACAGGTCGCCGGTGCCGTGCATCGTCAGCGTCGGGCGCTCGAGCTCGCCGTCGAACGGCACGAGCTCGTCGTACGGGCCCATCGGATTGCGAATCCCGCGGTCTTCGGCCTTGCGGCGCGCGTTCTTGTTCAGCGTGTCCGCCGTCAGGCCGAGGCCGTCGTCGATCGCGTACTTGATCTGCGTCGTCATCACCGCGCGGTTCGACGGCGTCGTGCTGCCCGCGATCGCCGCACCGCTGATGTTGCCGGCGAAGCGCTGCCTGAGGCCCTCCATCGCGAACGGCCGCGGTCCGCCGCTGATTTGAATCTCGACGCTCGCGAGCTGCCGGCCCTTCTCCGTATAGTCCGGCGCCTTGCCCAGGATCGCGTTGATCTTCTCGAGGTCCTGCTGCATCGTGTCCAGCTTCATCTGGACGCCCGTGATCACTTCGGCGGCGGCGCCGGTCGCGGCAAAGAAATCGAAGAGCTCCGGTCCGGCCGGACACATCGCGAGGCCGCCCGCGAACGTCGTCGGAAATTCGTGCATGCCGAGCAGCGTGACGTGGCCGCCCATCGACGTGCCGGTGAGAAACACGCGCTGCGGCGCGCGGCCGTTGTTGAACTTGGTGAAGAGACCCGTCAGCGCCATCGTGTCGAGCAAACCCTGACCCGGCACGTAACCGTTGCAGCGATAGCTCGACGCCGCCCACGCGAAGCCTTCCTCGACCAGGTGCTCGCGAATCGGCGAATTGCCCACGCGCAGGGCGGAGCCCTGCGCTCCAGCATTCGACACGAAGCCGTGCGCGTAGAGCACGAACTCGCCGTTCCAGGTGTCGGGAATCTCGATCCGGTAGACGCCGCCCTCGTACTGCCCGAAGAAAGCCTTCGCACCGGGCAGCGCGTCGAACTTCGGATCGCCCAGCTGCCATTCCTGCTGCGGGCACGGGACCGGCGTGATGCCCGGCCGTCCGACTGCGGCAGGCCGGGTCGTGAGCGCGGACGCCATCAGCGCCGCGGCGAAGGCGAATGCGAATCCTCGTGAGCGCACTGGACTCTCCTCTCCCGACGTTCGCCGACCGACTCCCGGCTCTCGCCTACCGACTCGCTGGCAGAGAGAACGCCGTCAGCGTCGCGCCCGACGGAATCACCACGTACTGCCGCCCGTCGATCTGGTACGTCGTCGGCGGACCGTACAGCGGCGCGCCGGTTTGATACTGAAACAGTTTCTTCCCCGATCGTGAATCGACGGCGAAGAAGTTGCCGTCGTGATCGCCGCTGAAGACGACGCCGCCGGCTGTCGCGAGCACGCCGGCCCAGCCCGCGCCCTCGTACCGGACGTCCCACTTCTTTTCGCCTGTCACCGGATCGAGTGCGCGCAGCGCACCCCAGCTCTTCGGATCGGTGATCGGGCTCACCGTGCCGCCCATCGTGCGGTCGCCGAGCGCGGCGTTGCCGGGAACCGGGCGCATGATGAATTTCGCGCACGTCTCGCGCGCCGTCACGAAGAACAGTCGCAGACGTGGATCGTACGACGGCGACATGAAGTTCGTGCCGCCGTACCAATCCGGACACGTGACGTTGTTCCCTGCCGCCGTCGGTTCCTGGTCCGGCAGCACCTGCGGCCGTCCGTCCGGTCTGATCTCGGTGGCCCAGGTCGTCTTCACGAACGGCTTGCCCAGCAGCAGCGTGCCGTTCGTGCGGTCGAGCACGTAGAAGAACCCGTTGCGGTTCGCCATCATGACGACGTTGCGCGCGCTGCCGCCGATCGTCAGATCCGCCAGCACCGGAATCTCATTCGAATCCCAGTCGTGCGTGTCGTGCGGCGTGAACTGGTAGTACCACTTCAACGTGCCCGTGTCCGGATCGAGGGCGAGCAGCGAGTCGGCGTACAGGTTGTCGCCGGGACGGACTTCCCCGTTCCAGTCGGGATTCGGATTGCCCGTGCCCCAGTAGAGGAGGTTCAGCGCGGGATCGTACGTGCCCGACAGCCACGTCGGTCCGCCGCCGCGCGCCCAGATGTCTCCCGACCAGGTCTCGCTGCCCTTTTCCCCAGGTCCGGGGATCGTGTAGAAGCGCCAGAGCCGCTTGCCGCTTTCGGGATCGTATGCGTCGATGAAGCCGCGATTGGCGTACTCACCGCCGGCGACGCCGACGATCACCTTGTTGTTCACGATGAGCGGCGCGCCGGTTGCGGCGAAGCCGTCCTTGATCGCCGCCATCTCGACGTCGTAGATCACCTTGCCGTTGCTCATGTCGAGCGCGACGAAATGCGCGTCGAGCGTGACCATGAAGAGCCGGCTGTGCAGAACGGCGAAGCCGCGGTTGACGAGGCCGCAGCAGACCTTCAATCCTTCCGGCAGCGTCCGCTGGTAGTGCCACGCCTGCTTGCCCGTCCGCCCGTCGATCGCCCACGCGTGTTGGCTGAAGGGGCCGTTCACGGCGCTTGCGCCTCCGGTGACATAGAGGGTGCCGTCGATGACGACCGGTGTCGCTTCGAACTTGCTGTTGACGCCGGTCTGAAACGCCCACTGCCCTGTCAGGCGCTCGGCATTCGCGGCCGTGATCTGCGTCAGCGGACTGAAGCGTTGCCCCGTGTAGTCGCCCGAGTACGTGAGCCAGCGCGCCGGATTCGTCAGGCCGTCGAGCAGATCTTTCGTCGAGATGTCCTGCGCGCGCATCGTCGCGGCCATCGTCGTGGCCAGCGCGATCGCCCAGAACGTGCGGTGCCGTGTGATTCGCATGAGTTGGCTCGCTCTATGAACGTGATTCGCGCATAGTAGCGCGAAATGCACGAATCCGGGCCGATTCTGTCTGTTTCGACCGATGTTCGCCGGGTACTTTCGAGCTTGGGCGACGGATATCGGCTGTGATACAGTTCGAAAGCTTCTGTCGGGTCAGTTTTGGTCCATCTCCTTGTTGCGCAAGTCGATAGCGGGAATCTTCTAAACGAATGAGCATCAGGCGTTACACGATCGTGATCGCAGACCGCTCGAGCGGCGTCGTCCGCCGCGTGACGATCAGTCTGCGGCCCGCGTTGTACGCCGTGGGCGTCATCTTCGCGCTGCCGATCCTCATGGGCCTCGGCGCCAAGTGGAGTGCGCGGACCGAGATCGATCAACTCCGCACGAACAACACGCTGCTTCAAGTCGAGAACGGCAACTATCGCGCGGCCACCGGCGAGTTGACCGGCCAGATTCAATCGCTCGAGTCGGTCATCAACGATCTTGGAACCCGCACGATTCTGGATCCCGCGCAGGCGCGCGCGATTCAGAAACTGCCCGCCGTCGTCCGCGCTCGCGCGGCAGGCGGCGGCACTGCGCCGAACGCGACCGTTACCGAGCTTGCGAGAACGCCGCTCTCGTCGCCCGAAGACACGTTTGGCGTGTTGCGCGCGCTGCTGCAGGGCCTGGAGAATCGCCTGAGCTACGTGCGGCGCGACGTCGAGCGCCGTGAAGCGCTGGCGGCGTCGACGCCGTCGATCTGGCCGGCGCACGGCTGGTTGACCGGGTACTTCGGCGGCCGCGCCGATCCGTTCACCGGCGAGCCCGGCTATCACCAGGGCATCGACATCTCCACAGACAAGGGCCAGCCGGTTTTCGCGACGGCGGACGGGACGGTCGAGTCCGCGACATACACGGGCGACTACGGCAATCTGATCGTGATTCGGCATGGCTTCGGGATCACCACGCGGTACGGGCACCTGAGCTCGTATGCCGTGAAGCCGGGCGTGACCGTGCGGCGCGGCGACGTCATCGGGTACGTCGGCGCCACCGGCCGGGCCACCGGATTTCACCTGCACTACGAGATTCTCGCCAACGGACAGCTGCTGAATCCGCTGCAGCTCCTGACGGCTCAGCCCGCCAACTCCAACAACCAGTAGATCGTCGCTCGCCTGAAAGGCTCGCGCTACAAGTCGCACGCGACGGCCGGCGGTTTTCCGCTACAATAGCTGGATACCCGGGCTGCCTTTCCCTCTAGATGCTCGATAAGCTGCTCGCCAAAGTCGTCGGGACCCAAAACGACCGCGAACTGAAACGTCTGCGCCCGATCGTCGCCGAGGTCAACGCCTTCGAGCCGGCGATTCAGGCCCTGACGGACGAGCAGCTCCGCGGCAAGACGGCGGAGTTCCGCGCGCGTCTCGCGAACGGCGAGGCGCTGGACGATCTCCTCCCCGAGGCGTTCGCCGTCGTCCGCGAAGCCGGCCGCCGCGTCCTCAACATGCGGCACTTCGACGTGCAGCTCATCGGCGGCGCCACGCTCCACAAAGGGAAGATCGCCGAGATGAAGACGGGCGAAGGCAAGACGCTCGTCGCCACGCTGCCGGCGTACCTGAACGCGCTCGACGGCAAAGGCGTCCACGTCGTCACGGTCAACGACTACCTCGCGCGCCGCGACTCGGAGTGGATGGGCAAGATCTACCGCTTCCTCGGCATGACCGTCGGCGTCATCCAGCACGAGCTGAACGACATGGAGCGGCAGGTCGCCTACGGCTCCGACATCACCTACGGGACGAACAACGAGTTCGGCTTCGACTACCTGCGCGACAACATGAAGTTCGAACTCGCGCATTACGTGCAGCGCGGCCACCACTTCGCGATCGTCGACGAGGTGGACAGCATCCTGATCGACGAGGCGCGGACGCCGCTGATCATTTCCGGCCCGGCCGAGGAGAGCACCGACCTCTACTACGAGGTCGATCGCATCATCCCGCGCCTGAAGATGGGCGCCGTGACGCAGGGCGACACCAAGGCCGAGGATCGCGAGGCGCTCGAAGCCACCGGCGACTACATCAAGGACGAGAAGCACAAGACGGTCACGCTGACCGAAGGCGGCATGGCCAAGTGCGAGCAGTTGCTCGCCCACCGCCTGCAGCCCGGCGGGCTCTACGATCCGGCGAACATGCCGCTGCTCCATCACATCAACCAGGCGCTGCGGGCGCACGCGTTGTTCTACCGCGACGTCGATTACATGGTGAAGGACGGCGAGGTCATCATCGTCGACGAGTTCACCGGACGCCTGATGCCCGGCCGCCGCTGGAGCGACGGGCTCCACCAGGCCGTCGAGGCCAAGGAAAAGGTGAAGATCGAGCGCGAGAACCAGACGCTCGCGACCGTCACCTTCCAGAACTACTTCCGCAAGTACAAGAAGCTGGCCGGCATGACCGGCACCGCCGACACGGAAGCCGAGGAGTTCGGCAAGATCTACAACCTGGACGTCGTCGTCATCCCGCCGAACCGGACCCTCCGCCGCGTCGAAAACCCCGATCTCGTCTACCGGACCGAGAAGGAAAAGTGGGACGCGATCGTCGAGGAGATCGTCGCCGAACACGCCAAGGGCCGCCCGGTGCTCGTCGGCACCGTCTCGATCGAGAAGTCGGAAAAGCTCTCGGCGATGCTCGACCGCCGCGGCCTGAAGCGCGGCACGACGACGGGCGGCGGCGTGGACAAGCACGTCGTGCTGAACGCGAAGTACCACGCGCAGGAAGCGGAGTTCGTCGCGCAGGCCGGGCGCAAAGGCGCCGTGACGATCGCCACGAACATGGCCGGCCGCGGCACGGACATCCTGCTGGGCGGCAACGCGGAATTCATGACGCGGCAGCAGTGCCTGGCGGAAGAAGTGGCCGAGCGGCTGCCGAAGGGCGATGAGCGGTTCGTCGAGGACGAAGAGTACGTCTACTTCTTCCACATCGACGCGTTCTACCGCGTCAAGAAGGCCGACTACGAGCGCGTGTTCGCGCACTTCAAGAAGCAGTGCGACGCGGAACACGACGAAGTCGTCGCGCTCGACGGCCTGCACATCGTCGCGACCGAGCGGCACGAGGCGCGCCGCATCGACAACCAGCTCCGCGGCCGCGCCGGCCGTCAAGGCGATCCCGGCGCGTCGCGGTTCTATCTGTCGCTCGAAGACGACCTGATGCGCATCTTCGGGTCGGACCGCATTTCCGGTCTGATGCAGAAGCTCGGCATGGAAGAAGGCGTGCCGATCGAGCACGGCATGGTGACGCGCGCGATCGAGCGCGCGCAGAAGCAGGTCGAGGCGCAGAACTTCTCCGTCCGCAAGCACCTCCTCGAGTACGACGACGTGATGAACAAGCAGCGCGAGAACATCTACGCGCTGCGCCGGCAGATCCTCGAGGGCAAGATCCGGTTGCAGGACGAGAGCGGGCAGGAGGATGTCCTCGACACGCACGAGTACCTGGTGATGCTGGCGGAGGACATTCTCGACGCGGCGATCGAGACGTTCGCGGCCCGCAGCGCCGACTTCGAGTCCTGGGACCTCGACGCGCTGAAGGTCGAGGTGCATCGCGTGTTCGCGATCGACGCGGGCACGCTCGACTTCAGCGACCGCACGTCCGACGAGATTCGCGAGCTGCTGTGGGCGCAGATCGTCGCGTCCTACGAGGAGAAAGAAAAGCTCGTGGGCCGCGAGGTCCTGCAGCGCGTCGAGCGCGACATCATGCTGCAGATCGTCGACGGCCAGTGGAAGGATCACCTCTACAGCCTCGACCACCTGAAGGAAGGCATCGGCCTGCGCGGGTACGGCCAGCGCGATCCGCTCATCGAGTACAAGAAAGAGAGCTTCGCGCTCTTCCAGGCGATGAAGGAGCGCGTCGACGAGGAGATCGTCCGCTACCTCTGGTGGCTGCGCCCCGTGATGAACGAGGAGGCGCCGGTTGTCCGGCGTCCGGCCGCGCGGCGGCCTCCGCCGCTGGTCCTGAACGATCCGTCGGCGGCCGCGCCGTCCGCGTTCGGCTCCGCCCGCGCCCAGACCGCCGAGGCCAGCCCGTTCGCCCGGGCGCCTGGAAGGAATGACAAGCAGCCGGCCAGGGTCGGCGGCGACGACGCCACGCCGAAGACCGTGCGCCGTGACGAGCCGAAGGTCGGCCGCAACGATCCGTGTCCGTGCGGCAGCGGGAAGAAGTACAAGAAATGTCATGGAGCGGCCGCGTGACGCCAACAAAAACTGAATCCCTGTCCCTCCTCTCGATCGAATCCGGGCTCGCCACGGCGTTGACCTTCGACGATGTGCTGCTGGTGCCGCAGCACTCCGACGTCGTGCCCACGCAGGTGGACGTCAGCACGCGGCTGACGCGCAATATCCGCCTCGCCGTGCCGCTGGCGAGCGCGGCGATGGATACCGTCACCGAGTCCGGCCTCGCCATCGCGATGGCGCAGCACGGCGGCCTCGGCGTCATCCACAAGAATCTGTCGATCGAGGAACAGGCGACCGAGGTCGATCGCGTGAAGCGGTCCGAGAGCGGCATGATCGTCAACCCGATCACGCTCTCCCCCACGCACCGGATCTACGAAGCGCTCGAGCTGATGAAGAAGTACCGCATCTCGGGCGTGCCGATCACCGACGACGGGGGCAAGGAAGGCCGGCTCGTCGGCATCCTGACGAACCGCGATCTGCGCTTCGAGACGAACGTCGGCCGGCCCATCGCCGAGGTGATGACGAAGGATCAGCTCATCACCGTGCCCGTCGGCACGACGCTCGACGCGGCGCGCGAAATCCTCCATCGCCACAAGATCGAGAAGCTGCTCGTCGTCGATCGCGAGTACCGCTTGAAGGGCCTGATCACCGTCAAGGACATTCAGAAGGCGGTCAAGTATCCGGCCGCGTCGAAGGACTCGCTCGGCCGGCTGCGCTGCGGCGCCGCCGTGGGCGTCGCGAAGGACACGCTCGAGCGCGCCGACGCGCTCGTCGCCGCGCACGTGGACGTCCTCGTCGTCGACACCGCGCACGGCCATTCGCAGGGCGTGCTCGACATGGTGCGCACGCTGCGAAAGCGGTTCGACGACGTCGACCTGATCGCCGGCAACGTCGCGACCGCCGAGGCGACCGAGGCCCTCATCGCGCTCGGCGTGGACGCGGTGAAAGTCGGCATCGGCGCCGGATCGATCTGCACGACGCGCGTCATCGCCGGCATCGGCGTGCCGATGATTACCGCCGTGATGGACTGCGCCCGCGCCGCCGCGCCGCACGACGTGCCGGTCATCGCGGACGGCGGGATCAGGTTCTCAGGCGACGTCACCAAGGCGATTGCGGTCGGCGCAAGCTCGACGATGATCGGGAATCTCTTCGCGGGCACCGACGAGAGCCCGGGCGAGATCATTCTGTATCAGGGCCGGAGCTTCAAGGATTACCGCGGCATGGGATCGATCGGCGCGATGCGCCGCGGCAGCCGCGATCGCTACTTCCAGGACGAGTTCAACCTCGACGCGCCCGGCGGGACCGACAAGCTCGTCCCGGAGGGCATCGAAGGCCGCGTCGCGCACAAAGGCAGCGTCGCGGGACTCATCTATCAGCTCGTCGGCGGCCTGCGCGCGGGCATGGGCTACTGCGGCTGCAAGAATATCCCGACGCTGCAGCGCGAAGCCAAGCTGATCCGCATCACGCCGGCCGGCGTGCGCGAGAGCCACGTCCACGACGTGGCGATTACGAAGGAAGCCCCCAACTACCGCTCGGAATAACGCGAGGTGTCGCGCGAGCCTTTCAGGCGAGCGTGATCGCGCGCGTATCGCCGTCGCCGTGCGCGATCCGGACCTCGATCGCTCCGGGATTCGGCCGCGGCAGCTTCTCCGCCCACTCGATCACCAGCACGCCGCCCTCGGCGATCTCATCAAGGCCGAGATCGTCGATCTCTCGCGGATCGTTGAGCCGGTACAGATCGACGTGAAACAGCGGCAGCCGTCCGCCGCGGTACTCCTGGAGCAGTGTGAACGTCGGGCTGCTCACTTCTTCCGGCGCGACGCCGAGTCCTTCGGCCATCCCGCGCACGAACGCCGTCTTCCCCGCCCCGAGATCGCCGAAGAGAAGCACGACGGCGCCTGACGCGAGGGTGGACGCCAGTTCCCGCCCGACGGCGGAGGTCTCACGTTCTGAGTGCGTGGTGGTCGTCTTGGTCACGGTTCTGGTCCGCCTGAAGGCGGACGCCACGTACGCATGTTCAGTACGTGGGGTCCGGCTTTTAGCCGGACCGGCTGCTTCTAGCCGGACCGGCTGCGTTAGCCGGACCCTTGCTCGCGACCGACGACGCGGCGGCGCGCGGTCAGTTCGAGGACGGCGTCGCCGAGGTGACCGGCGACGTCCACCGACGTCATCGCGACATCACCCGAATCCGCCTCCGCGAGATCGCCGGCCATCCCGTGCAGGTAGACGGCGAGTTTGCACGCCGCTTCGGCGTCGAGCAACTGCGCGAGCCACGCCGCGATCATCCCCGTGAGGACGTCGCCTGTGCCGCCGGTCGCCATTCCGGGATTGCCGGTCGGGTTGATGAAGACCTTCTCGTCCGGCGTCGCGATGATCGTCCGATGCCCCTTGAGGACGACGTACACGTGGTGCGCGGCGGCGAAGTTGCGCGCGATCTCGAGGCGGCTCGCCTGGACCTCGTCGGCCGACATGCCGACGAGACGGCCCATCTCGCCCGGATGCGGCGTGATGATGACGTCACGCCCTTCGCGTCCCGCGAGCTTGTCCGGATCTTCGCTGAACGCGTTCAGTCCATCCGCATCGACGACGAGCGGCATCGTCGCCCGATCAACCAACTGCTGCACGAATCGCCGCGTCCCGGCTTCCCGGCCGAGTCCGGGACCGATCGCGATGACGTCTCGCGCGAGCTCGAGCACGCGATCGACTTCCTCAGGATCGATGCCCTCGTCGGTTTCGGCCAGCGCCTCGGTCATGTACTCCGGTCCCATCGTCGAGACGACGGCCTGGCACGTCGCGGGCGTCGCGACGGTGACGAGCCCGGCACCTGAGCGCAGCGCCCCGACGGCGGCCAGATGCGCGGCGCCCGTCTTCCCTCTCGATCCGGCGACGACGAGGACGTGACCGTAGTCGCCCTTGTGGCTATCCGCCGACCGCGGCGTGATGAGCGGCCGCATCGTGCCGCGCGTGAGCAGCGCGATGCGTGGTCCGTCGAGCGCGTCGAGCACGTCGCCGGGCACGCCGATGTCGGCGATCACGATGTCGCCGGCGTGCGTTTCGCCGGGCGGCAGCACGAGCGGCAGCTTCGGCGCGGCGAGCGTGACGGTGAGCGACGCGTCGACGGACGGCCCGATGGACTCGTGCGAATCCGCGGAGAGGCCCGACGGCAAATCGATCGCGACGACGGGAATGCCGGACGCGTTCACGTCCGCGATGACGGACTCGATCAGCCCGCTGACCGGCGCGTTGAGCCCGGTGCCGAAGATCGCGTCGACGATCAGCGTGCAGTCACTGACTTCGGAGAAATGCAGCTCCCACGCCTGGCTGTCGGCGATCTCGACCACAGTCAAGCCGAGCCGGCCGAGGATCTCCAGGTTGGTGCGCGCGTCGCCGCGCACGTCCGCGACGCGGCCCATGAGGAACACCGAGACGTCGACGCCGCGCTGCATCAGCGTCCGCGCGACGACGAAGCCGTCGCCGCCGTTGTTGCCGCGGCCGCACAGGACGGCGACCTGGCGCTCGGCGAGGTCGCTGTACATCGCCTCCATGGCGGCGACCGCCTGCCGGCCGGCGTTCTCCATGAGGACGAGCGACGAGATGCCGATGTCGTCAATCGTGCGGCGATCGGCCTCGCGCATCTGAGCGGCGTTGAGTACGCGCATGAAGAAGCTGTCAGCTGTCAGCTGTCGGCTGTCGGCGGGCACTGAGAGCCGAGAGCTGAAAGCTATTCTTGCGCGAGAATAACACAGGCGCTACGCTCTTAACTCTATGGCCGCCACCGTCAACGTCAACGGCCGCATCTCCGATCAGGCGCATGCGGCGATCTCGGTCTTCGACCACGGCTTTCTCTACGGCGAGGGCGTGTACGAGACCTTGCGGACCTACAACGGGCAGCCGTTCCTTTTCGACCGGCACATGCGCCGGCTCCGGACCTCGGCCGGCATGCTGGCGCTGTCGGTGCCGCTCACCGACGCCGAGATCGACGCGCGCTTTCGCGAGACGATGCGGGCCGCCGGCCTGGGCGACGCACCGGAGCGCGAGGCCTACATCCGGATCCTCATCACGCGCGGCGTCGGCGATCTCACCTACGATCCCGCCGCCTGCCCCACCCCGTCGGTCGTCGTCATCGTCAAGCCGAACGTCGATCCGCCGCCGGAGGTGTTCCAGCGCGGCGTGAAAGTGACGCTGGTGTCCACGGTCCGCAACCACCCCGGATCCGTCAACCCGCTCATCAAATCGAACAACCTGCTCAACAACGCCCTCGCGATGCAGGAGGCCTTCCGGCATGGCGGCTTCGAAGGCGTCATGCGGAACTACCGCGGCGAGCTGGCCGAGTGCACGCAGTCGAATCTCTTCATCGTGAAGAACGGCGCCGCGCTGACGCCGCCGGTCGACGCGGGCCTGTTGCCCGGCATCACGCGCGCGTTTCTCTTCGAAGTGGGCGCCGAAGCAGGCATCGACGTCCGCGAAGCCGTTCTCAAGGACGCCGACCTGTTCGGCGCCGACGAATGCTTTCTCACCAGCACGACGCGCGAGGTCGTGCCGATCGTGCAAGTCGACGATCGAAAAATCGGATCGGGTGTGCCCGGGCGGATCACGTGTGCGCTTCTGGCCGGCTTCCGCGCGAAGGCGCGCGCCATGAGCGTTCGACAGCCGGCAGTATCGTAACGACGCTTTCGTTTGAAGAATGACGACATCCGTCGTTGACGAGCCTTTTACGCCACGTTAGATTTTTCCCTCCCCAGCAGCAGGCGCCCTTCGGCAACTCGCAGCCGGCTCGAATTCAGGCTGCGCACAACGCGAGGGGTACTCATGAAGAACATCTTCAGGCTATCGTGCACGACGCTCGCCATCGTGTGGGTCGCGGGTCTGTACTCCGTCGGCCGGACGACGTCCGGTCCGGCCGAAGCGCCCGCCGGCTTCGACACGGGCACGAACGGATTCGTCGATCAGCCAACCCTCGACCAGGATCGCGCGACCTTCGAGGAGCGCGACGACGTCGCGAAGGGCCTCGGACCGGTGTACAACGCGCAGTCTTGCGCCGAGTGTCATGGCAATCCCGTGACCGGCGGCATCAGCCAGGTCGTCGAGCTCCGGGCCGGACATTTCAACGGCACGGTGTTCGTGAACCCGCCCGGCGGCTCGCTCATCAACGATCGCGCGACGGACGCCGCGATTCAGGAGCGCGTGCCCGCCGGCAACGAAGTGCGGACGTTCCGCACGTCGCTGAATACCCTGGGCGACGGGTTCGTCGAGGCCATCGACGACGCCACGCTGATCGCGATTGCCAGCAGTCAGCCGTCGTTCATGCGCGGACGCGCGATTCACGTGCCGGTCCTCGAAATGCCCGGCGCCATGCGCGTCGGGCGCTTCGGCTGGAAGAGCCAGCAGGCCAGCCTGTTGTCGTTCGCGTCCGATGCGTACCTGAACGAACAGGGGATCACGAACCAGTTCAATCTGGCCGAGAACACGTCGCTCGGCCGCTTCGTCGGTTTTGGATCGGGATTCGATCCAGTGCCCGACACCGCGCCCTTCGGGGAAGATGCCGACGGCGACATCTTCCTGTTCGCCGAGTTCATGCGCTCGACCAAAGTGCCGCCGCGCGACACCGCGCTCGCGGCGACGCCTGCCGCGCAGGCCGGGTCGCAGCTCTTCGACGCCATCGGCTGCTCGACCTGTCACGTGCGGACCATCGTGACGGCGCCGGCCGGCACGACGATCAACGGCGGCGCGTTCGTCGTGCCGCCCGCGCTCGGCGACACCGTGATCCATCCGTTCGGCGATTTCCTGCTGCACAACGTCGGCACGGGGGACGGCATCGTGCAGAACGGCGGCCAGAGCACGCGGAACGAGATGCGGACGCCGCCGCTCTGGGGGCTCCGCACGCGCGATCGTCTGATGCACGACGGGCAGTCGCTGACGCGGACCGACGCGATCCTCCGGCACGGCGGCCAGGCGATCGGGTCCACGCTGCAGTTCCTGTTCGTGAGCAGCACGCAGAGAAACCAGCTGCTCGCGTTCCTGGATTCGCTGTAGGACGGAAGTGATCCGGCGGGCGGGGCCGAGGTCCCGCCCGCTGCACGCTCGCCTGAAAGGCTCGCGCTATAACTCTACTCGCGACGGACCAGCGAGGACTCCGCGTCGAGCGCGATGAGCGCCGCGTCGACATCGTCATCGTTGTTGTACGCGTGGAACGACACGCGCAGGCCGGTCCCGCGGGCCGACGCGATGATCCCGCGGGCGGCGAGCCGCCGGACGAGTTCTCCCGCATCAGTTGAGCGCACGACGACGAGCGGGCCGCGGCGCGCCGGGTCGGCGGGCGTGGCCACATCGAATCCGCGCGCGCGCGCGCCATCCGCAAAGCGACCGACGAGCCCGCTCACCAGCCGTTCGACGGCGTCAAGTCCGATCGACTGCAACAGCGCGATGCCCGCCATGGCCGCATACGCATTGGGCACCGGCGGCGTCCCGGCCTCGAATCGTCGCGCGCTCGGCGACCAGTCGAGCGGCGCCAGCGAGAACGCGAACGGATCGACGCGGCCGAACCAGCCGGTGACCAGCGGCTCCAGTCGCTCGATGAGCGCGCGCCGCACGTAGAGAAATGCCACACCAGACGGCCCCAGCAGATATTTCAGGGCGCCGGTCACCATGAAGTCGACGCCGAGCGCGTGCACGTCGAGCGGCGCCGTGCCGGTCCGCTGATAGTCGTCGAGCATCACGTACGCCCCGCGCTCGCGGCAGAGCGCCGCCAGGCGCGGAACGTCGAGGCGGTAGCCGTTTCTGAAACACACGTGCGTGACCGGCACGATGAGGGTCCGCTCGTCGATCTGCGCGGCGTAGGCGTCGACGCCCAGCGCGTCGCCATGAGCCCGCGCCCACGCGATCGACGCGCCGCGGCGGTGCTGCGCGAGCCAGATGTGCGCCAGCGTCGGAAATTCGAATTCACCGAGGACGACGCCACGGCGCTCGCCGTCGAATCGCAGGGCGGTCGCAATCGCGCCTATCGCCGCCGAAGCGCTCGGCATGATCGCGACCTCGTCCTCGTCGGCGCCAACCGTCGCGGCGAAGGCGGCCCGCAGCCGCTCGACCTCGGCGACCCACTGGTCCCAGGGTGAGCCATCTTCGTGCCACGAGCGCGTGAAGGCCGCGAGCGCGCCTTCAACGTCGAGCGACAGCGCGCCCTGCGAGCAGCTGTTGACGTAAACCCGCCGGGCGAGCAGCGGGAAGCGGGCGCGAAAGGTGTCTGGCGTCAATCCGCACATCGTAACCGATGCCAGTGGATATACACTCCTCGGGCAATGACGGCATCCGATTTCGATAATATCGACGGGCTCGACCGGTGGCGCCGCGAGTTCCCGATCCTCGCGACCACCGTCTACATGATCAGCAACTCCCTCGGCGCGATGCCTGCGGCCGCCGCCGACTCGCTGGCTGATTACGCGCGCACCTGGGCGACGCGCGGCGTTCGCGCGTGGGAAGAGCGCTGGTGGGAGATGAGCCGCGAGATCGGCGACACGATCGGCGGCCTGATCGGCGCGCCGGCCGGCTCGGTCAGCATGCACGCCAACGTGACGACGGCGACGGCGGTCGCGCTTTCCTGTCTGCAGCCGGTGCCCAGGCGCAACCGGATCGTGTGTCTCGAATCCGACTTCCCTTCCATCATCTATTTATTGCGTGAGATGCAGTCGGTCGGCTGGGAGCTCATCATCGTGCCCGCCGAATCGGACTTCAGCGTACAGGTCGATCGCGTCGTCGATGCGATTGATCACCGCACGGCGCTCGTGCACCTGTCGCACGTGCTGTTCAAGACGTCGTACATCATGAATCCGGCGCCGATCGTTGCGGCCGCGCACCACCATGGCGCGCTCGTCCTGCTGGATGGTTATCAGTCGGCCGGGATCATTCCGGTGGACGTCGCGGCGCTCGGCGTGGACTTCTTCACCGGCGGCTGCCTGAAGTGGCTGTGCGGCGGACCCGGCGCCGCGTTTCTTGCGACCCGGCCGGACTTGCTGCCGAAACTCCGTCCACGCCTCACCGGCTGGCTCGCTCACCGCGCGCCGTTCGCGTTCGACACGGACCCGCTCGTTCCACGAGACGATGCGATGCGCATGATGGGTGGGACGCCGCCGATCTCCGCGTACTACGCCTCGCTGCCCGGGCTGGACATCATCAAGGCGGTCGGCGTCGATCGTATTCGCGCCAGGTCGAAGCAGATGACCGCTCGCGTGCTCGCACTCGCGGAGAAGCACGGGTTCCCCTCGATCGCGCCTCGCGATCCTGAGCGGCTCGCCGGAACCGTGGCGGTCGATCCGCCGGACGCGCTCCCTGTCTCACGCGCGCTCAAAGCCCGCGACTTTCTCGTCGACTACCGCCCCGGCGTCGGCATTCGCATCTCGCCGCACTTCTACAACACGATGGACGAGATCGATCGCACGATGGCGACGCTCGCGGACATCGTCGAGCGCAAGGCGTACGATCGCGACGCGCCCGCCCGATCGGTCGTCACCTGATGGCGCCTGCGGCGACTGATCAACCTCGCGACGTCGCCAACGAGCAAGTGCTCGCGCGCCAGTTGTCGACGGCCCAGCAGGCCATGATGGCGCTCGGCGGCGCGATCGGGACCGGTCTGTTTCTTGCCAGCGGCCTCTCGGTCAACGTCGCTGGACCGGCCGTCATCTTCTCCTACGTCGTCGCCGCCGCCATCTCCTGGTTGCTCGGACGCGCGCTCATCGAGATGGCCGTCGCGCATCCGACTGCTGGCGCCTTCGGCGTGTGGGCGGGCGTGTACATCTCGCCGTTCGCCGGCTATGCCGTGCGCGTCAGTTACTGGCTCATGCAAGTGATCGCGACCGGCGGCCAGCTCGTCGCCGCGTCGATTTACATGGGCTATTGGTTCCCCGGCGTGCCGGGCGCGATCTGGGTGTTCGCGTTCGCCGCGGCGCTGCTGATCATCAATTCGCGCGCCGTCGGCCGGCTCGGCGCGATCGAATACTGGCTCGTCATGATCAAGGTCGTCGCGGTCGCCCTGTTCGTCGGCACGACGGCGCTCGTCGTGACGGGATTGACAGGCGAGCCTGCTGTCGGCCTGCGCAACATCACCGGCAGCGGCGGCTTCGCGCCGTTCGGCGTCCGCGGCGTCTGGCTCGGCGTCTGCTTCACGATCTATTCGTTCATCGGTGTGGAGATCGTCGCCGTGACGTCCGGCGAAGCGTCGGATCCCGCGCAGACGATTCCGAAAGCCATGCGGCGGATGATCCTCGGCCTGTCGGCGATCTACGTTGTCACGATCGCGCTGCTCGTCGCGTCCACGCCGTGGAGGCAACTCGGCGTCGGCGAGAGCCCGTTCGTCAGCGGTCTCGCCCGGCTCGGCATTCCAGGCGCCGCCGGGCTGATGAACTTCGTCGTGCTGAGCGCGGCGCTGTCGAGCTCGAACGCCAATCTGTACCTGATTGCGAGGACGCTGTTCTCGCTGGCGCGCGCCGGATTCGTCCCGCCCGCACTGGGCACGGTGACGCGGCACGGCGCGCCCGTGAACGCGCTGCTCGTTTCCGGCATCGGCCTCGGCGCGGCGGTGCTGGTGCGCGCACTCTGGCCGAATTCAGCGTATGTGTGGTTCTTCGGCGTCGCGCTGTTCGGCGCGCTGTTCGTGTGGCTGATGATCTTCGTCACCCACATCGCCTTTCGCAGCGGGCGCGCTGCGCCGTGGGGATCGTGGCTCGGGGCCGCGCTCGTCGCGGGGATCCTCGTGTCGACGTGGTTCGTATCGGACCTGCGAGTGACACTGACCGCCGGCGCCCCGTGGCTCGCCCTGCTCGTCGTCGGCTATCGACTGTCGGCCCGCCGTTTGTCCTAGCGGCCACACGTGCGACAACCTAGGAGAAACCGATCGACAACGCTGTAAGCGCGCTGCCGGATTCGTGGACGGCCGGGCGGCCACCTCGCTGAATTCCGCCACTTTCGGCGGCAGCGGTCTTGCGTCCATCCCGCTCATGCCTCGCCTTCTCCTCGCCGTCAGCGCGCTCGTGTGCGCCCTCGCGACGATCCCATCGGCGCAATCGGCGCCCGCCGAACGGCTGACGCCGCTGTCCGATCCGCTCTTCCCCGCCGACAACTGGTGGGACCAGGACGTCAGCGCCGCGCCAATCGACGCGCGGTCCGCGCAGTTCGTTTCGTTCATCGGCGCCACCCGGCGGTTGCATCCCGACTTCGGCGGTTACGAATCGCCTGGCAGCGTCAACATCTACGGGTTCCCCTACCTGACCGTCAGCGGCGATCAACCGAAGCGCGCCGTGCAGTTCGACTACTCCGATGAGAGTGATGGCGTCGACCACACGACTGGCCGTTCAGTCCCGTTCTATCCGATCCCCGATGAAGCGATCGCGCAGCCGTACTGGATCGAAGGCGGCCCGCCCGGGAACGCGAATCCCGGTGGCGACCGCCACATGCTCATCGTCGATCGCGACAACGGCGTGCTCTACGAGCTCTACGATCTGATGTGGAACGGGACGCAATGGACCGCCGGTTCCGGCGCGGCCTTCGACCTGAAGGCATCCGGTCGCAGACCGGACGGCTGGACGTCGGCCGACGCCGCCGGCCTGGCGATTCTGCCCGGCCTCGTGCGGTACGAAGAAGCGTCCGGCGCGGCCGGCAGCGAGATCCGCCACGCGTTCCGAGTGACCGTGCGCGCCACCAATGGCTACGTCTGGCCGGCCTCGCATCGCGCCGGCAGCAATTCGCAGGCGCTCCCGATGGGCGCGCGCCTGCGTCTGAAAGCGACGAAGGACCTGTCGGGCTTCACGCCAGACGTCCGGCGCATCTTCCGCGCGATGCAGCGCTACGGGCTCATCGTCGCCGACAACGGCTCGGACATGTACATCAGCGGCACGTTCGACCCGCGATGGAACAACGACGTGCTCAACCCGGCGTTCGGCGCGCTGACGGCCAGCGACTTCGACGTCCTCGAACTCGGGTGGCGCGGGTCAGTCTCGTCCTGCGTGGTCGTCGGCACGCCGGCGCCCTTCAGTGCGACGGTGAGCGGGCGCTTCGTGATCCTGAACTGGGCTGGGGTCGCCGACGCAACCGACTACGTGATTGAGGTGGGCTCCTCGTCCGGCGCTTCCGACCTGCTCACCGCAACGGTCGGAAATGTCACGACGGTCAGCACGATGGCGGATCCGCGGACCTACTTCGTCCGCGTCCGGGCACGCACGGCATGCGGTACCACTGATCCGTCGAACGAGATCATCGTCCGGATCTCCTGACGATCCGTCAGACGTCAGCCTTCGCGTACTCTTCGACTGGCGGACACGAGCACATGAGGTTGCGGTCGCCGTACGGATTGTCGATCCGTCCGACGCCCGGCCAGTGCTTGTTCGCGCGGACGAACGGCAGCGGGAACGCCGCCTGCTCGCGCGAGTACGGATGTGACCAGTCGTCCGAGGCGATCGCGCCGGCGGTGTGCGGCGCATTCTTCAAGACGTTGTCCGTGCGGTCAGCCTTGCCGTCGATGAACGTCCGACTCGTCGATTCCGCTCGCCTGCTTCAGCGGCCGCAGATCGAAGATCATCTCGTGGGCCACGCGCCCGTTCGGCCGCGTGTACAGCACGGGAAAGTGCGGCTCGAGGCGTGCCTTCAGGTAGTTCGCATTGAAGATCGCGTAGCGCGTGGCGTCGGTCATACCGTCGCGGCCGAGCATCTTCATGTACGCGTACGAGATGAGCAGGATGCTCGGGCTGCCCCACGGCGCCGCGGACACCGCATGGATCGCGCGATCGCCGCCGGTCTTGACCGTCGCATGGCCAGGCAGATACGGTGCGAGATGCGCCGCCACGCCAATCGGGCCCATGCCCGGACCGCCGCCGCCGTGCGGAATGGCGAACGTCTTGTGCAGGTTGATATGGCAGACGTCGGCGCCGATCGCGGCCGGACTCGTCAGCCCGACCTGGGCGTTCATGTTCGCGCCGTCCATGTACACCTGCCCGCCGTACTGATGGACGATGGCGCAGATGTCCTGGATGCCGTCCTCGAAGACGCCGTGCGTGGACGGATACGTGACCATCAGCGCGGCGAGTCGATCCTTGTGCTCCTCGGCCTTCTTCTTCAGATCCTCGACGTCGATGTTGCCGTCGCTCGTGCTCGCGACGACGACGACGCGCAGGCCGACCATGGCGGCGCTGGCGGGATTGGTGCCGTGCGCCGAAGAAGGAATCAGAACGACGTCGCGCTGGCCCGCGTTGTTGGCTTTCAGATACGCGCGGATGACGAGGAGACCGGTGTACTCGCCCTGCGCGCCCGAGTTCGGCTGCAGCGAGACGGCCGCGAATCCGGTGATCGCGCAGAGCATCTGCTCGAGCT
>JAIQFX010000088.1 GCA_020073005.1 Terriglobia bacterium | reverse complement strand
TTGTAGATCGCCGAAATGGGGAAGTCGCGCTCGACCGCGCCGGGCGCGGGATACCGCAGGTCCCAGACGAAGCGATGCATACCTTTCGCTGCGGACAGCACGCGCGGCTGACGCGCCCAGTACATCGGGACGTTGTAGTCGGAGGGGGACGGGTCTCGGCCGGCGAGGGCACCGAGACCCGCCCCCCCGTCCCTGTCGTCGCTCGAATAGCGGCGCACGAGTACGGGGGACGGGTCTCGACGATTGGCGGCATCGAGACCCGTCCCCCGGAAGATCTCGAGCGTGACCGGCCCGCGTGCGTCGGCGTCGAGGTAGTAATCAATGATCGCGCCGTCCGGCGGATTCTGTCCTGCGGGGACTTCCGGCGGCAGCGGCGTGTCGGTGTTCTGATTGCGCCGCAGACGATACGCGATCTGCGGTTTGAAAAGAAGGGGACCGGTCTCAGCGTCTGCAATTCCCGAGACCCGTCCCCGTAATTCGCGCAGCGGCGTCATGTTGTCGAGAATCCAGAACCCGCGGCCGTGCGTCGCGACGACGAGGTCGTCGCCCTTGACGATCAGATCGCGGACGGATGTGTGCGGCAGGTTGAGCGACAGCGGCTGCCAGTCGTCGCCGTCGTTGAACGATACGTAAACGGCGCGCTCGGTGCCGGCGAAGAGCAGTCCCTTCACCTTCGGATCCTCGCGGACGACGTTCGCGGACGCATTGTCGGCCATCCCGCGCGTGATCGTCGTCCACGTCTTTCCGCCGTCGTGCGTGCGGAACACGAGCGGCGTCAGATCGTCGACGCGGAAGCGCGAGACCGAGATGTACGCCGTGTTCGCGTCGAAATGCGACGCATCGATCTGCGTCACCTTGCTCCACGGCGTGAGCTCTTTCGGTGTGACGTCGCTCCAGTGCGCGCCGCCATCCCTCGTCACGTGCACGACGCCATCGTCGGATCCCGTCCAGATGACGTTGACGTTCAGCGGCGATGGACCGATCGAGTAGATGACGCCGCGGTGCTCGCTCTTTGCGGCGTCGCCCGCGTACACGCCCAGCGACGAGGGCACGGCCGATCCCGCGCGGCTGAGATCCGGACTGACGATCGACCAGCTCTGTCCGTAGTCGATCGTCTCGTAGAGCCGCTGCGTGGCGAAGAACAGCACGTGCGGATCCGCCTGAGAGAACAGAACCGGCGCCGTGCGGACGAATCGGTCTTTCTCGTCGCGGACGACGATCGGGCCGACTTGCTGCACATCGCCGGTGCGCTCGTCGTACCGCGTCACCTTGCCGCCGAAAATGATGCCGGGGTGCAGGGGATCGGGCGCGGCGTAGCCGTACTCCTCGACGCCGACTGTGTGCCACTCGCGGAACGTGATCTCGCCGAAGTCGCTGCGGCTCGCGACGCCCGCCGAACCGCTCTCCTGCTGCCCGCCGTAGACCCAGTACGGGAACCGATTGTCAGCGGCGACGTGGAACATCTGCGCCGTCGGCTGGTTGTACCAGGAGCTCCACGTCGCCCCGCCGTTGACCGTGATCGTCGCCCCCTGATCGACCGCGATGAGCATGATCTGCGGGTTGAGCGGATTGATCCAGATCGTGTGGTAGTCGTTCCCGCCCGGCGCGCCTGTGAACGCGGTGAACGTCCGCCCGCCGTCGGTCGACTTGTACGTCGAGGTGTTGGCGGCGTAGACGATGTCGGCGTTCGCCGGATCGACGCGGACGTTCGCGAAGTCGTCGCCGCGTCCCCATACGCGATTCTCCGTATTCATCTGCGTCCAGCTCGCGCCGGCGTCATCCGATCGGTAGAGGCCGGACGTCTTCGCGGTCACCCACGCGTAAATGCGATGTGGATTGTCCGGCGCGATGCCGATCCCGATGCGGCTCAGGCCGTCGGCGAACGTCGGCAGGCCGCGCGTGAGCGGCTGCCACGTCGATCCGCCGTCGGTGGATTTGAACAGGCCGCTGGTCGCGCCGGTGTACGCGTTGCCGTACTCCCACGGCGCCTGCCGCGCGGCCCACAACACGGCGTACACCGTCTGCGCGTTCGACGGGTCGAACGCGAGATCGATTGCGCCCGTGTTCTCGTCCTTGTAGAGCACGCGCTGAAACGACTGACCGCCGTCCGTCGACCGATACACGCCGCGCTCGTCGTTCGCGCCGTAGGGATGGCCGAGCGCCGCGACGAAGAGGCGATTGGGATCGTTCGGATCGACGAGGACCGCGCCGATCTGCCGCGCCTCGCGCAGGCCGAGATGCTGCCACGTGCGGCCCGCGTCGGTGGACTTGTAGATGCCGTCGCCGACCGACAGGTCGGGCCGCTGCAGGCCCTCGCCGCTGCCGACGTAAATAATGTTGGGGTCAGACGAAGCGACCGCGACGGCGCCGATCGACTGCGTCGGCTGGTCGTCGAAGATCGGCGTCCACGTCTGCCCGAAATCCGTCGTCTTCCAGACGCCGCCGTTGTTCACGCCTATATAGAAGATGTTGGGCTGCTGGGGAACGCCCGCCGCGCCGACCGTCCGGCCGCCGCGGAACGGGCCGATGTGCCGCCAGCGCAGGTCGGAGTAGAGCGACGGGTCAGGCGTGGACGTGGCTTGCTCCGTGGTGTCCGCCTTCAGGCGGACCTCGGCGGTCAGGCCGGCCCAGGCCGACCCGGCGATCGTCGCTATCATCAGCGCGCACACGGTCTTCAGAGAATTCACGGTTTTCGGGTCATTCACGGGCCGATTATAAGGATTCGGGCGCAGTGGCCGATAACCCGAACAGATGGCTCAGAACGAAGACGAAGCCTACGACCTCGGCACTGTGGAAGAGGCGGACATCCCGACGGAGTGGACCAATGGCGCGGTCTACACGCTCGAACAGGCCGTCCGGTGTCCGCATTGTCGCGAGCCCATCCGCACGCTGCGCGTCGTGCGCATGCTCCGCACGCAGGTCACCTTCACGTCGCCGCTGCCGCGCGCCGGCCGCGCGCTGATCTGTCCGCTCTGCGAGCGGATCGTCTCCGCCGAGCTGTCCGGCATCCTCTGATCGGTTCGACGACGATCCGGCGCGTCCGCGGCTCAGTGCCTGGCGGGGAGCGACGTCCTGGCTGGCGCGGCCACGGGATGGAAGCGTCCTTTCATCCGCTGTGAGACCGCGACGTCCACCGTGCCGTCTGCCTTGCGGTAGGCAATGAGTCCCGCCATTTCGGGATAGGCGTCGATGAGCGCCAGGCCGTCCTTCGGCCCCAGGACGAACGCGGCCTTCGACATCGCGTCGGCGAGCGTGCCGTCGGGCGAGACGATCGTCACGCTGAGCGCCGTGCTCGACGGCTGCAGCGTCCGCGGATCGAGTACGTGGCCGTACGTGCGGCCGTTCGCGACGAGAAAATTGTAGTAGTCCGCCGACGTCGAGACCGATCCTTCCGGCAGCGTGATCGCGCCGAGCAGGCGATCGGCCGCATCCGGGTTCTTCACGCCCACCGTCCACTCGCGTTTCCCTGGCGGCGTGCCCAGCAGGTACTGGTTGCCGCCGGCGTCGATGAAGCCGTTCAGATGATGCCGGCGCAGCACATTCGCGGCAATCTCGACGGCAAATCCCTTGGCGATGCCGCCCAGATCGAGCTCCATGCCGGCGCGCGCGAACGTCACCGTGTGGTGCGCGCCGTCGATGACGAGACCGCGGTACCCGACGAGCGGGCGTACCTGCTCGAGCTCGACCGACGTCGGCACGTGAGGCGTCTTGTCGTGGAAGCCCCACAACCGGACGAGCGGACCGACGGTCACGTCGAACGCGCCCCGGCTGTCGCCGCTCACGCGCTGCGCGGCCTCGAGCACGCGCAGCATCGGATCGCTGACGGGGACGGGCCCGCCGGCGGCGTGCGCGTTGATGTGCGAGAGCTCGCTATCGGATCGGTAGTTGCTCATCAGCCGATCGATTTCGGCGAACGCGGCGAACGCCTCGGCGATCGCGGCCCGGCGCGCGGCTTCGTCGCCGCCGAACGCCTGCACCTGCACCTCGGTACCCATCACGTAGCGATACTCGTGTGTTTCGGCGCCGGACTGATCGGCGTGGGCGGCCGGCCCCGGCCAGACGAGCAGAACGGACGCGAGAAGCGCGCGGCGGATCGAACGCCGGGATGAGCACACGGGCGGGCCTACTTGCAGCCGCAGCCGCCGCTCTGGACGCCGTAGCCGCCCGCCGAGGCTTCGCGCGCCTCCTGCCAGTGCGTCATGTACGCCACCTGGCCGGAGTCGGCGTCGAACACCATGCACGTGTCGGCGAGGCGGCCTCGCTGCCAGGGTTGAACGGTGGCGCAGCCGCCGGCGGCGATGGTCGCCGCCGCCGCTGCCGCGAGCACGAGCGCGCGAGTGAGTGTGACGGTCATGATTTCAGTGCTCCGAGAGGAGTTGGGCGAGCTCCCGGCGGTAACTCTCGTCGACGTTGCCGGAGTAGCCCATGTGGGTGAACCGGATGTTGCCTTCGCGATCGATCAGAAACGAGCTCGGCATGCCCTTGACGCCGAAGGCGAGCGGCGACGCGCCCTTCGGATCGAAGAGCACGGTGAGCGCGTGCGAATGACGATCGAGGAACGCGTCCGCGTCCCTGCGCTTCTCGTCGACGTTGATCGCCAGCACCTCGACGCCGCGCTCGCGGTACTCGCGATACAGCGCGTCGAGCGCGGGGAACGACGTCTGGCACGGCGGGCACCAGCTCGCCCAGAAATCCACGAGGACGACTTTGCCCCGCACGTCGGACAGATGAATGGCCTCGCCGGCCGCGTTGTGCAGCGTGATGTCCGGCGCCGGCTTCGATGCCGCGGCGGACACGCGGTCCGACGCCGCCGTCAGCGCGCCGCACAGGAGGATGATGGGAAGGATGCGCTTCATGTTCGTCTCTCTCATCGATTCTGCGGCGCGCCGTTCAGAACCCACGTCCGAATCATCGCCGCTTTGCTGGTTCGATTGCCGGTCAGGAAGGCACTCATCATCCCGCCGGGCTGCGTGACGATGACGAGCGGGCTCGACGCATTGCCCGCGCGAACGGCGGCCATGACGCCGGCGTAGGTGGTCATCGAGTAGCTCGCCGCCGGCGACCGCGCGCCGTGGCACGGCACGCAGTCGGTGGCGAAGAACGGCGCGAGGTCCTGGGTGTACGCCACGGCCGCCGGCGTCGTGGTCGTCGTCGGCGTGGTGGTGGTCGCCGTTGTCGTGGTCGTCGCCGTCGTCGTCGTGGCGGTCGTCGCCTGAGTGCTCGCAGTCGAGGGACCGAGCGGCACGCCATTCGCGCACGCGCTCAGGGCCACGACCGCGATCAGCGCCGGCACGACACACAGGGAAGCGGCACGCATCATCGTCCTACTTGGTGAAGATCTTGATGGGCACGCGGAGGCCCGCCGAAAAGATCGCCGCCTGGAATCCGTTGTCCGCTTGATAGCGTTCGTATTGCAGCGTGAGACCCGTGCCGTCGGGCAGCCAGGCGATCAGTCCGCGCGGCGTGTAGATGACCTTGCCGATGTAATCGTTCGACGTGAACGGCTCGAGCCGGAAGTCGGCGGTGAAGTACACAGGGATCGCGCCGGTGTACTCCGGCTGAAAGAACGACGCGCCGGTCTGTGAATAGCGGCGGTACGACGCGTTCAGCAGGAATTGCGGGCTGAAGTGATGCGACAGGCCGAGGTTGAGCGTGTTCGACGTCACCTGCCAGTCGTCGAAGTAGTGCCGGTAGTCGGCTTCGAGATACGTCTCCGACGGCAATGCCTGCCGCACGCGCGCGGTGACGGTCTGGCGCGTGCGAAGGTCCGGCACCTGGCCGAGCACCATGACGCCGTTCACGTTCGCGCGCAGGAAGGGATTGTTCTGATAGCCGCTGATGCGGCCGGCTTCGTACCCGGCCTGGACGATCGTCGACCTGGTGAGCGTCTGGGTGACCGACGCGAACGCGTCGCTGGCGTTCTGGTTCTCGCGCGTCAAGGTCGGATGGAGCACCGGCTGGTTCAGCGAGAAGGAGAAGCCGCCCGCCACCGTCGTGTTGCCGTTGTTCAGGTCGCGCGACACCGACGTGAGCGCGGTGGTCGCGCGATAGAAATTCTCCTGGCTGTACGCGCCGCCGAGCGTGAACTTGAGGCCGTCGAACTTCCGCGTCACCGACAGTCCCACGTCCTGGCGGCGGCTGCGGATGCCGTCGCGGTGGCAGCGCGCGCACGAATCGGACGCCGCGGAAATCGCATCCACCCCGAAGTTCAGGCGCAGGCTCGTGCGCTCGGTGAAGTCCTGGCTGAGATCGACGGTCGGGCTGAGGACCGTGACGCCGCGCGTGTCCTGAAAGCCGTGGAACTGCACGTTGACCTCGTTGTTCTGCGCCCAGTTGCGCGCGGCGACGAGCGAGAACACGGTGACGGCCGCGACGACGACGACCGGGATCGAGGAGCGCTGGGTCACGAGAGTCCTACCGTGTCTGCGCGGCGTTGTAGTAGACCATCCACCGGAAGATCATCGTGGCGCTGGTCACCCGGTCGCCGCTGAGATAGCCGTACATGCTGCCGCCGGGCGCGGTCGTCACGACGAGCGAGCCGCTGGCGTCGCCCGGCCGTTGTCCCGCCACCACGTTCGCGTAGCTCGCGGTCGAATAGCCGCCCGCGGATTCGCGGCCGCCGTGGCACTGCGTGCAATCGCGATCGAGAATCGGTTTGATGTCCGGCACGTAGGCGAGTTTCTGCGCGCCGATGGCGCTCGGCCCGAAGGGAAAGCCGGGATCGCCGCCGTCGGTTGCGGGCTGCGCCTGGACGCACGCCGAAACGGCGAGCGTCGCCGCGAGAAGAGCCGCCCACGCCCACCACGTTCGAAGGAAATCCTTAGACAGATGCACTCGTCGCACCGGCATCGATGAATGCCTGCTCCGTGCAAGGCATGTGCCCCGGCGTTCCGCGCTGGTTTTCCTCGAAATCTTCCGAGCCGGATGCCGCGAGCGCTCGCGGGGCGTCTCCCTGCGTAGTCACCTGTCCGGCCGATGAAACAGTCGCGCGCGCAGGGATTTCCGCTCGGGACCGTCACCCAGGGCAGACGCCGCGCGCTGTCGTGACGTCCGCCTCCAAGCGGACTTGTGTTATCTTGTTGCCTTTGGAGGGACAGTCAATGAGGAAGGCGTTTCGGCTGCTGCCGCTCGCGCTCGCCGCGTGCGCGCTGCTCGCCAGTCCCGCCGCCGCCCAGCAGGAACTCAAGGTGGGCGACATGGCGCCGGACTTCACGCTTCCGGCCACCGACGGCAAGACCTACTCGCTCAGCAAGGATCTGCGCGGGCATTGGGTCGTGCTCGGTTGGTTTCCGAAAGCGTTCACCGCCGGTTGAACGGCGGAATGCAACTCGCTCCGTGAGAGCGGGGGACTCATCAGAAAGTTCGACACCGCGTACTTCATGATCAGCGTCGACACGCTGGACGAGAACAAGGCGTTCGCGGCCAAGGAGCACGCGGACTTCCCGATGCTCGCCAATCCCGACAAGAAAACCGCGTTCGCCTATCAGGTGATCAGCGCGGATTCACCGCCCGAGCGTCAGTTCGCGAAGCGGTGGACGTACTACATCGACCCGACGGGCAAGATCGCGTTCATCGACAAGGCCGTCAAGCCAGCTACGTCGGGTCAGGATGTCGTGACGAAGCTGGGCGAGCTGAAGGTTCCGACTAGATGAATTGAGTAAGTGGGTAATCTGGTAATTGGGTAATGGCCCTCCGAAGCCATTACCCGATTACCCAACTACTCAATTACCCGATTCACCGCGAGAGCAGCTTCTTCTTCGCGTCGGCCACCCGCTCCCGATCCATCTCTCCGTCACCCCAATATTTCACGAAGCGCCCGTAATACTCGCGCGCTCTCGCGCCGTCTCCCTTTCGCTCGCTGATCTGGCCGAGGAAGTACAGGCTGCGGACAAACTGGACGGGATTGTTCGCGCGCTGCACGCCGCCGTTGACGATTCGGTCGAATCGCGCGGCGGCCTCGGCGTCGCTCCCGCTGTCGAGATAGGCCGAGGCGAGGATGAAACGGAGCGGGGCGTTCAGCTGTCCAGGCGGTGCCAGCGCCTCCACCTGCTTGAGTTCCTGGATCGCGACGGCCGTCTCGTGTCGCTCGATCGCCATCAGGCCGGCGTGGCCGTGCTGCACCGATTGTCTGACGACCTCGCTCGGCACGAGACTCAGCCGTCGCGTCAGTTCGTCGTCGAGTGTGGCGGCTTCACTCTTGTGTCCGAGACGTGTCTGCAACTCAGCCATCAAGCTCAGGCTGCTGGATTGGAGGCCGCCGTTCGGGCCCGCTTCGTCGAAGGCCCGCTGCGCCGCGACGATCGCCGCGGCCGGCTGGCCCTTGTCGGCCAACACTCTCGCGATGGAGAGCCGGGCGTTGGCGCTTTGGGCCGATGCGCGCGGCCCCGATGCGGTGGCGGCGGCGTCGTACAACCGCAGCGCGTCGGTCGCGCGGCCTTTGTAGAGCTGATCGGTCGCCTGGCCGAGCAGTGCCTGAAACTTCCAGCGCGGATCGCTCGATTGCAGCAGCTTCTGGTTGACCGCCTCGAGCTCCTGCCAGCGCTCCGTGGCGATGAACACGGCGCGCTCGTTCGCCGTCGCGTCGAGATTCGCAGGCTCGAGCGCCGCCGCCTTGTCGTACTCCGCGAGCGACTCGTCCCATTTGCCCGACGCCGCAAACACATTCGCAAGCCCGAAGTGGCCGCGCTGGACGTCAGGGTTGGCCCGCACGTATTCTCCGAGGACCTCGGACGCCTTCTCGAACTGGCCTTCGTTCACGTAGGTCGCCGCCAGATTCGTATACGTGATGGGAAACGCCATGCCCCGGCGTCGCAGTTCCTCGTAGAGAGGAATGGCCTCCGAATCGCGGCCCAGCTGCGTGTACAGCAGCGCGAGGTTGTGACGGGCGGCGGCGTGATCGGGATACAGATCGATGGCCTTCTTGTACGCCTCGATCGCCTTGCTCACCTGGTCGGCCTTATCCGAGTAATACACACCCTCGATGTAGTAGCGCTCGCGCGCCGTCAGGCGGTCGAGATGCTCCACCGCCCGCTTGCCGTACTCCTCGCGCTTGAGCGGGTGCCCGAGGTTCCCTTCGATGACCGCGAGTTTCGCCAACGCCATCGCGAACGACGGGTCCGTCTTGACCGCCTTCTCGAGGAGCGGAACTGACTCGAGCTCGCGG
This sequence comes from Terriglobia bacterium, assembly GCA_020073005.1. GTDB lineage: Bacteria > Acidobacteriota > Vicinamibacteria > Vicinamibacterales > CAVVIG01 > SRVP-36. Next base: position 10,205 of record JAIQFX010000088.1, on the reverse strand, counting down.
GCGCGGTTGTGGAGATCGATCCCTTCCACGTAGTAGCGATACGCCTCAATCGAGGACGTGCTGACGTCCTTCAGATCGCGGTCCATCGAGAGCGGTGTCGTCGTTTCCGCCGGCGCGCGCGAGGAGATCAACGCCCTGGTCGGATCCACAGTGCCTGGCAGGAACCGGTTCTTGATCCGACGCGTGAGATCGTCGACCGTCGTGAAGAGCGTCGATTCGCTCGCGGCCTCGACCCGCTCGGACGAGACGATGCGGCCGCTGCCGGCTTCCTGCAATTTGACGTTGATGCGAATCGTGTCGCCCGCCTTCACGTAGCTGCCGAGGATCACGCTCTTCACGCCGGCGCGCTTCGCGATCTCCTGCACGGTTTCGAACGAGATCTGCTTGTCGTCCTGCCGTTTCATGTCGCCGAGAATCTGTACCAGCCGGTCGGTGCCGAGGACTTCGACGTCCTGCGACTGCGAGAGATCCGTCACGAGCATGTCGGTGAGGCCCGTGCGCAGCCAGTCGAGCTGCGCGTTGCCGGTGTTGTTCTCGAAGTAGAGCACCGCGACCGACGGCTTGCCGCCGCCGCTGGCGGCCGGCGAGTCTGACGAGCGCGGCCGCAGCCATCCCCACACCGCAAGCGCCGCGACCAGCACGGCCGCTGCATAGAACACGTAACTCCGCAGCCGGTTGAAGCCTTCCATCGTCGTCGCCGCGAGCGCCGCCGACTTCACCGCGGTCGTCCCGGATGACTCCAGTCGCCGCCGCGCCGCGCGCAGATCGACGACGATGTCCCGCATGCCCTGGTAGCGATCGGCCGGATCCTTCGCGAGGCATTTCTCGAGGATGCGCTGGACGTCGGCCGTGGCTTCCGCGGTGACGTTCGGGCCGAGCGCGGGCAGCGCGGGCACCGGGCTGTGCAGGATCGCATGCATCGTGTCGATGCCCGTGTTGCCGCGGAACGGCGGACGCCCGGTCAGCATCTCGTGCAGCAGCACGCCGAAGCTGAAGATGTCGCTGCGGTGATCGACCTTGCCGCCGCGCGCCTGCTCGGGCGACATGTAGGTGACGGTGCCCATCACCATGCCCGGGTCGGTTTCGGCTCTGACGACCGTCTCGCCGGCCGCATCGTCGCCGCTCAACGCGTCGATCAGCTTCGCGAGGCCGAAGTCGATGATCTTCGCGTGGCCGTCCTCGGTCAGCATGACGTTGGCCGGCTTCAGATCGCGGTGGACGACGCCCTTCTCGTGCGCGCGCGCCAGGCCTTCGGCCACCTCGCCGGCGATCTCGAGGGCGCGCGACGCCGGCAGCGGACCGCGGGCGGTCAGCGTCGCCAGGTTGTCGCCGCGCACCAGCTCCATCGCGATGAAGCTGATGCCCTCGGCCTCGTCGATCTCGTGAATGACGGCGATGTGGGGATGTTCGAGCGACGAGGCCGCGCGGGCCTCCTGCACGAAACGCTGGCGCCGGTCGGCATTCGCGACCAGGTCCGCCGGCAGGACCTTGAGCGCGACCTCGCGGTTCAGCCGGACGTCCAGCGCGCGGTAGACGACACCCATGCCGCCGCGGCTGATCTCATCGAGGATCTGATAGCGCGAGAGCGTCCGGCCGATCAGTGAGGACAAGACGCGCGTAGTTTAATTGAGATTCATCCGGCGCGCCTCAGCTTTCAGCGCCGTCCACTGCGCCATCAGCTTCGCGACCGCCGCGTGCCGCGCGCCCACCGCGGCCACCAGCTGCGTCGTCGGCGTCACGTCCGCGCCCTGCAGCAGGCCCATCAGCTGATTCAGTCCGCCGCTGATGTTGCCGAGCGTGTCCGGACCTTCCGGCGCTCCGCCGCGTCCACCGCCGCCGCCCCCTCGACCGCCGCCACCGCCGCCGCCTTCAAGCGTCGTCAGACGTAGCGCGAGGCTTTCCGCCGAGCGGGCAGGCTCGCCTGAAAGGCTCGCCCTACGTTGATTGAGGGTATCGCGCAGCGCGCGCACGTCGACCAGCGTCTTCTGCACGTTCAGCAGATCGTCGTACATCCGCTTCGACAGCGTGAACTGCTGCGTCAAGCCGAGCGGCGACGTCTTCACGCGCGGGTCCATCTTCAGCGTCAGCGGCTGCGTGTAGCTCTTGCCGTTGACCGTCAGCTTCACCGTGTACTGACCGGGCGCCGCCCACGGACTCGCCGGCACGGGCACCGTGTCGTGCGGGACCGCCGCGATCGGCAGACCGCCGCGTCCGCCGCCGCCGCCGGGAATCGGCTGATAGTGCACGTCCCACGTGAAGCGGTGCATCCCGGCCGTCGTCGCGAGCGGGTGCGGCGCGCGATACCAGTACATCGGCACCGGCGCGTTGGCCGGCGTCGGCATCTCGAGGCGATCGTCGCTCGAGTACTTGCGCACGAGGAAAGAGGACGGGTCTCGGCCGCCGCCATCTCCGAGACCCGTCCCCCTATAGATCTCCAGCGTCACCGGTCCTGAAGCATTCGAGGCGAGCGAGTAATTGATGATCGCGCCGTCCGGCGGATTCTGTCCCGCCGTTTCGTCGGGCGGAATCGGCGTGTCCGTGTTCGTGTTCTGCCGCACGCGATAGGCGACCTCCGGTTTGAAGAGGATCGCGTCGGGTTCTCGCTCGCCTGAAAGGCTCGCGCTACGGATTTGGCGAAGAGGCGTGATGTCATCCAGGATCCAGATGCCGCGGCCGTGCGTGCCGGCGACGAGGTCGTCGCCCTTGACGATGACGTCGCGCACCGACGTCGCGGGCATGTTCAGCCGCAGCGACTGCCAGTGGTCGCCATCGTCGAACGACACATGGACTTCGTGCTCCGTGCCGGCGAAGAGCAGACCTTGCTTCTTCGGATCCTCGCGCACCGCGTCGACCGGCGCGCCGTCGGGCAGTCCGTTGACGATCTGCGTCCACGTCTTGCCGCCGTCGTGCGTGCGGTAGATGTGCGGATGCATGTCGCCGAGGCGCAGCGTATTGATCGCGGCGTATGCCGTGTTCGCGTCGAAGTGCCCGGCGTCCATCACCGACACCTTCGCGAACGGCTTCAAGTCAGGCGGCGTCACGTCCGTCCAGGTCGCGCCGCCGTCGGCGGTGACCTGAATCAGCCCATCGTCGGTCCCGGCCCAGATGCGATTGATGTCCAGCGGCGACGGCGCGACCGCGTAGATCACGCCGCGCTGTGTCGCGCGCGCGGAGTCCTGGCTGCGGTACTTGCCGATCGTCGGCGGCGGATCGAACGTCTTGCGCGTCAGGTCCGGACTGATCTTCTGCCAGCTCTTCCCGCCGTCGGCCGTCTTCCAGAGTGTGTTCGCCGCGAAATACATGACGTGCGGATCAGCGGCCGAGAAGACGACCGGCGCCGTGCGCAACGTACGGAAGTCTGCAGGACGAACCGGCGTCGGCGCGATGTTCTGCACTTGCGCGATGCGGCGGTCGTAACGCGTCACCTTGCCGCCATACACGATGTTCTCGTTCAGCGGATCGGGGACGGCGTAGCCGTACTCCTCGACGCCGACCGGATGCCATTCGCGGAACGTGATCATCCCGTCGTCGCCGCGGCTCGACACGCACGCCGATCCGCTTTCCTGCTGCCCGCCGCAGACGCGGTAGGGGAACGCGTTGTCCGCGTTCACGTGGTACATCTGCGACGTCGCCTGGTTGTACCAGGAGCTCCACGTCTCGCCGTTGTTGACGCTGATGATCGCGCCCTGATCGCTCGCGAGCGCGATGATGTTCGGGTTGTCGGGATTGATCCACGGCCGCTGGTAGTCGTCGCCGCCGGGCGCGCCGCGCAGCGCGACCCACGTCCGGCCGCCGTCTTCCGATCGATAGCTGACGGTGCTCGCGATGATCACGGCGTCGCGGTTCTTCGGGTTGACGACGGGCACGGGGAGATCGCCGCCGCCGATGCGGCCGGCGGGACGATTGTCCGGCGTCGCCTGCGTCCAGTTCTCGCCCGCATCGTCCGAGCGATAGATGCGCACCGTCGTCGGATTCGCGACCGTCGCGTAGATGCGATTGCCGTCGCTCGGCGCGACGGCGATGTCCGCCTGGACGATGCCTTCAGAAGGGAGCCCATTCGAGAGTTGCCGCCACGTCGTGCCGCCGTCGGTCGATTTGAAAATGCCACCGTTGGTCCCTGCCCACGCGCCGTTCTCCCACGGCCCTTGCCGCTGCTCCCACATGGTCGCGTAGACGATGTCGGGATTCTTCGGATCGAATTCGAGATCGTTCCCGCCGGTGTTCTCATCTTTCGAGAGCACTTTCTGGAACGAGCGCCCGCCGTCGGTCGAGCGATAGATGCCGCGCTCTTCGTTGGGGCCGTACGGATGGCCCAGCACGGCGACATAGAGGCGATTCGCGTCGCGCGGGTCGACGAGGATGTACGGAATCTGCTGACCGTCGCGGAGGCCCAGGTGCGTCCACGTCTTGCCCGCGTCGGTGGACTTGTAGATGCCGTCGCCCACCGAGAGATCCGGCCGCGCGAGGCCCTCGCCGCTGCCGACATAAATAATGTTGGCGTCCGACGGCGCGACGGCGATCGATCCGATCGATCCGGTCGGCTGATCGTCGAAGATCGGATTCCACGTGCGGCCGAAGTCGTTCGTCTTCCAGACGCCGCCGTTGACCGGCGCCATATAGAAGACGTTGGGCTGGCCGGGCACGCCGGTGATCGCTTTCGTGCGGCCGCCGCGATGCGGGCCGATCGATCGCCACCGCATCTCGGCGGCATACATCTTCAGATCGACCGTGCCGCCGCTCTGCGCGCGCACGTTCGGGCGCGGCAGAAACGCCAGGACACCAACCAACGCGAGCAACAACGCAGCGATCGTGCGGCGATACATCGGTCGACCTCCATGTCGGTGTAATCGGCGTCGATTCTACCGCGCTCCGATCGACGCCGTCTTCACGGGCATCTCGCCGAGCGCCGTTTGTTGCCCGGAAGTTCATTGTGCGCGTGTTGGTGTTCAGTTAGGATCGGCCCGCCCAGGAATCCGGTCGTTCCCCAGGAATCCGGTTCTCCTCCGCCCCCCCAGCCGTTCACCGCAGGAGGCAGCATGACGAAGCTACGCGTGTGTCTTGTCGGTCTGGCCGTGTGTGTCATGAGCGTCGTACCCGGAGCCGTGCGCGAAGCCGCGGCACAACCCGGTCAGGCGCTCGCCGCGCTTCTGTCCAAGTGTCCGTTCGGCAGCTTCGAGTGCTTCGGGGCCGTCGACAATCAGGTCGAAGTCGTTGACGTCACGACGATGACGCAGAAGAACCTGTTCACGATCGGAAACGCCGTTCCGACGTCGTTGGCGGTGGCGCATGACGGGTCCCGCTTCTACGTGACGTTCCAAGGCGGCGGCACGACCAATTTCAAGGGCGTGAAAGCGTACGACGCCCACGGCACGGAGGTCGGGTCGGTACCGTTGTTCTTTCCCTACAGGGCCGTCCTGTCGAAGACCGGCGGCACGCTCTACGTCCTGAACGCCGTGTCGGGCGGCGGCAGCGAGATTGTGTTGGTCGACACCGCGACGCTGACATCGACCTCGTTCGGCACCGGAGCGACGAGCGACCAGGGTGTTGATCTAACCGTCTCGCCGGACGGCACCCGCCTGGGCGTGCTGCTCTTCGACGGCAGCCACTCCCACGTGCTCATGCTCAACACGACCTCGCCGCTGTCGGTCAACAACTCGACACCTCCGATCGCGGATTACCTCCCCGGGTGCGGCGCCGAGCCCTCCGGCATCGCCATGACGAGCTCGAATGGCGTCATGCTGCGCGACGACAACTGCAACTCCGTGCTCGAGTACGACGCGAGCCTGACTTTCATCACACGCCTTTCCTGGCCGCGGGCGAGCGGCACGCGAGGCGCTCAGAACCGCATCAGCGTCAGCCCGACGACCGGGACGGTCTACACGCTGCTGACGGAGGATCCCGCCGCCCCCGATCCGAATTTCTTCGGCGCCGTCGGCGTCGCCGATTTCGCCGCCTCGACGAACCCGTCGTTCGGTGGCTTCTCGGGCTACGCGCTGACCCAGCGCCTCTCCTCCGACGCGCAGTCGTTGTACGTCGGGGTCGTGAATTCCACGCTGGCGGCGCCTGACACGCTCGACGTGATGAACACCTCGACCAACGGCATCACGCGCGCCGAGTACACATTCGCCAGCGCCACGGATCATCTCGTTGACACGCGCGTGTTCACGCTCGGCGGGCCGGTGACGGCCGACGCCGGCCTGGATCAAGTGCTCGTCGCGAACATCTACGGCTTCGCGAATGTGACGCTCAACGGAACGACGACCGGCACGCCGACCAGCGTGTCGTGGACCGAAGGTGCCGCGGCGCTCGGGACGTCAGCCTCGCTGTCGCTGTCGCTCGGCGTCGGCCTGCACGAGTTGACCTTCACGGCGGTCGGCCCGATCAACACGGCGAGCAGCGACGTCATCATCGCCATCAGCTTGCCGACCAGCGATGGCATCGTTGGACCGCAGGGTCCGGCCGGCCCCGCGGGTCCGGCTGGTCCCGCTGGCCCCGCTGGTGCGGCCGGTCCCGCTGGTCCTGCTGGCCCGGCTGGTCCTGCTGGAGTCGCAGGTCCCGCAGGCCCGCAAGGACCGATGGGCATTCAGGGAGTGAAGGGCGACAAGGGCGATCCCGGTACCAGTGTTCCGTCGGGCACCGTGATCTTTCTTTTCAGCGCCACGCCGGCTCCCGCGGGCTACACGTTGATCGGCTCGTTCAGCCAGACCGTCGATTCGACCGGCGGCGGCAAGAAACAAACCATGCAGTTCAACATCTATCAGAAGAACTGAACGACGGGGGAGAAGGCCATCGCGGCCTTCTCCCCTTCAGCGGCACTTCATCAGTTTCCCCGCGCTCCCTCTCGCCAGCGCGTAACGGCCCACTTCCTGATCGTTGCTGGTCAGGACGATGCGCAGCGCCATCGTGTCGCCGCTGATCGTGCCGGAATAGATCGCGGCAGCGGCTCGCGGGCCGTCGTCGCGAGATGGGCCGCTGTGCTCCGGTGTGAACGTGCCCTTCAGGCTGAAGGCCCCGTCCTTGTCCGGGACGGTTTCCGTGATCGTCCCTCGCGCGCAATCGAACTCGAGTTCGGCGCCGCTTCCCGTAATTTCCATCCGTACGTGGTCGCCGCCCCACGTCGCCGTCTGCGCTGTGGCTGTCACGACCACGAAACACAGCACCATCAGCACACGCATTTTGTAATCTCCTGATCTCATGACTGCGTGCCTGGGGACGCCTGCAATCGTGAGAGGATGTTCGGTGCTTCCTGAGGTCGCTTGCATGCGCGCGCTGCGTCGGAATCACATTGTCGCACGGACATTCGTCTCCGTCGTCCTGGGTGTGGCCGTCTGGCTGGCCTCGCCCGTGTCGGCGGACTCAGGGCAGACCGCTGCCCGGAAGACGACTAAAGCAAAGGCGACGAAGAAGCCCGCCGCTCTGCAGCCGCTGCGCGCGGAGGAGCGAGGCCGGCGGACGCCTGGCGGGGCGCAGTCTGATACGGTGACGCCCGGCGTCTTCGACGGCCAGGACCGGCCGACGTCTCCCGAAGTGAAACATGAACCGCGCGAGCATCACATGCAGCGCGGCGACGCATTCGACGGTGACGTGCGCGGGCTGCCGCAGACGCTTCCGGAGAAGCGCGAGCGGCCCGAGCGCGAAGGTCCGGACATCACGCCGGCGCCGTTTCCGGGAACGACGGCCGCGCCGAGCGAACCGCTGACGTCAGGCGGCGGGATCGTGCAGGGCCTGAGCGCGCCCGCTCCGGGTGCGACCACCAGCTTTGACGGCCTGGACTTCGCGACGTGGGGCGCCGGCCATCCGCCGGACACCAACGGCGACGTGGGCCCGACGTACTACATCGAGACGGTGAACACGTCGATCGGCATTTACGCGAAGACCGGCGGCGCGCCCGTGGCCGCGTTCACGTTCGACACGTTCATGAGCCAGGGCCATTTCGGCAACCTGTGCGATACGGACAACTTCGGCGATCCAGTCGTCGTGTACGACACGTTCGAGGATCGCTGGGTGATCACCGATTTTGCGTTCAGGCTCGACGGATCGGGCAACGTGATGAATCCTCCCGGCGCGTTCCAGTGCTTCGCCGTATCGAAGTCCGGCGATCCGGTGTCTGGCGGTTGGAATTTCTATTCGATCAACACGACGGGCGGGCTCGGCGACTATCCCAAGTTCGGCATCTGGCCCGACGGTCTCTACATGTCGGTCAACATGTTCGCGTACGCCGCCGGCGGTTCGTTTCAGAACGTGCGGCTGTACGCGTTCAACAAAGCGCAGATGTACGCCGGCGTGCCGACGGTCCAGGTCGTGTCGTTCGATGCGCCTTCGTCGGAGTTCACGATCCTTCCGGCAAACGCGCGGCTGCAGGCCGGCACGCCTCCGGCAGGCAGTCCGAACTACTTGGCCTCCCTGGGGAGTTTCCTGAACGCCGTGGAAGTCTGGAAATTCCATGTGGACTGGAACAGCATCTCCACGTCGACGTTCACCGGACCGTTCATCGCCATCACGTCCACGAGTTGGAGCACGATGTCGTCCAACACCGTGCCCTCGCCGGCCAACCCTCTCGATACGTTGTACCCGCGGACGATGATGCAGAACCAGTACAGCAACATCGGCGGGATCGAATCGCTGTGGGATACCCACACGGTCGGCGCTTCCGGTACCAGCTCCGCGCAGTCCGCCCCGCGCTACTACCAGGTGAAGGTGACCGGCGGCACGGTCGAGGCCAACGCCACGCAGGCGTTCACGCACAGCCCCGCTGACACGATCAACCGATTCATGCCGAGCGTCGCTGTCGATCGTGTCGGCGACATGGCGATCGGCTACAGCGCGACGAACTCCTCGGTGTTTCCGGCTATCCGCTATGCGGGCCGGCTCGCCGCGGATCCGGTGAACACGATCACGCAGACCGAGACGACGCTGTTCGCCGGTACCGGCAGCCAATCGGGCAACTGCGGAAGTTCCGCGTGCACTCGGTGGGGCGACTACAGCGCGATGACGCTCGACGTTGACGGCTGCTCGTTCTGGTACGCCAACGAGTACTACGCGGTCACCGGGTTGAACGATCGCACGCGTATCTCCTCGTTCTCGTTTTCCCAGTGCATCACGATCGGCAGCGGTTCGCTGACGGGAACGGTGAAAACGTCAGCCCTCGTTCCGATCGCCGGCGCGACCGTTGCGCTCGGCACGCGGACGACGACCACCGACGCGGGCGGCAACTACTCGTTCACCGGTCTTCCCGCCGGCACGTACCCGAGTGTGAGCGCCAGCTTCCCCGGCTACATCGCGGCGACCTTCACGTCGATTGCCGTGCCCGACGGCAGCTCCGCGACGAGAAATTTCGTGTTGAGCGCCGCGCCGCTCAGCAACTGCCTCACGGATACGACGCAGACGGACTTCCAGACCGGCGTTCCGACCAACTGCGATCTGACGAGCAGCCCTGGTGACGTGACGTTGCTGAGTCCGGCGGCCATCGACCAGCAGAACACGACGGTCACGAACAGCGGCTTCGGCTTCGATTCCACCAACTGGGCCGGCCAGACCTTTACGCCTGCGGTCACCGGCAAGCTGACGCGGGTAGACCTGGATCTCTTCTGCAGCGCCTGTACCGGTACGACCCCGAACATAACCGTGTCGATCAGGGCCACATCTTCGAACCGGCCGACAGGCGCCGACCTCGCCACGGCGACGATTGCCGGCTTCTCGAGCGGGGCCGGCGGATTCTTCGCGGCGAATTTCGCAAGCCCGGCCACGCTGACCGCCGGCACGCGGTACGCCGTGATCTTCCGGCCCGTGGCGAACCCCTCGGCGGGTGTCTATGCGTACGTTGTCAGCAGCGGCAGCGCGTACGCGAACGGGCAACGCGTCACGTCGTCGAACAGTGGTACTACCTGGAGCCTTCAGACGGACGACCTCGGCTTCAAGACCTACATGCAGGCCGGATTCGTCGCGTCGGGCACGTTCGTGTCGTCGCTCAAGGACGCGAACCCGCCCGTCGGCGGCTCGGCGGCGTGGAGCACGCTCTCGTGGACCGCGTCGGTGCCGGCGAACACGACGCTGCGGTTCCAGGTCGGCGCGAGCAACAGCGTGAACGGACCATTCACGTTCGTCGGGCCCGACGGCACGTCGGGCACGTTCTTCGCGAACGGCGGATCGCTCTCGCAGTTCAACGGCAACCGCTACCTGAAGTACGAAGCGTTGCTGACGACCTC
>JAIQFX010000158.1 GCA_020073005.1 Terriglobia bacterium | reverse complement strand
GGCCGGTTCTGACGCCGGTCGCGGCCAGCGGTCTCACGATCATCATGATCGGCGCGACCGTCGTCACCGTCATGGGCGGCGCGCTGGCGCCGGCGCTGGTCCCGGTCGTCGTCGGCCTGCTGACGGCATCGGTCGCCTATGGCCGGACGAGCGTGGCGTAACCGGTATATATAAGGTTACCCAAAAGGGGAGGGACAACGGCTGTGAACGATCTGAAATTCGCGATTCGCTCGCTGGCGCGCACGAAAGGGCTGACGCTGACCGTCGTCCTCACGCTCGCGCTCGGCATCGGCGCCAACGCCGCCATCTTCAGCGTCGTCCGCGGCGTGCTGCTCCGGCCGCTCGCCAACCGCGACGAGGATCGGCTGATCTACATCCGCCAGAGCGCGCGCGGCATCGGCGCCGAGAACGCCGCGTTCTCGGTCCCCGAGATTCAGGACCTGCGGGCCGTCAAGTCGCTCTCCGCGCTCGGCGATTTCTCGACGCTCGAGTTCACGATGGTCGGCCTCGGCGAGCCGCGCGTCGTCCGCGCGGGCGTCGTGTCGGGCGCGTACTTTCCGGTCATGGGCCTGCACCCGGTCCTCGGCCGGCTGATCGACGAACGAGACGATGGCCCGAATGCGGCCGGCGTGGCCGTGTTGACGTATCGCTTCTGGACCGGCGACATGAAGAGCGATCCGTCGGTGACGGGGAAGACGATCCGCCTCGGCACGCGCAGCGCGACGATCGTCGGCGTCCTCGAACCGGCGGTGCCGTATCCGGCGGAGACGCAGCTCATCGCGAACGTCGTGACGAGCCCGCATCACATGTCGGCGACGATGGTGACGGGACGCGTGCACCGGATGACGGAGCTTTTCGCGCGGCTCGCGCCCGGCGTGGATCTCGAATCGGCGCGCACCGAGCTGCGCACGGTCCACGCGACGATGATCAAGGATCATCCGGAGTCGTACTCGAAGCAGGCGGACTTCCGGATCGACGCGGTCCGGTTGCGCGATCAGATCACGCTCCCGGCGAGAAATGTCCTGCTGATTCTGCTGGCGGCGTCGGCTCTCGTGTTCATCATCGCGTGCTCGAACGTCGCGAACCTGATCCTCGCGCGAACCGTACGGCGCGAGAGCGAACTCGGAATCCGCGCGGCGCTCGGCGCGAGCACGGCCGCGCTTCGGCGGACGCTGCTGGCCGAGAGCCTGCTCCTGTGCGGCGCAGGCGCGCTGGTCGGCGTCCTGATCGCCCGGCCGACGGTTGCCATCCTCGCGCGCTACGCGTCGCGCTTCTCGGTTCGCGCGCTGGATCTCACGGTCGACTCCAGCGTCTTGTGGGTCGGCGCGGGCCTGGCGATCGCCGCCGCCGTGCTGCTCGCGTTCGTTCCGCGCCTGCCGGCGTCGCACGCCTCGCACGGATTCAAGGCGACGGCCGGAAGCGTGCGGATCACCGGCGGCACGAAGCGGCGGCTGCGCGCGTTCGCGGTGACGCAGATCGCGGCGTCTTTCGTGCTGCTCGCCGGCGCCAGCATGCTGCTGACGACGCTCCTCACCCTGCAAGCGGCGCGGAGCGGGCTCGACACGCGCCGCGTCCTCGCCGTGAACGTGCCGGTAATGGAGTACGGGAAGACGCCGGATCAAGTCGTCGACTTCTATCGCGAGACGCTGCGGCGCGTCACGGCGCTGCCGGGCGTGGACGGCGCGGCGTTCGGGATGTTCGTGCCATGGCGCGACGCCGGCGCGTTCGGTCCCGGTTTCGAGTTCTCGGCCGACGGCCACGTCAAGGCGCCGGGCGAAGACGATCCGCGCGCGCGGTTCCGCGTCGTCTCGCCGGGATATTTCGCCGCGCTCGGCTTCCCGCTGATCGCCGGCCGCGACTTCACCGACGCCGATCGGCGCGATCGCGAGCACGTCGTCATCGTGAGCCAGAGCCTGGCGCAGCGGATGTTTCCGAACCAGGACGCCGTGAACCGCCACATGTTCTGGACGGATCCGATCGTGAAGTTCACGAGCATCGATCCCGGTCCGCGCCGCATCATCGGCGTCGCCGCGGACATCGACGATGAGCATGTCGAGCCGGGGCCGGCGATGACCGTGTATCACCCATTCGATCAGGCGCCGATGTTCGGCGGCGGCGTGTTCGTGCACGCGCGGACGGATCCGTACGCGCTCGTGCCGCCGATCACGCGCATCATCCGAGCGATGTCGGCCGATCAACCGGTCGAGCGCGCGGCGACGCTCGAAGACATCCGCGCGGAAGTGCTGACGCCCGACAGGCTGAATACGTTCGTGTTCGGCGGGTTCGCGGCCGTCGCGCTGTTGATTGCGATCGTCGGCGTCGCTGGTGTGCTGGCGTTCTCAGTCAGCGCGCGGACGCGCGAGTTCGGAATCCGTCTGGCGATCGGATCGCAGCCGCGGCACATCCTGACGGGCGTCGTGACCGAAGGCGTGGTGATGGCCGCGTTAGGCGTCGTGTCCGGCGCGGCGGGCGGGTTCGCGCTGGCGCGTCTGGCCGGCAGCTATTTCGAGGGGGTGCGGATGCCAGGCGCCGTGCCGGTCATCGGCGCCGCCGTGGTCCTGCTGGTGGCCGCGGTCGTCGCGTCGGCGCTCCCGGCCTCGCGCGCGGCGCGCGTGGACGTCATGCAGGCGCTGAGAGCGGACTGAGTACTTTCAAGCTTGAAACTGAAAAGAGAAAAGTGAGAACTGGAGAGACGACGTGCGATTTCTGATCATGATCAAGGCGAATCAGTTGTCGGAGGCGGGCGTGCTGCCGAGTCCGCAGTACATGGCGGAGATGCAGAAGTTCAACAAGGCGCTGCAGGAAGCCGGCGCGTGGGTGTCCGCCGAGGGCCTTCAGCCGACGTCGAAGGGCGCGCGCGTCAAGTTCTCGAAAGGAAAGACCGTCGTCGTCGACGGACCGTTCGCCGAGACCAAGGAAGTCGTGGCCGGCTTCTGGATCTGGGACGTGAAGTCGAAGCAGGACGCGATCGACTGGGTCAAGCGGATTCCCGCGCCGCCGCCCGGCGAGGGGACCGGCGAGAGCGAGATCGAAATCCGTCAGGTCTACAGCACGGACGACTTCCCGCCGGAGTTGAAGGCCGTGAGGGAACAGTTCAAGCGTTAGCGCGTGTCGCGCGCGTTACTGCTCGAGCGCGCGGCCGCGTGTCGCGAAGGTGCCCAGCGCGACGAATAGAACGAGGACGACGCCCTGCGCGATCACGAACGGCGGCTCCGCCTGTGTCGGCGCCAGTTCTTTCAACGCGGACACCTTCTGGAAGCTCTGCACCACGAGCACGAAGACGTTGAGGTAGAGCGCGATGACGGCGCAGACGATGTACGTGCGGCGCCAGACGCCGGCGAGGGCAGCCTGGTAACGCGCGTAGATCGCCACGGCCAGCAACACGAGCGAGATCGCGCCGACGATGTGCGACGGCAGGAGGCGCTCGAACGGAAAGCCGAAACCGGTCACGCTCGTCGCGATCGAGGTGCGTAGGAAGAGCGCCGTCCAGGCGTCGCTCTGTCGCGCCGTCAGGAAGCCGAACGCGACGACGAGGCCCGAAGCGATCGCGACGAGACTGATCACGACGTGCACGGCCGTGTACGTCGCCAGATTGAAACCCATGCGGCCGTCCTTACGGCAGGGTGATGTTACGATGCTGCCGCGACGAGTGTCACACAGATCGCTCCCGTGACGCGCACGCTGATTTTCGTCCATCGCTGGCTGGGCGTCGTGCTCTGCCTGTTCTTCCTGCTGTGGTTCGCGTCGGCCATCGGAATGATGTACTGGGACTTCCCGAGCGTGACGGAGGCGGATCGCCTCGCGCGCTCGCCGGCGCTCGATCCCGCGCGCGTCGTTGTCTCGCCTGCCGACGCGTACGCGTCGCTCGGCCGCCCGGACCCGCCCTCGCAGGCGCGGCTCATCATGTACGACGGGCGACCCGCGTATCGTTTCCGCGCCGGGCG
>JAIQFX010000087.1 GCA_020073005.1 Terriglobia bacterium | reverse complement strand
GCGTGATGATCGAGCTCGCGACAGCCCGCGGCGCACGCGTCGTGCTCCTCGATAACGAACTGTGGAGCGACAGTCCGTACCGGCCGATCCTTCGCGCGATCTCCGCGGAGACGCACGTGCCGCTCGTGGACAGCGAGCAACTCGTCGCCGACGCCGGCGCGAAGATGGCGCGCGATCTCGAGGCGCGACTTGACCTGGTTCCATCGCCAGATTCCGTGGCGTCCGGCTTCAGCCGGACCCGGCCGGATCCAGAGGTACGTAGGCCGGGTCCCGAGGTCAGTAGGCCGGGTCCTTTTGGACCCGGCGCAGCAACGACCGTCGTCTTTCGCGTATTTCGCGGCACCTATCCCGTGACGACGGCCATGTCGATCGCGGGCAGCGATCCGCAGCTCGGCGATCTCGTGCCGAACGCGGCGCTGATGCACGACGATGGCAAGGCCGGCGATCAACGTGCGGGCGATGGCGTGTGGAGTCTGACGGCGTCGTTCGCGCCGGGGACGCGGCTGTCGTTCGTGTACACCAACAGCGGCGCGCGCGGGCGATGGGAAGGGCTCGACGTGCCGCACATCCGACATCTCACCGCGCCTTCGTCTACCGACGGCCGTCCCGTCTATCTGCCGATCGACACGTTCGGCCGGATCTACATGCAGGCCGACGACTGGCACACCGACGCGACCGGATACGATCTGATCGGCCGCGCCGTCGCCGACGCCATCGCCGCCCAACCGCGACACTGACGCCGTACCTCGTTGGACGCGGACGCTCGCGCGTAATCACACGCTTCAGACTTTCAGTGAAACCATGCGGCGAATGTCCATTCTCCTTGTTGTCGTCCTCCTCGCGTCGATAGCCGGAGCGCAAGAGGCACCGCCCAGGCGGTCGCGCTGCTGAACGGTCTGGCGTGGTGAGTTCCCGGTCATCCGAGAACCCCGTCCTTAACTCTCACGACCCTCGTCGCCCACTCGCGCGCGAAGTCTTCGTCGTGCGTCGCGATCACGAGCGTGCGGCCCTGACCGAGTAATCCGCGCAGCAGCGCGCCGAGTTCTGCGCGTCGATCTGGATCGAGCGAGGCCGTCGGCTCGTCCATCAACAGCACCGGCGGATCGACCGCGAGCGCGCGTGCGATCGCGACGCGCTGCGCTTCGCCGCCGGAGAGATACCGCGGCAGCGCATCCGCGCGATGCTCGACGCCGAAGGCGGTCAGCAACTCGTGGCCGCGGCGCTCCGCATCCGCAGGCGCGACGCCGTGCGCGTGGACGGGCGCGAGCGTGACGTTCGTGATCGCCGACAGATGCTCGAAGAGACAGTGGAATTGAAAGACCATGCCGACCTTGCGCCGCAGCGCGCGCAGCGTCGCCGGCGGAGTCACGCCGCCGTCGAGCTCGACGCCATCGACGATGATGCGGCCGCTGTCGAACATCTCGAGTCCGGCGATCGCGCGCAGGATCGTCGTCTTGCCGGATCCCGACGGCCCCATGATCGCGACGAGCTCGCCGCGCGCGACATCGAGGGAGACGCCGTTGAGGATCGGCCGCGTGCCGCGACGCAAGACCAAGTTGTCGATGGTGAGAACGCTCATCCTCTGGTCGCTCGGCTGAAGCCTCGCGCTACTGGCCCGTGACTTTCCATTGCCTCTCAAGCCGGCGCGCCAGCGCGGCGAGGGGCAGCGACATCGCCAGATAGAGTCCCGCGCACAAGAGGCCCGGAATCACCCAGCTGCCGAGATTCGTCGCGAAAATCTGCGTCTGCTTGGTCAGCTCGAGCACGGTGAGCACGGACACGAGCGACGAGTCCTTCAGCATCGCGACGAAGTCGTTCGTCATCGGCGCGAGCGCCAGCCGGAACGCCTGCGGACCGCGGATCAGGCGGAGCACCTGCCCCTCGCTCAGCCCGAGCGTGCGCGCGGCTTCGAGCTGTCCGACCGACACGGCCTCGAGCGCGCCGCGGTAGATCTCGCTCTCATACGCGGCGTAGTTCAGCGCGAGGCCGAGCAGCGCCGCGACGAACGCCGGCAGCCGGATCGCGGCCGCGAGCCCGTAATAGAGGACGAACAGCTGTAGCAAAATCGGCGTGCCGCGGATCAGCTCGACGTACGCCGTCAGCGCGATGCGCGCGACGCGGTTGCCGTAGACGCGCCCGGTCGCGATGAACACGCCGATCGCGACCGCGAGCGCCATCGACAGACACGACAGCACGATCGTCACGACCGACGCGCGGAGGAGCGAGGGCAGATAGCGCGTCGTCGCGTCCCAGATCGGAATCGTCGCCGCGCTCGGGATCATCTGCAGTTCGGTGTTGACGACGTACGGCGGCACGAAATCACCGGCGAGCACCTTCGCGAACAGCGCCGGCTGATCGGCGTTCCACACGTTCCACTTCGTGAAGATCCGCTCGAGCGTGCCGTCGCGCATCGCGCCGCGCAGCACGCCGTCCAGCCGGTCGCGCATCGCCGCGTTCGCGGGCGCCAGGACGCCGACGTAGTGGCCGACGGCAATCGTCGCCGGCTGGACGGTGAACCCGCGCATCGCGCGATGACGCCGCTCGGCGAGGACGTTGTCCAGCAGCACGGCATCGACGCGCCCGACGATCAAGTCGCTGTACGGATGCACATCGTCTTCGTACGAGACCGCTTGCAGGCCGTACTGTTGTTCCGCGCGCAGCAGAATCTCGTACGCCAGCGTATCGACGAGCGTGCCCACTGTCTTCCCGCGCAGCGAGGCGAGCGACGTCAGCGTCCGCGCGTCGGCGTCGCGCACGCTCAGGACCTCGCGGAACTCGTAGTAGGGCAGCGTGACCGCCAGCGTCGTCCGCCGCGTCGGCGAGTCCTCGATGCCGCTCAAGCCGACGTCCGCGTCGCCGCGCGTGATGCTCTGGACGATCGACTTGAACTCGATGTTGAGGAACGCGGGCGTGCGGCCGAGCCCGCGGGCGAAGAGCGCGGCGATCTCCACGTCGAAGCCGACGAGCTCGTCGGGACGCAACGGATTGGCCTCGACGAACGGCGCGCCGCCCTCGGGATCGCCGGCCCAGCGGAAGACCTGATCGCTCGCCTGAAAGGCTCGCGCCACAAGTACCGGAAGGGCTCGCGCTACGAAGACGGAGCCCGCGACGAGCAACAGCGAGATGAGCAGCGTGACGCGGCGCACTGGGGTAGATTCTACCGGGAGGATCAATGGCGAACGTGGCGTTTCTGGGGACCGGGCTGCTGGGCAGCGCGATGGTCGAAGGCATGCTCCGCCGCGGCGAGGCGGTGACGGTCTGGAATCGAACGGAATCGAAGGCGCGCGCGCTCGAGGCGCATGGTGCGAGGGTGGCGGCCTCGCCTGGCGATGCGGTGGTCGCCGCCGATCGCGTTCATATGACGCTGCCAGACGATGCGGTCGTGGATCACATCGTCAATGGCTTCGTGCCGCGACTGCGCGCCGGCGCGATCGTCGTGGACCACTCGACGACGTCGCCGCGCGGCACGAAGGCGCGGCTGGAGCGCATGGCGAAGGCGGGGATCACGTTCATCCACGCGCCGGTGTTCATGTCGCCGCAGATGGCGCGCGATTCCGCCGGCATCATGCTCGTCTCGGGTCCGAAGGCGGCGGTCGAGGCGGTGCACCCTGCGCTTCAGAAGATGACCGGCGACGTGTGGCTGCTCGGCGAAGAAGGCGATCGCGCCGCAGCCTATAAGTTGTTCGGCAACTCGATGCTGTTCGTGATCGCCGCGGGCATCACGGACGTCTTCGCGATGGCGAAAGGCATCGGCCTGTCGCCAACCGAAGCGCTCGCCGTGTTCTCGAAGTTCCAGCCGGGCGGGATCATCAAGTCGCGCGGTGAGAAGATGGCGCGCGGCGATTTCAGCGCGAGCTTCGAGTTGACGATGGCGCGGAAGGACGTTCGCTTGATGATCGAGGCGGCCGGCAGTCAGCCGATGACGGTGCTGCCCAGCATCGCGAAGAAGATGGACGAGGCGATCGCGAAGGGGCATGGCGCGGACGACATGGGCGCAATCGCGGCGGAGGTGATATGACGGGCGGGAGGCGCTGGAAGGGCGGGAGGGGCGGGCAAGGAAGACGTCCGCTCGACGGGATCGCCGCGACTCTCGCTATCGCTCTCGGAGCTGTCACGATTTCAATCGCGCAGCAGCCGAATCCGAACGCGCCGGCGAACTTCATCAAGGTTCAGGCGCCGGTCATTGCGCTGACGCACGCGCGCGTGATCGATGGGACGGGCGCCGCCGCGCGCGAGAATCAGACCGTCGTCATTCGCGACGGGAACATCGCGTCGGCGAGCGCCGCCGCGGCACCGGCGGGCGCGACCGTCGTCGATCTCCCACATCGCTCAAGGCGTACATGCAGATCTCGCGCGCCGCGCTGAAGGCCGCGATCGACGAAGGCCACGCGCGCGGGATGAAGATCACCGGACATCTCTGCTCGGTGACATTCGGCGAAGCCGCGGACCTCGGCATCGACAATCTCGAGCACGGCTTCATGCCCGCGACCGATTTCGTCGCCGACAAGCAGCCCGACGTCTGTCCGGGCCAAGCGCGCGGGCAGCAAGCCGTCGCCGCGCTCGATGCAAGCGGCGCTCCGAACACTCCTTTCGGGGCGCTCGTGAAGAAGCTCGTCGACAAGCACGTCGCGCTGACGTCGACGCTGACCGTGTTCGAGACGTTCACGCGCGGACGCCCGCTGCCGCCGGGCCTCGACGTCCTGGCGCCGTCGCTGCGCGACAGCTTTCAGCGCGCGTACGATCGCGCGCAGCAGAATCAGCAGCCGGTCTACGCGACGCTCTTTCCGAAGAACATGGCGATGGAGCGCGCGTTCGTGAAGGCGGGCGGACTCCTGATCGCCGGCACGGATCCGACAGGCTCAGGCGGCGTCGTCGCCGGCTTTTCGAATCAGCGGCAGGTGGAGCTGCTCGTGGAGGAGGGCTTCACGCCGGTCGAGGCGATTTCGATCGCGACGCTGAACGGCGCGAATTTCCTCGGCAGAGACGCGCGCATCGGATCGATCGCGGCCGGCAAGCAGGCCGACCTCGTCGTCGTCAACGGCGACCCGTCGCGCACGATCGCCGACGTGCGCACGGTCGAGACGGTGTTCAAACAGGGAGTTGGATACGACCCGGCGAAGCTGATCGAGTCGGTGAGGGGAAACGTTGGAGTGTGGTGAAGCGACTTGAAGTGAGAATGAAGAAGGAAAAAGGCAGAAGCGAAGAGCTCGACTCTCTACTTCTGCCTTCTTCCTTCTAACTTCTAACTTCTGCCTTCCCCTACTGTCCGGCCGTGGACGTCCGAGCGGCCGGATGCAGTGTGATCTTCTGCACGCGCCAGTTCAGCAGTTCCGCCACGTAGATCTCGTTTTCCGACGGGCACGCGATCTCGTGGATCCAGCCGAACTGCTTCGCCTGATGGCCGGACTTGCCGATCCAGCCGAGGACCTTGCCGTCGAGCGACAGCTTGTAGACGCGGCCGGGGAACGCGTCCGAGCTGTAGAGGAACTGCTGGCCTTGCGCGTTGGGCGGCGTCACGCAAATCGCCCACGGCGCGCCCGGCGCCATCGTGCCGGCTCCGGGAGGCGCGTCGGCGGCCAGCAGCTGCGCGACGTTGGGCTTCGCGCCCATCCACGGCATCGCGTCGGCCGGGACCGGGACGTCGATCTTGATCTCGCGCACGAACTGATTCGTCTTCGGATCGATCACCTGGATCCGCCGATTGCCGCGATCGCCGACGTAGATGTTGCCCTTCGCGTCGTACGAGATCGTGTGCGGCGTGTTGAGGTTGCCGAGCTTGCCGCCGCCCGGCTCTCCGAGAGACGTGATCCAGTCGCCGTCCTTCGTGAACTTGGCGACGCGCGCGTTGATGTAGCCGTCGCTGATGTAGATGTTGCCGTCGGTGTCCCACGCGACATCGGTCGGCTGCCGGTACTGGCCCGGGATCGGCGGACGCGGCGGCGTCACGCGCGTCCACGGCGCGGCTTCGTCCGACGCTTCCTTCTTGCGGCCGAAGACCATCGTGACGTGGCCTTCAGGATTGATGCGGACGATCATGTCCGAGCCCTTGTCGATCGCCCAGAGGTTGTCGTCTTTGTCGAATCGGACCGCGTGCGCGTACGACCACGAGTAGAGGCCCTTGCCGATCTCGCGGAGGAACTTGCCCGTTTTGTCGAAGAGCAGGATCTGTGACGCGGTCGCGCCGTACGCGGGGCCACCCGCGCTGTTGGACCGCGTGTAGACGGCGACCTCGCCTTTCGAATTCACCGCGACGCCCGCGGCCTCGCCGAAATTCATGTCGGCGGGAAGCTTGAAGAAGTTGATGTTGCCGTCGAACGGAATCTCGGGGACCGGCTGCTGCGCGAACGGCGTGGCCCTGTAGAACGCGGCCAGTGCGATGAGCGCGATGATGATGCGTTTCACCTGAATGCCTCCTCTCACAGTCTGAGTACTCACGAAACCGCCGGGCGCCAGTATGGCCAACGGCGCGGGATGGATCAAGCCAATCCGGCGCCGCGATCACACATTGTCGCTCGCCGTCACCGGCAGGCGAGGGCGGCCCTCGCGTCGGTCGCCGAACCGATCAGCTGACCTGCGTGCGCCGCGGTCAGACTCTTGCCCGCTTGCGCCTGAACCTGGTTGATGAAGGCGCCCAGCGATCCGCAGGCCGCGTTGATCTGTCCGCCGTTCAACGCGCGAAGCACGTTCGCGAGCAGATTGCCGGCCTGCTTGAAGTTGACCGCCGCGGCCGTCGCGGAGAGGTTGGCCACGATCTGCGCGGGACTCAGAACCGTCACGGTGGCGCTTGCGTGCCCCGTGTTCGCGTGCGTGTCGGTCGACGTGCAGGTCACGTTCGTCGTCCCGATCGGGAATGTGGACCCTGAAGCCGGTGCGCAGATCACCGGACCCGCGGCGTCGTCCGGGTCACTGGCTGACACCGAGAACGTGACAGCCGCGCCCGCCGGACTCGTGGCGTCGACCGTGACACTAGACGGAACCGTCACAACGGGAGGAGTCGTATCAGCGGGCGGCGTCAGCGGCCAGAACGTTGCGTGCAACTCCTGGTCGCCTGAGAGGAAGGAGAAACCGGCGGCACCCGCCGTGCTCACGACGGCCGCTGGGCCGTAGGAGCCGCCGAGTGTGCCCAGGTCGGTCATCCCGTCGGCCGACGACCATACAAACGGGTGATAGCGGGAACCGCTTTGGGCGATCCCGACGACCTGCCCGTTGGCGTTCACGCCCGTGGCGCTGCTCCAGCTGCCGCCAGGAAGCAAGCCGAGATCGACGATGCCGCCAATCACCGTCCACATGAACGCATGTCTGTTCCCGTCGGGGCTGTCAGCGCTTCCGACGACGACGGCGGCATCGTTGATACCGTTCCACTTCGCCACCTGGCCGGACACGCCGCCGAACGTCGGCAGAACGGCTAACCCGTCCGACGGGCTCCAGAAGAAGCCGCGGCCGCTCATGTCGACCGTGACCGGCGGCGTTTTCCCGTTGCAGGCCTGCACGTACCCGACGACTTGGCCGCCCGCGTTGATTCCCCACGCCTCGCCGTAGCAGGAGTCAGGCGTGAGATCGATCATCCCGCTCTCCCGAGTCCACAGGAACGCGTGCGTGGCGTTCTCCGGTGTACTCGAAGAGCCGACGACCTGCCCGGCCTCGTTGACCGCCCAGGCGATGCTGGTCGAACCGCCAAGCGCACCGAGATCGGCCATCCCGCTGGTTGCCGTCCACGCGAATGCGTGGACGGCCCCGTCGCTCCTGGACGCGTCCCCGACGACAACACCGCTCGAGTTCACCGCCCTGGCGTAGCTGAAGTCACCGCCGAGCGTGCCGAGGTCGATCATCCCGCCCGACTGGGTCCACGAGAACGCGCGGTTCGGGAAAGCGTCGCTGGCGTTGACCGTGGAAGCGCCGACCACTTGACCGTTCGCGCTGATCGCCGTGGCGTTACTGTTGCCGCCGCCCAGGGTCCCGAGATCGATGATCCCGCCCGTCGCCGTCCACGAGAACGCGTGCGAGTAGTACGGTGTGCCGGACAACGCGGCACTTCCGACCACCTGGCCGGTGGCGTTTACGGCGGACGCCGAGGAGCAGCACCCGCCCAGCGTGCCGAGGTCGATGATCGGCGGGGCGTCCGCGCGCGTGCGCCCCGTTGTTGCGACGCACAACACGAAGGCGACGAACCATCGCATCTTGGTCGTCCAAGTCGACGTCGATCGGATGCGAGGTAGAGGCTCTTTGTGAGGCATGGCAGTTCTCCCGGAAAAAAAGAACGACGTGCGACTGGGCGGTGAGTGGGAAGCGGATTCGCTATGCAAACGCCGCGCCCGCGTGCCGCGATGTGGCGCTCCGACTCAATCGGAGTCGGTTACTCCCAACGGAAGAATCGCGCCGACAATCCCGTGAAGAGGATCGCCACCGCGACGAGCGCGGCGACATCGCCGGCGTGCGCGAGCCAGGCGTCGCCGAGCCAGATGCCCTTGAGCAGCGAGACGGCGTAGGTGAGCGGAATGACGCGCGCGATGATCTGCACGCCGTTGGGAAGCGCGTCGACGGGCACGAAGAGACCCGAGAGAAACAGCATGGGGTAGATCACGAAGCTGCCGACGGGTTGCGCGAACCGCGCCGTCGGCACGAGGCTCGCGATGAGAAAGCCGATCGAGAGAATGCTCAACGTGCTGAAGAGCAGCGCGACCGAGAAACTGAGCAGGTGGACGTCGAGCCTGACGCGGATGACGTTGCGGCCCGCCAGCACGATCAAGACGAGCGTCGTCGCCGTGAGGATCAGCTTGACGAGCACCTGTGCGGACAGGATGGTCTGCGGTCTCAGCGGCGTCGCGCGCAGCCGCTTGAGAATGCCGCCCTCGCGGTAGATCGACACGATCGTCACGAGCGATTGCACGGCGTTCAGCGTCGTGAATATCGCGGCGAACACGGGAAGATCGACCGCGACGAAGGTTGTGAGGCGCGGCGACGTCGTCGGGATCCTGCCGAAGATGCGGCCGAGGACGACGACGGTCAGCGGCGGGGCCAGCAGCGTGCCGATCAGCCCCAGCGGCTCGCGCGCGAAGATCTTGAGCTCGAGCCACGTCAGTTTCCACAGGTGGCGCAGCGCCATCACAATCGCTTCCTCCGTGTCCTCCGTGGTTGCATTTCAATCCCGAATCGAATGGCCCGTGATCTTGAGGAAGACGTCCTCGAGGTGTGGCGTTTCGGTTCTGAAGTCGGTGACGTGGATGCGGTGATCCGACAGGCAGCGAATCACCTCGGTCACGAGATCGTCTCCGCGCCCGCGAATCGTGTAGCGCGCATCGGCGCGCGTGACCGCGTCGACCGTCCGAATCGCTCGAAAGCGGCTCTCAGCGCCCGCGTCGACTGTCGTCAGCAGGACCGTGCGCTCGGGGCAGTGGCGAGCGACGAGCGCCGGCGGCGTATCGATGTCAACGATGCGCCCGCGGTCGATGATCGCGACGCGATCGCACAGGCGCTCGGCCTCCTCCATGAGATGCGTCGTCATGAAGACGGTCTTGCCGCGATCCTTGATGCCGCGGACGAGATCCCAGATCGCGCGTCGCGCGTGCGGATCGAGACCGGTCGTGAGCTCGTCGAGGAACACGACGTCCGGATTGTTGATGAGCGCGAGCGCGATGAAGAGCCGCTGCTTCTGGCCGCCCGACAGCGTCATGAACCAGGCGTCGCGCTTGTCGGCGAGGCCGAGCTGTTCGAGAAGACGCCGGCCGTCGGCGGACTTCGGGTAGAGTGACGCCCACAGGTCGACGGCTTCCCAGACGGTGATGCGCTTTTGAAGCTGCGCTTCCTGAAGCTGCACGCCGACGCGCTGCTGCAGGGCGTAGACGTCGCGAACAGGATCGAGTCCGAAGACCGAGATGGCGCCGCGGTCCGGGGTCCGCAGTCCCTCGACGCACTCCATCGTCGTCGTCTTGCCGGCGCCGTTGGGGCCGATCAGTCCGAAGATTTCGCCTTCGACGACGTCGAAGGACACGTCATCGATCGCGATGGTCGACCCGTAGGCTTTGCGGATGCCCGCGACGGAAATGACCGAGGACACGCGCGCATTCTAGCGCGTGGTCGAGGTTCCCTGTCCGTAGACGACGAACCAGCGCGCGGGCATTCCGGTGCCCGGCGGGTTGTTCGCGCCCTGGAAGATGTCGAACTCCGCGCGCAGCTCGAATCCAACGCCCGCCATCCAGTCCTGCAGCTGCTCGCGCGTGATCCGGTCTTCGGGGATGTCCCACTTCTTCGCGATCGGATCGTCGAACTCCTGCTCGATGATCGCGATGCGTCCGCCGGGTTTGAGATACGTGACGAGCCGGCGCAGGTACGCCTGGCGATCGTTCGTGTTGTGAAAGACGTCGTGGAAGAACGCGACGTCCACGCCATGCGCCGGCAGGCGGGGATCGTCGAGCGACGCGAGCACGGGCTGAAGGTTCCCAACGCGCGCCGCATCGGCCTTCCGGCTCATGTAATCCAGGAGCTCTGGCCAGATGTCGACGGCGAGCGCCAGACCGAGTGGCGCTACCGCTTTCGCGAATGGGATCGTGTAGGCGCCCGTGCCCGCGCCGATGTCGGCGACGACGTCACCCGGCTTGAGTGTCAGGCACGAGATGACGTCGTCGATCTTCAAACCCGGAATGCGATCCGGCCGCTCGAGACGCGTGATCCATTCGGCGCCGTTCGTGTTGTCCTGATGCGTGCCGGGCGGACGGTTGCCCTGTTGCTGCGCGCGGACGCGCGCGCCGCCGGTCAGGAGCATTGCACCGCAGAGCCACACGAAATGTCGCCGATCGATCGCGGACATCGCCATCCTTCCGGCCCGCCTGAAGGCGGACCCCACGCATCGTTCGCCTGAGCTACCGATCCGCCGGCTTCTGCGCGAGATACTTGATCTGCTTCAGCATCATCGCCTGACTGGCCATCTCCGAGGGCCCCGCCGGAAACTTGTTCACCTGCAGCATGAACGCGGTGATGTCCGCGACCTGCTGCCCGTTCAACTGGCCTTCCTTGCCGACGGGCATCGTCGTGCGATTCCGATCGAAGAGATCGCCGACGGATTGCCCGTCGTAGTTGGCGTTGAACGCGGCGCCCGAGAGCGCCGGCGCCATGCCACCGCCTTCGCCGTCGGGGCCGTGGCAGCCGGCGCATTCCTTGTCGAACAGCGTGGAGCCGCGCGTTGCCTGCGCCTCGCTGTAGACGCCGTCCCAGACCGACCGCTCCGCCTGCGCGCGAAGCGCCGAGTACGACGTCCCGATCACCCCCAACGCGATGACCGCGAAGACTGCGATTCTCCTGTTCATGTCCGCCTCACTCCTACCGCTGATTGTTGGTCGGTCTCCCGACCTCGCTCTGCGGCAGCGCGAACGCGATGTACTCGCTCGTGTAGTTTCCGCCGCCCACGGCGACGATGATGTACTGGCGGCCGTCGACCATGTAGGTCATCGGGTTTCCGCTCTGCGACGACGGCATCCACACCGCGCCGACTTCCTTGCCCGTCTCCTGGTCGTACGCGCGCAGCATCGCGCCGCGCGGCCGATCGGGCGGCGCCGTCACCTGCGGATCGCCGACGATGACGAGCGACTTCGTGAGGCACACGCCGACGATGCCGTTCTGACCGGTCTTGGGGATGTTCAGACCTTTGAGCAGCGGGCTGTTGCGCACCGCGTCCGGCGTATCGCCGTGCGGCACCTGCCACTTCATCGTGCCGTTGTGCATGTCGAGCGCCGTGATCACGCCGTAGGGCGGCTTGATGATCGGGAGTCCGCCGAGCCCTTCCGTCAACGCGTTCGCACCGCGTCCACCGCCACCGCCGCCGCCGGCCCGGCCGCCGGCCGCGGCCGCACCGGCGCGTCCGCCGCCGGCCGCGGCTGCACCGGCGCGTCCGCCGCCGGCCGCAGGCTGATTCTGACGCGCGTATCCACTGGTCGAGGGCGCCTCGAAGTCGGGCGTGCCGAAGCCCGGCGCTTCCCAGATGGCGATGTGATTCGGCGTGTGCTTCTCGGGTTTGATGCTCTCGAAGTAGTCGGGCGAGAGGCTGGCGCCGGAGATCGAGGAGTTGTTGGCCTGCGTGTAGAAGATGCCCGTTTCAGGATTGAACGACGAGCCTTCCCAGTTGACGCCGCCCATCGTGTTGCCGACGAGAATCGTCCCGAGCCACTTCTCGCTCGGAATGACGTACGGCACGAACGGCATTTCTTCCCAGCGGTACTTCTTCAGGTTCTCGAGCGCTTTCGCGCGCAGCTCAGGCGTGAAGTCGATCACATCGTCTTTCGCCAGGTAGTTGCGCGAGAAGGTCGGCGGCTTGGTCGGGAACGGCTGCGTCGGCCACGATTTCTCGCCCGGCACATCGGACTGCGGCACCGGCTTCTCGACGATCGGCCAGATCGGTTCGCCCGTGATGCGGTCGAACGTGTAGAGCCAGCCCTCTTTGCTCGTTTGTCCGATGATCTTGCGCGGCTTGCCGTCGATCGTCACGTCCATCAGGAGCGGCGCACCGGAAAGGTCGTAGTCCCACAGGCCGTGGTGCACGACCTGGAAGTGCCACTTCCGCTTGCCCGTCTTCAGATCGAGCGCGACAACGCTTTCGGCAAAGAGCCCGGCCCCCGGCCTGTTGCCGCCGTACGCGTCGATCGTCGGTGATTCACCGGGGAGGTACACGATCCCGGCTTCCGCGTCCGCCGACATCTCGGTCCACACCCCGGTGTTGCCGGTCCAGTTCCAGGAATCGCCTTCCCAGGTGTCATGACCGAACTCGCCCGGGCCCGGCATCATGTTGAACCGCCAGAGCTGCTTGCCGGTCCGCACGTCATACGCGCGCACGAGCCCCTTGGAGTTGTTCGTGTATTCGTAGCGCAGTCCTTCGGCCATCGCCGCCTGGACGACGATCACGTCGCCGACCACGAGCGGCGTCGAGTTGATGCCGATCTCGCCCTCGACGAGCGGGATCTGCACCTGCTGCCACTTGCCGTTGATGAGCTTGCCGTAGACCACGCCTTCCTTCAGGTCGACCACGCCGCTCTTGCCGAAGGTCGCGATCGGCTGGCCGGTCTTCGCGTTCAACTGCACGAGGCGATACCCAATCGTGACGTAGATGATCCGGTCGTCGCCTTTGCCGTCGGTCCAGTACGAGAGACCGCGGCCCGAGAGGACGCGAGGCGCCATTTCGGCGCGCTTCCCCTCGTCCATGCTGTACACCCACTTCTGCTCGCCGCTCTTCGCGTCGAGCGCCACGATCGCGCGGCGCGTGCCGGCGGTCGCGTAGAGGGTGCCCTTGACCATCAGCGGCGTGCCCTCGAGCTTGTACTCGGGACGCGGACCGAGGTTGTCCGTTTTGAACCGCCAGGCCACCTCGAGCTTATTGAAATTCGAGGCGTTGATCTGATCGAGGGGCATGTAGCGGCTGCCCTTGATGTCGCTGCTGTAGCTGGCCCACTCGCCGTTGGTTTTGCTCGGGAAGCCGGACGTGCCGGCTTGACCGGAAATGCGCGGCGCCACCCAGGCGAGAACGGCCATCGCGAGAACGAGCGAGACGAGCGCGAGCGTTGATCGGAAGAGTGTTCGCGGCATCTGTTATCCCCCACACGTGTTGAAGACAGACCAAGAGAGTCCGTGGCGCGCGTGAGTGCAAGAGCCGATCTCTTTTCAGGGGACCCCCAGCACCGCGCATTTGCGGAGGATTTCCGTCTCTTTTGCCGGGGTAGCGACGGCTGGGCCGCCGGAATACCGTCGGTCTGCCGACAAATCGCTATTGTTGGCGTGTATTTCGCGGTATCCCGGCGGCACGGCCGTTGCCTCCAAAGCGCTCCAACCTACTTCGGTCACTCCACAACCAACGGGAGGATGTATGCGGAGAGTTCGATCGTGTACGACGATCGCGGCGGCAGTGGCGACCTTGTTTCTGGGTGCCCTGACCGCCGACATTCATGCACAGTCATTCCAAGGGGCCGTGCGCGGCACGGTGAAGGATCCACAGGGCGTGATTCCCGGCGTGACCGTCATCCTATTGAACGAGCAGACGAACGTTACCCGCGAGACCGTGACGAATGAGGTCGGAGAGTACTCCTTCCCGGCCGTCGATCCGTCCACGTACACGATCAAAGCGTCGGTGTCCGGCTTCAAGGCGTTCGAGCGCAAGGGCATCCGCGTCGGGACGCAACAGCAGATCGCGCTCGACGTCACGCTCGAGGTGGGCGCGCTCGAAGAGACCATTACGGTCACCGCCGATGTGCCGCTCATCGAGACGAGCAACGCGTCGACCGGCGACGTGCTCGACACCAAGACGCTCGAGTCGATTCCGACGGCCGGCCGCAGCGTCTTCCTGATGGCGAACCTGCAGCCGACGGTGCAGACCAGCGGCAACGCGCACTGGAACCGCATGCAGGATCAGGTCGGCAATTCCGCCATGTCGATGGGCGGCGGCGCGGTCCGCGCGAACAACTACCTCGTCGACGGCTTCCCGGTGACCGACCTGCAGAATCGCGCGTCGACCAATCCGACGATCGAAGCGATTCAGGACATGAAGGTCCAGGTCCACACCTACGACGCCGAGATGGGCCGCACGGGCGGCGGCGTGATGAACATGTCCGCGAAGACGGGCGCGAATAGTTTTCACGCGTCGGGCTACGGCGTGTTCCGGCCCGAGTCGATGGTCAGCCAGCTGCTGATTCCGAAGCTCAACGGCCAGGCGAACGTGCCGGAGTACTGGCGCGACGGCGGCGGCGGCGGCGGCGGCCCGATCGTGAAGAACAAGACGTTCTTCTGGTTCGCGGGCGAGAAGTACGTCGACAACCAGCCGCAGCAGCAAACGTTCCTCGTCCCGACGGCGGCGGAGCTCGCGGGCAACTTCCAGGGCGTGACGCGCAGCGGCGCGCAGGTGACGGTCAAGGATCCGCTGACCGGCCTCCCGTTCCCCGGCAATCAGATTCCGGCGAGCCGTCTCAATCCAGTGGGCGTCAAGCTGGCGAGTTATCTGCCGCCGGCGGACACGCAGGTGGACAACGGGCAGTCGAACTTCAGCATGACCGACCTGCTGCCCAACAAAGCGAATCAGATGACGTTGAAGGTCGATCATCACTTCAACGAGTCGGCGGCCCTGACGGGGTTCTTCCTGCGCCAGGAAACGCACGAGGCGAATTCGAATTACAACCCCGTGAACGATTTCGTGGGCAGCAGCTATCAGCTCGACCGCGTGATCAAGACCTTCGTCGTCAACAACACGTACATCCTGAACTCATCGACGGTGGTCACGTTGCGCGGCGGCTACAACAAGTTCGACGACAACTACAACCTGAACGACCGCAGCGGTAACCCGCTGAACTTCAACGTGTCGACGCTGGGCTGGCCGAGCGCGCTGACGAGCCAGATGTCGGACACGCAGCGCTTCCCGTCGCTGTCCATCACCGGTTACCACGGCGCGGGATGGACGGCGCGGCAGGCCAACGGCTACTACCAGTACGGCGGCAACGGCACGCTGAGCAAGCTGAGCGGCACGCACAACTTCAAGGTGGGCGGCGACTACCGCATCATCGGCGCGACGTCGCTCAACTACGGCACGTCGACCGGGTCGTTCACCTTCACCGGTGGCTTCAGCGGCAACGCACTCGCCGACCTGCTGCTCGGCTACCCGCAAGCCAGCAGCGCCGGCGTTCCGCTGAACGCGCAGATGGACGGCTACGTGAAGTACTACTCGGGCTACGCGCAGGACGACTGGCGCGTGAACAACAAGCTGACCATCAACTACGGCGTCCGCCTCGAGCGCGAAACGGGGATGCAGGAGCGCGACAACCAGTTCAGCGTGAACTTCGATCAAACCGCCGTGAGTCCGCTGAGCAATCAGATCGCTTTCACCGATCCGATCACCAAACAGCCGCGCCAGATCCTCGGCGGGCTGGTCTTCGCGGGCGTCAACGGCGCCCCAACGGTGCAGGGCAATCAGCCTGCGGTCAAGCCGGCGCCGCGCGCCGGTGCGGTCTACAGCTTCAACGAGAAGACCGTGATCCGCGGCGGCTGGGGCCTGTACTACTCGCCCTGGAATTACCCGGCGGCGGGCACGACCGGCTGGGGGCAGATCGGCTACTCCGCGACCACGCTGGTCCCGCAGCCATCGGGCATCCCGACGGTCACGATGAGCAATCCGTTCCCGAGCGGCCTCGTGCAGCCGAGCGGCAACAGCCTCGGACTGCTCACCGGCACGGGCGGCGACATCTACTTCATCGATCCGAACAAGGGCGCGCCGCGCGTCCAGCAGTACTCGTTCGATCTGCAGCGCGAGCTGCCCGGCGGCATGAGCCTGTCGTTCGGCTACTCGGGTCTGACCGGCACCAACATGAGCTGGGGCGGGTCCGGCAACGCGCTCATCAACATCAACCAGATCGATCCGAAGTATCAGACCCAGCTGACGAGCACGTCGACGCTGGTCCCGAACCCGTTCTACAACGTCGCGGCCGCCGGACAGTTCGCCAGCCGCGCCACGATTGAAATCGGGCAGCTCCTGCGCCCGTTCCCGCAGTTCGGCAACGTCTACATGCAGCAGTCGACCGGCGCGCACTCGCAGTATCACGCCGCGATCGCCCAGCTGCGCAAGCGCGTGACCGGATGGTGGGGCGGCAGCTTCAGCTACACCTACAGCCGGCTGAACGACAACCAGTTCGGCGAGAGCAACTACTACTCGAGCAACCCCGGGCTGCAGAACAACTACACCGTGGTGCCGGGCTCTCCGTACTACAACCCGGACCAGGAGTACGGCCGGAGCCTGCTGGACTCGCCGCACAAGGCGGTGATGGCGCCGACCTTCATGCTGCCGTTTGGTCAGGGCAAGAAGTACCTGTCTGCCAGCCACGTGGGTGACATGCTCCTCGGCGGCTGGGCGATCACGCCGGTCGTCACGCTGCAGAGCGGCTACCCGATCGGCATCACGCAGAACGTGACGGGGACGACGTTCCTCTACGGCGGCAACCCGCGGCCGAACATCGTCAACGGACAGGATTTCCTGGTGCCCGGCAACATCACCGATCGCATCACCGCGAAGGTGAGCGACAACATGTACTTCAACACGGCGGCGTTCTCGGCGGCGCCGGCCAACCAGTTCGGCAACGCGCCGCGCATGCTGCCGGACGTGTTGTCGCCGTGGCGCAACAACGTCGACCTGGGCGTCAGCAAGCTGATCAACACGGGCCGCAGCACGTCGGTGTCGGTGCGTCTCGAGGTGCTGAACATCTTCAATATCGTGCAGTGGGCGGCGCCGGCGAGCTCCGCGTTCGGCAACTCGTCGTTCGGCCAGATCAACAACCAGGCGAACAACATGAGGATGGTGCAGTTCACGCTTCGGGCACAGTTCTAGACCGCGCGCGCTCAACCACGAGGAGCACGGGGGACAGGGGACGACCCCTCCTTGTCCCCGCCTCCGTGCTCCTCGTGTCGTCTATCAACCGCCTGAGGTAATCTGTCCTCATCACGCGAGTCCCCTCACATCTCCGCACGGCGCTCCTGACAGCCGCGGCACTCGTGTGCCTGACCATCGTCACGCTGGCGCAGCGGGGAGATTTCTTTGGCGGGTTCGAACGTCGCGGGTTCGGCCGCGTGCCGCCGATCAACAACATTCCGTACGACGGCCGGTTCACGTTCGTCCGCGTGCGGTACACGCCCGCGCCGGACGGCTACTGGGCCGGCGGCCGTCCGTCGTGGTCGCACGGGTTTCCCTTGTCCGAGTGGAACCTGATGAAGATCATGAACGAGGTGTCGTACCTCGGCGGGCACGATGACGAGACGAACGTCATCGCGCTGGACGACCCGGCGCTCTTCAAATATCCGATCGCGTACATCATCGAAGTGGGGTGGTGGACGCTGACCGACGGCGAGGCGGCCGCGCTCCGCGCCTACATTCAGAAGGGCGGCTTCGTCATCGTCGACGACTTCAAGATGCCGGGCTGGCGCGGCATTCCCGGCGGCGGATGGGAGCCGTTCGCCCAAAACATGAAGCGCGTGCTGCCGGACGCGCGGTTCATCCCGATGGAAGCGTCGAGCCCGATCTTCCATTCGTTCTTCGAGATCGACAGCATCGACAATTTTCCGCAGGCCTACAACGCGGGCGCGCCGATCTTCAGCGGCGTCTTCGAGGACAACGATCCGAAGAAGCGCCTGCAGATGATCGTGAACTACAACACGGACATCTCGCAGTTCTGGGAATGGTCAGGGCGGGGGCTGCGGCCGTTCGATCAGACCAACGAAGCGTACAAGCTGGGCGTGAACTACGTGATGTACGGGATGACACATTGAGGAGTGAGGATTGCGGAATGCGGATTGGGAAGACTCTCCATTCCGCACTCCGCATTCCTCACTCCGCAATTAGGTGATCGAGTATCCCCGCTCCTGTGCCCGGTTCACGGCCAGGATCCCTGCCGGGACCAGCCGCGCGTTCGCGATCAGATTGGCCGTCAGCTCCTTGTAGATCTCGTCGCGCGTGCCGTCGACGGCGCGCGCGATCATGCCGGCGATCCCGTTCGTCGAGATGTTGCAGACGGCGAAGCGGACGCCGTTCCTGACGAGGCCCGCCAGACCGCGCACACGGGCGGCATCAGCCGCCGCGACCGGCGTGTAGGGATTGGCCGCCGGCGTCACGTCCTTGTTGCGCTGATCGACGTACTCCGCGCGCCGCGCGAGCGTCTCGCCGTACTTCTTCCACATGGCGTCGTTGTAGGCGAACGGCGCCGCGTTGTGCCGCAGGCAGACGATGACCGCCAGGTCCGCCGGTCCCAGGTCGTAGTCGCTCTTGTTGGCCTCGTAGAAATTGCCGACGAACTGCATCGTGTCGACGAGCCCGGGCGTCGAAGTCACGTCGAAGAAGAAGCGGTGCTTGCCGGGCAGCTGGTCGAGCCAGTCGTCCTGCGGATGCCGCACGGCCTGCCAGTGCGGATCGCGTGCCGCGGGCGCGGGTGTTTGCGCGGTCGCGCGCTCCGTGCCGAAGGCGGCGCCGAACGCGGCGGTCGCGACGCCGAGGCGCGCGAGAAAGGAACGGCGGGCAAAGGGCGGGCGCGAATCGTGATCGGGCATGGGCACGATTATGCCCCCGCGATTCCGATCCGACGCGGATTTTTCGGTCTCAGGTCCTGGAGGACGGGGCGACCGCCGCCAGAGGCTGCGCGGTGAGACGGCCGTAGAGCAGCAGCGCGACGGCTTCATGCAGCGCGGGGATGGAGCACGGCTTCTCGAGATACGCCTCGTCGGCCCACAACGTCGGGCGATCGTTGAACAGTCTGTCCGCGAAGCCGGTCAAGTACAGAACCTTGAGCGCGGGCGCGGCCTGCCGCAGCCGGCGCGCGAGCTCGTGGCCGACCATCTGCGGCATGTTGACGTCGGCGAGCAGCAGATCGATCTGTCCGATGCGCGCC
>JAIQFX010000011.1 GCA_020073005.1 Terriglobia bacterium | reverse complement strand
TTGGCTCCTCAGGCTGGATTCGAACCAGCAACCCTCCGGTTAACAGCCGGATGCTCTACCATTGAGCTACTGAGGAACACAGGCAGGAGCGTGTTCACCGGCGGGCCCGATCGGGGCCGGCCAGAACCCCAATCGTAGCCAATCGGCACAAACGCCGTCAAACTTCAGCCGGCCTGGCGTAGGCTACCCCGATGAAACACGCCTCACGTCTTCTGGCCGCCGTCATCGTCTTGATCGCTGCCGTCGCTCCCGCTCCGCGCGCGGCGGACCCGGTGAAGCCGAGAATCCGCGCCATCACCGGCTTCGTCACGATCGACGCGAAGTCCTACGCGGCGCAACTCGAGGAAACCGTCACCTTTCTTAATAAGGTGAGGGACGCCGTCAAGGCCGCCGGGTACGACGTGGCCGGCGTCCGCATCTCGACCCAGCCGTTCCCAGAATACACGCGCGGGCTCAGCCACGACGATGCGATGGCGCTGCTGCGCAACATCAACGAACTGGCGGCGAAGCTGCGGTTCGCGCCCAACATCGGCCCGGCGATGGTGAAAGACACCGACAGCACGGCGCCGGTCGATCTGCTGACGGACGTCCTGTCGGCGCCCGGCAACCGCCTCAACGCGAACATCGTCGTCGCGGGCGACGATGGCATTCACTGGAACGCGGTGCGGCAGGCCGCGCGCATCATCAAGGGCGTCGGCGAGCGGAGTCCGCACGGGCAGGGCAACTTCAACTTCGGCGCGACCGCGATGCTGAAGCCGTACGGACCGTTCTATCCCGGCGCGTGGCATCCCGGCGGCGGACCGCGCAGCTTCGCGATCGGACTCGAGTCCGCGAACGTCGTCATGGACGTCTTCGCGCGCGAGCACGATCCGCGCACGGCCGCGAAGGCGCTCACCGACGCGCTCGCCGTGCATCTTCGCGCCGTCGAAGCCGCGGCGATGAAGACCGCGGCCGGCAGCGGGTGGACGTACGCGGGCATCGATCCAACACCGGCGCCAGGCGGACAGAACTCCATCGCCGCGGCGATCGAATCGTTCACCGGCGCACCGTTCGGATCGCCCGGAACCGAGACCGCATCCGGCGTCATCACGCGCGCTGTGAAAGATGTGCCGGTGAAGCAGACGGGTTATTCCGGTCTGATGATTCCGGTGCTCGAGGAAAAGGTGCTGACGCAGCGATGGACGGAAGGCACGTACGGTCTCGATTCGATCCTGGCGTACTCGGCCGTGTGCGCGGGCGGCGTGGATACGGTGCCGCTGCCGGGCGACACGAGCGAAGACGCGATCGCGCGGATCGTCGGCGACGTCGCCACGCTCGCGTTCAAGTGGAACAAGCCGCTGGCCGCGCGGCTGCTGCCGGCGCCGGGAAAGAAAGCGGGCGAGCTGACCGAGTTCAGCGGCGCGCTGGCGAACGCGATTATCCAGCCGCTGCCCGGAACGCTGAAGAAGTAGCGCAGGCCTTCAGGCCTGCCACGGCGGTCGGGCAGCCCTGAAGGGCTGCGCTGCTACCCGAGCACGGCGATCAGGATGGCCGCCGCGGCGGCCGTCGTCGCGACGAGCGTCCAGCCGACGATGCGCAGTTGACGCGCGGACGGAGGCTTCACCACGAGCGCCACGCCCGCACCGCATCCGGGTAGCGCGGCCCACGGCGCGACGGACGACGCGAAACCGATCGCACCGAAGAACGCGAGGATCGCAATCGCTCCGGCCGCTGTGAGCGCGCCGGTGATCCGCGATGCGAAGGCGGGCGGACGCCGTGTGTGCATGATGACCGCGCGGACGCACACGGTCGCGGTCGTGAACGCCGCCGCGAACACGAGCACGCACGTGACGGCGACAGCGTGCGTGGTATGAGAGGCCAGCGCGACCGGAAGCGCGAGTGACGCGAGCGTGCACGCGGACAGAATCTCGCCGGGGGTCGTGTGCTCGCGTCTGGTGGCGATGACCGCCAGGAGAATCGCCGCGAGCGCGGCGCAGAAGATCACCGCGTGCTGCGCCACGCGCGGCATCGTCGCGATCGCGAACACGGCGAGGCCGGCGGCGGCGAGGCCGGTGGTCGCGAACCATCGGATCGCGCGCTGCCCGGCGTCCTGCCGCGCGCGCGGCCCCCGCTGCCCCAGCAGAACGAGCAGCGGTTCATGCGCGAGAAACGCGAAGAAAGCGGCGGCCGCGAAGGCAAACGCGGCCGCGCCGGGACGGCCGACGGCCAGCGCCGCGATCAACGGAAACAGCAGCTGGCCGTACGCGCCGTGCTCTCTTGGAAACACCGGTGGCTGGTGACTGGTGGCTGGTGACTAGCCGACCTTCGCCTCCACCGTGATCGTCATCGTGCCGCGGTACGCGTTCGACACCGGGCAGCGGCCTTCGGCGAGCGTCGCGATCTCCGCGAACTTCTTCGCGTCGGCGCCCTTGAGCCCGTACGCGGTGACCTCGAGCTTCGATGACATGATCTTGATCCCGGCGTCGCCCTTGTCCGCCGTCACGGTCGCGCGCACCGCGGTCCGCTCGACCGAGACGCCCTCGGTGCGGCCAATCGTGCCGTTGAGCGCCATCGCGTAGCACGCGGCGTGCGCCGCCGCCATCAATTCCTCGGGGCTCGTCTTGCCGCCCGATTCGCCGATGCGCGCGGGGAACGTCACCGGCAGCGTGAACGCGCCCGTCCCCGCCTTCGCTTCGCCCTTGCCGTCCATCACCGAGCCCTGCCAGTTCACGTCAACATGCCGTTCGAACGTCGCCATCGAATCCTCCGGTACTTTTCACTTTTCTGTTTTCACTTTTCAGTTCTGACTTTCTGTTTCAGCGCTTCTTCTTACCCGTCAGACCTAACTGCACGGCCGTGCCGGCGAGGCCGAGCACGGTCCACGCGACCGTCATCCAGCCGCGGCCGGGTGCGGGCGGAATCGGATACAGGATCCAGACGTCGCCGCTCGCCGCCGCTTTCATGGCGCTGCGATCGCCGGCGATCGCGAGCGCGCCGAGGATCACCGTCCACGCGCCGCCGAACGCGGTGCCGACGATGATCACGTACCGCCGCAGGACGAGCGCCGCCAGCGCGCCCGCGATCGTCAGCACGATGACGAGCGCGACGGGCGGATCGCCGGTGCGCATCACGCCCCAGCCGATGTGCGCGACGGCCGCGCCGATGCCCGCGCCGACGAGCGCGTTGCCGATGAAGTACGCGAACGCGAGGATGAGGACGCCGACGATGCCGCCGACGATCGCGCCGGTGATCATCCCCGTCGTGTTGCTGAGACCCATGGTCGAGCTGACGAGCAGCGCGCCGAGGAAGAAGCCGAAGATGGCGAGGACGATCTTGAAGAGGCGGTAGCCGGCGAAACACGAAAGCGCGCCGCCGAGCACGAGCAGGATCGCGAACGGCAACTCGTAGGAGGGCGGAAGCATCGGCGACATCGTCACAAAGAGCGGCTCTACACTTCTCGACGGCCTTCGAGCGATTTGTGCATCGTCACTTCGTCGGCGTACTCGAGATCGCTGCCGACCGGCACGCCCATCGCGATGCGCGTCACCTTCACGCCGAGCGGCTTGAGCAAACGCGCGAGATAGATCGCGGTCGCCTCGCCTTCGACGTTGGGGTTGGTGGCCAGGATGATTTCGCGCACGCCGTTGCTGACGCGCGCGAGCAGCCCCTTGATCTTGAGATCGTCCGGCCCGATGCCCTGCAGCGGCGACAGCGCGCCCATCAGCACGTGGTACGTGCCCTTGAACTCGCGCGTCTTCTCGATCGCCGCGACGTTCTGCGGCTCCTCGACGACGCAGATGATCGTGCGATCGCGGGCCTCGTTGCTGCAGAACGCGCACGGGTCGACGTCGGTGATGTTGTTGCAGGAGGAGCAGTACGTCACGCGCTCCTTGACGTCGCGCAGCGCGTCGACGAGCCGCTCGGTCTGCTCGCGCGGCGTCCGCAGCAGGTGGAACGCGAGGCGCTGCGCGCCCTTCGGTCCGATGCCCGGCAGGCGCTGAAGCTCTTCGATCAGGCGGAGAAGAGACTCTGGAAGAGACATGAGAAATGAAGAATTAGGAATTAGGAATTAGGAATTAGGAAATTCCAAATTCTCAATTACATCCCCGGCAGCTTCATGCCCGGCGGCAGCATTCCGCCCATCGCCTGCTGCATCTGTTCGTCGGCCTTTCGCTGGGCGTCGTTGATCGCGGCGACGATCAGATCCTGCAGCATCTCGACGTCCTCTTTCGAGACGACCTCGGGATCGATCTTCAGCGACTGCACCTGCTTGGCGCCGTTGACGACGACGGTGACCATGCCGCCGCCGGCGTTGCCTTCGGCGCGCAGCGACGCCATCTGTTGCTGCAGGCGCTCCTGCATCTGCTGCGCCTGTTTCATCATCTGTTGGATATTCATGGTGGCTGGTGACTGGTGGCTAGATTTCTTCGATGTCGCGGATTTCCGCCGGGAAGACTTCGAGCATCGCCTGCACGCCAGAGTCGGCGAGCGCCTGCTCGCGGAGCGCGGTTTTCTTGTCGGCGGCTTTCTGCGCGCCCTCGCTCGGCTG
Source organism: Terriglobia bacterium (assembly GCA_020073005.1). Taxonomy (GTDB): domain Bacteria; phylum Acidobacteriota; class Vicinamibacteria; order Vicinamibacterales; family CAVVIG01; genus SRVP-36. The sequence continues at coordinate 102,146 of JAIQFX010000011.1, read as the reverse complement.
CGGCCCGCCGGCGGTGTCCTGCTGCACGCCGACGATCGTGACCTTCCGTCCCGCCGCCTGCTGCGCCAGCGACTCGAGCCACGCGCGATTCTGCTCGAGCTGCTCCCGCAACGCGCGCTGCGCGGGCGAGAACGTGAACGTCACCTTGTCGCCGGCGATTTCGATCTTCTGCGCCTGCGCGACGACCATGTTGTAGAAGACGCCCTTCGCCTTGCGGATTTCCGCGAGGAACGCGTCTTTGAAGCCGGCCCCTTCAGGCGGTGTCCGGCTCGAGCCGGACGCGACCGCCGGCGCCGACACCGCGCGCGTTGGCGCGGGGGCCGCCGGCGCCGCCTTCGGGAGCGGAGCGCCGCTCCCGGCATTCGCGATCAGATCCTCGATCGGCACGAGCTTCCGCAGGTAGATCCATCGGAGCAGCGCCATCTCGAGGTGATACCGCGGCTGGGCGGCGGTGCGGATATCGACCTCGGCGCGCGTCAGCACGTCGAAGGCGCGCAGCAGATCTTCGCGCGAGAACCGGCCGGCCAGCGCCTTCACGCGATCGCGTTCGGCTTCGCCGGCGATCTCGGGATCGCTGATGCGCGATGGATCGACCGACAGCACGAGCAGATCGCGGACGACGCGCGACAGCTCGCGGCACACGGCGCGGAGGTCGTGGCCCTGATCGACCGCCCGCGCAGCGATCGCGAACGCGGCGGGCGCGTCGTCGTCTGCGACGGCCTGCACGGCGTCGAGCAGCAGATCCCGGCCCACCAGCCCGAGCACGGTCGACACGTCGTCACCGGTCATCGTCTTGCCGGTGAACGCGATCACCTGATCGAGCTTGCTCTGCGCGTCGCGCATGCTCCCTTCCGCGTCGCGCGCGATCAGCTGCAGCGATTCCTGCGGCGCGGTGATGCCCTCCGCGTCCACGATCTTGCGCAGCTGGTCGGCGATCGCCTTCGTGCTGATCGTGCGGAACTCGTACACCTGCGAGCGCGAGAGCACGGTTTCGGGAATCTTCTCGAGCTCGGTCGTCGCCATCATGAAGATGACGTGCGGCGGCGGTTCCTCAATCGACTTGAGCAGCGCATTAAAGGAATGGCTCGAGAGCTGATGGACTTCGTCGATGATGAAGACCTTGTAGCGGTTCCGGACCGGGGTAATCGACAGGCCCGTGATAATCACATCGCGGATGTTGTCGACCTGCGTGTGCGTCGCCGCGTCGATCTCGAGGACGTCCATGTCGCGGCCTTCGGCGATCTCGACGCACGGCTCGCAGACGCCGCACGGATCGGGCGTCGGGCCCTTCACGCAGTTCAGCGCGCGCGCCAGAATCCGCGCGGTCGTCGTCTTGCCGACGCCGCGCGGTCCCGCGAACACGAACGCCTGCGCCAGCCGTCCGCTCGACAGCGCGTTGCGCAGCGTGCGCGTCACCGCCTGCTGTCCGACGACATCGTCGAACTTCTGCGGCCGCCATTTGCGCGCGATGACTAAGTAAGACATGAATAATCAGAAGTGAGAAGGCAGAAGGCAAAAGGAAGAAGCGAAGACTCTTGCCTTCTGCCTTCTCACTTCCAACTTCAGGCCGCTTTGCGGCCTGCACCGCGGCCCGGAGGGCCTGCGGCACATCTCAGGATCTGTTTAGCGCTGCTGCCTTCCGGCCCTGACGCGGTTCGCAGGCTGAAATTGCACAGGTTCCGGACCGCGGTGCAATCCGCAAATGGCCCGGCTGAAGCCGGACCCCACGAGTCTCACAATCGTGGCGTCCGCCTTCAGGCGGACCTTGAAGTGTACTACACAGGTACGCGGGTCGCGAGGATGATGTACTTCGCCAGCACCTCGCCGACGACGACGGTGAAGAAGTCCACGTAGAGGATGCCGGTCGCGGACTGCGTCGAGCGGATTTTCGCGGTTTCCCACGTGAGGTACGACAGCACGGCCGGCCCGCCGAGCCCGAAGAGCACGCGCTGCCAGAAGAAAATGCCGTCAATCGACGTGATGTAGTGGCGGAAGCTCGGCCCCAGTCCGGGCTGCCAGGTCGCGATCGCAAAGACCACGGCCGCGCCCACGACGGCCACGCGCACGATCATCGACCCGATGTGAAGCTTCACGATCGATTGCAGGTGCGATACCTGCATCGACGGCAGGATGAGATACCAGTGGCCGAGGATCATCGCCGTGCACGCGCCGCCGAGCATCGCCGCCGAGCTGACGAAGCTCGCGACCGTCAGGGCCTGTACTGGCAGCGAGCGATCCGCCGAGACGGCGAGCGCCTGCAGCACGATCGCGACGACGCCGCCGCCGGCGCCGACGGCGACGATCGCCGGACGGATGGACGCCAGCGTGCGGCCGACCGTCGCCCAATACAGCACGAGCGCGGCTTCCGCGCAGACCAGCGTCAGCACGCCGAGCTGCGCCACGCGCGACTGATCCGCGTCGGCGGCGCCGAGCGCGCCGTACCGGAACGCCAGACCGACGACGATCAGAATCGCCGCAAGCCCCGCGTTGAAGCGAAAGAACTTCACGCCCGCGTCGCGCGAGACGAACACCAGCGTGAAGGCGATGCCGACGCCGAGATGCGAGAGGAAGAGGAAGAGGACGGTGGAAAGGGACATGCGATTGCGGATCTCGGAGTGCGGAGTGCGGATTTATCGGGCGACTGGACGATTGAAAGACAACGTCAGATCCGCAATCCGCACTCCGCACTCCGCAATGTCAGCGAAGCCTCTTGTTGATCTCCGTCCAGTTCACGACGTTCCACCACGCGCCGATGTAGTCGGGCCGGCGGTTCTGGTACTTCAGGTAGTACGCGTGCTCCCAGACGTCGATGCCGAAGACGACCTTCTTGCCTTCCATCAGCGGGCTGTCCTGGTTCGCCGAGCTCTCGATGACGAGCTTGCCGCCTTGATCGATCACCCACGCCCAGCCGCTGCCGAAGCGGCCGATGCCGGCTTTCGCGAACTGCTCCTTGAACGTCTCGAAGCTGCCGAACGACGACTTGATCGCGTCCGCGATCGCGCCGGTCGGCGCGCCGCCGGCCTTCGGGCCCATGATCTGCCAGAACATCGAGTGGTTGGCGTGGCCGCCGCCGTTGTTGCGCACCGCGGTGCGAATGTCCTCGGGCACCGTGTTGATGCCGCGCAGCAGGTCTTCGACACTTTTCGACTGCAGCTCCGGATACTTCTCGAGCGCGGCGTTCAGATTCGTCACGTACGCGTTGTGATGCTTGCCGTGATGAATCTCCATCGTCATCTTGTCGATGTGCGGTTCAAGCGCGTCATGCGCGTATGGCAAGGCGGGGAGCGAGTGAGCCATTTGAGTGTCCTCCTGCGAAATCTACGAAATGGAAAGCATGCGGTCGAGCGCGGTCCTCGTCCAGTGCTTCTGGTCGTCGGGCACGACGATGCGATTGTGCACGACGCCGTCGACGAGGCCTTCGAGCGTCCAGAGCAGGTGATTCGGGGAGACGCGGAACATCGTCGAGCACAGGCACCCGAATTGATCCAGGGAAATGACCGTGCGGTCCGGCGCGAGCTGACGCGCGAGCCGGTTCACGAGATGGACTTCGGTGCCGACGGCCCAGACGGATCCGGCCGGGCTGTTCGTCACGGTCTTGATGATGTGCTCGGTCGATCCGCAGTCGTCGGCGGCCTGGACGACGTCCCACGTCACCTCGGGATGCACGATGACGCGCACGCCGGGATGCTGCGCGCGGAGGTGCTCGATCTGCCGCACGGTGAAGCGCGTGTGCACCGAACAGTGGCCCTTCCAGAGAATCAGCCGCGCGCGCTGCACGGCGTCGGGCTCGAGCCCGCCCCAGATCTCGTTCGGATCCCACACGACCATCTGATCGAGCGGCACGCCGAGGCTGTACGCCGTGTTGCGGCCGAGATGCTGATCGGGGAGAAAGAGAATCCGCTCGCCGCGCTCCCATGCCCACTTCAGCGTGGCCGCGGCATTCGACGACGTGCAGACGACGCCGCCGTGCTCGCCGCAGAACGCTTTGATGGTCGCCGCCGAGTTGATGTAGGTGACGGGCACGACGGACGTGATGCCCATCTGCTGGAGATCGCTCCAGCAGAGATCGAGCTGATCGGGCGACGCCATGTCGGACATCGAACAGCCGGCCGCGAGATCGGGAAGGATGACCTGCTGATGGCCGGCGCTGAGGACGTCGGCGCTCTCGGCCATGAAGTGCACGCCGCAGAAGACGATGAACTCGGCGTCGGGATGCTTGCTGACCTGCTGCGCGAGCTTGAAGGAGTCGCCGGTGTGATCGGCGAACTTGATTACTTCGTCGCGCTGATAGTGATGGCCGAGAATGACGACGCGCGAGCCGAGCGCGCGTTTCGCGGCGGCGATGCGCGCGTCCATGTCCTCGTCCGACAGCCCGAGGTACGTGTCCGGCAACCGCTGGCGCTCACTGATGTGCGCCTTTTCGTAATCGGTCAGCAGCGGAATCAGCATGGGCCTCGCGCGCGCTTGCGCGCTTGTGAAAACTTTCTCAATCCAGAGTTACGAAAAAGCCAAGCGCCAACCGGCCGTCGCCGTTGAAGCTTGGCCTCCGCGAATTATAGCATCTGCGTTATCCGGTCAGCCACCGCCCGGAAACGCGCCGCCGTCACGCGTGCGCGACGACGTTGTACAGCGTGTCGCGCTCGACCGGCTCCCGCCCCGCCGCCTGAATCAGCCGCTCGATCTCGCGCGTCGTCATCGACTCCGGCGTCCGCGAGCCGGCCATATGGTAGATCTTCTCTTCCTGCACCGTCCCGTCGAGATCGTCGGCGCCGAACCACAGGCACGTCTGCGCGACCTCGACGCCCGTCGCGATCCAGAACGCCTTGATGTGATCGATGTTGTCGCACATCAGCCGCGCGACCGCGTGCACGCGCAGCGTGTCGGCCGCGCTCGGCGCCGGCAACTTGCGCATCTGGTTGTGGTCGGGATGGAACGCCAGCGGGATGAACGCCTGGAAGCCGCCCGTCTCGTCCTGCAGCGCGCGCGCGCGCAGCATGTGATCGACGCGCTCCTCCGCCGTCTCGATATGCCCGTAGAGCATCGTCACGTTCGATCGCATGCCGAGACGGTGCGCGAGCCGGTGGATCGACAGGTAGCGATCCGCGTCGCACTTGTTCGGATCGTTCGCGATCTTCTTTCGCACGCGCGCGGCGAAGATCTCGGCGCCGCCGCCGGGCAGCGAGTCGAGGCCGGCGTCCATCAACTCCCGCAGCACCTGCTCGTCGGTCTTCCCGTACAGCTCGGCGAAAAACGCGATCTCGACCGCGGTGAAACACTTCAGATGGATGTCGGGGCGGATCCGCTTGAAGCCGCGGAGCAGGTCCGTGTAGTAGCTCCACGGCAAGTCGGGATGCAAGCCGTTGACGACGTGGATTTCAGTCAGCGGCTGATGGGCGCGCGTGCGGAGCTTGTCCCACGCCTGCTCGAGCGACATCGTGTACGCGCCCGGATCGCCGGGCTTCAGTCGCGCGAACGAGCAGAACAGACAGCTCGCCACGCAGACGTTGGTCGCTTCGAGCCGGATGTTGAAGTTGTAGAAGGTGCGCGCGCCGTGCCGCTTTTCGCGCTCGCGGTTCGCGAGCCAGCCGACGGCGAGCAGATCCGGACTGTCGAACAGGCGCACGCCGTCGTCCAGCGTGAGCCGCGCGCCCGCGTCGAGCTTGTCGGCGATATCGAGGAGGCGGGCGTCAGCGAGGCGGGACAGCATGGGAATGTGTCCATCGAGTCATCTGGTTATCGGGTCATTGGATTCGGTCTCACTCCTCACAATGACTCGATGACCAGATGACTCAATGACCAAATTCAGCATCAGGAGATGCCGAAGATCTGAATGCGCAGCGAACGCGCGCGCGGGCCGTCGAGCTCGGCCATCAGAATCCGCTGCCACTGCCCGAGCACGACTTCCCCGCCGCTGATCTGCAGCGTCAGGTTGTGGCCGAGCAGCAGCGCCCGCAGGTGCGCGTCCGCGTTCATGCGATCGCAGTCGGAGTGCTGCGGATCGTTGTGCAGCCACTCCGCGTCGCGCGCGACCATCTGCTCGAGAAATCGTTTGATATCGGAGAGCAGCGCGCCCTGGTATTCGTTGATGAAGAGGCAGCAGGTCGTGTGCATCGACCAGAGGCTGACGAGTCCTTCGCGCACCTGAAAGCGGTTCACGAACTCCATGACCCGCTCGGTGAGATCGACGAGCTCGATGCGCTGATCGGTATCGATCACGATCGTCTCACCATGAATGGTCAGGCCGCCGACGTTCGCCGAGACGACGTGTTCCACGGGTCGCTCGCGCACGGTGACGGTCGAGCGCTTGCTCATCGAATGGATGTTACGCAGAAAAGACAGCAGAGGCAACCCTGCTATACTCGCGGTGTACTTGACGCTGACCCCGGCGGCCACGCGAAGTGGGTGCGAAGCCCACACGGTCCCGCCACTGTAAGCGGCTAGCGACACGCGCAGGAGGTCCGCGATCCCAGGTTGTCGGGATCGTGGCGTCACTGAGCCGGCAACGGCTTGGGAAGACGAGCGCGACGTCGCCGCGATCCGCGAGTCAGGAAACCTGGTCAATCCGGGGGCGTCTTTTCCACGGCGCGAGCGACGCCGGAAGGAGTCTCATGGATTCGTCCCGCCTCACGCGGCTGGCTGCGGCCTGCCGTCCGTTCTTCACCGTTCTTCTGACGATCGGATTCGGCGTCGCCGCAGCGAATGCGTCGGCCGCCGATCGCGTCGTCGCCGGCAGCGTCGTCGATTCGACCGGCCGCGCCATTCCGCGCGCGTACGTCCGCGTCCTCGATCGAGGCGGCCAGGAAGTCGCCGGCACGTTCGCCGACGAAGCCGGCCGCTTTCGCGTGACGGCGAGCATCGACGACTGCCGTGTCGAAGCGTCAGTCACTGGATTCGCGACGGCGATCGCGGCCTGCGACACACAGCCGCTGCGTCTCACGCTCGCCGTCGCGCCCGTGCACGAAACGGTCGTCGTCAGCGCGACGCGCACGGAAACGCCGGCCGGTCAGGCGGGCGCGAGCGTGACGGCGTTCACGGCCGACGATCTCGAGCAGCGGCAGACGCCGCTCGTCGCGGATCTCCTTCGCGCCTCGCCCGGCGTGATGCTCGTGCGCGCGGGCGGACTGGGGACGGTCACGTCGCTCTTCGTGCGCGGCGGCGAGAGCAACTACAACAAGGTCCTGCTCGACGGCATCCCGCTGAACGAGCCCGGCGGCACGTTCAACTTCAGCAACCTGACGACGGACAACCTGGAGCGCGTGGAGATCGTGCGCGGCGCGCATTCGGCGCTGTTCGGATCCGATGCGATGGCGAGCGTCGTCCAGCTCTTCACGAAGCAGCCCGACCGGTCGCGCGCGAAGCCGCAGACGCTGCTGTCGCTCGAAGGCGGCACGTACGGCACCTGGCGCGGCAACGCCGCCGTGTCCGGCGCCACAGGCGCGCTCGACTACTCGCTCGGCGCCGCGCGCTTCACGACGGACAATCGCGAGCCGAACAACGCGTTCGACAACACGACGCTTTCCGCCAACGTCGGCGTCGCGCTGAGGGATTCCGCGACGCTGCGGTTCATCGGCCGCGGCGAGCTCGAACACGTCGGCACGCCCGGCCAGACGGCATTCGGCCGGCCGGACCTCGACGCGTTCTTCCAGCGGCGCGACGGCACCGGCGGCGTTTCGTTCGATCAGCAGGTGAACACGGCATTCCGTCAGCGGGCGACGTATTCGCTGGCCGTGTCGAACTACCAGTCGACGAACCTCGTGCTCGATCCGCCGTACACGCCCACATTCGAAGGACGGAAGGCGCCGTTTCAATTCTCGGACTTCGCGTTCGACAGCACGACGGATCTCCGCCGGCATCATGCGAGCTATCAAGCGGACTGGCGTCTCGCCTCGGATGCCACGCGCGGCGATCAGCTGCTGACGTTCCTCGTCGACTGGGACGGCGAGCGCGCGCAGCTCACCGATCGCCTCGCGTCCACGCAGACGACGCCCAGCCGCAATAACTTCGGCTGGTCGGTGCAGCATCAGGCGACGTGGCGGCGCGTGGCCGTCACGGCGGGCGGCCGCATCGAACACAACGACAGCTTCGGCACGGCCGCCGTGCCGCGCGGATCGGTCGCCATCGTGGCGCACCCGTCGACGGGCGCGATCGGCGAGACGAAGATCAAGGCCAGCGCGGGGCTCGGCATCAAGGAGCCGACGCTGATTCAGTCGTTCAGCCTCTCGCCGTACTTCCTCGGCAACCCGGCGCTGTCGCCCGAGCGATCGCGAACGGTCGAAGCCGGCGTGGAGCAGCGGCTCGCGCACGATCGCGCGAAGATCGAGGTCACCTGGTTCGACAATCGCTACCGCGACATCATCTCCACGCGGACGACGAATCCGGCGACGTTCGCGTCCGAGTACTTCAACATCGGGCTGTCGCAGGCGCGCGGTGCGGAAATCGCGTTCGACGCGGCGCCCGCACCCGTGCTGCACGTGCGCGCCGGCTACACGTTCCTCGCGTCGGAGATACTCGACAGCACGTCGCCGAACAACGTCGTCTTCCAGGCGGGCCAGTGGCTGTTCCGGCGGCCGCGTCACTCCGGATTCATCGGCGCAGCGTGGACCTGGCAGCGAATCACCGCCGACGTCGACGGTGTGATCGTCGGCCAGTTCGTCGACAGCGATTTCTCATCGCTCCAGCCGCCGATCCTGATGAACGACGGCTACGCGACGTGGAACGCGCGCGTCGCGCTGAAGATCACGCGGCAGCTGACGGGCACGCTCGCGATCGACAACGTCGCCGACGCGCAGTACATGGAGCCGCTCGGTTATCCGGCGCTCGGCCGCGCCGTACGGCTCGGCGTCCGCGTCGGGTTCTGACCATGAAGCCCCGGGCCGCGATTTCGTGGAGCGGCGGCAAGGACAGCTGCGCCGCGCTGCACCGCACGCACGCGGACTTCGACGTCGTCTCGATGGTGACGATGTTCGACGAGAGCGCGGCGCGGAGCCGCTCCCACGGATTGCGGCCCGAGGTCCTCGCGGCGCAGGCGGATCGACTCGGCCTGCGTCACGCGATCGGCCGGTGCACGTGGCAGACCTACGACGCCGTGTTCAGCGACACGCTCGCCCGCGCGAAGGCGGACGGAATTACGCACGTGATCTTCGGCGACATCCTGTTCGACGAGCATCGCCGCTGGGCCGAGCAGATGTGCGCCGCGAACGGCTTGATCGCCGTCGAGCCGCTGTTCGGATCGTCGACCACGTCGCTGTTCGAAGAATGGACGGCCTCAGGCGCAGACGCGCTGATCGTGACGACACGCGCGGCGCTGCTCGACGCGAGCTGGCTGGGCCGCCCGCTGCACCGCGGCATGCTCGAGGAATTCACGCGCCTCGGCGTCGATCCGTGCGGCGAGCGCGGCGAGTATCACACGCTGGTGACGAACAGTCCGCTGTTCCGAGCGCCCCTTCGGGTGCGGACGAACGGTCACGTCCAGCGTTCGGACTGCTGGTCGCTCGACGTCGTCCTCGACGATGTCCGTCCCGCGCGTCTGGAGACTGTGAATGCTGGCGGTCTCTGACGTCGCATTCGCGTACGGCGAGCATGTGATTCTGCACGGCGTGTCGTTCGCCGTCCCGCGCGGGCACATCGTCGGATTGCTCGGTCCCAACGGATCCGGCAAGACCACGCTCTTGCGGATCATCGCGGGAACGCTCGCGCCGCAGCGCGGGCGCGTGGAGATCGACGGCGTCTCCGTCACCGCGATGTCGCGCCGGGAGATCGCGCGGCGGATCTCGGTCGTGCCGCAGGAGACGCACAGTACGTTCGACTTCACCGTCGAAGACATCGTCCTGATGGGCCGCTATCCCCATCTCTCCGCGTTCGAGCTCGAAGGTCCGGACGATCGCGCGATCGCGTACGAGGCCCTGCAGGTGACGGGCACGCGCGCGCTCGCGGCGCGCACGTTCGCGACTCTGAGCGGCGGCGAGAAACAGCGTGTCGTGATCGCCGGCGCGCTGGCGCAGGCGTCCGACGCGCTGCTCCTCGACGAGCCGACGGCGTCGCTCGATCTCGGCGCGCAGCTCGACATCGCCGCGTTGCTCGCGCGGCTCCATCGCGATCGCGGCACGACGATGGTCGTCTGCACGCACGATCTGAATTTCGCGGCGTCGCTGTGCGCCGAGCTCGTTCTGATTCGGCAGGGCCGCATCCTGGCGCAGGGCGCGACCGCCGACGTGTTGACGCCGGCCAACGTCGCGGCGCTGTACGACGTGCGGGCGGACGTCGCGTTTCATGCCGGCGCGAAGCATCTGACGGTGGTGCCGATTGCGCGAGCGTAGCGACATCCGCCGCCGGCTGCTGCTGACGACCGGTGCGTTCGGCGCGCTGCTCGCGATCGTCTGTGTGCTGGCGCCGCTCGTCGGCAGCACGCACATCTCGCTGGCACGGGCATTCAGTCAGTCCGTGCCGTTCGCCGACAACGTCGACGCGCAGATCTTCTTCATCGCGCGCCTGCCGCGGGTAGTCGGAGCCGCGCTCGTCGGCGCCGGCCTCGCAGCGGCGGGCGTCGTCTTTCAGGCGCTGCTGCGCAATCCTCTTGCGGCGCCCGAGACGCTCGGCGTCTCGATCGGCGCGTCCGTAGGCGCCGTCATCGCGATCACGTTTCTCCCGTCTTTCTCGATCGGCGGGATCTCGGCGGTGCCGGTGGCGAGCTTCACGGGATCGCTCGGCGCGCTGGCGATCGTCTACGGATTGTCCGCCGCCCGCAGCCGCGGCATGTCGTCGACCGTGCTCCTGCTCGGCGGCGTTGTGCTGACATCGTTCCTGGGAGCGATCCTGACGCTCATTCAGTACCTTTCGGATTTCACACAGACGTTCCGGACCGTGCGCTGGTTGATGGGATCGCTCGACGTCGGCAGCTATCCGCCGATCGTGGCCGCGCTCGTTCCGCTTGCGTGCGCGGCGATCGGGTACGCCACGCTGCCGCGCGCGCTCGACCTGATGAGCCTGGGTCCTGAAGCGGCAGCCGCGCGAGGGGTCGACGTCGTTCGCGCCGAGCGCGTCGCCCTCGTCAGCGCATCGCTGTCGACAGGCGCGGCGGTGTCGCTCGCAGGGCCAATCGGCTTCATCGGCATCGTCGTGCCGCATCTCGTCCGCTTGATGGTCGGCGCGGATCATCGGCTCGTGCTGCCGGCGTCGGCGCTCTTCGGCGCGGCGTTCCTCATCGGCTGCGATCTGATCGCGCGCACCGCGTTCGCGCCGCTCGAGTTGCCCGTCGGCATCGTGACGGCGATGATCGGCGGACCGTTTTTTCTCTGGCTGCTCTTCAGGAGAGCGCGATGATCCGACGAATCGTTCTACTCGCCCTGGCGATGACGGCCGCGCTTGGCGCGGCGGAGCCACCGAAGCGGATCGTGTCGCTGATTCCGGCCGTGACCGAGATGATCTTCGCGATGGGCGAAGAATCGCGCCTCGTCGGCGTCAGCAGCTACGATCGATTTCCGCCGCAAGTCGCCTCCATCGCCAAGGTCGGCGGGCTGCTGGATCCGAATGTCGAGCGCCTGCTCGCGCTGCGTCCGGACCTGGTCATCGTCTACAACACGCAGCAGGAGCTGAAGCAGCGCCTCGAACGCGCGGCCATCCCGATGTACTTGTACGAGCACCGCGGACTGCCCGACATCACCGGGACCGTGCGTGCCGTCGGCGCGCGAATCGGATCCGCGGACGCCGCGAACCGCGTCGCATCGAAGATGGAATCCGACCTCGCGGCGATTCGCCGATCGGTCGCCGGTCAGACGCGGCCGAAGACGCTGCTCGTCTTCGGCCGCGACGCCGGATCGCTGAGGAACATCGACGCGAGCGGCGGCTACGGGTTCCTCCACGACATGCTGGACATCGCCGGCGGCGAGGACATGTTCGCCGACATCGCGAAGCAGTCGGTCGAGACGACGACCGAAATGATCCTCACGCGACGGCCGGACGTCATCATCGAGCTGCGGTACGGCGACAGCGCGACGTCTCTCGACGTGAAGCGCGAGCTGGCGGCGTGGGACGCGCTGCCGTCGGTGCCGGCCGTGAGGAACCATCGCGTGTATCTCCTGGTCGGCGACGAATTCGTCGTCCCCGGCCCGCGCGTCGTCGACGCAACGCGCAAGCTCGCGCAGACGCTGCATCAGAAATGACCAAATGCCTTGTCTCATGGAGCAGCGGGAAAGACTCGGCGTGGATGGTGCACGTGTTGCGCCAACGTGGTGACGTTCAACTCGCCGGTCTCCTGACCACAATCAACGAGCCCGCGCAGCGCGTCGCGATGCATGCGGTGCGAGTCGAGCTGCTGCAGGCGCAGGCGGACGCGCTGGGCCTGCCGCTCTGGATGCTTCCGATCCCGTCGCCCTGCCCCAACGACGTCTACGAGCGCGTGATGGCCGACGCGGTGCGACGAGCCGTCGCCGAAGGCTTCACCCAGATCGCGTTCGCCGATCTGTTTCTGCAGGACATTCGCCGGTATCGCGAGGAGCGCCTCGCAGGGACGGGCCTGACGCCTCTCTTTCCGCTCTTCCACGAGGACGACAGCGCCACGCCGGCGCTTGCGCGCGAAATGATCGCCGGCGGCCTCGCCGCGCGGATCACCTGCATCAATCCGAAGCAACTCGATCGCCGCTTCGCCGGCCGTGACTTCGATGCAACGCTGCTCGATGAGCTGCCCGCATCCGTCGATCCGTGCGGCGAGCGCGGCGAGTTTCACTCGTTCGCCTACAAGGGACCGATGTTCAGCCGCGAGATTCCAATCAAGACGGGAATCACCGTCGAACGCGATGGATTCGTCTTCACCGATCTCGAGTTGGCGCCGCCGACCCGTAGCGCAGCTCTTTAGGGCTGCCGATCATGGCTCGCTATCCAGAACGCATCGTCTGCCTGACGGAAGAGACGACCGAGACCCTGTACCTGCTCGGGCAAGGCGACCGCATCGTCGGCGTCTCCGGCTACACGGTGCGGCCGCCGGAAGCGCGGCTGAAGCCGAAGATCTCGGCGTTCATCAACGCGAAGTTCGACAAGATTCAGGCGCTCAAGCCGGATCTCGTGCTCGCGTTCTCCGATCTACAGGCCGATCTGTCCGCGGAGCTCGTCCGAAGAGGCATGGCGGTCGTCACGTTCAATCAGCGATCGGTCGCCGAGATTCTGCAGATGATCCGGATGCTTGGCGGTCTCGTTGGATGCCAGGCGGAGGCGGAGCGTCTCGCGGACCGGCTCGCGGCCGATCTCGATCGCATGCGCGACGCGGCGTCGCGCTTCCCAGCCAGGTTGCGCGTCTTCTTCGAGGAGTGGGACGAGCCGCTCATTTCCGGCATCCGCTGGGTGGAAGAACTGGTCGAGATCGCCGGCGGCACGCCGATCTTTCCCGAACTCTCAACCGCGGCGCTCGCGAAAGATCGCATCGTCGATCCGGCCGAGGTCGCGCGACGCGATCCGCAGGTCGTCTTCGCGTCGTGGTGCGGCAAGAAGATGAAGAAGCCGACGATTCAGTCGCGGCCCGGGTGGAACGCCGTGAGCGCGGTGCGAGACGATCGGATTTTCGAAATCAAGTCCACGTACATCCTGCAGCCGGGTCCAGCGAGCCTGACGGACGGCGTGCGTCAGCTGCACGCGGCGCTGCGCGACGTTCACGGGCTCGCAGATTGACGGCGATGCCGACGGTCCCGGTCCGAACGGCGGTGTGGCGCGGGTGGCGCAAACGATGTCCGCAGTGCGGCCAGGGAACGCTCTACACCGGCTGGGCGCGTCCCGTGAATCGGTGCGGCGTCTGCGGGCTCGTGTACGAGCGCAATCAAGGCGACACGTGGTTCTTCACCATCATGGGCGACCGACTCGCGATCGGCGTGATGATTGGACTGCTGTACTTCGGCGTCCACCGGTCGAGGCCTGTCGTGTTTCTGGGAGCGTTTGCGGCGGCGGTCGCGTTCGTCATCCTCACGGCGCCCAACCGCTGGGGCGTCGGTACCGCGCTGCACTATCTGGCGCGTGTCCATCTCGACGACGCGGACGATCCGACGAGGCCGACGGACGCGGCGGGCAGCCTCACGTCAGGAACAGACGGTCCGTCATCCCGGGAATGACGCCGGCGGCTGTGGCCTTCTCGAAAAGGAGCCGCACGGCCCGCCGTCCCTCGCCCCCCAGATCAATCGAATACTCGTTCACGTACAGATCGATGTGCTTGTACATGACGTCCTCGCTCATCTCCTGGGCGTGGGCGCGCACGTACGGCAGACTGGCAGAGCGGTTCGCGAACGCGTACTCGACGCTGCGCCTGAGCACGCGATTCACCGCGCGTTGAACCTCGACTGGAAGCGAACGACGGATGACGATGCCGCCGAGCGGAATCGGCGCGCCGGTCTCGCTCTCCCAGAATTCGCCGAGGTCGATGATCTTCTTCAGTCCCTTCGCTTCGTACGTGAATCGATTCTCGTGGATGATGAGCCCGGCGTCGTACTCGTCCCTCAGCAGCGCCGACTCGATCTCCGAGAACACGAGCTCCGTCGTGTTGCGCGCGCGCGGGAACGCCAGGCCGAGCAGAAAGTTCGCCGTCGTGTATTTCCCTGGAATCGCAATTGTCAGATCGCCCGCTGCGACGTCCTCGCGTGAGATCGCGCGCTTCGAAATGAGCAGCGGACCGCAATTGCGTCCCAGCGCGCTGCCGGCGTCGAGCAGCGCATACCGATCGGCGCAGTACGCGTACGCGTGGTAGCTGAGCTTGGTGACGTCGGCCTCGCCCGCGAACGCGGCCTTGTTCAGCGCCTCGACGTCGGCCAGGTGCGCGGTGAACTCCAGGCCCTCCAGGTCGACGCGTCGATGCACGATCGCGTCGAACATGAAGCAGTCGTTCGGGCACGGCGAGAAGCCGAGCGTCAGCGTCATGCGTCTTTGAGAATACTCAGCGCCGCGCGCGTGAGGCCGTCGATCGCCTCCGCCATTTTCCACGCCGCGCGATTGCGCGTCTCCACCACATTCGACACGGCGCGCACTTGAACGAAGGGGACGCCCTTAATCAGACAGCAGTACATGAACGCGGCGCCCTCCATGCTCTCCACCTGCGGCGCAAAGCGCGCCACGATCGCGGCGATCGATCGCGCGTTGCCGTGCACGGTGTTGACCGTGATGCCGTCGACGGCAGGCAGGCGCGCCAGCGTCGCATTCGCCGGCGGGTGCGCGTTCACGAGCCGGCCGTCCGTGAACGGAAACTCGTTCGCGGCGAGCAGATTCATCTGCTGAATCGTGAGGAACGCCTCGCCGTCTTCGGCGCCCAACTCGGCGATGCAGTCGGTGGCCACGTGAACGACGGCGCCGGGCGCCAGCGCAGGATCAAAACTTCCGCACACGCCGAGATTGAGGGCGAGGTCGTAACGCTCCCTGGTCAGCGCCTGCGCGCATCGTGCCGCGGTCGCCACCATGCCAACGCCGGTGACAAGCCGATCGATGTGATGCTGCGGGAAGTTCCTGAAGACCGCGGCGATCGAGTCAGTCTCCGGCGCCGTCGCGGAGACGATGAGGACGCGCATCTAGTCGACGTCGTCGTCCGGCGACGGAACGGTATAGGGCCGCGAGACGCGCTTGACGACGATGGTCATGCCGAAGGCGACGATCGTGCACGCCGCGAGCACACCAACGTAGATGCCCGCGCCGACGAACGCCGGCGGCGCGTCCTTCATTTCAGTGTTCTCCACGATCGCGAACGCCTGCGAGATCGTGAGCGCGCGCTCGCCCGCCGTGCGCGGCAGAATGCGCCACGACAGAAACAGGATCCCGAGCGCCATCAATCCGACGATGAGCAGCGGATGGCGCGAGTTCTTGCGCGTGATCAGGCTGAGGACGGCGAGAACGGCGGCGACCGCGCCGAGCCCGATGACCCAGAGCGCCGGCACGTCGGGCACGCCCTGCATCGAGACACCGCCGACGACGACCCACGGCAGAAACGCGCTGACGATCAGCGCGATGCCGGCGACGAAGGGCACGAAATAACCGCGCATGCCCGGGCGGAAGATGCCGCCTGCGCTCACTGGGCGTCCTTGAATTCTTCGTACCACGCCATCTGGATCGCCTCGAGCTTCGACTCGTTCGACGTCTTGGGATCATCGTCGAAGCCCTCGAGCGTGAGCACGCGCTCGCGCAGATCGGTGAAGCGAAGGCCCAGCGGATCGACGCCGGGAAATTTCTCCGCGAGGGCGATGCCGATGTCTTCGGAATTCGTCCACTTCACGGCGTCACCTCCTGCGCTTTCCGCTCCTTCTTGTCGGACTTGCCGAGCTGGATGCCGCCGCCTTCCTGCACGTAGTTGCGGGTGTACATCGGCAACTCGCAGACCACGTCGCCCGTGATGATCGCCTGGCAGCCGAGCCGCGAATGCGCGGTCAGCCCCCATGCGGTGTCGAGGCGATCGGCTTCATCGTCCTGCATCTCGCTCAGGTTCTGCGCGCCCTCGCGGATGATCACGTGGCACGTCGTGCACGCGCAGCTGCCGCCGCACGCGTGCTCGAGCGGCACGCCGAAGTGCTTGGCGAGATCGAGAAACGACTCGGGCTTGCCGTGATTCGAGTACGGGACCTTGCCGTGCTCGAACTCGATGACCGTCGGCTCGCCGTCGATGATGTACGTGACTTTGGGCATATGGTTTCCGCTCGCCTGAAAGGCTCGCGCTACAGTCGCGGTGGCTGCTCGCGCTACACTTCGTTGACGTTCTTCCCTGACAGCGCGGCGCTCACCGAGCGATTCATCATCACCTCGGCCAGATGCTGTGTCGCGTCGTTCAGCGCCTTCGTCCACTTCTGAATCGTCTCGCGGTCGGTCGCGTTGAGCACGAGCTTGAGGCCGGACAGCACCGATTCGATCTTCTCCCGCTCGCCCGGCGCGAGCTCGGCCTTGTCGATCTCGGCGAAGTCCGAGGCGCGCAGCGATTTTTCGGTCGCCTGAATGACCGTCTCGGCTTCGTTCCTGGCCTCGATCAGCAGCCGCGCCTCGAAGTCGGCCTCGGCGTGCTCGAACGAGTCGAGCAGCATGCGCTCGACTTCCTCGTCCGTCAGGCCGTACGACGGCTTCACTTCGATCGTCTGCTCGACTTCGGTCCGCAGCTCGCGCGCGGAGACGCTGAGGATCCCGTTCGCGTCGATCTGGAACTGGACCTGGACGCGCGGCATGCCGGCGGGCATGGGCGGAATGCCGCGCAGCTTGAAACGCGCGAGCGATCGGTTGTCGCCGACGAGCTCGCGCTCGCCCTGCAGCACGTGGATGTCGACGGCCGTCTGATTGTCGACGCCCGTCGTGAACATCTCGCTGCCGGTCGCGGGGATCGTCGAGTTGCGCATGATGATCTTCGACATCACGCCGCCCATCGTCTCGATGCCGAGCGACAGCGGCGTCACGTCGAGCAGGAGCATCTCGCGGTTGCCGGTGATCAGGATGTCGGCCTGCACCGCGGCGCCGAGCGCGACGACTTCGTCGGGGTTCAGCTCGCTGTGCGGCGCGCGGCCGAAGAGCTCCGCCACGGCGCGGCGCACGAGCGGAATGCGCGTCGATCCGCCGACCAGCACGACCTCGTCGATCTGCGACGCGGCGAGCCCGGCGTCGGCAAGCGCCTGCCGGCACGGCCCGAGCGTCCGGTCGACGATCGGCTGAATCAGCGCCTCGAATTCCGCCCGCGTGATGCGCTTCCGGTACTCGCCGACGCGAATCTCCGTGTCGTCGCGCTCGGACAGATCCCACTTCGCCTGGATCACGGCCTTGCGGATCGCCTGCACCGCTTCCGGAGTCCGGCTGAAGCCGGACGCCACGGGCGTCATATCCGCGAGGACTCTGTCCATCAGCAGGACGTCGATGTCATCGCCGCCGAGATACGTGTCGCCGTTGGTCGACAGCACCTGGAACACGCCGTCTTCCACGCGCAGGACGGAGATGTCGAACGTGCCGCCGCCCAGGTCGTAGACGGCGATCAGTCCGGTGTGCCGCTTGTCGAGGCCGTACGCGAGCGACGCCGCGGTCGGTTCGTTGATGATCCGCAGCACTTCGAGGCCGGCGATGCGGCCGGCATCGCGCGTCGCCGTGCGCTGCGCGTCGTTGAAGTACGCCGGCACGGTGATGACCGCGCGGTCGACGTCGGGATCGATGTCGCCCTGCGCCGCGAAGAACGCTTCCGCGCGGTGCTTCAGCTCGCGGAGAATCAGCGCCGAGATCTCCGGCGGCGTGAACTCGCGGTCGCCAAGCCCGATCCGGACGACACCGCCGGAGCCACCCGCGCCGCCAGCCTCGCCGCTGATGCGGAACGGCAGGTGACGCGCCTCGCCGCGCACTTCTTCGGCGCCCTTCCCCATGAACCGCTTCACGGAGTAGACGGTGCGCTGCGCGTCGGTCAGCAGTCGGCGCTGCGCCTCGCGGCCCACGTGAATCGTGCCATCCTCCGCCACCGAGACGATCGACGGCACGAGGCCGTCGCCGCTGCGATCGCGGATCACGACGGGCACACCATCCTTCACGTACGCGACGAGGGAATTCGTGGTGCCGAGATCGATGCCGACGGCTCTGCTCATAGGGCGGCGTTCAGCTCTCGTTCAATTCCGGCAAGGAGATTCGTGATGTAGTTGCGCTCGAGAAACCGATCGCGGAGCGCTTCGAGCGCCGCGCGCCGATCGCGTTCGCCGGCGCCGGATTCGACGAGCGCGTCCCACCGCGCGGACAGCTCCTCCAGCTGGGCTTCGTGCTCGACGCGCTTGGCCTCGATCGGCCGCCGCGCGCGCTCGAGCCGGCTCTTCCACGCCTCCGCCGGCGCGCCGCCGCTGCGCAGATCCCGAATCTCGTCCAGTTCCTCGTTCAGCGCGAAGACTTCTTCGAGCAAGGCGGGCGGCACCTGCCGCGACGCCTCCTGCGGATTCTTCGGCGCCAGGCCTTCCACCTGCAGCAGGTACTCGATGCGCGTGATCGGCTGCTTCAGCGTGCGGTACGCGTCGTTCAGGTACGACGACCGCTCGAGGCTCGCTCGGCGCTCCGCGGGCGCCGCGTTATAGAAGTAGTCCGGATGAAACTTGCGGCTCAGCCCGCGAAAGCGCTGCTCGAGATCCTCGGCGTCGATGCCGAGCTTGCGCGGCAATCCGAGAAACGCGAAGTAGTCGCCGTGCCGTCCCAGCGTCAGGATCTTCGAGCACTGAGGGCAGAAGTGCGCGTCGACCGGCGCGCCGCCGCCGCATTCGCGACAAACTTGAAGTGTCGGGGAGGACATGAAAGGTTGAAGTCTGAAGGGTGAAGTCTGAAGACGCCCCCCAGACTTCAGCCGTCACACGCCGGACTTGTTACGCTCCGAAAGAACTGCCGCACCCGCAGGTCGACTTCGCGTTCGGGTTGTTGAAGACGAACCCCTTGCTGATCAGGTTCGTGTCGTAGTCGAGCACCGTGCCGTTCAGGTAGATCAAGCTCTTCCTGTCGACGTAGATCTTGGCGCCTTCCGGCCCCTCGAACACTTCATCGCCGAGGCGCGGCTGTTTCTCCCAGGCGAATGTGTAGCTCAGCCCGGAGCAGCCGCCGCCCTTCACGCCGACGCGCAGGCCGCCCTCGTCGATGCCCTGCTTGGTCATCAACGTCCGGATCTTGTGCGCCGCGGTCTCGCTGATCTGAATCATGTCGCTTTGGCTGTCAGCTATCGGCTTTCAGCTGTCAGTGTTCAGACCGACGTCTGAGAGCTGACAGCTGAGAGCTTGCCCTCGGATGCCTGCTTCTTCTTGTAGTCGGCGATCGCCGCCTTGATCGCGTCCTCCGCCAGCACCGAACAGTGGATCTTCACGGGCGGCAGGCTCAGCTCGTTGACGATGTCGGTGTTCTTGATCGCCAGCGCTTCATCGACGGTCTTGCCCTTGAGCCACTCGGTCGCGAGGCTCGAGCTCGCGATCGCCGAGCCGCAGCCGAAGGTCTTGAATTTCGCGTCGTCGATGACGCCCGTCGCCGGGTTGACCTTGACCTGCAGCTTCATCACGTCGCCGCATTCGGGCGCGCCGACGAGCCCGGTGCCGACGTTGACGTCGTCTTTCGGGAGCGACCCGACGTTGCGCGGGTTCTCGTAGTGATCGATGACTTTGTCGGAATATGCCATGACGTTAGTGTCCTTCTGTCTGCCACACCATCGTGGACAGATCGACGCCTTCCTTGGCGAGTTCGTACAGCGGTGACATGTCGCGCAGCTTCGTGACGACCGACGTCAGCTTGTCGGCGACGTAGTCGACTTCCTCTTTGGTCGACCACCGGCCGAGGCCGAACCGGATGGACGAGTGCGCGAGATCGTCGCCGGCGCCGAGCGCCTTGAGCACGTAGGACGGCTCGAGGCTGGCCGACGTGCACGCCGAGCCCGACGAGACCGCGACGTCGTTGATGCCCATCAGCAGCGACTCGCCTTCGACGTACGCAAAGCTGATGTTCAGGTTGTGCGGCAGCCGGTGCTCCATCGACCCGTTGATGTAAATCTCGTCCAGGTTCTTGTGCAGCTTGTCGTTCAGATAGTCGCGCAGGCCGCGCAGCCGCTCGCTTTCGGCCGCCATCTCCTGCTTGCAGAGCTCCGCGGCTTTCCCGAAGCCGACGATGCCCGTCACGTTCAGCGTGCCGGACCGCATGCCGCGCTCGTGGCCGCCGCCGTCGATGATGGGCGCCAGCAGCACGCGCGGGTTGCGGCGGCGGACGTAGAGCGCGCCCACGCCCTTCGGGCCGTACATCTTGTGCCCGCTGAGCGACGCCATGTCGACCTTGAGGTCGTTCACGTTGAACGGCACCTTGCCGACAATCTGCACGGCGTCGGTGTGGAAGAGGATGCCCTTCTCTTTCGCGATCGCGCCAATCTCGGCGATCGGCTGGATGACGCCGATCTCGTTGTTGGCCGCCATGATCGAGATGAGGATCGTCTTGTCCGAGATGGCGGCCTTCAGCTCGTCGAGGCTGATCCGGCCGTCCTTCTGCACGGGCAGATAGGTGACGCGGTAGCCGTTCTTCTCGAGCCGCTTGCACGTGTCGATGATCGCCTTGTGCTCGGTCACGCACGTGATGATGTGGTTGCCCTTCTCGCGGTACATCTCGGCGACGCCCTTGATCGCCAGGTTGTCCGATTCGGTCGCGCCGCTCGTGAAGACGATTTCCTTCGGGCTCGCGCCGATCAGATCGGCGACCTGCTTGCGCCCCTTCTCCACCGCTTCCTCCGCTTCCCACCCGAACGGATGGTTGCGGCTGGCGGCGTTGCCGAACTTCTCGGTGAAGTACGGGAGCATCGCTTCGACGACGCGCGGGTCGCACGGCGTCGTCGCGTGATAGTCCATGTAGATCGGAAGTTTGATGGCCATAGTCCCTTATAGATGCGTATGGAGCACCGCGGCTCGCGCGGGCGCCGGAATCGGAGGATCCGCGGCAAGTTCCGCGATCGTGCATTCACCGAGCGCGGTCAGGATCCGTTCACGCACCCGCCACAGCGGGTCGCGGACGTTGCATTTCGAAAACTGCTCGCACTGCCCTTCCTCGGTCGAACACGCCGTCACCGTCACCGGACCCTCGATCGCCTGAATCACGTCGGCCACCGAGATCAGCGCCGGCCGCCGCGCGAGCTGGTAGCCGCCGCGCGTGCCCTGCTGTGACGCCAGCAGACCCCGCCGGACCAGACGCTGAAGCACCTTGGCCATCAGCTCCACAGGAATATCGTAGAGTTCGGCGATTTCCCTGGCGGACGCGGACCCCTGAGTGCCGCGGTCGCCCCGAACCGCGAGATGCTTCATCGCGATGAGCGCGTAATCCGCCTTTTTCGAGAGCCTCAGCATGGTGGTTCTTTAAATCCGACCGCTATAGTCGGAGTTTAATACTTCGGCTGACTGGGGTCAACCTTGTCGATCCAATCCAGGATGCCGCCCTTCAGGTTCAGCACGCGCTTGAACCCGACCGATCGCAGGAAATCCGCGGCTTTCGCGCTCCGGGCGCCCGACCGGCACTGCATGATGAGCTCATCGTCCGGATTGAGCTCGTTGTAGCGCTTCGGGATGTCGCCGAGCGGGATCAGGATCGATCCCGGAATCCGGCAGATTTGGTACTCGTGCGGCTCACGGACGTCGATGATCCGCAGCGCGTCGCCGCGGTCCAGCCGATGTTTGAGATCCACGGTCGTGATTTCAGTCGCGTTGTTCAGGGGGACGGGAGTCCCATCCTGAGCCACGGGACCCTGCAGCGGCTTCACGCCGCAAAATTGTTCGTAATCGATGAGCTGCGTGACGGTCGGATGGGTCCCGCACACCGGGCAGTCCGGATCCTTGCGCAGCTTCAGCTCGCGGAATTTCATCCGCAGCGCGTCGTAGATCAGGAAGCGTCCGATCAGCGGCTCGCCGATGCCCATGATGAGCTTGACGGTCTCGGTCGCCTGAATCACGCCGATGATGCCGGGCAGCACGCCGAGGACGCCGCCTTCGGCGCAGCTTGGCACGAGCCCCGGCGGCGGCGGCTCCGGATACAGACAGCGGTAGCACGGGCCGTCCTTGGTCGCGAACACCGACGCCTGTCCTTCGAAGCGGAAGATGCTGCCGTAGGCGTTGGGCTTGCCGAGCAGAACGCACGCGTCGTTCACGAGATAACGGGTCGGGAAATTGTCCGTCCCGTCCAAAATGATGTCGTACGGCTCGAACAGCTTGAACGCGTTCTGCGAGGACAGCGCCGCTTCGTACGTCTCAATCCGGATCTCAGGATTGATGGCGTGCAGCCGATCCTTCGCCGACGCGAGCTTCGATCGGCCTACATCCGGCGTGCCGTGCACAATCTGCCGCTGCAGGTTGCTGAAGTCGACGACGTCGAAGTCCACGATGCCGATCGTCCCGACGCCTGCGGCCGCGAGATACATCGATGCGGGCGATCCCAGACCGCCGGCGCCGATACACAGCACCTTCGCGGCCTTCAGCTTGCGCTGACCCTCGATACCGACCTCCGGCATGATGAGGTGGCGCGAGTACCGCTTCACCTCGTCGTTCGAGAGTTGGGGGACGGGTCTCGCGGCGTCCGCGACTGCGGTTCCAGCGGCGAGACCTGTCCCCCGATCGTCTGACCCGCCTGCGACCGACGGGATGATGCTCACCGTGTCGCCCGCGTTCACCGGCGTCTGCTCTTTCTGCAAGTACCGGATGTCTTCGTCGTTGACGTACACGTTGACGAAGCTGCGCAGCTTGCCCTGCTCGTTGTAGAGATGCGCCTTGAGACCCGAGTGCTTGCGCGTCAGATCGGCGAGCAGTTCGCCGACCGTCGCGCCGAGCGCATCAACGGTGTCCTGCTTGTCGGTGTACGGCCTGAGCGGGGTCGGAATGAGAATTTTCGCCATGATGCAGACTGCCCTCGAGGAAACGGGATCGATCGTCCTGCAGGTGCCACACGGTCATATCGCCCGCGGTGCCTGCGGCCACCGCCACGATGACGTACGCAAATGTCGGCCACGCGTGATCGAGGTCGTACTGGGACGGCCTCGCCGGATGATCGGGATGCGAGTGATAGAACCCCAGCAGCTCCCCGCCCAGTTCGCTCGCGCGACGCTCCGCGAGACGATAGTCCGACGGCCGCACGAGAAAGCGCCGGCGCGGCCCCTCTTCTGTCGTATTCGGCAGCGCGACGACGCTGGTCACACGGCCGTCGCGGCCCACCATCGCGCCGCAGCACTCGTGCGGATACGTGTCCTGGCCGTGACGCCGGATCGCCTGATCGACGTCGGCCGTGATCGTGAGCGCGCGATCAGCCATTGACCGTCCAGAAACTCTCGTTGAGGTACTTCTCGGCGCCGTCCGGAAACACCGTCACGATGATGCCGCGCTTCAGCCGCCGGGCCACATCCAGCATCGCGACGACGGCCGCGCCCGACGAGATTCCGGCCAGCAGCCCCTCTTCGCGCGCCAGACGCCGCACCATCTGGTACGAGCGCTCGGTATCGATGCGGAGATCCTCGTCGGCCAGCGTCTTGTCGTAGATGCCCGGCACGATCGCGGAGTCCATGTGCTTCAGCCCTTCCAGCCCGTGGAACGCCGCGTCGGGCTGAAACGAAATCAGCTTGATGGCCGGATTGAATTTCCGCAGACGCCGTCCGGTCCCGACGAACGTGCCGCTCGTGCCCAGACCGGCGACGAAGTGCGTCAGCCGCCCGCTCGTCTGCTCGATGATCTCGGGCGCGGTCGTATCGTAGTGCGCCCGCCAGTTGGCGTCGTTGCTGTACTGGTCCGGATAGAAGTAGCGGCCGGGATCGGACGCCACCAGCCGTCGCGCTTCACGGATGGCGCCGTCGGTGCTTTCGAGCGGATTCGTCAGGATCAGCTCGGCGCCCAGCGCGCGCAGAATCAGTTTGCGTTCGGGACTCGCGTTCTCCGGCAGGCACAGCGTGACCTTGTAGCCGCGCGCCGCCCCCACCATCGCGTAGGCGATGCCCGTGTTGCCCGACGTGGCGTCGATGATCGTCTTGCCGTGTGTCAGCGCGCCCGACGCCTCGCCGTCGAGGATCATCCGCGCCGCCGCCCGGTCCTTCACCGACCCGCCCGGGTTCTGCCACTCGGCCTTCGCGTACAGCTCGACGCCAGGCGTCTCGCGCTCGAACTGGTGGAGCCGCACCAGGGGCGTGCGCCCGATCATGTCGAGCACGGACGACCCGGGCGCACGATCAAGAATGGAGGCGTTTGACAACATCACCGATATCCGACCGGACTAGTCCTGATTCTACCAAAATCGGCAGATGGCTGTTTCAACACCGCACCGCCATGCCGATTCCCTTCGCCCTCGCCCTTCTTCTGACGCCGGTCGGCGAAAATCCGGTTTCCCCGTTCATCGTCTTTGGCGGCGTCGCAGTGACGCTGCTCGGCGAGGTGATCCGCCTGTGGGGCGTCCATCACATCGGCGCCATTTCGCGGACCCGGACCGATCGGCTCGGTCCGCTCATCGACTCGGGCCCGTTCGCCATCGTGCGCAATCCGCTCTACATCGGCAACATCGGGCTCTGGGTCGGCGTCGCGCTGACCGCGCGGCTGCTGTGGATGGCGCCGATCATCGCGCTGCTCCTCGCCGCCGAATACCACGCGATCGTGAAGTGGGAGGAGCAGCTTCTCCTGTCGCGCCTCGGCGAGCCCTACCGCGACTACACGACGCGCGTGCCGCGCTGGATTCCGGGAAGCCACCGCGGAGCGCGCGGAGAACGCGGAACGAATCAGGTACGTTCTGCGAACTCAGCGGTCCCCGCGGCCGCGTTCTCGTGGAAGGAAACGCTGTTCAGCGAGCGCGGGACGCTGGTCGCCATAGCGGCAGGATACGTACTGCTATGGCTGAAACTGACAACCTGGAACTGAAAACTGAAAACTGAGTTCTAAGTTTTCTGTTTTGACGTTTCAGTTTCTCTCAACGTCTGCCACAGATACCACGACGCGACGGATCGATAGGGCCGCCACGCCTCGCCGATCTTCAGAATGCGCTTGGCGTCGGGCTTCTTTCGCAGTCCGTACAACCGGTGAATCGCATTGACGATGCCGAGGTCGCCGGCCGGCAGCACGTCGGGCCGGTGCAGCCGGAACATCAGGAACATCTCCGCGGTCCAGCGCCCGAAACCTTTGACGGCCGTCAGCCGCTCGATGACTTCTTCGTCCGCCAGCACTTCGAGCTCGTCGAGCTGAAGCCGGCCGTCGATGATTCGGGCGCACAGGTCGCGCATGTAGCCGACCTTCTGTCCGCTCAGTCCGACGCCGCGAAGCTCGGTGTCGCTGCGCGCGGCGATGGCCCCGGCATGCGGGATGTGACCGTCGGGAAACAGCGCGACGAAGCGGCCGAAGATCGTCGCGGCGGCTTTCGTCGACAACTGCTGGCTGACGATCGCGCCGACGAGCGCGCTCAGATGATCCTTGCGCTGGCGGTCGGCCATGCCGCACGCGCCGATGCGCTTGATGGCCTCGGCGAGCACGGGATCGCGCCGCATGAGCGTGCGGCGCGCGCGCGCGTACCCGTCGGGCGTCAGGCTTCGCATACGACTCGAAATCCCACGCTGTAAGAATACGTGTCGGGCGGCACCTTGTGACGGTACGCGCAGCGCAGCATCGACACGTCGTCCGTCACCCACGATCCCCCGCGCACGATGCGCAGGCTCCCAGATGAAGGACCGCGCGGATCGCGCGCGTCGGCGAGACCGTACGCGTCGGCGCTGTACCAGTCGGAGACCCACTCCCACACGTTGCCGCACATGTCATAGAGACCGTAGCCGTTGGGCGGATACGTGCCCGTCGATCGCGTGCCCCGCTGGCGCTTCAACGCGGGATCGATCAGGTAATTGCAGTGCGACGAATCGATCTCCTGTCCCCACGGATATTTCTGGCCATCCATGTTGGCGCGCGCGGCTTTTTCCCACTCCGCTTCGGTCGGCAGGCGTACGGCGCGCCCCAGGGTAGTCGACAGCCACTCGCAATACGCGACCGCATCGTCGTGCCGCACGAGGACGACCGGATGACCGCCGTGCCCCGGCGGCGGCTGTCCGTCCTGCCAGACGTACGGCGCCGCGAGTTCCTTGAACACCGAATCGCGCCCGCCGGCCGCGATGAGCGGAAGACCGCGGATCGCCGGCGCGGGATAGCCGGTCGACCGGATGAAGCGCGCGTATTCGTCGTGCGTGACGGGAAAGCGTCCAATGAAGAACTCACTGACGAAGACGCGATGAACCGGGCGTTCATCTTCTCCGGCATCGGCCGCGCCCATATAGAACTCACCGGCGGGGATGCGCGCGAGATTCGGAGGGGGCGCTGACGTCATCGGTACTTCGGTACTACTGCTCCTGATAGCCCGTGCTGTCTGCGCCCGTGGCACAAAAAGAGTTCAGTATAGTCCAGGAGCTATTACTCATTTGTCGCGCAAGTCACAGTACAGTGAACGCCGATGAAACTCGAACAATTTGCGATGGAGCGGATGCAGTCCACCTACGAGAACCAGGTGGCCTTCAATCTGTCTGAAAGCGGCGTGCATCCGCTGCGGCTCGGCGAGTTGGTCGACGATTCGGCCTCGCGCGAGAGCCTGCTCGCGGAAACGCTTCGCTACACGCAGTCGAATGGCACGGCGCCGCTCCGATTGCTCATCGCATCCCAGTACCCGGACGCCACGCCAGATTCCGTGCAAGTCACCAACGGCGGGGCCGAGGCGAACTACATCTCGACGTGGAACCTCGTCGAACGGGGCGACGAGATCGTGATGATGGTGCCCGCATACCGGCAGACGTGGGGCCTCGCGCGGGCTTTCGGCGCGAACGTCAAGGAATGGCCGTTGCTCGAGGCCGCAGGGCCCGCGTGGCGCATCGACATCGAGAGCCTGGATCGCCTCGTCACCGACCGGACGAAGTTGATCATCATCTGCAATCCGAACAACCCGACCGGCGCGCGCGTCGACGCGCCGGATCTCGACGCGATTGCGGCGATTGCGAACCGCCGCGGCGCCTGGATCCTGTCGGACGAAATCTATCGCGGGGCCGAACGCGACGGCCGCGAGACGCCGACGATGTGGGGCCGGAGCGATCGGGTCATCGTGACGAGCGGGCTCTCGAAGGCCTATGCGCTGCCGGGATTGCGCATCGGCTGGGTCGTCGCGCCGCCCGCGCTCATCGCCGCGCTCTGGTCGTATCACGACTACACGACGATCTCGCCCGGCGCGCTGAGCGACGCGCTCGCGCGACGCGCCCTGGAGCCCGCACGCCGCGCGCAGATCCTCGCGCGCACGCGTCGCATTCTGAACGCGAACTATCCGGTAATCGCCGAATGGCTCGCCGCGCACGGCGCGCTCTTCAGCCATGCGCCGCCGGACGCCGGCGCGATCGTCTACGCGCGCTATCATCACCCGATCAACTCGACGGAGCTCGTCACCCGTTTGCGCGAACAGAAAAGCGTGCTCATCGTCCCCGGCGATCACTTCGGCATGGACGGTTACCTGCGCATCGGATTCGGCGACGAGATGTCGTACCTGCAGAACGGATTGAACCGGCTTCACGACCTGCTCCTCGACATCGGCGCCGCGCGGTGACGTTCGACCTCATCCTGATCGGATTCGGCCACGTTGGCCGGCGATTCGCCGCGCTGCTCCACGACCGGCGCCGCGTCCTCGCGCGCGAGCACGGCGTCGACGCGCGCGTCGTCGGGATCGCGACACGCCGTCACGGATGCGCCTACTCCGCGAAGGGTCTGAACACCCGAGCGCTGGCTGTGGCCGTTGCGCGTGGAAGATCGATTGGACCGGCTGAAACCGGATCCGCGGCCGCCTTGCTTCGCGAGGCGACGACGACGAGTCGCGCCGCCGCCCGCAATCGTCGTCTCGTCGTCGTCGAGACGACGACGCTGGACATCGATCGCGGCGAGCCGGCCATCAGCCATGTACGGACCGCGCTTTCGCTGGGCGCGCACGTCGTGACGGCGAACAAGGGCCCGGTCGCGTTCGCGTATCACGCGCTTGCCCGCGCGGCGGAGCGAGCGGATCGGCGCTTTCTGTTCGAGGGCGCGGTGATGGACGGCGTGCCGATCTTCAATCTGGTGCGCGAGACGCTGCCGGCGGTGCGCGTCCAGGGCTTTCGCGGCGTCATCAACAGCACGACCAACTACATGCTCACCGAGATGGAACAAGGCCGGACGTTCGACGCTGCACTTGCCGAAATGCAGGCGAGCGGCATTGCGGAAGCCGACCCGTCCTTCGACGTCGACGGGTGGGACGCCGCCGCCAAGACGGCGGCGCTCGCCAACGTGCTGCTCGACGCGCGCATCACGCCGCACGACGTCGAGCGCGAAGGCATTACGAGGGACAGCGGACAGCGAGCCGTCGATGCGCGAGCGGCCGGCCGGCGATTGAAGCTCGTGGCCCGAGCCGACCGGGGCCGTGGGCGCGTGCGGGCCCGCGTCGCGCTCGAAGAACTCGCCGGCGACGATCTGCTCGCGGGACTCGAAGGGCAGCAGAACGCGCTCGTCCTGCGGACCGATCTGCTCGAGGAGATCGCGGTCGTCCAGCGAAGCGGCAGTCTCACGCAGACCGCGTATGCGCTGTTATCGGACCTGGTGACGATTGCCCGAGACGTTACGGCCGGGCGCGCCAATCGGCGATCGCGGCCATCAGCGCGCGCTCGTCGAAGCCCTTGATCGCGTTGTCGCCGATGATCGTCACAGGGACGGTGCGCCAGCCGCGCGCGATCAGGTCGTCGTACGCGCGATCGTCTTCATCGACGTTGTAGGCCGTGAACGGCACGCCTTCTCGTGAAAGCAACTCTTTCACCTGTTCGCAGCTTCGTCAGGCGGAGCCCGCGTAGACGATAATCATTCAGGCATTATGAGGCCACTCGACGGAATCACGATTCTCGACCTGACGCGCGTGCTGTCGGGCCCGTACTGCACGATGCTGCTCGCCGACATGGGCGCGCGCGTCATCAAGATCGAACAGCCGGGCAAAGGCGACGACACGCGCGCCTGGGGTCCGCCGTTTCTCGAGGGCGAGAGCGCGTACTTCCTCAGCATCAACCGGAACAAAGAGAGCGTGACGCTCGACTTCAAGCAGCCCGAAGGCCAGGCGGTGCTTCGCCAACTCGTCGCGAAGGCCGACGTCGTCGTCGAGAACTTCCGCCCCGGCACGCTGACGAAGCTGGGCTTCGACTACGCATCGCTGGCGGCGCAGTATCCGCGGCTCGTGTACTGCTCGGTCTCGGGTTTCGGTCACACGGGACCGAGACAGAACGAGCCGGGCTACGACGCCGTGATGCAGGCCGAGGGCGGACTGATGAGCATCACGGGCGCGCCCGAGGGTCCGCCGTTCCGGCTCGGCGTGGCGATCGCCGACATCGTGACCGGCATGTTCGCCGCGTACGGCGTGTCGATGGCGCTCTTCACGCGCGAACGGACGGGCCGCGGCCAGGAAGTCGACGTCGCGATGCTCGATTCAGTCGTGGCGCTGCTCACGTACCAGGCCGGTAACTACTTCGCAAGCGGCACGGTGCCGGCGCGACTCGGCAACCGGCATCCGAGCATCGTGCCGTACGAGACGTTCGCCGCCTCGGACGGCGACTTCGTTCTTGCTGTAGGAACCGACGAGCAGTGGCGCCGCTTTCGCGAGGTCGCGAATGTGCCCGACGATCCGCGCTTTGCGACGAATCGCCAGCGGGTGACGTCGTACGACGCGCTCCGGCCGTTCGTCGCCGACGCGCTGCGGCGGCGGCCGCGGCAGCATTGGATCGACCGGCTGACGGCGGCCGGCGTGCCGTGCGGATCCGTGCGCAACCTGCAGGAGCTCTTCGACGATCCGCAGATCGACGCGCGCGAGATGATCGCGCGTGTCGAGCATTCCACGATCGGATCGCTGCGCGCGCTCGGCGTGCCGGTGAAGCTGTCGGACACACCAGGCGCCGTGCGGACACCGCCGCCACTGCTCGGCCAGCACACCGACGCCGTCCTGGCCGGCGACCTTGGATTCAGCCCTGACGCCATCGCCGGCCTTCGCCGGCAGAACGTGATTTGACCGTATGGAAACCGCCGACGTCCGCAAACATCTCCTCCGCACGATCGAACACGTCAAACACCGCGCCGCCGAGCGGCGCGCGCGCAACGACGAGGCCGCGAACGCCTTCGAGGTCCTGCTGAACCGCACGGCCGTGCCGCTCTTCCGGCAGGTGGCCAACATCCTGAAGGCGGAGGGCATCGCGTTCACCGTGTTCACGCCGACCGGCAGCGTGCGGATGATGTCGGATCGCAGCACCGAGGATTTCATCGAGCTCTCGCTCGACAGCGACGGCGAGACGCCGCAGGTGATGGGCCACACGAGCCGCAAACGCGGATCCCGCGTGATCCAGTCGGAGCAGGCGATCGGCGCGCCCGAGACGATCACCGAAGAAGGGTTGCTGGAGTTTCTGACGAAGGCGATCGAGCGGTTCGTCGAGCGGTGAGTTGTCGCGCGAGGCTCAGCCGAGCGACTACGCGAGCTTCTCGACGAAGGATGTATCGACGCCCTGTCGTTTGAGCGCGGCGAGCAGGCCGCCGCGGTCGGTCGTCTGGCGGTAGGCTTCGCGCGCCTCGACGACGCCCGACTGGACGAGGCCGACCAGCGCGTCGTTCAGCGGCATCATGCCGTAGCGCCGGCCGCCTTCGATCGCCATCGGCAGCTGCGACGTCTTGCCTTCCGCGATCACGCTCGATACCGCCGGCGTGTTGAGCAGCACTTCCCGCGCCGCGACGCGGCCGCCGCCGATCTTCCGCAACAGCACCTGGACAACCACGCCGCGCAGGCTGTCGGCCAGCGCGAGCTGCACCTGACGCCGGAACTCCGGCGCATAGAGATCAATGATGCGGTCGATGGCGCCGGTCGCCGTGTGCGCCGAGAAGCCGCCGACGACGAGGTGGCCCGACGCCGCCGCTTCGAGCGCGACGTTCATGAGTCCGCCGGTCCGCAGATCCTCGATGACGAGGACGTCCGGATCCTCGCGCAGCGCCGCCCGCGCCGCGGCCAGCATATCGTCGTCGTTGCCGCGCACTTCGCGCTGGCTGATGAACGAGTTGCCGCGCTCGTGGACGATGTTGATCTCGCGCTCGATCGTGATGACGTGATCCTTGCGCGTGCGATTGATCGCATCGACGAAGGCCGAGAGCAGCGTGCGCTTGCCGCTCGACCGCGGGCCCGCCACCAGCACGAGCCCCTCCGGCTCGATCGTCAGCGACTGCACCGCCTGCGGCAGGCCGAGCTGATCGATGGAGACCATGCGCGTGGGCATCAGGCGGAAGACGCCGCCCGGTCCGCAGTGATCGCGGAAGCTCATGCAGCGCACGCGCCCGACGCCTTCGATGTCGCAAATCCACTCGGTGGCCGCGCCCGTCCGCAGCGCCTCGTGACTGCGCTCGGGCATCAGCGTGAGGAGCAGCGACTCGACGTCGCGACTCGTCAGCACGGGCTCGCCGTCGAGCATCTGCAGTTCGCCGTCCACGCGCACCGACGGCCGCGATTCCGAGGAGAGATACAAGGTCGACGCGCCGCGCGCCGCTGACGTCCGCAGCAATCGATCGAGGCCCGACATGGTCGGATCGCCCATCGACGGCAATTGCGGCTCGGGCCGGATCGGATTGCGCGCGATCGGCAGGACGACGGCCGGCTGCGGAGGCGCCGGCGTTTCGATCGGTCGCGGCGGTGGAACGGCCGACATTCGCGGCGCCGGAGCAGCCACGACCGGCGGAGGCATGACGACTTTCGGCGGTGCCGGCGCGACCTTGGGCGGTGCCGGCGCCACTGTCGGCGGCGCGGCGACCTTGGGCGGAGCGGCAATCGGCGCTGGCGTCGGCGCGGGCACCGGGGCCGGCAGCGGAGGCGCGGGCTCGTTCACCTCGACGCCGCGATCCTGCTCGACAGCGCCGTGCGCGGGCGCGCCCGCGTGTCCCCACAACTGATGCGCCTCCGGCAACGAGAGCTCCTCGTCGACCAACTCCAGATGAGGCGCGGCATCCGCGCGGACGCTCGTGGCCGGAGGCTGAACGGCGACAGGAGCCGGCGGCGCGACGACCGGAGCCGGAAGCGGCGCGACGACGGGCGCGGGGGGCGGCGCGATCGCGGCAGCGGGCGGCGTCGCTCGCTGCGGCGGCGCCTGCACTGGCGCGGCCGCCGGCATGATGCCCTCGGGAATCGTCGTGTCGACTTCAACCGGCGCGGACGAACGCGGCGGCAACATCTCTTCGGGGATTCGATAATCCTCGTCCACGTGCCGGCGGCGAATCTCGATCCAGACATCGTCTCCGCCGCGCGCGGCGACGACCGTGAACTGTTCTCCGGGGAACTCCAGCGCGGCGGGCAACTCGTACTGCACGGCGCCGAACTCGTCGAGCGCGTGCTGCAACTCGGCGGGCAGAAGCTGCGAGACGATGCCGTTCACGGCCTCGAGCGCGAGCCCCTTGCTCGCCAGCTCGACCTGACCGGTCGGCGACACCACGTACGGTTTGTCGCCGGCA
The DNA here is from genome assembly GCA_020073005.1 of Terriglobia bacterium. GTDB lineage: Bacteria > Acidobacteriota > Vicinamibacteria > Vicinamibacterales > CAVVIG01 > SRVP-36. The sequence continues at coordinate 69,186 of JAIQFX010000011.1, read as the reverse complement.
TGCATGACCAGCGCTTCCCCGTCGACGCGGACGATGGCCTGGAGGAGTGAAGGAACGAGGCTCATCGATCGCCGGACTCAGGCTGTGGACGATTGTTCATACGATTGCACACGACGGCATGCGCCAGTCGGCCCATGCTCACCGCTTCAAGTGTCGGCGTAAGCGCGCAGGACCATTAGGAACGGCGGGGCGTGCCAACCTCGTAGACTCGAACCAGTTCCACCAGCTTATACCCGCGGGTTTGATACGGCGGAATGATCCGCTCGGTCCGCAGGTACTGCAGCATGCCCTCGTCGCCGTAGTCTGGCTCGCCGACATCGGGAATGGCGGTGAGCGCCGCCTCCAGCCCCGCGAGCGTCATCGCCTTGTCGACGACGACGCGCGATCCCGGGAGCAGGCCGAACCGCTTGATGGGCTCGCGGCGCTCGACGGTCGTAAACGCGACGTACAGCTCGTTGCTGATGAAGTTGTAGTCGGCTTCGGAACGCGTCGCCGGCGCGTCTTCGACGCGGACGAATCGAATCGCGTCGATCCGCCGCAGGCGCTCGATCAGCACCTGCGTGAACTCGCCCTCGCCCGACCAGCCGGTCGCGTCAATCTCGAATGGCATGATGAATCGACATCAGTCCGCCCAGTACCGGATAGCATCGCACGCGGCTGAACCCGCGCGACTCGAACATCCGCGCGACCGCGGCGGCCCCCGGATACTGCCGGATCGACGCGGGAATGTAGCGATACGTGTCCGGATCGCGATGCAGCACCCACCCGAGCGTCGCGCCAACAGCCGTGAGATACGCGAGGTACGCCGCGCGGACGATCGGATTCGACGGCCGATTGAAATCCAGCGACAAGAGCTGACCGCCCGGCGCCAGCACTCGCGCAATCTCGTCGATCGCTGTCGTCAGATCCGGCACGTTACGCAACCCATAACCAGTCGTCACGATATCAAACGCGCCGCCCTGAAAGGGCAACGCGAGCATGTCCCCGACCAGAAAGCGTGGACGATCGCTCGCCCGAAAGGCTCGCGCGACATTCTGGTGTTTCGCGCGCGCGAGCTCGATCATGCGGAGCGTGATGTCGAGTCCCAGCACCCGCGCGCCGCGCGCGGCGGCGGCGAACGCGATGTCGCCGGTCCCCGTCGCCAAATCCAGCACGCGCGTGCCGGGACGCGGCGCCGCGAGATCGATCAGCCGCCGCTTCCACCGCCGATCCTGTCCGTACGACAGGACGACCGTAATGAAGTCGTAGCGATCGGCGATCGTCGCAAACAGCGCGCGCACGTAGCGGCGCTTCCCGTCCGGCGTCGCAATCTCCTGCCCGAGGGACATGTCGGATAATATCGTGGCATGTTCCCGTCGAGCACGGTCGAGAACTACCTGAAGGCCATCTTCCAGGGCCAGTCGACGCTCGCGCGCGATCAGCGTCTCGTGCCGATGGGACAGGTCGCGTCGACGCTGGGCGTCACGCCGGGCACGGCGACCACGATGGTCAAGGCGCTCGCGGAGTCCGGGCTCGCGGAGTACGAGCCGTACAGCGGCGTGCGGCTGAGCGCCGCCGGCGAAAAACTGGCCGGCCTCGTCGTCCGCCGCCACCGTCTCGTCGAGGCTTTCCTCGTGCAGGTGATGGGCATGCGGTGGGACGAAGTGCACGACGATGCCGAGCAGCTCGAGCACGTCGTGTCGGAGCGGCTCATCGAGCGCATCGACGAGATGCTCGGGCATCCCACGCACGATCCGCACGGCGATCCGATTCCGAATCCCGAGGGCGCGATTCCGAAGAAGGATCTCGACAGCCTCCTCACCTGCCCGACCGGCACGCCGCTGCGCGTGACGCGCATCGCCGATCAGGATCCGGCGTTCCTGCGGTTCATCGAGACCAACGGCCTCAAGCCCGGACAGCCGGTCGAGGTCGAGACGCGCGACACGGCCGCCGATGCGGTCATGCTGCGCGGCAAGGACCGGCGCATCACCATCGGCGCCCGCGCGGCGTCGAAACTGCTCGTCGAACTGGAACGGTGATCGCGCTCCTCCGCGAGTGCGCGCGACGCTTCCTGCCAGCGTGCGTCGTCCTCCTCTGTCTCGCCCCCGCCACCGAGGCGCAGGAAGCCATCGAGCCCGATCGTCCCGACGTCACCAACGGCACGCACATCGTCGACATCGGGCTGCTGCAGATCGAAGTCGGCGGGCTGTTCACGCGAGCGACGCCGGGTCAGCACGCGCTCGGCACGCCGATCACGGCGCGCGTCGGACTGACGGACTGGCTGGAGATGCGCGTCGGCACCGACGGCGTGCTGACGCAGACCGACGGCGTCACGCGGCAAACGGGCGCCGGCAACACGCAGCTCGGCGCGAAGCTGCGACTGTGGGCTGATCCCGGAGGCGTGCCCGTGCTCTCGATTCTGCCGACGATCAATCTGCCGACCGCGAGCGCCGACAAAGGTCTCGGATCAGGCGACGCCGACTTCACGCTCGCCGTGTTGACCGGCACCGACATCGGCCGGCACTGGCACGCCGACGTCAACTACGGCATCGGTGCCATCGGCGCGGGCGGCGGTGAGCCGCATTTCGTCCAGCATCTCGCGTCCGTATCAGTGAGCGTGGCCGCGACGGACAACTGGAATCCGTACGTCGAGACGTTCTGGTTCTCGCGTCAGGACGCCGAAGGCAGCGGCGTGACCGCGATCGACGCGGGCGGGATCTACCAGATCGGGAATCGAATCGCGATCGACGGCGGCGTCCAGATCGGCCTGCACCGCGGTCCCGCGGACCTCGCGGCGTTCGGCGGATTCTCGATGATCGTCGGCGACGTTCTCGGCGGCCACGGTCCCGAGGGACGCGCGCGACGCGCTCAAGCCCGCGCCGCGCGCGCTTCCACCAAGTAGTAGAGCGTCGGCAGCACGAGCAGCGTCAGGAGCGTCGCCGACACGAGTCCGCCGATGACGACGACCGCGAGCGGCTTCTGCACTTCGGATCCGATGGCGTGCGACATCGCCATCGGCAGCAGCCCGAGCATCGCGAGCAGCGCCGTCATCAGCACCGTCCGCAAGCGCACGGTCGCGCCCGTCATCACCGCGTCGGCCGGCGACAATCCCTGCGACCGCAGATCGGCGAAGTAGCTGACCATGACGACGCCGTTCAGCACCGCCTGGCCGAACAGCGCGATGAATCCAATCGCGGCCGACACGCTCAGGTGAATGCCGGTGAGATACAGCGCGACGATGCCGCCGATCGACGCGAGCGGAATATTGGCGAGGATGATGCCGGCGTTCTTCACGGATCCGAACGCGTTGAAGAGCAGGATGAAGATCAGGAGCACGCTCACCGGCACGATGACCGCGAGCCGCGTCATCGCGCGCTGCTGGTTCTCGAACTCGCCGCCGAACGTCACGTAGTAGCCCGGCGGAAACGTCACGCTCTTCGCGACGTGGTCGCGCATGTCCTGCACGATGCCGCCCATGTCGCGGCCGCGGATGAACACGCCGATCGCGGCGACGCGTGTCCCGCTCTCCCGGCTGATGTTCATGCTTCCGCCGCGCACGGCGATGTTGGCGACATCGGACAGCGGCACGCGCGGCCCGGAGGGCGTGTCGACGAGCACGTTGCCGATCGCGGCGACATCCCGACGATCCTGCTCGCGCAGCCGCACGGCGACGCCGAAGCGCTTGTCCCCCTCCCAGATCTCCGTCGCGACTTTTCCGCCGAGCGCGGTTTCGATGACGTCCTCGACGTCCGCCACGTTCAGGCCGTACCGCGCGGAGCGCCCGCGATCGACTTCGATCTGCAGCTGCGGGACTTCACCCGCGCGATCGACGAACGCGCGCGACACGCCGCGAATCCCTGACACCGCGCGCAGAACGTCCGCCGCCTTCTGCCGCAGCGTCTGCGGATCGTCGCCGAAGACCTTGACGACGATCTGCCCGTCGATCTGCGAAATGCTCTCGAGCACGTTGTCGCGAATCGGCTGGGAAATCGCCGGCTCCAGCCCGGGCATCTGGCCCACGGCATCCTCGATCTGCGCCGCGAGCTCCTCGCGCGTGATTGTGCGCGTCCACTCGGCGGGCGGCTTCAGATCGACGAAGAACTCCGCCATGTTGATGGGCTTGGGATCGGTGCCGTCTTCCGGACGGCCCGCCTGTGAGATGACCTGGGTCACTTCGGGAAACTGGCGCACGGTGGCGCGCACGCGGGCGACCAGCTTCGACGCCTCCGACACCGACACGCTCGACGGCAGCGTGAGGTTCAACCACATCGTGCCCTCGTTGAGCTCCGGCAGGAACTCGGTGCCGAGCTGCGGCACGAGCGCGAGCGCGACGGCGAGCGCGGCCACGGCGCTGCCGATCACGATGACCGGCCGTCGCAGCGTGCGATCCAGGACGGCGCGATAGATGCGCTGGCAGAACGCGACGAGCCAGTTGTGCTCGTGCTTCACGCCCTTGCCGAACATGAAGTAGCACAGGAGCGGCACGAGCGTGAGCGAGAAGACGAGCGACCCGACGAGCGCCGACGACACGGTGTACGCCATCGGCGCGAAGATGCGTCCCTCGTGGCGCTGCAGCGTGAAGATCGGAATGTGCGCGACGATGATGATCAGCATCGAGAACAGCGTCGGCCGTCCGACCTGAACGGTCGCGTCGAGAATCGCGCCCCGCACGGACTCGCGTCCGGTGGAGATGTCGCGCTCCGCCAGCGTGCGAAAGACGTTCTCGACGACGATGACCGCGCCGTCGACGATGATCCCGAAGTCCATCGCGCCGAGCGACAGCAGGTTCGCCGGAATGCCGCGGATGCGCAGGCCGATGAACGTCGAGAGCAGCGCGAGCGGGATGACTGCGGCCACGATGCCCGCGGCGCGTCCATTGCGAAGAAAGACGTACAGCACGAGCGTGACGAGCAGCGCGCCCTCGAGCAGATTGCGGAACACGGTCGTCAGCGTCGTCGCGATGAGCACCGAGCGGTCGTAGTACGGGACGATGCGCACGCCCTTCGGCAGCACCGCTGCATTGAGATGATCGATGCGGTCTTTGATCTCGGTCAGGACTTCGGAGGGGTTCTCGCCCTTCCGCATCAGCACGATGCCGGTCACGACTTCGTCGTCGTCGTTGCGGCCGACGATGCCCTGACGCGGCACCGACGCAATCGAGACGTCGGCGATATCGCGGATCAACAGCGGCGTGCCGCCGTGCTCGGCGACAACGATGGAGCCGATGTCGTCCGGCGACCGCAGCAGCCCGACGCCGCGAATCAGATACTGCTGCTCGCCCTGCTCGAGGTAGTTGCCGCCCGCGTTCGCATTGCCGCGGCCGAGCGCCGTGAACACCTGCTGGAGCGCGATGCCGAACGCCTTCATCCGGGAGGGATCGACGTTCACCTGGTACTGCTTGATGAAGCCGCCCCGGCTCACGACGTCGGCAACGCCCGGCGCCATACGGAGGGCGCGCTCGACGGTCCAGTCTTCGATGCTGCGGAGCTCGGTCGGACTCGCCGTGTCCGAGACGAGACGGAAGCGATAGAGCTCGCCGACCGGCGTCGAGAGCGGCGCGAGTTGCGGCTGAATGTCCGGCGGCAGGTCCGCCTGCTGCAGCCGCTCGAGCACGCGCTGCCGCGCGAAGTAGTCGTCGACCTGATCGTCGAACGTCAGCGTCAGATACGAAAGACCGAACTGCGTGTGCGAGAACATCCGCACGGCGTGCGGCACACCGGACAGCACGATCTCGAGCGGGATGGTGATTTGCTTCTCGACCTCCTCCGGCGCGTGCCCAGGAAACAGCGTGATGACCGTCGTCTGCACGTCGCTCACGTCGGGAAACGCTTCGACGGGCAGCGATCGAAACGCCACGATGCCGCCCGCAATGAAGAGGCCCGTGAGCAGCAGCAGGAACAGCGGCTGGTAGAGCCCGAACGAAACGAGTCGGCGGACCATCAGCTGCCCCTCTTGTTTTCCTCCTGCCGCAGCAGGATGGCGCCGTCGACGACGACGCGATCGCCGGCGCGGAGGCCGCTGAGAATCCGGCGCTCGGCGCCTTCGCCCGGCGCGACCTCGATCGGGCGGCGCGCGAACCGGCCCGCGCCGGCCTCGACGAACGCGAACGTCTTGCCGTCCTCGGTGAAGATCGCGCGCGACGGGAGCATCACGGCGCGCTCGTTCGCGGCGACGCCGAGCGCGACCGCGGCGAACATCTCCGGCTTCAGCCGGCCGCCGGGATTCGGCACGCTGATGCGGACTTTGGCGGTGCGCGTCGCGGGATCGATCGCCTCGCTGATGTAGTTCACGCGGCCCTGAAACTGCTCGCCCGGGTACGCGGCCGTCGTGATCGTCGCCGGCTGGCCGACGCTGACCAGATGCAGATCGCGTTCGAAGAGGTCGCCCATCACCCAGACGGTGGAGAGATCCGCGACCGTGATGATCGGCGTGCTGTCGCTCTGGACGAACTGCCCTTCGGTCACCTTGCGCTCGATGATCGAGCCGCCGATCGGCGCGGGAATCGGCACGCGGCCCGTGAACGACGCGAGCTGGTGATCGTCCTCGATACCGAGCGCGTGCAGCGCCTGCTCGGTCCGCGCGAGCTTGGATTGCGCCTTCGCGAGATCGCTCTGCGCCTGTTGCAGCGCGATCTTCGACGCGGCGTCGTGCTGGAAGAGATCCTCGGTCATCGCCGCGGTCTTCTCGGCGAGCTCCAGATCCTTGTGGCTCTCGATGTGCTCGCCGACGGCGGCCGACGCTTCGCGGCTGTTGACGGCGCACAGCGGCTGGCCTTTCCGCACGATGTCGCCGACCTTCACGCGCAGATCGACGATCTGCCCCGCCAGCGGCACGAGCACGCGCGACAGGCGGTCTTCGTCGAACTGCACTTTGCCGGCGATCGAGAGCGAGCTGGCGACATCGCGCTCTGCGACGGGCGCGATCGTGAGCGAGGCGCGCATCTTGTCGTCGACGGCAATCGCGTCGTCCTTGGCGCGCGCGTCGGTTGCGGGCGATTCGGCGGACGCCCCGGTATCGCCGCGGCCGCCGCAGGCGGCGGCAGCAAGCGCCGTCCATACCAGCGCCGCGCCAAGACATCTGAGACGAGCGGTCATCGCACCACCTCCGTGCCGACGGCGGCGTTGAGGCGCGTCACCGCGCGCCGCAGACCCGCCTGGGCGTCGACGTAGCTCTGCATCGTGTCGTTGAAGGCCCGCTGCGCGTCGAGCAGTTCGAGCAGTGTCGCCGCGCCTGCGCGATACGTGTAGGCCGAGGTGTCGCGCGCGCGCGTCGCCGGCGCGAGCAGATCGCGTTCGATGCTCGCCACCAGATCGCTCGTCGTCACGTACTCGTGATACGCGCTCCTGACGTCGGCGACGATCTGCGCGCGGCGGGCGGCGATCTGCTGCCCGGCTTGATGGCCTTCCGCGCCGGCTCTGGCGATCTCGCCCTGATTGCGGTTCGAGAACGGCAGCGGCGTGCTGAAGAAGAAGCCGAGGGAATTGCCGCGGCCCGCGATGCCCTGCTGCCGGCGGTACTCGGTGCCGACCGTGTAGTCGATGCGGCCGAGCGCCTCCTGCAGGCGCAGATCGGCGGTCGATCGCGCCTGCGCGAGCTGCAACGCTTTCAGATCGGGACGCGCGTCGAACGCGACGGTTTCGAGCCGGGCCGGATCGGGCGCGGGCTCCGCGCGATCGATCGTCAGCGGATCGGCGACGACGAGCGGCCCGCCCGGCGGCCGGCCGAGCAGCGTGCGCAGCCGCGCGGTCGCGGCGGCGAGATCGAGATCGGCCCGCACGACGGTCGCGCGGAACTGCAGCATCGCGACCTCGGATCGCGTCGATTCGAACGGCGCGATCGATCCCGCCGCGACGCGCGCGCGATTCACGCGCACGAGATCCTCGAACGTCCGCAGGTTGTCGGCGAGGAGCGTCCGCGTCGCCTGCGCCGCGATGACGTCCACGCACGCCATCGTCACGTCCTGGCGCAGCGTGCGCACCGCATCCGCGAACTGCGCTTCCGCCGCCGACTTCACGACGGAGGCGAGCGCGATGCGCGCCTCGCGCTTGCCGCCGCGCTCGAGCGGGACGTCGACGCGCCAGGCGATCTCCGGGGGTCCGCCGTTGTTGGTGGCGTCGAATCCGGTGCCGAGCAGGTCGAGATGGTCGGCGCTGAAGCTGAAGACCGGATTCGGTCTGAGCTTCGCCGAGATCATCGCGGCGTCGGCAATCGTGAGATTGCCCCGCTCGGCCAGCAGGCTCAGGTTGTGCTGCAGCGCTTCGTCGACGGCCTGCGTCACCGTCAGCGACTCCGGCGCGCCCGGCGCCGGCGTCTGCGCGATGGCCGCAGGCACACACGTGCACAGAACGAGAACGACAAACCACGGTCGTGACATAGCAAACGACTCCGATAACAGTCGTGTGGAACCGGAACGAGTGAAAGGTGACGGAACGAATCCGCCGGGCGATCTAGAGAGGAGGCGCGCGGGGAGTGCTGGGGCTGCTGGCGGCGCCGGTTTGAACGAACCGATCCTGAACGACGGCTGCGCGAGCCGCGACCGGCGGCGGCGCGTGCGCGCAACTCGTCGCGGTGCGCGACGAGGGCGCGTCGTTCTGCACGGTGAGGTCCCGATGGGACCGGCCACGATGCCACGTGTCGGCCGGCGCTCCCCCGTCGACGACCGGCGCGTGCCTGGGCGACTGCGACGTCAGCCGTCCCGCGCCGTCGTTCACCCACACCATGAAACCGCGATCGGTCGACGCGACGATGTCGAGGTCGCCGTCACGGTCGATATCGGTCGCGACGACACGCCGGAGTTTCACGTCGAACTGCCGATCGAGGGCGCGCGCGAACGCGGCGGTATCGATCGCGCGTCCGATGCGCACGATCGTGCCCGCGGGCACGCCGGCCGCGCGTGCCTGCGCGGACGCCGCCATGCCGATCGCGAACGCGATCGTCACGGTCGCCCGCCGCGCGCGGAAAATCATCACGTCGCATGATACCGCAATCATTCGGCGAGAACCGCGACGCGCGGACACTGCGACTTCCTTACACGTCGCGGCGGCAGACGTCGAGGAGCTGAACGGGCGTGTCGATCGTCAGGTCCGCGGGGCCGACTTGGCTGAGGGGAAATCCGTCGAAGCCGAAACCATAGCGGGCGAGACATATTCCTGTTGGCGCCGCGTGCGCCGTGCGCCAGTCGATGATCGAATCGCCGACGAGCAGCGTGGCGTCGAGCGGCGTGCCGGCGGCGGCCGCCAGGTGACGCAGCCCGGACGGATCGGGCTTGCGCGCGAACGGACCGTCTCCGCCGACGATCGCCTCCGCGGAAAAGTACCGCGCGAGATCGAGACCGTCGAGAATCTCTCGAGTCGCGGCCAGCGGCTTGTTCGTCAGGACGCCGAGCGCCGTCGACGCCGCGAGCGTCCGCAGCACGCCGGCGATTCCGTCATAGGGACGTGTGTGCGCCAGAAGGCGCGTGGCGTAGAACGCGAGATAGCGGTCGAGCGCGTCCGCCGGCCGCTCGATGCCGCTTGCGGCGAACGCGCGCGCGACCAGCGTCGCCGCGCCGTCGCCCACCATGCGCCCGATGCGGTCCTCCGGCAGCGGGCCGGCGCCGCACGATTGCAGAAGGGCGTTGGCCGCGTCCGCGATGTCACGCCGGGAATCGATGAGCGTGCCGTCGAGATCGAAAACGATGAGACGGAAGGTCAAACGTTCCCGTATTCAGCGAAGGACGTCGGCGTCTCCCACACCTTGACGCGGACCACCGGGAATCCCCGTCCGCTGGCGTAGTCGAAGATGAGGCGCGCGATGCGCTCCACCGTGGGATTGCTGTCGAGCAGGTACATCGGCTCGCCGAGCTGCTGCAGCGGCTTGACCAGCGGATCGTCCTGGCGCAGCAGCATCTTGTGATCGAGCTCCTCGTCGATCCAGCCCTTGATGACGCGCTTGATGTCGCTGAAGTCGCACACCATGTTGCGATTGTCGAGCGTCCCCGTCCGCACTTCGATCTCCGCGACGGCGTTGTGGCCGTGGGGATGCTTGCAGATGCCGTCGTAGTCGAGCAGCCGATGGCCGTAACAGAAGTCGATGCGCTTGGTGACTGAGTACATAGAGGATGATATTACCCGATGCCTACCGCAGTGCTTCTTTCCGGCGGCCTGGACAGCGCCGTGCTTCTGGCCGACGAAGCGACGCGCGACGAGGCGCAACCCATTTACGTGAGCGTCGGGCTGGCGTGGGAGCGCGCCGAGCTGGCGATGGTCTCGGCCTTTCTCGCGCGCGCGCCGTTTGCGCGCGCCGTGCGGCCGTTGATCTCGCTCTCCGTCGACATGACCGACGTGTACGCCGCGACGCACTGGGCGGTGCAGGGCCGGCCGCCCGCCTATCACACGCCGGACGAGGACGTGTACCTGCCCGGCCGCAACATCATCCTGCTCGGGAAGGCGGGCGTCTACTGCGCGGCCGCGCAGCTCGGCCGCCTCGTGCTCGGGACGCTCGCGCACAATCCGTTTCCGGACGCGACGCCCGAGTTTCGCGCGGCGCTGGCGCGCGCGCTGTCGCTCGGGCTCGCGCACGACTTGCAGATCGACGCGCCGTACGCGGGCACGAGCAAAGCCGACGTCATCCGGCGCGGTCTCGCGTTGAACGTCCCCTTCGATCTCACGCTCTCGTGCATGAGCCCGGACATGCGGGGGACGGGTCTCGGCGCGGATTCAACCCGAGACCCGTCCCCCATTCACTGCGGTACGTGCAGCAAATGCCGCGAGCGGCACGACGCGTTCGTCGACGCCGGCGTCGCCGATACAACCCGGTACGCGGACACCAGATTCCTCCGATAACGGCGCGTCGCGGGCGTTGACTCGGGTTCCGCCCGCGGCGTATCGTGCCGCCTAATGCGGGACGTCTCGGCCCTGCGACCCGGCGCCGGAATCGCGTTGCTGGCCGCGCTGGCGACCCTGGCGACGACGTCCGTCTCGGCGCAGGCGCCCAGCCTGATCGACGTCCTGACGCGGGTCGGCGATCGCGTGCGGCAGTATTACGGACGCGCGCAGAGCGTCATGTGCGACGAGAAGGTCACGATCCAGCCCATCAACCACTCGTTCTCGCCTGAAGGATTCGCCCGCGTGCTCGAGTACGACCTCCGCATCGAGTGGGAGGCGATCGCGCAGGGCGACGGCGCGCCCGACGCCAAGGTCGTGCGCGAGCTCCGCAAAGTGAACGGCCGCCCGCCCCGCCCGAAGGATCTCGAAGCGTGCATGGACCCCAAGTCGGTGTCGCCGGAGCCGCTCGAGCTCCTGCTGCCGCGGCATCGCGAGGACTATCTGTTTTCGTGGATGGGCCCGGGCAAGCTGAAGAACCTGCGCACGTTCATGCTGGACTATCGATCGCGGGTCCGCGGCAAGATCGAAGGCTCGCTGAAGGACGACTGCGTCAGCATCTCGGCGCCGGGCTATTCGAAAGGTCGCATCTGGATCGACGAGTTGACGCACGACGTGCTCAGGCTCGACGAACAGCTCATCAGCCGGCTGGAGTACCGCCTGCAGCGTCCGAAGGGGGCGCGCTACGCGGGGAGCGAGGATACCTACATCGTGGAACGGGCCGACTCGACGATTCGCTATCGTCGCGTGGCGTTCCACGATCCCGAAGAGGCCGTGCTGCTGCCGGAATCCATCGAATCGCTGACGGTGTTCGGCGGGTCCGCCGCATCCCACCGGACCACGCAGGTGTTTTCCAACTACCGCCGGTTCCTCACGACGGGACGCGTGGTGCAGTAGCGTCAGGGCCGCCGGAGCGTAATCGATCCATCTCCCGTGCGGACGCGCAGCGCCGGACCGCCCGATCCTATCCGGCCCTTCACCGTGCTCTTTCCGATCTCGCCGACGACATTCGACACGGTCACGTCGTGCAGGCTCACGCGGCCGTCGCCGGTGTGCGCGTCCAGTTCGGCGCCAAAGCCCTCCGGCACTTCGAGCGTGACCGAGCCGTCGCCCGTCGTGATGTTCCAGTCGGCGCTCGGCGCGCTGCCGGGCTCGACGCGCACCGTGACGTTCCCGTCGCCCGAGCGCGCGCGGACCGACGTCAGCTTGCCCGCCACGACGATGCTGCCGTCGCCCGTGTCGACGTCGAGCGCGCCGCTCACGCCGTCCAGCCTGATCGATCCGTCGCCGCTGTGCGCCGTGACGGCGCCGCCGAGGTCGCGTCCGTGGATGGTGCCGTCGCCCGACTTCAGCTCCAGACGTCCGCTGATGCGCTCGACGTCGATCGATCCGTCGCCGCTGCGCGCCGCGACGTCGGCCGTCGCCGGGGCCGACACGATCAATCTCGCCGATCGCGACACGTTCCACCCGATGTGGAAGGCATGGTCGTCCTTGCGCGACTTCACTTCGACGATCACGTGATCGCCGTTTTGCTCGGCGCGCACGTCGATGTCGTCGGCGTCCGCCTTGTCGCGCGCGTGCTTCTCGACGACGACCTGCACCTCGGGCTTGTCCCACGGACGAATCTCAATCGACCCGTCGAAGGTGGACACGGACACGTCGGGCCGGCCGGCCGTCGTGAAATGCTTCTCTTCGCGCTCGACGTACTTGCCGAGGTCGGCGCTGGCGATGTCGACACAGCCTGCGCCGGCGAGCGCGGTCAGGACCGCGACGGCGTGCGCGCAACGGGTCACGGCGTTCACACCCATAAATCCTCCGGTCGGTTAGACGGGCGCCGCAGCGGGAGTGTTTCGGGAATAGACGAGCTGGCCCGCGACGTAGGTCTGCACGACCGTGAAGTTGGCGTCGAGGACCACGAGGTCGGCGACCGCGCCTGGCGCGAGCACTCCGTGCCCCACCAGGCCGAGCTCCCGCGCCGCCGTCGTGGCGCACAGCGCGGCCGCATCCACGAGCGAGACGCCGACGACACCCACCAGCGTCTGAAACGTCCGATCCATCGTCCTGATGCTGCCGGCGATCGTGCCGTCGGGCAGGAGCGCCGAGAACTCGCCGGCGGTGATCGGCTGGCCGCCGAGCGAGGCGGGCGCGCCGATCGCGAGGCCGGCGGCGGCCGTGGCGTCGGTGATCGCCATGACGCGCCCCGGATGCTTGGCGGCAATCGCCGTGTGCACCAGCGACGGATGGACGTGCACGCCGTCGCAGATGATCTCCGCGACGACTTCGTCGGCTTGCAGCACCGCGCCGGCAAGGCCCGGCGCCCGGTGCCCGAGCGGCGGCATCCTGTTAAAGAGGTGGGTCGCCTGGCAGGCGCCCGCGGCAATCGCGGCCAGCGCCTCGTCGTACGTCGCGCCTGAATGTCCGAGCGACACGCGATGGCCGCGCGCCACGAGCCACCGGACCAAATCGAGACCGCCGTCGAGCTCCGGCGCGAGCGTCACGATGCCGACATCAGGCCGCGCGCGCTCGATCTCGTGAAGGATGTCCGCGCCGCTGAACTCCCCAGCTGCCTCACCAGCCCCACCTGCCTCACCCGCCCGACCCGCGTCACTCGCCCCTCGTGGACTGCGCAAGCAAGTCCTCGGCTGCGCGCCGCCGTACTCGGGGTTGATGAAGTTGCTTTCCAGATGCGCGGGCAGGACACGCGCGGCGCGCGGCGCCTGCGCCTCTCGTGCGCGCCGCACCTGATCGAGCACGTCGCGCAGCGCCGCCGGACCGCAGGCCACCGTCGTCGGACAGAACGCCGTGACGCCGTACCGCGGCAGGCGCTCGGCCAGCGCCGCAATCGCGCCGCCCCTGTGGACAACGTCGGCGTCCTGCGAGTCCACGCCGTCGACGCCGTGCACGTGCACGTCGATGAAGCCGGGCACGATGTAATGGCCGTGGAAGGCGAACGCTGACGGGTGATGCGACGGCGTGTCGGGGCGGATCTCGATGATGCGCCCTTCGTCGATCACGAGCGTGCCGGGCGAAAGGACGCGGTCGGGCAGGACCAGCGCGGCGCCCGACAGGACGATCATTGGCCCGTCGCCGCGAGGCGGGCCGCGCCGATCGCCGCCGCGTCGGCGCCGAGCGTCGCGGGCACGATCGTCAGCGCGTCCATCATCGCGCGCGGCAGCCGGCGCGAGATCTCCACGCGCACCGGCTCGAGCAGCAAATCGGCCGCGGACGCCATGAAGCCGCCGAGCACGAGCGTCCCGGGATCGGCGACGACGACGAGGTTCGCCGCCGCCATGCCGAGGTACTTGGCGGTGTCGCGGACGACCGAGATCGACACGCCATCGTGGGCGCGCGCCGCGTCGAGCACGTGCGCGACCGTGATGGCGGCCAGGTCGCCGTCGACGGTGTCCTGCACGCGCGATCGATCACCGGACTTGATGCGCCAGATGAGCCGGCGCACGATGCCGGCGGCCGCGACTTCGGCTTCGAGGCATCCGCTCTTGCGATAGTCCTCGCGTTCAACCGGATTGAGCGAGAGCCACGCGATTGATGCTGCACGTCCGCGCGCCCCGGTCACCGGAACGCCCTCGCGGACCAAACCGGCCGTCGTGTGCTCGCTCACCGCGAAAAAGACGACATCCCGCGCGCCCGCCGCCGCGCCAATCCACGCTTCCGCGACGGCCGCGGCTGTTCCGGACGCGACGATGCTCGGGCGCGTGCCGCATTCCTTCGCGAGCGCGTCCGCGACGCCGCTCGCGGCCGGCGTGTCGGTCACGAAAGACGCGATGCCCGTCGGCGCTGGCGTCGCGACGCCGCGCATCACCTGGCGAACCGCCGCTATCGCCGCTGCCGGAAGATCGCCTTTGGCCGCGACCGAGGCGCGCGACTGCACGCGATCGTCGACCGCCACGGCGGTGACGCTCGCGTCGTCGAGCTCCACGCCGATCCGCACACGGCTTCCTTCTGACTTCACCGTTCTAACTTCCTTCTCTTCCCCAGTCGCTGTTGAGTTGCAGCTTGCGTCCCGCGAGCGGCAGCGTGACGGGATCGTCCGCGGGCTCGTCGTGAAACAGCGTGGCGTCAATCCGATCGAGCAGCGACGAGAGTTCGCGCTCGTCCGGCGCGTTGATCACGAGGACGCCGGCGCCTTCCGCGGGCGGAAACCGGCGGTCGTCCAGATAATCCTTGTCCATCGTCACGAGCGTGCGCCGGAGCTGCTGCGCGAGCTGATAGTGCCGGATGTCGGGCGCGCGGCGCAGGTCGCTCTGTTCGAGGACGAACAGCACGTCCCAGCGGAGCCGTACGCGCATATAGGTGACGAGCCCGGCCGGCACGTTCGCATCGGCGTAGATCCGCGGCCGCGGCGACAGCCGTTCGGCGTGCGGGAACAGTTCCGACGACAGCGTGCCCATCTATTTCTTCTTCTTGCTCGTGCCTTCTGCCTTCGGACTTTTCCCGCCCTTCCGCTTGGCGAGCGCCGCCTTCGCGTCCCGCGTGAGCGCCGCGACGAGCGCGTCGCGTTTGTGGATCAGTTCCTTGCGCTTCCGCCGCCCGTTCGGCGATCCGACCGCGTACTCGCAGAAGAGCGGGAACGCGATCGTCGAATCGCAGTAGGCCACGACGGTGTCCGGCAGCACGCCGGGATTTACTTTGCCCCAGCTCACGGCTTCGGCCGGCGTGGCGCCCGACAAGCCGCCCCAGACGACCGAGTCGGTCGTGATCTGGATGAAGTACTCGTTGCCGCCCTTGGGGATGCCGTACACCTCCCACAGCGTGGGCTGCGCCTGCAGGTAGAAGTTCTTCGGCGATCCGCCGCCCAGAATCACGCAGCCGTTCCGCGTGCCCGCCATGACGATTGCGCAGACCTCGTTCACGTCCTTGTTGGGATCGATCATGAAGCGGCTGCCGTTTATCAGCTCGTGATAGGCGATGTTCATGCCGATCGAGCTGTCGCCGGGCGACGACGTGTAGATCGGCACGCCGTCCTGCGCGGCGCGCGCGACGACGGAATATTCGGCGCAGCCGGGATAGCGTTCCATCAGGTCGAGGCCGAGGCGATAGTGGAACTCCGACGTCGCGATCGGCTCGTTGAGCCCGGAGCGGACGATGAAGTCGCGAATGTACGCGTCGGTCTCGAGCAGCACCGTCGCGGGGAACAAGACGTCGTAGATCCGGATGACGCCGTCTTCGTACAGCTCGACGTCGTTGACGAACGGCGATCCGCGCCGCAGCGTGAAGTTCAGCGCGTAGTGGAGATCGTGGTAGAGATTCGCGCCCGTCGAGATGATGAAGTCGACCAGGCCGCGGTCCATCAGCTCGATGACGCACCCGCCCAGGCCCGCCGGCGTCATCGCGCCCGCGATCGTCAGCCCGATCGTCGTGTCGTTCTCGGGCGCCAGCATCTTGTTGGCGAAGATCTGCGAAGCCTCCGACAGGCGGCCGGCGTTGAATGCCTGGAAGCCTTCCTCGATGAGGTGCCGGATGTGCGGGCTCCCCTGAGGCCGGTAATAGCGAATCGGTTTGCCAGACAGGAATTGCTTCTGAGAATGCCCGGGCGAGCCGGGGGCGCGGTGCGGCAAGTGGCAGCTCCCTGTTGTGCCTGGTGAATGACGTCGCGAGTGTCGCGGCGTTTCAGCCGAAATAGCTTAACATCTGCCCTAGTGACTGGCGAGTCTCTCTGGATCCTCTGGAGCGTCACGATCCTCGTGGCCGTGGCCGCGGCACTGGTCTGGTGGGTCTGGCGGAAAGGCCGTCGGTTCGCGGAGGGCGATGTCTTCATCGCGAGCCGGCTCGGCTCGGGCAATCGCCTCTTCCCCACGCAGGTGCTGATCACGCCGACGAGCGTCGTCCAGTACACACCGCGATGGATCGGCCGCCAGGAGGAGACCATTCACCTCGCGCACGTGGCGTCTGTGAGGATTCAGACCGGCGCCATCCTGTCGGACGTGCAGATCGAAACCACCGGCGGCACCGATCCCATCGTCTGCCACGGGCACCGAAAACGGGACGCCGACCGCATGAAAAGCCTCATCGAGCGCTACCAGACCGAATACTATCGGCAAAGCCGGGTGTAGCCGATAAGTACTCAGATAAATGGATGATCTGACCTTCAGCGCGCGCCGTGCCAGCGCCGGCACGGCCAAGCCCGAACCGGCGGATCTCGAAACGCGCTTCCGCAGCCTCGTGCAGTCGCCGCTGCGCGCGGGCCTGCTGCGCTACCTGAGCGCGCGGCCCGACGAAAGCTTCGACGTCGAGTCGCTGATGCAGACGTTCGGCCGCCTGAAGCTCGACGTCGACAACTGCGTGCGCGAGCTCGTGGATTTCGGCGTCGCGCAGCTCATCCCCGGCTCGCCCGAGCGCTTCATGGCCGCGCGGCCGACCGACGAGGCCGTCGCCGAGCACCTCGACACGTTCCTCGAGCGGCGCGCCGCGGTCAGCACCGAGGATCAGTCGCCGTCGGTCCAGCGCTTCCGCGAAATGATCGGCCGCGACGAGAAGATGCTGGTCGTCTTCGAGTGGATTCGCACGGCGGCCAAGTCCGACATCTCGGTCCTCGTGCTCGGGCCCACCGGCTCCGGCAAGGAGCTCGTCGCGCGGATGATTCACGAGCTGAGCCGCCGCAGCGTGGCCAAGTTCCAGGCCGTCAACTGCGCCGCGCTGCCGGACACGCTCTTCGAATCGGAGATCTTCGGGTATGAGAAGGGCGCGTTCACCGGCGCGCACGACCGCAAGCCGGGCCGCCTCGAGCTCGCCAACGAGGGCACGCTGTTCCTCGACGAGATCGGCGACATGTCGCTCATCGCGCAGGCCAAGCTGCTGCGCGTCCTCGAAGAGCGCCGCTTCGAGCGGCTGGGCGGCCACAAATCGATCTCCGTGGACTTCCGGCTGATCTCCGCCACGAACCGACCGCTCGAGCAGTTCGTGCGCGACGGCCGGTTCCGCGAGGACCTCTACTACCGCGTCAACGCGTTCGCCATCCGGCTGCCGTCGCTCCGCGAGCGGCAGGTGGACATCCCGGTGCTGGCACAGCGCTTCCTCAACCGGTACTGCGCCGCGCAGGGACTGCCCATCGACAGCAAGGGCTTCTCGCGCGAGGCGCTGGACCTGCTGATGGGGTACCACTGGCCCGGCAACATCCGCGAGCTCGAGAGCACGGTCTCCCGCGCGGCGCTGTCGGCGCCCGGACGCTCGATTCGCGCGTCGGACGTCGAGTTCCTCCACGCGACCTCGGCGGTCATCTCGCAGACGACGGGCGAGCATCTCCCGTCGCTGGCCGAGACCGAGCGCGCGCACATCGTGCGCGTGCTCGAGGCCGTCGACTGGAACAAGAAAGAAGCGGCCCGGGTGCTCGACATCAGCCGGGGCACGCTGTACCGGAAGATCGTCGAGTACCAGCTCGAACCGGAACCGCGGTCAGCCGGCCGCCGTTCGCGCGATCAGGGGGCCTGATCCACCATGCGCGCGCGGCCGAAGCGGGCGCGTTTCGCGGTATCATCAAACGGTTATTCGGCTCCCCCGGCCGAAGTTCTATGAAAGACCTCCCGATTGCGGCCCGGCTGTACGTCGGCGCCGTCCTCGGCGCTGGCGCGCTCGTCCTGGTGCTGTTCTTCCCGCACACGTGGCCGAACCCGATCCTGTTCGCCATCCTGCTGGGACTGTCCTCGTTCGCGTCGGCGTTGAAGGTCAGCCTGCCGCTGGCGACGAGCGGCGTCACGATGTCGGTGTCGTACGCGGTGGATTTCGCCGCGCTGCTCCTCCTTGGCGCCGACCCGACCATGCTGGTCGCCAGCGCGAGCGCGTTCAGCCAGTGCACGTTCCGCACGGAAACGCGATCCACGCCGCACCGCACGCTGTTCAGCATGGCGTCGCTCGTCCTGACCGTGAAGGCGACGGGGCTCGTGTACACGTGGCTCGGCGGCCCGCCGTCGATGCAGCAGTTCTCGATGACGGCGCTTCCGAAGCCGCTCGTCGGCGCCGCGACGACGTACTTCGTCTGCAACACGGCGCTGATCGCGACCGCCATCGGGCTGTCGACGAAGCAGTCGATCGTGCGCGTCTGGAACGAAAACTTTCTGTGGAGCGCGCCGAGCTACTTCGTCGGCGCCGGCGCGGCCGCGCTCGCCGCGACGGTCATCGATCAGGGCGGTTATTGGTGGGCGGCGCTCACCGCCGCGCCGCCCTACCTGATCTACCGCACCTACAAGGTGTACATGAGCCGCATCCAGGATCAGCAGCGGCACGTGGCGCAGGTCTCGGATCTCCACCTCGCCACGATTGAGGCGCTGGCGCTCGCGATCGACGCGAAAGATCAGACGGCGCAAAGCCACATCCGGCGCGTGCAGGTGTACGCGGCGGGCCTCGCGCGATCGCTCGGCATGACCGACAACGAAATCCAGGGCGTCAAGACCGCGGCGCTGCTGCACGACATCGGCAAGCTCGCCGTGCCCGAGCACATCCTGTCGAAGCCGGGACCGCTGACGCAGGAGGAGTTCCAGAAGATCCGCATCCACCCGCAAGTGGGCGCGGAAATCATCAGCGGCGTGCCGTTCCCGTACCCGGTGTCGCCGCTCATCCTCAGCCACCACGAACGCTGGGACGGCAAGGGCTATCCCGCCGGCCTCAAGGGCGACGAGATTCCGCTCGGCGCGCGAATCCTCTCGGTCGTCGATTACTTCGACGCGCTGATGTCGGAGCGCCCGTATCACAAGGCGATGAGCCTCGAGGCGGCGCTCGGTCTCCTGCGCCAGGAAGCGAGCAAGGCGCTCGACCCGCGCGTCGTGCAGACCTTCATCGACACGTATCCGCTGCTGGCCGCCGAAGCCGAAGCCAGCCAGGAGCCCGCGCGCAAGCTCACGCGCGTGCCGACGCACGCGCCGACCGCGGCGCCGGCCGTCGGCCTCGTGCACGAATCGCCGGTGCGGACGAACGTCTTCCAGGACATCGCGCTCGCGCACCGCGAGATCTACGCGCTGTACGAGATCGCGCAGGCGATGGGCAGCAGCCTCGGCGTGTCGGACACGATGGCGCTCATCTCGTCGAAGCTCGTGAACATCGTGCCGTTCTCGTGCTGCGCGCTCTTCCTCTACAACGAGGAGAACGAAACGCTGCGCTGCCGCTTCGCGACCGGCGTGGAATCGGAAGTCATCCAGCAGCTGACGATCCGCAACGGGCACGGCCTGACCGGCTGGGTGGCGCGCAACCGGCGCCCGCTGGTCAACGCCCGCCCGAGCACGGATCTCGAAGCCGCCGGCCAGCCGTCCGATCGCACGACGCTGCACTCGGCGCTCGTCTGCCCGCTGCTCTTCAACGAGCGCTTCATCGGCACGATCTCCGTGTATCACACCGAGCCGGCGATCTACACCGACGATCACCGCCGCCTGCTCGATCGGATTTCCGAGCAGGCCGCCGCCGTCATCTACAACTCGATCGTGTTCGAGCAGACGCAGGAGGATTCGCTGACGGATCCGCTGACCGCGCTGCCGAACACGCGCTTCATGTTCATGCACCTGACGCGCGAGCTCGCGCGCGCCGAGCGGTTGAAGACCGAGGTGTCCCTGCTCGTCATGGACCTGGACAACTTCAAGGACATCAACGACACGTACGGCCACCACGTCGGCGACCGCGCCCTGCGCGACGTCGCGGCCGTGCTGCGCGCGGGCATCCGGCCCTACGACATCTGCGTGCGCTACGCCGGCGACGAGTTCATCGTCGTGCTGTCGGGCTGCGGCGCCGAAGAGGCCGAGCGCAAGCGGCTGGAGCTGCAGCGCGGCGTGGACGAGCTGCAGTTCGAAGCGCGCCCGGGGACGATGCTCAAACTGGCCATCAGCGTCGGCGCGGCGGTCTTCCCGCACGACGGCGACGCGTACGAAACGCTGCTCGCCACCGCCGACAGCCGGATGTACCGCGACAAGACGCGACGCAAGCGCGGCGCCGCCGGCGCGGACGCGGGCGATCACGGGAAGGCGCAGGCGGCGAGT
The DNA here is from genome assembly GCA_020073005.1 of Terriglobia bacterium. Classification (GTDB taxonomy): domain Bacteria; phylum Acidobacteriota; class Vicinamibacteria; order Vicinamibacterales; family CAVVIG01; genus SRVP-36. The sequence goes on along the minus strand of JAIQFX010000011.1, from coordinate 48,371 downwards.
CTCTCGGATGCTGATCTGCAGCGGGCGGCGTCCGGAGTACTTTGAAACTGAAAACTGAAAAGAGAAAAGAGAAAAGAAAAAAGAAAAAAGTTCAGACAGCACTCCTGTCGTGCGTCTTTCAGCTTCACTTTTCAGTTTTCTCTTTTCAGTTTTCAGTTTCCTCGTCCACCCAGTCAGCTCTCAACCCCGTCAGGCCAGTCCACATCAGGGCCACCCCCGTCGCGCCCATCACGAGCGCCAGGCCGTTGGCCCACCACGCATCGATCCCCGCGCCGAATTCCAGCCACGCCGCCGGCGCGGCGAGCGCGAGCCCGGCGATGATCGCCATCGGGCGGCGCCGGGCCAGCCGCAGCAAGGCGCCGCGGACGCGGCGAAGAGCCATGCGATAGCATAATCGCGACACCGCCCGTGTTGCTGACGCTGCCCATCCGAGAGATCGTCACCGCCACGCCGCGCGCGCGGATCGTGCGTCTCGCGCTCGACGGCCAGCGATTCGACTACGCGCCGGGTCAGGCCGCAGCCCTTGGGTCGCACGGGCAGGAGAAGCGGATCCCCTACTCCATCGCCGCGTCGCCGGAGGACTCGCGGCGCGACGGGACGCTCGAATTCCTCATCGGCGTGGATGCGAGCGCCGTCGCGGGACCGCATCTGATTCTGGAGCCGGGACAACAGGTCGACGTCGAAGGTCCGCTCGGCGCGTTCACGTTCCCAGCCGGGCCGGAGGAGCGACGCTTCGTCTTCGTCGCCGGTGGCACGGGCATCGCGCCGCTACGCGCGATGCTGCGTCACGCGCTGACGGTGCCGCACGGCACCGTCGGTCTGTTCTACAGCGCGCGCACGCCCGGCGAGTTCGCGTACGAAGAGGAGCTGCGGGCGCTGGCGCGGGCGGGACGCATTGAACTGCGGCAGACCGTGACGCGCGCCGGCGACGAACGCTGGGACGGAGCGCGCGGGCGCTTCACGCGCGAGACGCTGGCGGAATTGATCCGCGATCCCGCGACGCTCTGCTTTGTCTGCGGCCCGCAGTCGCTCGTCGACGAGATGAAGATCGCGCTCGGCGATCTCGGCGTCCACGCCGCGCGGATTCGGGTCGAATAGGGGAAGGACGTCTGAGGGCTAGAGGCCCATCGCGTGGAAGCCGGAGTCCACCATGAGGATTTCGCCGGTGACCGCGCGCGACGCCGGGCTGAGCAGGAAGATCGCCGCGTCGGCGACCTCCGCGCCTTCGACGCTGCGCCGCAGCGGCGCGCGATCGCGATAGACCTGCAGGATCGTCGAGAACCCGCCGATGCCCGACGCGGCCAGCGTCTTGATCGCGCCGGCCGAGATGGCGTTCACGCGGACGTTCTTCGGGCCCAGCTCGCTCGCCAGGTACCGGACCGACGATTCGAGCGCGGCTTTCGCCACGCCCATCACGTTGTAGTTCGGGAACACGCGCTGGCTGCCGAGATACGTCAGCGTCAGCACGCTGCCGCCGCCGCGCTTCTCCATCAACGGCATCATCGCCCGCGTCAATCCAATGAGCGAGTACGCGCTGATGTCGAGCGCGATCCGGAAGCTCTCGCGCGATGTGTCGACGAACGGATTGTGCAGCGCGTCGGCCGGGGCGAACCCGGCGCCGTGCACCAGGAAATCGAGGCCGCCGAACTCGCGGTCGAGCGTCGTCGCGAGATCGGCGATCTGCTGATCGCTGCCGACGTCGCACGGCGCGAGGACCGGGTGCTCGAGCGTCGCCGCCAGCTCGCGGACGTTCTCTTCGAGCCGCTCGCTCGGATACGTCAGCGCGAGACGCGCGCCCGCGGCCGCCGCGGCCTGCGCGATCGCCCACGAGATCGACCGCTTGTTGGCGACACCGACGATGAGACCGTGTTTGCCTGAGAGGATGGACATGAAAAGTGAAAACTGAAAAGTGAAAACAGAAAAGTAAAGTGGAAAGTGGAAAGTCCGGCCTTCTTACTTTTCACTTCTAACTTCTCACTTTGACCTTTTGTGCCCTCCTCCGCCACCTCGATGACGCGGGGGGCGCGACGACATGTGGCCTTGCGGCGGACGGCCGCCTCCCTGCCGCATGCCGCCGCCGCGCGGCGGGCCGCCGAAGTTGTTGCCGTTCGAGCGATCGCCGGAGAACCGCTGTCCGAACTGCCCCTGCTGTCCGCCGCCGCGCTGATGGCGCGGATGGAATCTGTTCTGGCGGCCGCCGGGCTGGCGCACGGTGAACTCGGGAATGGGTCGCGCGGGAGGCTGCTGCCCTTCGATCCTCGGAAGCGACGCGCGAATCAGCGGCCGATGCACCGGACCTTCTTCGTCGGCGTCGCCTTCGGCGCGATCGGCCGCGATCACAGGCGGCCCGGCGGCAGCGGCCACGTCGGTCGCCGCCTCGTCATTCGGCTCGTCGGCGATCGGCGCGATATCGTCCGAGGCGGCGACCGGACCGGCGCTCGGTGGCGCCGGGGTCTCGTGCGTGACTTTCTTGGGAGCGCCCGCCAGCACCTGCGCGTAGAGCGCGGCCGGCGTCTCCGTCTTGCGCCGCTGCCGCGGCACTTTCGCGTGCTTGTACTCGTGTTCGGCTTCGCACGCGGTGCAGCGGGTCTGCTTGACCTCGTCGCCGATCATCGCCACCACGGCGTGATTCGTCACGCGCCGCTCGCGCGGACAGTAGTCGTCCAGAACGTCACCAAGGCGAAGCTGGCGCTGTTGCATCAACGCTCCAGGGCTCCCGAACTCACCGCTGCTTTGGGAAAGGAATTGCGAAGGCGAGCGCCATCTTAGCAGAGCCGGTTTTCGCCTGGCAACACCGGCGCTAGAGCGACGCGAGCCACTGCCGGACGTCGGCCAGCCGCGCCGCCACGGCCCCCGGCGCGGTCGATTGCGGCGTCCGCTTCGCCGCCACGGAGGCGCCGGGCTTGACGCGCGCGACGACGTCGGGCTCGAAGAGGTCGCTCGACGCGCGCCACTCAGCGAATGTCATCGATTCGAAGTCGCGCCGCTCGCCGTGAAGCTTGCGCACGAGCGCGCCGACGATTTCATGCGCGCGGCGGAACGGGACGCCGCGGCCGACGAGATAATCGGCGACGTCGGTCGCGAGCAGCAGGCCCGACGCCGCCGAGGCGGCGGCCTCGCGATTGAGCGTCAAGCCGTGGACGACCGAACGCACGACGGCGAGGCAACCGGCGAGCGTATCTTCGGCCCCGAATACGGCTTCTTTGTCTTCCTGCAGATCCTTGTTGTACCCCGTCGGCAGACCTTTGATCGTCGTCAGGAGCCCCATGAGATGGCCGATCGCGCGGCCGGACTTGCCGCGCACGAGCTCCAGCGGATCGGGATTCTTCTTCTGCGGCATCATGCTGCTGCCGGTGCTGAGCGCGTCGGACAGCTCGAAGAACCGATGCTCGTCGCCGCAGAAGATGATGAAGTCCTCCGCCATCCGGCTCAGATGCACCATCGTCATGGCGCACGCATAGAGAAAGGTCGCCGCGAAGTCGCGATCCGACGACGCGTCCATGCTGTTGTCGACAATGCGCGCGAAGCCGAGATCGGCGGCGAGCGCGTTGACGTCGACCGCGTAGGCCGTGCCCGCGATCGCGCCGGAGCCGAGCGGCAGCGCGTCGGCTTCGTCACGCGCGGCGGCGAGCCGCGCGAAGTCGCGCCGCAGCGGCGCCGCGTGCGAGAGAAAGAAGTGCGCGACGAGGACCGGCTGCGCCGGACGGAAATGCGTGAACGACGGCATCAGCGCGTCGCCCGCCGCCGCGGCCTGCGCGGCCAGCGCGTCGACGACGCCCGCGATCGCGTGCTGCAGCGCGGGAATGCGACGCCGCAAATAGAGTCGCAGGTCCAGCGAGACCTGTTCGTTGCGCGAGCGGCCGGTGTGCAACCGGCGTCCGGCGTCGCCGAGCCGCTCGACAAGAAGGCGCTCGACGAAGCTGTGGACGTCCTCGTCCGGGCCGTCGACGAATGACGCATCGGCGCGGCCGCGCTCGAGCATCGCGGTCAGCGCGTCCGCAATCTGACGAGCCTCGTCCGCCGAGAGCACGCCGGCCTTCGCCAGCGCCCGCGCCCACGCGAGACTGCCCGTGACGTCGTCTTCGAACAAGCGCCGGTCGAACCGGAACGACGCGCCAAACTCGAACGCCGCCGCATCGGGCGCCGTATCGAATCTTCCGGACCACAAAGTGGTCGTTAGTCGTGGGTCATTGGTCATTGGTCGGCTCAGGGATGCGTCGCGGCGGTTGATCGTGACAAACGACTAACGACTAACGACCAACGACTTTCGTTTCTTTGGCGCCTTCTTGGCGGTGCTTTCGACCGGCAATCCCCAGATCTTGATGAAGCCGGCCGTTGCCGCGTGATCGAACATGTCGCCCGCGTCGTGCGTGGCCAGCGACTGATCGTAGAGCCCGAACGGCGACTTGCGGCCGACGATCCGGCAGTCGCCTTTGAAGAGCTTCAGGCGGATGACGCCGGTCACGCGCTCCTGCACCGTGTCGACGAACGCGTCCATCGCTTCACGCGTCGGCGTGAACCAGAGGCCGTTGTAGACGAGGTCGGCGTACTTCTGGGAGATGTCGCGGCAGAGGCGATCGAGATCCGCCGTGGTGACCAGGCGCTGCAGTTCTTCGTGCGCCGCGTGCAGGACGACGGCCGCGGGCGCCTCGTAGACTTCGCGCGACTTGATGCCGACGAGCCGGTTCTCGATCAGATCGATGCGCCCGACGCCGTTCGCGCCGGCGATGGTGCCGAGGCTGGCGATCAGATCGAGCATCGGCATCGCGACCCCGTTGATCGCCGTCGGGACGCCGCGCTCGAAGGAGACCTCGACGTAGGCCGGTTCGTCCGGGCATTCCCGCGGAGATTTGGTCAGCGTGTAGATGTCTTCGGGCGGCTCGTGCCAGGGATCCTCGAGCGCGCCGCAGTCGACGGCCCGGCCCCAGAGATTGAAATCCGTGCTGTACGGGCTCTCGACGGTCGCCGGCACCGGGACGTTGCGCTGCCGCGCGTACTCGATCTCTTCCGCGCGCGACATGCCCCATTCCCGCGCCGGCGCGATGATGCGGATGCTGGAATTCAGCGCGCGCGCCGTGACTTCGAGCCGCACCTGGTCGTTGCCCTTGCCGCTGCACCCGTGCGCGACGGCCGTCGCCTGTTCGATTTCGGCAATCTCGATCAGCTTCTGGGCGATGAGCGGCCGGGCGAGCGCGGTCGCCAGCGGATATCTGTCCTCGTACAGCGCGTCGGCCTTGAGCGCGCGCAGGACGAAATCGCGCGCGAATTCCTCCCGCACGTCGAGCACGTGGGCGCGGATCGCGCCCGACGCCAGCGCGCGGTCCCGCACTTCCTCGAGCTCGGCCCCCTGCCCGAGGTCCATCGTCACGGCGACGATCTCGGCGCCGTACCGCTCGGCGAGCCAGGGCACGGCCACGGACGTGTCGAGGCCGCCCGAGTAGGCGATCACGATGCGCCCCATGCGCGAATCCTTCACAGACGAGTCACGTGTTGCAGGCATTCCAGTGATTCCTGTCGCTTGATGATTCCGCTATTCGGTCGAATATTCCCGCAGCCGCTTCACGAGGGCCGTGGCCGCGCGGGCGCCGCGCGCCACGACCAGAATCGTGTCGTCGCCCGCGATCGTGCCGACGGCTTCGGCCAGACGCGCGCGATCGAGGGCTTCGGCCAGGACCTGCGCCTGCCCGCGCCCGGTCCGGATGACGACGAGCTGCTGGACACGGTCGACGCTGCGGAGAAAATCGGCCGCGGCGCGCTCGAGCGCCGTCAGGGCGGTCTCCGGGTCGGGCGCCTCGACGCCGGCGCGCTGGTACGCGCCGTCGCCCGAACGCTTGACGAGCCCCAGCTCCGTGATGTCGCGCGAAATCGTCGCCTGCGTGGCCTCGAAGCCCTTCTGGTGCAGCCGCTGGCGGAGCTCTTCCTGGCTGTGGAGCGGCTCGCGGTCCACGAGGTCGAGGATGACGGCTTGGCGGCGCGCTTTCATGGTCTGGAAGGCACTCAGAATACACTGTTTCAGAGGGAACGGTACATGATTATGCATCGAATTCTGTTGAAATAGCAGTACAGGACGTGTATAAGTATTCTTTCCGATGCATACAGTCGCGCAGCCGCTGACGCAGTCGCCGGGCGCGCCCGGCCCTGGAAACAACGACCGCCCCGTCGCCCGCGTCGCCATCGCCGGCGCCACCGGCTATACGGGCCAGGAGCTGCTGCGGCTGCTCTCGCGCCATCCCTCGGTCGCGCTGGGCGCGGCCATGTCCTCGGGCCAGACCGGCGCCTCGTCTCGACGGCTGCCCGGCCTCACGCGGCTCTGGGACGGCGTCATCACGCCGCTCTCGCCCGAGACGCTGGCCAGCGAGGCGGACATCGTGTTCCTCGCCCTGCCCGACGCCGCGGCGGCGGAGCTGGCGCCGAAGCTGGTGGCCGCTGGCGTCCGCGTCATCGACCTGTCCGGAGCGTTCCGGCTGCGGGACGACGGCGTCCGCGCGCGGTGGTATCCGGATACCCACGCGCTGCCGGCGGGCGTCGCCTACGGGCTCACCGAACGCGAGCGCGGCGCCGTGGCGCGCGCGCAGCTGGTGGCCAATCCCGGCTGCTATCCGACCGCGGCATTGCTGGCGCTCGCGCCGTTGGCTGAGGCCGGCCTGCTGCTCCCGAACACCGACGTCATCGTCGACGCGAAGTCGGGCGTCTCGGGCGCGGGGAAGACGCCGTCCGAGCGGACGCATTTCTCCGAAATCCACGGCAGCATGTCGGCCTACGGCGTCTTCAGCCACCGCCACGGCGCGGAGATTGATCAGGGCGTCGGCCGGACGGTGACGTTCACGCCGCATCTGGTGCCGCTCGACCGCGGCATTCTCTCGACGATCTACATCCGCGTGGCGCCCGGCACGACCGAAGAAGCGCTGGGGCACGTCCTCGAGCAGGCGTACGCGGGCGCGACGTTCGTGCGGCTGGTCGGGTCGGCGCTGCCCGAGATCAAGCACGTGGCGCACACGAATTTCTGCGACATCGGCTGGCGCGTGGACCCGTCGGGCCGCGCGATTCTCGTGTCGGTGATCGACAACCTGCTAAAGGGCGCGTCGGGCCAGGCCGTGCAGAACATGAATGTCATGCTCGGCATCGACGAGCGCACGGCGTTGCTGTGACGGACGAAGAGAATGACCACGGAGGACACAGAGGACACGGAGGGAAAGAAGTACAAACCCATCCTCCGTGTCCTCCGTGTCCTCTGTGGTTCAGTACGTGGACGTGGCCGTGACGATGCCTGATCGGCCACTGATCTTGAAGTTCGGCGGCGAGCTCCTCGAGGATCCCGCACGCCTGGCGACGGTCGTCTCGGGGATCGCCGGCATCACGTCCGAGGGCCGCTGGTCCCGCGTGGGGGCGGGGCCCCACGCGCCATTGGTATTGGTCCATGGCGGCGGCAAGGAGATCGACGCCGCGCTGAAGGTCGCGGGCATCGAGAAGCGTCAGGTCGACGGCCTTCGCATCACCGACGAAGCGACGCTCGACGTCGTCGTCTCGGTCCTGGCGGGCGCCGTGAATACGCGCTTCGTCGCCGCGCTCAATACAGCCGGCGTGGCGGCGGTCGGATTGACGGGCGCTGATGCGACCTGCGGTCTGTCGGCCGCGGCGCCGCCCCATCGTTCGGTGGACGGCCGCGTCGTCGATCTCGGACGCGTCGGCGTGCCCGACGCGGGCGCCGACATGCGCGTGCTGCAGACGCTGACGCGCGACGGCTTCGTCCCGGTCCTGGCGTGCATCGGCCTCGGCCGCGACGGACGGCTGTTCAACGTGAACGCCGACACGTTCGCCGGTCATCTCGCCGCGAAGCTGGGCGCGCGGCGGCTGGTGATCGCCGGCACGACGCCCGGCGTGCTGGGAGCGGACGGCGCGACGCTGCCGACGCTCGGTTCGGATGCGATCGCGCGTCTCGTGAACGACGGGACGGCGACGGCGGGCATGATCGCGAAGCTGCGCGCGTGCGAGCACGCGCTCGCGAATGGCGTCGATGACGTGGTGATCGTGGACGGACGGGATCGCGCGGCGCTCATCGGCGCCGCGGACAGCCCGGCGCCGGCCGCCGCCACAAGACTCACAAGGATGGTCCCTGCATGAGTGTCGCAGTCGATGACATCGTCGCGCGAGAAGCGCGGTACATTCTCCAGACCTACAAGCGCAATCCGGTGACGCTGGTCCGCGGCCAGGGCGTCCGCCTGTTCGACGCCGAGGGCCGCGAGTACATCGATCTGCTGTCCGGCATCGGCGTCGCCGCGCTCGGCCACGCGCATCCCGGGCTCGCGCGCGCGATCGCGGATCAGGCGCAGACGCTGATCCACACGTCGAACCTCTTCTATCATCCGCTGCAGGGCGAGCTCGCCGAGCGGCTGGCGACGCTGTCCGGCCTGCCCCGCGCGTTCTTCTGCAACAGCGGCACCGAAGCGGTCGAAGCCTGTCTGAAATTCGCGCGCCGCTACTGGTTCACCCAGGGCGCGCCGCGGCGCGAGTTCATCGCGCTCGACGAATCGTTCCACGGACGCACGTTCGGTTCGCTGTCGGTGACCTCGGACCCGCACTACCGCGAACCGTTCGAGCCGCTGCTGCCGACCGTCACGTTCGTCAAGACGAACGACCCGGCCGCACTGACCGCCGCGGTGTCCTCGTCAACGGCCGCGATCATCGCCGAGTCGGTGCTGGGCGAAGGCGGCATCAAGCCCCTGACGCCGGCGTTCGCGGCTGCGATCAAGGATGCGTGCGCGAAGACGGGCGCGCTCTTCATCGCCGACGAGATTCAGAGCGGGCTCGGACGCACCGGGTCGCCGTTCCACTTCCAGGCGCTCGGCCTGAAGCCGCATCTGGTGTCAGTCGGCAAAGCGCTCGGCGGAGGCGTGCCCATCGGCGCGGCGCTGATCAGTCAGGAAGTGGCTGACACGATCAAATATGGCGACCACGGGACGACGTACGGCGGCAATCTGCTCGCGTGCCGGGCGGCGCTGTTCGTGCTCGGCGAGATCTTCGATCGCGGCGCCGCCGAGAACGTGAAGCGCGTCGGCGCCGTGTTCAAGGCGCGGCTCGACGCCATGGCCGCGAAGCACAAGATCGTCAAAGAGGTTCGAGGCTCGGGACTGATGTGGGGCGTCGAGCTGAAACGCGATGCCGGGCCGGTCGTGCCCGCGGGCCTCGCGCAGGGCGTCATCGTCAATCGGACGGCGGACACCGTGGTCCGCCTGCTGCCGCCGCTCATCATCACGGAAGCCGAGGCCGAAGACGGCCTCGGCAGACTCGATGCGGCGCTCGGCGCCGTCGGAGCCATGGCATGAGCAAAGCGCGCATCACGCTGCGCACCGCAGAACCTTCGGAAGCGAAGAAGCTGCACGCGCTGATTCAGGCGAACCTCGAGGAGGGCCATCTGTTGCCGCGGACGCTCGGCGAGCTGACCGTGCGCGCCAATCGGTTCGTCGTCGCGGTTCGCTCCGGAAAGATCGTCGGCTGCGCCGAGCTCGCGCCGCTCAGCCCGCACGTCGCGGAAGTGCGGTCGCTCGCGGTGGACACCAGCGCCCGCGGAAGCCACGTCGGCGTGGCGATCGTCGACGAGCTGCGGCGGCGTGCGCGCCGCGAGAGCTTCGAGAAGCTGTGCGCGTTCACCCACGTCCCCGGCTACTTCACGCACATGGGCTTCTCGATCGTGCCGCACACGTGGCTGCCCGAGAAGATCTTCACCGACTGCGTGAAATGCGATCAGTTCAAGAAGTGCGGCCAGTACGCGATGGTCGTGCCGCTCGATTCGGCGTTCGACGCGGTGCACGGGTACGGCGTGCCCACGGTCGCGGCGTTGTCGGCGTGATGGCCGCCTCGACCAGCATTCCAGGCGGCGGCGTGACGACGCCGCGCGGCTTCCGCGCGGCGGGCATCAGCGCCGGCATCAAGGCGAGCGGCGCACCCGATCTGGCGCTGCTCGTCTCCGAGGTCCCCGCACAGGCGGCGGCCGTCTTCACCACCAACAAGGTGCAAGCCGCAGCGGTCCTCGTCTCGAAGGAACATCTCGCGACGTCCCGCGGCACCGTGCGCGCGATCGTCGTCAACAGCGGCTGCGCGAACGCGTGTACTGGCGACGCCGGATTGAAGGCCGCGCGCGACATGGCGGCGGAGGCGGCGCGCGTCGTGAGCTGCCCGCCCGAGCACGTGCTCGTCGCCTCGACGGGCGTCATCGGCGTGGCGCTGCCCATCGACAAAGTTCGCGCGGGCCTGCCGGTCGCGTTCAAGGCGCTCGGCGCCGATCAAGGTCCAGCCGCGGCGCGCGCGATCATGACGACGGATGTGTCGCCGAAGGAAGCCGCCGCCAGGATCACGATCGGCGGACGCGAGGCCACGATCGGCGGGATGTGCAAGGGCGCGGGCATGATCGAGCCCAACATGGCCACGATGCTCGGCTTCGTCACGACGGACGCGGCGGTGCCGCAGCGACTGCTCCAGCGCGCGCTGCGCGAAGCCGTCGACGAATCGTTCAACGCGATCACCGTGGACGGCGATTCGTCGACCAACGACTGCGTTCTGCTGCTCGCCAACGGCGCGAGCGGCGCGATCGTGGACGACGCGGCCTACGCGACGTTCGTGGAAGGCCTGAAGGCCGTCTGCCGCGAGCTCGCGATCGCCATCGTCCGCGGCGGCGAGGGCGCGACCAAGCTCGTCACCGTGAACGTCACCGGCGCCGCCACGAGCGCCGAAGCGCGCAGGGCGGCGAAAGTGATCGCGAACTCGCTGCTCGTGAAGACGGCGATCCACGGCGGCGATCCGAACTGGGGACGGCTGATGTGCGCGGCGGGCCGGGCTGGCGTGGCGTTCGACTCCTCGCGCGCGGCGGTCACCATCGGGACCATTGTCCTGTTCAAAGATGGTCAACCTCACGACGAGCTCGCGCCGAAAGCCGCCGAGTACTTGAAGGGCACGGATCTGACGGTCGGCGTCGATCTTGGATCCGGAACCGCCTCATCGACGGTGTGGACGTGCGATCTCAGCGCGGAGTACGTGCGGATCAACGCAGACTATCGGACCTGACGATGACTCAAGCCACGTCGACGCGCAAAGACTTCCTCTCGGTCCTGGACTTCGACGCCGCCGATCTCGAGCGCTGCCTGCAGCTCGCGGCGCAGGTGAAGGCGGACCGCGCGCTCGGACGGCACGCGCCGACGGCGAACGCGCTGGACGGGCGTCACGTCGCGATGCTGTTCGACAAGCCGTCGCTGCGCACGCGGTCGACGTTCGAGATCGCGATTCGCGAGCTGGGCGGCCATCTCGTCGCGCTGCAGCCGGACGTCGCGCTCGGCAAGCGCGAGCCGGTCGCCGACGTCGCGCGCAATCTCGAGCGATGGGTGGACGCCGTCATCATCCGGACGTTCTCGCAGCATCTGCTGCAGGAGTTCGCGACGGCGGCGAAGCGGCTGCACGTCGTCAACGCGCTGACCGATCAGGAGCATCCGTGCCAGGCGATCGCGGATTTCCTGACGCTGCAGGAGCGGTTCGGCCAGCTGCGCGGGCGGACGATCGCGTACGTCGGGGACGGGAACAACGTCGCGACATCGCTCGCGCACGCCGCGGCGATGCTCGGCGTGCACGTCCACGTGGCGAGCCCGGAACCCTATCAGCTTCCGCACGCGGTCGTGCAGCAGGCGACGGCCGTCGCGCGCCACGGCGCGCGGCTGCGGCTCTTCAGCGAAGCGGCGGACGCCGTCGCGGGCGCGGACGCCGTCTACACCGACACGTGGACGTCGATGGGCCAGGAAGAGGAAGCCGTCATGCGGCGTCAGGTGTTCGCGCCGTATCAGGTGAACGAGGCACTGATGTCTCTCGCGAAGCCCGGCGCGCTCTTCATGCACTGCCTGCCCGCGCACCGCGGCGAAGAAGTCACGGCCGAGGTGTTCGAGTCCGAGTCGTCGGTCGTCTTCGATCAGGCCGAGAACCGGCTGCACGGTCAGAAGGCGCTGCTGCTGATGCTGCTCGCGCCGGCGGTGACTCCCTAGCCGCCCGCGTTCGCGGCTACGCCGCTTCGGCGGGCCAGCCACTAGTAGAATCACGACATGCCCGCCGCGGCGCCGTGGCTGTCGCACTACGATCCCGACGTTCCGCACAGCCTCGCGCCGTACCCGAATCGCACCCTCGTCGACGAGCTCGCGGACGCGGCGCGCGATCTTCCGAAGCGGGCCGCGCTTCTCTTCAAGGGCGCGACGATCACGTACGCGGAGCTCGACCGGCTGAGCGACGCGTGCGCGGCCGCGTTCGTCTCGCTCGGCGTGACGCGCGGCGATCGCGTCGCCCTGCTGCTGCCGAACTGCCCGCAGTTCTCCATCGCCCAGTTCGGCGCCTGGAAGATCGGCGCCATCGTCGCGCCGCTCAATCCGATCTACACGGAGCCGGAACTGGAACTCCCGCTGCGCGAGCACGGGGTCGAGACGATCGTCACGCTCACGCGCTACTACGCGCGCATCAAGCGCCTGCAGCCGCGGACACCGGTGCGCCGCGTCATCGCGACCAACATCAAGGAGTACTTCCCGCCGGCGCTTCGCGTGCTGTTCACGTTGTTCCGCGAAAAGCACGACGGCGATCGCGTCGCGATCGCGCCAGGCGATCACGATTTCGCGCATCTGCTGCTCGTCAACCGCGGCCGGCGTCCGCCGCCGTGCAAGGTGAAAGCCATCGACCCCGCCGTCCTGCTGATGAGCGGCGGCACGACCGGCACGCCGAAAGGCGTCCTCGGCACGCACGGCGCGTACGTCGCCGCGGGACTGCAGGTCAAAGCCTGGACCGCCTCCGTGCTCAATCCGGACGGCGACGTGATCCTCGCGCCGCTGCCGCTGTTCCACGTCTACGCGAACGTCGGCACGCAGGCGCACGCGCTCGTCACGCGCAGCAGCGTGGCGCTCGTCCCGAACCCGCGCGACATCGGCGATCTGCTCGCGACCATCCGCCGCGTCAAGCCCGCGTTCTTCACCGGCGTGCCGACGATGTACATCGCGCTGCTCCATCATCGGGACGTGCAGCGCGGCAAGGTCGATTTCAAGTCGATCAAGATTTGCCTCTCCGGCTCGTCCGCGCTGCTCGCCGACACGAAGCAGCGCTTCGAAGCGCTGACCGGCGGACGCATCGTCGAAGGGTATTCGCTGACCGAAGGCATGATGGCGTGCTGCATCAATCCGGTGCGCGGCCCGAACAAGCTCGGCTCGGTCGGGATGCCGGTGCCCGACGTGCACGTGCGCATCTTCGACGCCGACGAGGGCACGCGCGCGCTCGCCGCCAATGAAGTCGGAGAGATCGCGATCTCGGCGCCGCAACTGATGGTCGGCTACTGGAATCGCCCCGAGGAAACGTCGGGCGTGTTGCGCAGCCATCTTGTTCCAGACGACGCCGAAGGCGGGACGCGCATGTGGCTGCACACGGGCGACCTCGGGTACCTCGACGAGGACGGCTACGTCTTCATCGTCGACCGCAAGAAAGATCTGATCAAGACGAGCGGCTTCCAGGTCTGGCCGCGCGAGATCGAAGAAGTGCTGGCGACGCACTCCGCGGTCGACGAAGTCGGCGTCACCGGCGTGCCCGACGCGTCGAGAGGCGAGGCCGTGAAGGCGTGGGTCGTGCTGCGGGCGGGACACACGGCGACGGAGCACGATCTGCGCACGTTTTGCCGTGACAAGCTGGCGCCGTACAAAGTACCGTCGACGATCGAATTCCGAAACGAACTCCCGAAGACGATGGTCGGAAAAGTCCTTCGCCGGGCGCTGAAAGACGAGAGATCATGAAGGAAGAAGGCAGAAGGAAGAAGGTAGAAGTGAAGTGGAAAGTACTTCGTCGCTTTACTGTTGCCTTCTTCCTTCTTCTTTCTGCCTTCTCGATCTCTGTTCGAGGCGAAGCGGACAAGTACGAGGTCTACGCGGTCAGGTTCGCCACGCTCGCAGACTTTCCAGTGTCGAGCCTCATCGCCGGCGCCGATCGCGCGCGGCGGATGGACATCGCCATGATGATCTGGGTGCTCAAGGGCGCCGACGGTCGCGTCGCGATCGTCGACTCGGGCTTCCACCGCGAGCAGTACTTCCGCCAGTTCACGGTGAAGGACTACATCACACCGTCCGATGCGATCGCGCCGCTCGGACTGAAACCGGCGGACGTGACGGACATCTTCCTGTCGCACATGCACTGGGACCATGCGGGCGGCATCGACTTGTTTCCGTCGGCGCGCGTGTGGCTGCAGAAAGAAGAATACGACTACTACACGGGCGACGCGTGGCAGTCCGCGCGCACGCACGGCGGCATCGACGCGGACGACGTGCTGGAAATCGTCAGACGCAACACGATGGGCAAGGTGTCGTTCGTGCGCGGCGACGACGAGACGTCGCTGTCCGGCATCGGCTTCGGCATCGGCGGCAAGCACACGTTCCAGTCGCAGTTCGTCACGGTGACGACGCGCACGGGCACGGTCGTGATGGCGTCGGACAACGTGTACCTCTACGAGAACATGGACGCGCACAAGGCCATCGCGCAGACGCTCGACGCGGTGTCGAACCTGCGCACGCAGGACCGCATGCGATCGCTCGCGAGCGACCCGCGCCTCGTCGTCCCCGGCCACGATCCCGCCGTCTTCGATCGCTTCCCCAAGGTCTCCGACCGCATCGTGCGAATCGAGTAGCCGCGCGTCGCGGCCCGTCGTTCCTATCGCGTAAATTGCTTACGGCGTGCGTGAGGATCGGCGGGACGAGATCGGCGCGGCACTGGGAGAACGGAGCGCGCAGCGGCGGCACGCCGCTTGCTGAGGTTCCGCTCATGACAAAATTCTTAGCTTTCGCAGCACTACTTATGACGATCGGTTGCGCCGCTGCCTGCGGCTCTTCCAGTCCATCATCCCCATCGTCTCCGTCGTCGACGGTCAGCGCGGACGTGACGATTCAAATCGCGGGCGATCGGGCCGCCCAGTCTTACTCGCCAAATCCGACGACGATGCGCGTCGGGCAGACCGTGGCGTGGAAGAACGCGGATTCGATCGCGCACGACGCGACACAGGATGCGTCGCGGTTTGGGACGGGCACGCTCAACGCGGGCGCGACCAGCACGCCAGTCACGATGAGCACCGCCGGAACGTTCACGTATCACTGCACGATTCATCCGGGCATGATCGGAACGATCACCGTGCAGTGAGCCGCTTGCCTTTGATCAGCACCTCAACCGAATCCGGCCGGCCGTTCACGAAGTCGATGCGCGTGAGGCCATCAGGCGTCTGACGGACGACAGCGGGAATCGACAGCCACGTCAGATACCAGCCGCGCGGCAGCACGACGGAGTTGCGCGGACGGCCGAGGCTGCGATCGAGGACGAACTCGTCACCCTCGAGGCGGTAGCTCTGTGGCGCGGTGTACGTTTCGGACAACCGGAGCCGCACGGACTGGCCCTTCTTGATCGGCGCAAAGTGCGTGACGACGACTTCCTGATCCGGCGCCACCTGCTCGCCGCCCGTGCTGATGCCCGCGGCCTTCATGTGGGCGCCGGTGAGAATCTCGGCTTTCAACGCTTCGCCCGTGTCGAGAATCTTCCCGGACGGCTTCGAGACCTTGCTTCCGGTCCGGACGACGTTCAAGTACTTGTCCACGCCTTCACGCGACTCGGTGTAGTCGTGATAGAGGCTGAACGCGTTCGTCTCCGGCGACTGCAGGAAGTAGACGATGTCGCGATCCTGATGCGCGCGCTCGGACAGGCGCGCGCGCTCGGTCGGTCCCTGCGACGGCGGCGGCTCCCAACTGCGCGCGCTGGTGAGCGGACGCGGTTTCGCCGCGTCGCCCGTCGGCGCGCCCGGTTTCGCCTTGACGATCAGCGCCGCGGCGCCAGGCGCCTGATGCATGAAGCTGATGCGAATGCGGCCGTCCGGTTCGGACGTCACCTGTGACGGCACGTTGCAGTCGGTCAACTGATAACCCGCCGGCAGCACGACGGAGTTGCGACGGATGCCGAGCGGACGATCGAACACGATGCCATCGTCTTTGCGGAAATAACTCTTGGCGTCCTTGTAGGTCTTGACGATGCGGACGCGCGCCTGTCCGCCGTCGGGCGGCACGGGCCGCGCGAGATGGACTTCGATGTAGTCGCTCTCGAGATCCGCGTTGCCGAGGCCGTGCGCTTTCGCCTGCGCGCCCGTGATCTGTTCGAACTTCAACGGCGCGCCGGTCATCATGTCGTAGACGGCTTCGTCGCTCGCGACGCTGCCCTTGCGAATCGGATTCCAGAACGACGTCGCGCCGGCCGTCGTCGCGGTGACCTCGTAATCGATCTTGAAGGACGCGGTGTCGGGCGCGAGCAGCTCGTAGAGCGTGTACTCGTCCTGCGACGTCTGGCGTACCTGCGCGTGCGGCTGCACGCCGAGCGCCACAACACTGACGGTTGCCACGAAGGCACGAAGACACGAAGAAGAAGAGGGAGTGAAAAGAGAACGCATGAGAGACTCCAGTCAGCGTTTCCGGATGAATGTCATCGCGGCGCCGAAGGCTTCGGCGGGCGCGCGCGTCAGCCAGCGGCGGATGTCGGTCGTCGCCGACGCGATGACCACGTTGCGGCGATCGTCGATCGCGACGCTGAGCCGCCCGAGTGTCTTCGCTTTCAGCGCGGCGGTCCACCACTCGTAGTCGAGATCGGCGGCCGTCAGTGTGTCGCCCTCGAGCGTGACGCGGAACACGCCGTGCACCGGCACGAGATACGGACCGAAATCCGTGCCGCGCACTTCCGTCAGATCGAGGTAGCGGGCCGCGCCGACCTTCGTCAGAGTGCCCTGGAACGTCCGCGTCGAAAAGCGATCGGTGTACGTGATCTTGTAGGAGCGCCACTGCGCCTGCTCGACCGTCGCCGACGTCTGATCGTCGGCGTTCTCCCACTGCCCCACCAGCGCCTCGTCGAACGCGACCGACGCATCGTCGTAGACGGGTTGAAGCGAGAGCACCAGACACCCGCTCGACGCGACCGATGCGAGCAGGAGTGCGGAGAGGACCGCGCAGCGCACGGCCGCAGTATACCTCCGCGGATTATCTTTCGCGGCTCTTGGCCGCCGCTTCGCGCTCCTCGACGCGATGCCCGCGCAGCATGTCGGGGATCGCTTCGTTCCCTTCGTGGCAGGCGTACTCGTAGATCAGCTCGTCTTTGTACTTGAGCGGAATCATCGCGGTCCAGGGCTTCGTCCACGTCGTGGGATCGCTGACGGTGAACTCGTAATCGAGGATCTCGGCGCTGACGCGCGTGAGCCGCTCGGTGAGATGCAGGTTCTCGTGCGAGCCCATGAACTCGCTCTTCGGCGAGAAGTTCGTCGTGTCGATGACGAGCGTGTCGCCTTCCCAGTGCCCGACCGAATCGCCGTTCCAGCGGCGGATGCTCGCGTCGAGATGCGGACGGCCATCAAGCGGGATGATCCGCGCGTCGTGCGCCATCTCGTTCATGATCGTCACGTAACCCGGCGACTGCACGATCTGCAGGTAGCTGTTGTAGCCGGCCTGCAGCCGCGGCACGCCGAAGTTCACGCACCGCTCGCCGAGCGGGAACACTTCCGGATCTTCGAACGCGTGCGCCTTGCGATGCTCGATCTCCGCCGCGCGACGCTTCTGGGCCTCGGGCGTCATCGGCGGAATGTGTCCGCCTGGCGGATCGGTGATGAGCGACGTACGCCTGTCGTGCCAGTCGCGCTCGACGACCCAGAACTGGTTGTAGTTGCCGGTGCCGGGATCGTACGACCCGGGCTTCGCCTGCTGGTTCAACACGGCGAGAATGAATCCGTCGCCGAACTGCGCGTCGCCGTCGTTCTCGGTGATTTGCGCCGCGAACTTCTGCAGGTCGGCGATCTCCGCGTCAGTGAGACGCTCCTTGCCTTCCCATTGCTTCGGGCGCTGGAGCGGCGTCACCGTGTTGTTCGCCCAGACGCCTTGAAAGTCCGGATGCCCGTCGGGCGTGCGCTCGAGGACCCACGCGCGAGGCGCTGCGTTCGCTCGAGTCGCGGCGGACTGGGCGCCCGACGCCACGGCGCCGGCCACGAGTCCGATGACGGCAGCGAGGACGCCAAACGCCGGACGATATCGCACGACCATGTTTCCCCTCCTCTTCGAGCGCGCAGCGTCAATATAGCTCAGCGTTGTGCGTTTCTGGAATCCAGATCCACATCACGGCCGCCAGCAGGAACGCGGACCCCGCGACGGCGAATGCCGCGAAGAAACCGCTCGACGCCGCGAGCGATCCGACGATGAACGGCGCGGCGGCGCTCGCGATGCGGCCCGTGTTGTAGCAGACGCCGGCCGCCGTCGCGCGGACCGAGGTCGGATACAGCTCGACGATGACCGCGCCGAAGCCGCTGTAGTAGCCGGTCCCGAAGAAGGCGACGAGCGGTCCGAGCACGAGCAGGATCGCCGGCGTCTTGAGAAATCCGTACAGCGGCAGGAGGACGCTCGCCGCGAGGACGAACATGACGTACGATTTCTTGCGGCCGATCGCGTCGGCGATGTACCCGAAGCTCACGTAGCCCAGCCACATCCCGGTCTGCATCAGAATCACGAACATCGACATCACAGACGACGAAAGCCCGATGCCGCCGCGTCCGGGATCCAGCGCCAGATATCCCGGGACCCAGCTGTTGAGTCCCCACCACCCGAAGAGCGTGCACGCGTTCATCAGCGTGACGAAGACCGTGACGGTCACGACGTGCGGCGCGAACAGCATGCCGATGTGCCCGCGCTCGGACGCCGGCGTCTCGAGCCAGATCTTCGGATCCTCGACCTTCTGCTGGATCCACATCGTGAAGATCGCGGGGAGGACGCCGACAAAGAACACGCCGCGCCAGCCCCAGATCGGCATCACGATCAAATTCACGAGCGCGGCGAGACCGTAGCCGATCGCCCACGAGCTCTGCACGAACGCGAGCGCTTTGCCGCGGTGCTTCGCGGGGAACGATTCGGACACCAGCGCGGCGCCGGTGCCCCACTCGCCGCCCATGCCGAGGCCGAGCAGCACGCGGAAGACGGCGAGCTGCACGGCGGACTGCGCGAAGCCGCACGCGGCGGTGAAGATCGAATAGATCAGGATCGCCGCCATCAGCGCGCGTTTGCGGCCGATGCGATCCGCGATCACGCCGAAGGCGATCCCGCCGGCGGCCGCCGACAGCAGCGTGATCGATCCGAGAATGCCGGCCGCGCTGAACGAGAGGTGGATGGCCGGGTCCTTGATCAGCTCCGCGAGGACGATCGCGTAGAGCATGACGTCGAAGGAGTCGAGCATCCAGCCGAAGGACGCGGCGACGAACGCTCGGCGCGCGCGCGAATCCGCTTCCGTCCACCACGTGAAGAGACCTCCGCTGTGGGAGCTGGTCGCTGGTGGCTGGTGACTGGTGGCTGGTGAGAGATTAGGCGGCGCCAATGGCCTTGACGATAACACCGGCCGCTTCGAGGCCCGCGCGAATTTTCGCGGCGAGATCGTCCGAGCCCGGCGTGTCGCCGTGGACGCAGATCGTGTCCGCCTCGAGCTTCACGATGCTGCCGTCGATCGCGACGACGGTGCGGTCCTTCACCATGCGGACGGCGCGAGCGACGACGGCGGTCGCGTCGTGGATCACGGAGCCGGGCTTGCGGCGCGACGCGAGCGAGCCGTCGGGCTCGTACGCGCGATCGGCGAACACTTCGGCGGCGACGCGCAGTCCTACGGCGCGGCCCGCGTTCAGGATCTCGGAGCCGGGCAGGCCGAAGAGGATCAGCGTCTTGTCGAACGCGGCGACCGCGCGCGCGATCGCCGACGCGAGCTCCGCGTTCCGGACGGCCATGTTGAACAGCGCGCCGTGCGGCTTGACGTGCTGCAGCTTCACGCCGTCCGACGCCGCGACGCCGGCAACCGCAGCGACTTGGTACAGGACGAGGTCTTCGGCTTCCTTCGGCGTGACGTTCATCTCGCGCCGGCCGAAGCCGACGAGATCCGCGAAGCCCGGATGCGCGCCGACGGCGACGCCGTGCGCCTTCGCGAGGCGAATCGTCTCGCGCAGCACGGACGGATCGCCGGCATGAAATCCCGCGGCGACGTTGGCGGACGTGATCGATTTCATCAGCCCCGCGTCATGGCCGATCGTGTAGGCGCCGAACGACTCGCCCATGTCGGAGTTGATGTCGATGCGCACCTATCTGCTTCCCTCCGTCGTCGTCCCCTCGCCGGCCTTCGCCGGCTTCGGCGGACGCGGACGATTGACCGTCAGGCTGACGCCGTGCCAGAACGGATCGACCTTGCGCTCGATCTCGTGGTGGCCCTGGACGAGATAGTCGAGGATCGCCTTGTCCCACTGCAGGCCGGCGTTCGCGACGAGCTTCAGCCAGTCGCCGCGCGCGGTTTCGTCGGGCGCTTCGGTCACGCCGTCCCAGATCGTGACGTTCGGCTGCCGCGTCATGAAGTCCGGGCTCTGCGGGTTCGCGCGCGCGCCCTTGATCGACTTGTAGATCAGCACGCCGTTGGTGAAGTCGAGCTTGAAGTTCTTCGAGTCGAAGTCGAAGCTGTACCGCTTGTAGCGATCGTACGCGCGCTCGTTCAGCGCGACGGTACCTGGCACCTGCTTCGCGTACTCGGTGATCATGTTGAGCAGCTTCATCTGCTCGTCTTTGTGTCTGGGATAGCGCGGATCGTCGAGCCACGCGAAGCCCGGCATCCACCAGCCGCGCATGGACCAGTAGTCGCGCGTCTCGACGGCGCGCGTCCGCACCCACGCGGCGTATTCGGAAAAGATCTGCACCCACTCGTGCGACGGATAGCCGTGCGGGTTCAGGAAAATATCCGGCAGCCACGTGCGCCAGATCTTCGGACGGATGCCGCTCTCCGGGTACATCGGATCGGGATCCCACTGCGCCGTCGTCACGTCCACGCCGAGCGAGCCAAGATAGCCGGCGTGCAGCATGTACGTCGGGTTGATCTTCTGCAGGTCGTAGGCGAGCTGCGCGCCGTCGGCATTCGTGATCGGATGAATGACGACGTTCACTTTGTTCAGTTTTTCTCGATACGCGGGATCTCTGAGCAGCAGTTCCGCCATCCGCAGCACGTGACTCGTGGACGACACTTCGTTCGCGTGCTGCCGCGCCGAGTACACGATCGTCGGTTTCAGCGTCGACTGCTTGGCCTGCGACCAGTGCGACGCCTCGACCGGTGGCATGAGGTCCATCGCCCAGATGTCCTTGCCGAGATAGCTCTGGCCGACCTTGTAGACGCTCGCCTCCTTGAACGTCGACATCTTGGCGAGGAGCTCGTTGGCTTCCGGCGGTGGGATTGGCGTGTCCCACTGGACTAGCGGATCGCTCGCCTGAAAGGCTCGCGCTACATCCGCCTTCCAACCCGCAGGCACCAGCGCCTTGATGTTCGGGAACGGCGCGGGCTGGCCGTTCGAGTCGAGCGTCGAGACGATCTCGGTGCCGGGCTTGCTCTCGTGCTCCCAGCCGATCGTCACGCGCAGAGCGCCAAGGTCGTGGTACGACAACGCGTCGCGGTACAGTCTCGCGGCGTGCAGCTTCGCGAGATTCGCGAACACCGCGCTCACCTGCTCGGCAGAGAGCATCGTGCGATCGACCCGCTCGTCGGCCGTGCGCTTGATCAGCGCGTCGCGCTCGTCCGTCTCTGTATCGACTTTCACGCGCAGCTCGAGGCGCTCGATTCCATCGCGTCCGGCGCGGACCGCCGCCGCAAGTGTCTGCGGCCGCTCGAAGGTAATCTTCGGGATGTCGAGATGCACTTCGCCCTTTGTGCTGTTCCGCTCAACGTACTCGACGACGACGGACGGACGAGCGGCATCGAAGCCGGTCACGGTGATCTTCGCATGGCCGGCCTTGCCGTCGGCCTTCGGATGCATGATCGGAATGATCCGGCCGGGATACGCGAATCGTGTTGAAGTAGATCTCCTCGTGCAGCGCCTCCATCGACGAGATCTGCTCCTCGTCGATCGGCAGCCGGTACTCCGGCTCGCTCAGCGTGAGATCGACGGTCAGCTCGCCGAAGAACGGCGCGTCGTCCGCGCGCGGCTTGCCGTTGCCGAGCGCCATGACGTGGTCGTAGAGCGCGGGCAACGTCTTCGCCTGGAAGTGATCCCAGAAGCGCTCCGGATCGGTTTCGATGCGATCGTCGACGACCGTGCGATCCGCGACGCCCGCTTTGATCCATCCGGTCGTCACGCGCACGTGCTCGTAATCGGGAAAGCGATCGAAGAACGCGCGCTCGACGACGGCCGGTTCGAACCGGCGGCGCAGCAGCTCGGATCCGTTCGCGGCGCTGGCGATCACTTCGTACGACGCCGATCCGATCGGCGTCATCTCGAAGTGAATCTTCTTCAGATCGATCTTCAGCTCCTGAGACAGGATCTCGTCGATCGGATAGATCTCGAGCAGCCAGCGGCTCGGCGCGAACATCCCCTGCTGCTTCCAGCCGCCGGGCGGCCCGAGCTCCGCGAACTTGATCGTGATCCGATCGACGGGCCTGCCGGCGAGCGCGGGCCGCACGACGTCGTACAGCCAGCTGTAGCCCTGCTTGTACGCCGACAGCACGGTGACCGTCGTCGCTTTCTCGTCGGCGCCGGCGGCGATCAGCTCGACGCGCGCCTTTTGCGCGATCTCGCGCCGCACTTCGGGCGGCTCGCTGAGCCGCGCGTCGATCGTGACGGCCTGGCGCTTCTTGACCGCTTTCAGCGCGGGAATGACGCGCGTGCGCAGCTTCGTCCAGAACTCGTCGACTTCTGACGGGATGTCGAAGTCATCCGTGACGAGCGCGCGGCCTTTCTGGACGTCCAGGTTCTGCACGTCGACGGCGATGGGCGACGTCGTCGTGAGCTTCGCCGCGGCTTCCTGACGCACGACGTCAGCGAGGCCGTCGGCGGCCTTCTCGACGAACACTTTCACGTGCGCCGACGACAGATCCTTGCCCTGCAGTTTCTCCGCGAGCTTGTCGAGCTTGTACAAGCTCATCGCCGCCTGGCCCGCCGGCGATCGTCCCGCGACGAACTTCCTGAGGTCCTCCTCGACATCGTCGAGCGTCGTGCGATCCTTGCCGCGCGCCCAGATGTGCGGGAACTTCTCGGCGAGCTGATGCACCGCGCGATCGACGCCGGCGGCGTCGCCGCCGGTCACGATCAGCGCGCTCTTTTCGCCGAACGCCTTCTTCACGAGCTGAATCAGACCCTCACCGGGTTGCAGCGCGGGCCGCTCCCACTTGTGATTCTTGATGAGCTGCTCGATCGTCGGATGATTGACGCCAATCAGCACGAGCATCGGCTCGCCGTCGGGCGCCGTAAGCGCGGTGGCGGGCTTGGCGATCGGCAGCGACACGCCGGTCGACTCCAGTCCGAGCCGCGCGGCGAGATCGACGACGCCGTCCGCGCCGTCGCCGTCGGCGCTCAGCAGCACGTCGACGCGATCCGGAATCAGGTTGTTGTCGGAGTCCGCGAGCGCGCCTTCGTTGGCGTAGAAGCTGGATAAATCGAAGTTGTCCTTCGCGCCGCCGCCGGGCCGCCGCGCGGGCGGCTGAACCGGGGACGGGTCTCCCACGGTAGGCGCAGGGAGACCCGTCCCCGGAAGGTCGACGGTCGCGACGCCGCCTCCCTGCGCGCGGAGTCGAATGCGCAGGCTCCTCACGTTCGCGTACGCCAGCGCGCGCTTCGGATCAGTCCCGCCGGTGGCCTTGAACTGGTTCAACGCGACCTGCGCCTTGACGAGATCGCCTGCGGCCATCTGCGCATCGACGACGATGCGCTCGGCGCCGTCCACGTTCGACTTGACGTAGATCGCCGGCGTGGTGACGGCAGTCGGCGTCACGCCCTTGCCGGCCAGCCACTGCTTCACGTCCGCCGCGATCTTGTCCACCGTCGCGCTCTTCTGGTCCCACACGTACGGCAGATGCCCCGCGAGCGAGACCGCCGCCGCGTTGAGGCCGTCATCGTCGCCGCCGAGCACCGCGACGGCGGGTTGACGGCCGATCGTGAAGGCGGCGACGAATCCATCGCCGGCTTTCAGCGTCCCGCCGCCGAGCGACTGCACGCTCACGCCGGACGGGGCGAGAGATTTCACGCCGATGAAGATCGACGCGCCGGTGCCGCTCGGCTGAAAGCCTCGCGCGACATCCGCACGCGCGACGGGAAGATTCATCGCGGACGTCTCGAAGCCGAGGCGCGCGGCGACGTCAGCCGCGGCCGCGAGCTCGCCCGTGGTCGGATGCTCCGGCATCACGAGTCGCGCGTCGACGAAGTCGACGACGCCGTCGTTGTTTCGATCCTGAAAGACGACGCCCGGCTTGAAGAAATCGGAGAGCGCGGCCGGGCCCGTTGGTGTTGTCGGGGCTTCAGCGGCCCGCTGACCGGAGCCGGAGAGCGGGCAGGCGGCGGCCAGGACGAAGGCCAGCAGGGGGAGACGCTTGGTCACGCCAAGAATCTACCAGTACAAACAAAAGGGCACCGCGTGATTGCGATGCCCCCTTGCTCCACTGGTCTGGCTCCCCCAGCATTCACGGCGCCCTGCCGTAATCAGACCAATGATTGCGTCATTACGTAGAGGCAAGGTACATGCCCGTCAGAATTCTCCGAAAAATAGCCAGATCTGCACCGGCAAGCGTCGGGCGACTCGACGACTTTGTTAGCGTTCTTACAGAACTGTTTTGGAGAGCGTCACGGCTTGGTCGTGAGTAGTCAACCGAAAGTCGTATGCGAGGTTTCGCTGGGGCTGATGACCGATCACGGAAACGTGGGAAGCACGCTCGTGAGTTCGGACAGCAATGGGTGACGGCTGTCGCGCGCTGAGAGCAACGGTTCGCGCACGGGCCACGTGATGCCGATCGACGGATCGTTCCAGGCGATGCCGATTTCGCTGGCCGGGTCGTAGAGGTCCGTGCACTTGTATTCGACCTGCGCGACGTCGCTGACGACGCAGAAGCCGTGCGCGAAGCCGGGCGGCACGTAGACCTGCTTGAAGCCGTCCGCGGTCAGCGACACGCCGACCCAGCGGCCGAACACGGGCGATCCGCGGCGGACGTCGACCGCCACGTCGAAGATCTCTCCCTCGATCACGCGGATCAACTTGCCCTGCGGGCGTTTCAGCTGGAGGTGCAGGCCGCGCAGCGTGCCGGCCGTCGATCGCGAATGGTTGTCCTGCACGAAGGGGCCGGGAATGCCGTGCTCGCGGTATTTGTCGGCGTGATAGGTCTCGAGGAAGAAGCCGCGGGGATCGCGATGGACGTCCGGCTCGATGACGAGGACGCCGGGCAACTCGGTCTTGACGACGCGCACTCAGGCCTCGTGTTCGAGCACGCGGAAGAGATACTGGCCGTACGCGCTCGACGCCATCGATCGCGCGATCCGCTCGAGGTCGGCCGCCGTGATGTAGCCCATGCGATACGCGATTTCCTCGAGGCACGCCACCATCAGGCCCTGCCGTTCTTCGATCGCGTGGATGAAGTTGGACGCCTGCATCAGCGAGTCGATGGTCCCGGTGTCGAGCCACGCGATGCCGCGCGCGAGCTTCTCGACGTGCAGCTGGCCGCGCTCGAGGTACGCGCGGTTGACGTCGGTGATCTCGAGCTCGCCGCGCGCGGACGGCTTCAGCCCTGCCGCGATGTCGATCACATGATTGTCGTAGAAATACAGCCCGGTGACCGCGAACGACGACTTGGGCTTCGCGGGCTTCTCTTCGAGACCGATCGCGCGGCCGGCCGAATCCAGCTCGACCACACCGTAGCGCTCGGGGTCGCGGACCTGATAGCCGAACACGGTCGCGCCGGTCGTGCGCGCGGCGGCGCTCCGCAGGTAGTCCGAGAAATGCGCGCCGTAGAAAATGTTGTCGCCGAGCGCGAGCGTCACGCGGTCGGCGCCGACGAACTCGCGGCCGATGATGAACGCCTGCGCGAGGCCGTCGGGGCTGGGCTGCGCCGCGTACGAAATCCGCAGGCCGATCTCCGCGCCATCGCCGAGCAATCGCCGGAAGCCGTCCTGCTCGTGCGGCGTCGTGATCACGAGGACGTCGCGGATGCCGGACAGCATCAGCGTCGACAGGGGGTAGTACACCATCGGCTTGTTGTAGATCGGGACGAGCTGCTTGCTGACGGCGCGCGTCAGCGGATGCAGCCGCGATCCCGACCCGCCGGCGAGAATGATGCCCTTTAACATTTCAGATTTCAGAGTTCAGATTTCAGATTGGCCACATCAACCGAGGCCGAGCCGCTGTCTATCGTATCGCCCCGCCTGAATCTGCTCGCACCAGCCGCGGTGCTCGAGGTACCACGCCACGGTCGCGCGCAGCCCTGATTCGAACGTGTGGCGCGGCGCCCAGCCGAGCTCGCGGCGGATCTTCGACGCGTCGATCGCGTACCGGCGATCGTGGCCGGGCCGATCCGGCACGAACGTCTTCAGCTCGCGGTAGCTCGTCACCTTCACCGCCGGATTCGAGCGCGCGGGCCGGAGCTCGTCCAGCGTCTGGCAGAGCACGTCGACGATCTGCAGGTTGGTCCGCTCGTTCCCGCCGCCGACATTGTACTTCTCGCCCAGCCGGCCCTTCCCCAGCGCGAGCAGGAGGCCGGCGCAGTGATCCTCGACGTGCAGCCAGTCGCGGACGTTGCCGCCGTCGCCGTAAATCGGCAGCGGCCGGCCGTCGAGCGCATTGAGAATCATCAACGGGATCAGTTTCTCCGGAAACTGAAACGGGCCGTAGTTGTTCGAGCAGTTCGTGATGATGACGGGCAGGCCATAGGTGTGGAAGTACGCGCGCACCAGATGATCGGCCGACGCCTTGCTCGCCGCGTACGGCGAGTTCGGCGCGTACGGCGTGTCCTCGCTGAAGAGGCCGCTCGCGCCCAGCGTCCCGTAGACCTCGTCGGTCGACACGTGCAGAAAACGGAAGCGCTCGCGGACCGCCGGATCGAGCGAGGCGGCGAGCGTCCTCGCCGCTTCGAGCAGCACGAACGTGCCGACGACGTTGGTATCGATGAATGGGCGCGGGCCGTCAATCGAGCGGTCGACGTGCGTCTCGGCGGCGAGATTGAGGACCGCGTCCGGCCGGTGCTCGGCGAAGACGCGCGCCATCGCGTCGCGGTCCGCGATGTCGGCCTGCACGAACGCGGCGCGCGGATCCTTCAGCGGCGTCTCGAGATTCAGCAGGCTGCCCGCGTACGTCAGCTTGTCGACGACGACGAGGCGATCGGTAGTGTGGTCGAGGGCGTACCGAACGAGGTTGGAGCCGATGAAACCCGCGCCGCCGGTGACGAGCAGAGTGCGCATCAGAAACTGAAAACTGAAAAGAGAAAACTGAAAAGTGAAGCGGGAAACTGAGACGGTCTCAGTTTTCTCTTTTCACTTTTCTCTTTCAAGTTTATACAGCAGCGCCTTCCGGATACTGGAGGGCGAGGCGGAGTTCCTTCGCCAGCGAATCCACGGTCGTCCCGCTGCGCTTCCACGCGCCTTCGGTCTCGAACCGCAGGTCGCCGATGCGGCGGCCCCAGGGCGCGATGACGCGGCCGATGGCGCGGAAGTCGCCGCGATCGGCGTGCTCCTGGTCGAGCCGGCGGACGACGTCTGGCGCAACGCGGATGAACGCGCGGAGCGCCGACGCGCTTCTGATGCTGTACTTCCGGCCGTTCCACGCGCCGCCGAACACGAGCGCGATCTGCTTGAAGTAGTTCACGAAGAACTTCTTCGCATCCTCGTGCAGGTCGGCCCCCTTGCGCGCGCCGAACGCGTCGGCGGCGAAGACTTTCTTCAGCTCCTGCGCGAGCGGCGCCTGCGCGACGCGGCCGCGGCCGACGCCGAGCAGCTTGATCTCGTCGTAGAGCGGCGAATCCTCGCGGTCGTTGAGCGCGCGCACGACGTCATGCGCCGTCGCCAGCGCCTCGTCGCGATAGAGCTGGCGTCCCGAGAGGCTGACGAGGTGCGACGCGTTGAGCCGCGTGTGCTTCGCGTTGATGGTGACGAACATCTGCACGACGTGATCTTCAGGCAGCCGGTCGAAGATGATCGCCGGCACCGCGAATTCCTCGCCGGCGAACCGATCGATGTCCGCGTGCAGCGCGAGCAGCCGGTGCTGGCCGTCGATCGCGCGGAGGATGCCTTCGCGCTCGGGCACCTTCAGGATGCCGACGCGTCCATCGCCGTCCGCGGGCTGGAACGACAGCTTCTCGTCGCACGAGATGATCACGGCGCCGGGAATCGACGGCAGATCGCGCGCCTGCCGGCACTGCTCGTAGTACTGCACGAGCTCGTCGATCTTGCGGCGGATGATCTGGCGCTGATACGCCTTCTCGCTGGACGCGATTCGCCGCTCGAGAAAGTCCCAGTTCACCTTCGACGGCGCCGTGCCGGGCTTCTGCTTGCCGCCGCGCACCGGGGCCTGCGCCGTGTCTCCGTAGCTCAAGACCTCGAAGCGGACGAGCTTATCGATGTCACTGGCGGTGAGCGAAGCTTGATAGAATTGCACGCCGAATTGCTGCATGCGAATCGCGGCAACGTTGATCATAGGTAGAGTCCCGGACGGATCTGGCCGGCCCGACGCAAGGGCCCAAAGAGGCGAATTGTAACGACCGGATAGTGGCTACCTCAACCGTTTTTTCGCCTGCCTAAGTATTACTGATATAAGGAGTTCTGTCATGTCCGACTGGAGACGCCCTGCACGGCTTCTCGCGCTGATCGTTCCGATCCTGGGCGTGCTCGGCACCGGGATCATGGCGCAATCTTCACCAGCCCCCTGGTGGATCACCTCCCCAAGGTCGCCGGCGTTCCGTCGCCCAAGGATGTCCTGGGTCATCACATCGGCGAGCCGAAGAAACTGACCTACTACGCGGACATTCTCAAGTACTACCGCGCTCTGGCCGCCGCCTCGCCGCGAGTGAAGGTGATCTCCATCGGCAAGAGCAACGAGGGCCGCGACCTCGTCGTCGTCTTCGTCGGCGCCGACGAGTCGATCAAGAACCTCGAGACGTATCGGGGCTATCTCGCACAGCTCGCCGACCCGCGGAAGATCAGCGACGCGCAGGCGAAGGAGATCATCGCGAAGGCCAAGCCGATCTATCACCTCTCGGGCGGCCTTCACAGCGGCGAAGTCGGTCCGTCAGAAATGCTGATGGAGCTGGCCTATCGCGTCGCGGTGGAAGACTCGCCGCTCGTGAAGAAGATCCGCGACAACGTGATCGTCTCGATCACGCCGGTCGCCGATCCGGACGGCCGCGATCGCAACGTCGACTGGTACTACAAGTACGGCATCAACGAGACCGAGGGCCGCACGACCGGCGCCGGCGTCCCGTACTGGGGCAAGTACGTCTTCCACGACGACAACCGCGACATCAACTACTCACAGGTTGAGATGCGCGCGCTGCTCGACTGGTATCTGCAGTGGCATCCGCCGATCATGCACGACCTGCATCAGGCGCAGACGCTGCTGTACACGTTCAGCGGCCAGGCGCCGCAGAACCCGAATCTCGATCCGATCCTCTACGGCGAGCTGCCGATGATGGCGAACTTCGAGATGGCGCAGATGGCGAAGTACGGCATGCCGGGCGTCTGGACGCACGGGTACGTCGACATGTGGTCGCCGGGATACCTCGCGTTCATGTCGTCGAACCACAACGGCATGATTCGCATGTACGAGATCCAGGGCACGAGCGGCGCGAACACCACGCACATGCGTCTCGGCGGCGCCAACGGAGCAGGCGGCCCTTCGGCTGGCTCAGGGCAAGCGGGACGGGGCGGGCGCGGCGGCGCGCCTGAACCGGACGCGGCGGCCGTCACGGCCGGTCGCAGCAATCAGAGTCAGCGGGAGTGGTTCCGCCCGTGGCCCGCGACGGGCGAATTCGACTGGTCGCTGCGCAACAACACGAACTACGGCGAGACGGGCGTGCTGACGGCGCTGCAGTACACGTCCGCGTTTCCCAACGTGATCCTCGAGAACTTCTACCAGAAGTCGCGGAACTCGGTGGATGCGGGTCGCAAAGACGCGGTCGCCGGCTACGTGATTCCAGCAGGACAGCGCGACATGACGCGCGTCGCGGTCCTGGTCAACATGCTGCGGATGCAGGGCATCGAAGTCGGCAGAGCGACCGGTGAAGTCAAACTGAAAGAAGGCACCTTCCCTGCGGGCTCGTACGTCGTGAAACGCGATCAGCCGTACGGCCGGCTGGCGAAGATCCTCCTCGAGAAGCAGGTCTACCCCGATGCGACCACGCGCACCTACGACGATGCGTCCTGGACGATGGGGATGATGAGCCACACGGACGTGAAAGAGATCGGCGACAAGGCCGTGCTCGACGTCGCGGTCACGCCGGTCGCCGACGTGAAGCTCGCCGGCACCGTCACTGGCGCGGGATCGACGTTCGCCGTCGCCCACTACGGCTCGAACAACATGGTCACGCTGCGGTACCGCCTCAAAGATCTGAAGGTGCAGGCGGTCGAGAAGGAGTTCAAGGAAGGCGACGTGACCTTCCCTGCCGGATCCTTCCTCATCACGGGCGATGCGGCTCGCGTGCGAACGGCGATCGAATCGCTCGGCTTGACGGCCGTCGCCGTCGCCGCGGCGCCTCAAGTGCCGATGCACGATCTCGATTTGCCGCGCGTCGCCGTCTACAGCACGTGGGGCAGCACGCAGGATGTCGGCTGGGTGCGGTACGCGTTCGACAAGTTCGAGCTGCCATTCGATCTGATCTACAAGGATCGGGTGCGGCAGGGCAATCTCAAGGCCGCGTACGACGTCATCATCATTCCGCACCAGGCCGGCAGTGCCAAGCGGCTCGTGTTCGACATCGACTCGCGCGGGACGCCGATCGCGTATAAGAAGAGCGATCAGTTCAAGTTCCTGGGGGTGTACGGCTCGGCCGACGACATCACCGGTGGGATGGGCACGGAAGGCGTCGCCGAGCTCGACAAGTTCGCGAAGGCTGGCGGCGTGCTCGTGACGCTGGGCGCGGCGAGTTTCCTGCCGGCCGAGTTCGGACTGGCGCCGAAGGTGGACGCGGCGCGGACGTCGGCGCAGTTCTACTCACCCGGCGCGATCATCGACGCGGAGATCCTGCAGCCGGAGAATCCGATCTTCTACGGCTACGACAAGAAAACGATTCCGGTGCGTTACGGCGGAGGGCCGCTGTTGACCGTGCAGACCGGCACTCCGTTCGGCGAGCCGCCGCCGCCGGGTCCGCCGCCGACGCCGCAGGGCGTGCTCATGCGCTATCCGGGCGGCGACGATCACGTGCTGAGCGGGTTGATGCGCGGCTCGAACGAGATCCGCAATCGTCCGGCGATCGTGGATCAAGCGTCGGGCAAGGGCCGCATCATCATGTTCGCGGGAAATCCGTGCTACCGGTGGCAGAACTTCGGCGAGTTCAACATGCTGTTCAACACGGTGCTGAACTACAACGACATCAAGAGCGAGGCGCCGAAGCCCGCAGGGACCGCGGCCGGCCAGCAGTAGTCGCGCCGCCCTTCAGGGCTGCCGCCTGGTCACCATCGCGGCGATCGTCAGCGCGCCGTACGCGATCAGGGCGAGGCCGATGATCAGCAGGTAGCCTTCGAAGTGGGGTCTCGCCGGGAGGCCGGGCCGCGACAGGTCCTCGGCGACGACCCACCAGCCCGCGAGGCCGGTCGCGAACGCGCCGGCCGTAAGCGGCCACCTGAACGGCGCCGCCGGGACCAGATCCTCGAGGACGGCGACGGTCAGCCCGCTCTCCGCGACGATCGCGGCCTCCACGAGAAAGCGCCAGCCGTAGTCCGGCCGCCGCAGGAACAGCTCCATCGTCGCGAGCCAGCCGCAACTGAGGACGACCCCCAGGCTGGCCAGCGACGCAAGTCCAGTGAGGATCGGGCGAGCGGTTCGCAGGATGGCGGTCTGCATGGCCGCCATCCTAGCCGGTTTTACTTTCTAGTGTAAAGTTATTTACTGTATCGCCTAGACGCCGGTCGCCATGTACTTCTTCACGGCCGCGACCGTCCTGTCGATGTCGGCGTGCGTGTTGTAGAAGTGCGGCGAGAAGCGGATGCCGGGGCGATCCTGCCCGCCGCGCGTCGCGCAGCCGATGTGATCCTTCTGGTAGAGCGCGGCCGCCAGCTTGCGCGCGTCGAGATTGCCCGGCTGGAACGAGATGACGGCGACGCCGCGCGACGGATCCGGGCTCGTCCAGATCTTCAGCCCGTCCACTTTGCGCAATCCCGCCAGCAGCGCCTGCGTCAGCTCGCGCGACCGCTTCTCGATGTTGGCGCGGCCGATCTGCGTCTGGAACTTCAGGGCTTCGCCGAACGCGATCATCGCCGGCTCGTCGCGCTGGCCGAAGCCCTCGAACGTGCGCGACACGCCGACGCGGCCGGGATACGCGCTGAAGATGCTCGCCCAGATCTTCGATTGCGCGCTCTTGTTGATGTAGAGCACGCCGTTCTCTTTGGGTCCGCACGCCCACTTGTGCGCGCTGCCGCTGTAGAAGTCCGGCTGGATGTCGCTGAGGTCGACGTCCATCAGCCCGAACGACTGCGCGCCGTCGACGAGTGTCAGGATGCCGCGCTCACGCGCGAGCCGGCAGATTTCCTTCGCCGGGAAGAGATCGCCGACGGTGCTCGTCTGATGCGTGAACGAGATGATCTTCGTCCGCGGCGTGATTGCCTTCGTGAACGCGTCGACGTAGTACTGGAAGCCCGGATGCGGATTCGGCGTCGGCACGTCGATCACGGTAAAGCCGAAGCGCTTGGCCTTCTGCTGCCACGCGGTGTGATTGCTTGGATGGTTGTCCGCCGTAAGGAGGACCTCGTCGCCCGGCTTCAGATCGACGCCGGTTGATACGAAGTTGTTCGATTCGCTGGTATTGCGCGTGATGACGATCTCTTCGGGCGTGACGTGCAGGAACTCGGCGAGCAGCGTGCGCGTGTTCTCACGGCCGTCGCCCAGCTTCACGCGATTGTCCTGTGACGGATCCTGATCCATGTCCTTCGTCATCCGGTACATCATCTCGAGCACGGGCCCGGAAGAAGGACAGAGATTCGCCGCGTTGAGCATCGTGAGCTCTTTCGGCATCACGAACTGCTCGCGCACGCTCACCCAGAATTTCTCGTCCGGCGAGGCCGGCGTGGGCGGGAGCTTCGCGGACCTGGCCCAGGTCAGCTCGGGTGTGACGAACGGAATGGCGCCGCCGACAGCCAGGAGTCGAGCGAATTCGCGACGATTCATGGTGCCTCCAAGGGTCCGGCTGAAGCCGGACGCCACGATCCCGCAGATTCTACGCCCTGGCGCGGTCAGGCGGTCACGATTTGTCGCGTCGGGCCGGCGCGTTGGGCGCGGGTGCGACGCGCATCGACGATGCGATCGCGCAGCCGGACGGCGCCGTAAATCAACGTGCAGAACGCCGCGTACGCGAGGGCCGTGCCCCACAGCGGCAGCCGGCGATGCCACCACCAGCTGGCGTAGCCGTACACCAGCTCGACGTGGATCCAATAGACGAAGAGCGAGCTCTGCCCCATCCGCGCGAGGGGCCGAAGCGCCACGCCCGCCCGCGCAAGCATCGTCTCGAAGAGGTACAGGCCCGCCAGCGCGAGCATGAGGATGCCGGTGCGAATACAGAACCAGGTCGGCGAGCTCGTCCAGAACGACGAGGCACGGTAGATAGACGGCTGCGCCGCCGTGTAGAAGCCGAGCGCGATGAGCGCGGCGCCCGTCAGAGCCAGCGCGATTTGCAGCCGGCGTTCG
Organism: Terriglobia bacterium; assembly: GCA_020073005.1. Classification (GTDB taxonomy): domain Bacteria; phylum Acidobacteriota; class Vicinamibacteria; order Vicinamibacterales; family CAVVIG01; genus SRVP-36. The sequence goes on along the minus strand of JAIQFX010000011.1, from coordinate 14,673 downwards.
AGGCGTTCGTCGCGCATTTCGGCGATCAACACGCCGACGGCGCCGCCCGCGAACACGAAGCCGGCCCACGGCAGTCCTGTGAACGTCGTGTGATCGCCGGTCGGCCGGAGGTACCACTGTATCCACGCCGGCAGCGCGTCGATGGCGGCCATCTGTCGAATCACCGGCGTGATCATCGCAATGAACGTCGCGGCCACACCGAGCGCCAGAACGCGCACCGCCGCGGTCGTCCCACAGGCCCACACGATGCCGGTCGCCACGATTGCGGGTCCCATCACGTTGAGGATGTCCACGCGGAAGAGCGTGACCGGGTGCGCGCCGGGACTGAGGATGAACGCCTGCAGGCGGAAGAGAAACGCGAGAATGAAGATCTCGAGACCGCGTCGCGCGATCGAGTCGGCCGCGCTCGACCGGCTCCCGGTTCGCTCATACGTGCGCGCCGCCGACATGGCCACGCCGACGCCCGCGAGCCAGAGAAACATCGGCGCCGCGAAGCCGCCGAGAATCGACGCGTCGCCGAACCAGACACCGCGACGATCCGCGGCCCGCGTCCACGCGTCGAGCGTGTGCGCCTCGATCATGATGAGCACCGCGATGCCGCGCGCCCAGTCGATGTACGTCAGCCTACGCGCGGATGTCATAACTCGTCGTGAACGCGATGTCCTGCCGCATCGAATGCCAGACCGAGCAGTACTTCTCGCGCGAGAGCGCGATCGCGCGTTCGACGGCATCGGACGGCACGTCGCCTTCGATATCGAAGTGCAGCGCGATGCGAACGAAGCGATGGGGATCGTCTTCGGAACGATCGGCAATCAGCCGCGAAGACAGGGCGCGAAATGTATGGCGGCCCTTGGTGAGAATGTGCGTGACGTCGACCGTCATGCAACCGGCCAGCGCGAAGCCGAGCGCCTGAACGGGACTCGGACCTTTGAGACCCGCGCTGTCGAGCGTGATGGAGGCTTTGTCGCTCTTACCGGAGAACTTCAGCGTGTCGATCCAGGTCAGATCGACGATGGTCGGAGGTTTGGCCGGCACGTCCAGATTCTAAACGGGTTTCGACGCGTTGGAGGATCGGCTTGCGCGTGAAGGCCGACTTCATCAGCACCCAGCCGAGCGGCAGAATCACGAGCAGATATGTCAGCGCGTGTCCGAACGGGCTGTCGGGTCCCCACGCCTCAGTGCTGGTGTGAATCGCGTCGCTGTAGGGCAGGAAGTGCTGCTCGGACATCTCGTGCGTGCCACGAATGACGAGCTGCACGACGAAGACGAAGAGGAAAATCGCCGTCGCCTGGAAGAAGAGCGCGAGGTTGAGCTTGTGACCGTACCGCGACCACAGCCAGGCGACGCCCGCGGCGCCGGCCACGCCGAGCGTCGCGCCCACCGCCAGATACGCCGTCGTCCGCAGCTGCCAGAGCAGCAGCGCCGTCTCCATCCCTTCGCGGCTGATCATCAGGAGCGTGAAGAGAAAGATGCCCGTGAACGCCGCCGCGCCGGGCCGCACGCTCGACTGCTGGAGCCGTCCTTCGATGTCGCCCTTCATGCGGCGCCCGGTCCGCCACATGTGGACGATCATCCAGGTGACCGACACCGCCGCGACGAGCGCCAGCGGGCCGTCGAACCGTTCTGAGTTCGCCGCGTTCAACAGGAGGTATCCGCCGAGCGCGCTGACGCCGACGGCCGCGGCGGTGCCCCAGTGCACCGCGGCGACGAGTTGCGCTCGACCGGACTTGCGAAGGTACGCGAGGCTAATCGCGATGATGAGAAAGGCTTCGAACCCTTCCCGAAGCGTGACGACGAGCGCTTGAAGCATGAAGACGGCCGATCCCTAAAATGAGACTCAGTCTCAGAATGAGATTCCATCGTACTTCGCCAAATCCGACCGGTCAAGTCGGTGATTTGAAAGGTAACATCCGCGCATGGCTAAAGCGCGTGTTTTCTTAACCATCCTGCTGGTTCTGGCCACCGTCCGTGCCGTTCCGCGCGCCCAATCGCAGGCCCTGAACGCCTCGACGCTGGCGGCGCTGAAGTTCCGCACGATCGGTCCTGCGGCGATGAGCGGGCGCATCGTCGACCTCGCCGTCGTCGAGTCCAACACGTCGACGTTCTACGCGGCGAGCGCAACGGGCGGCGTCTGGAAGACGATGGACAACGGCACGACGTTCGATCCGGTCTTTCAGAACGAAGCCGTCGCGTCAGTCGGGTGCGTCACCGTCAGCCAATCGAATCCGAGCATCGTCTGGGTCGGCAGCGGCGAAGCGACGAATCGTCAGAGCTCCGGCTGGGGCGACGGCGTCTACAAATCCATTGACGCGGGACGCACGTGGACCAACATGGGGCTACGGGATACTCACCATGTCGGCCGAATCGTGCTCCATCCGACGAATCCCGACATCGTGTACGTCGCGGCGCTCGGCCATCTCTGGGGACCGAACAAGGAACGCGGCCTCTTCAAGTCCACCGACGGCGGTCGCACGTGGAGACCGTCGCTGCAGATTGACGAGGACACCGGCGTCAGCGACGTCGCGATGGATCCGTCGGACTCGAACATCCTGTACGCGGCCGCGCATCAACGCCGTCGCCGCGCGTACGGTTTTCACGGCGGCGGCCCGGGCAACGCGCTCTACAAGTCGACCGACGCCGGCGAGCATTGGAAGAAGCTGACGACGGGATTGCCGTCGGGCGAGCTCGGCCGAATCGGCATCTCGATCTACCGCAAGGATCCGCGCATCGTCTACGCGTCGGTCGAACAAGGTGTTCGCTACAACGCGTCGACGGCGTACGAGCAGCGCAAGGCCGGCATCTATCGATCGAACGATAAGGGCGAGACCTGGTCGTTCATGAGCGACTGGAATCCGCGGCCGACGTACTCGAGCCAGATTCGCGTCGATCCGAATGACGACCAGCGCGTCTACGTCGTCGAGTACAGCTATTCCGACGATGGCGGGAAGACGTTCGAGCGTCCGCGCCAGTCGCTGCACGGTGACGATCGCATGGTCTGGATCGATCCGCGCGATTCGAAGCACATTCTCAAAGCGGACGATGGCGGCGTCGGCATGTCGTACGACCGCGGGCTGAAATGGATCTACGTCACGTCGCTGCCGGTGAGCCAGTGGTACCACGTCGCTGTCGACATGCGAAAGCCGTACTGGGTGTACGGCGGGCTGCAGGACAACGGCTGCTGGCGCGGGCCGAGCGCGACGTTTTTCTCCTCGGGCATTTCCAACGACGACTGGATTCGCACGTGCGGCGGCGACGGCTTCAAAAGCCTCGCCGATCCGAACGACGACCGCACATTCTACTCGGAATCACAGTACCTCGGGCTGCTGCGCAACGACTCGGTCACCAACGAGGAGCGCAACATCCGTCCGGATCAGAAACGCGGCTTCATCCAGGAGCGGCGCAACTGGGCGACATGGGGCAAGCCGGGCGCGGCGGAACCCGAGCTCGGCAACGCGATGCCGCCGGCGAATTGGGACGCGCCGTTCATCCTCTCGCCGCACGACTCGAAGACGCTGTACGCCGGCACGAATCAGCTCTGGAAGAGCACCGACCGCGGCGACGCGTGGACGTCGCTCGGCGACATGACAACCGGCGTCGATCGCAGCAAGCTGCGCATCATGGGCCAGCTGCCGACCGAGACGACGCTGTCGCTCGACGACGGCGCGCCGTACTATCCGACGATCACCGAGATCGCGGAATCGCCGCTGAAGCGAGGGCTGCTCTACGCCGGAACCGATGACGGGAACCTGCAGGTCTCGCAGGACGACGGCAAGCACTGGGCGAATCTGTCGAAGCGATTTCCGGGATTGCCCGAGGCGATGTGGGTCTCCGGCATCGAGGCGTCGCGCCACAACGCGGGCACCGTCTACGTTTCGTTCGACGGCCACCGCAGCAACGACTTCGCGAACTACCTCTATCGATCGACGGACTTCGGCAACACGTGGACGTCAATCGCGAATGACCTGCCGGCGAATCGCGTCATCCACGCGGTGCACGAGGATCCGAAGAACGCCAGTCTTCTCTACCTGGGCACCGAGTACGGCCTGTACATCTCCGCTGACGGCGGCGTGCACTGGCTGGAATTCCGCGGCAACCTGCCGCGCGTGCCGGTGAACGATCTCGTGATTCACCCGCGCGACAACGATCTCGTGCTGGCGACGCACGGCCGCGGCGTGTGGATCCTCGACGACATCTCCTCGCTGCAGCAATTGACGCTGCAGACGATGAGCGAGTCGGCGCATCTCTTCGCGTCGCGAGCGACGGAAGAGATCCGGTATTTCAATCCGAAGCCGCATCAGGGCGACATGGTGTTTCGCGGCGAGAACCCGCCGGCGGGCGCGATCATCGATTACTACCTGGCTGGTGACGCGGGCGCGGGCTTCGCGTTGAACATCGTCGACGCCGCTGGAAAGCCTGTCGCGAAGCTTCAGGCGCCAGGCACGCCAGGCCTTCACCGCGTGACGTGGGACCTGCGTTACAAATCACTGCCGGACGCGCCGCCTGACCAGGAATCCGCCGGCCGTCTGCCGATGGGCGGACCGTTCGTCCTTCCCGGCGACTACACAGTCCGGTTGACGGCGGCCGGACGCACGCTGGATCAAGAACTGACCGTGCTCGAGGATCCGCGCGTTCAGGTGTCCGCCGCGGATCGCAAGGCGTGGACTGACGCGCTGGTCGCCGCCGGTGAGACCTATCGAAGCGTCATCGTCCTCATGCAGCGCCTGAGCGCCGCTGGAGCCGCTAACGATGTTCGTACCGCGGCGCGCGAACTTCAGTCGCGCCTGTCGAGTCTCTCCCGCGACATGAGCCAGTCGACCGGACGGCCGACGGCCGATCAACTGGCGCAGATTCAGTTCTTCAAGACGGAACTCGAGAGCCTGCGCCGGCGGGCGACGCCGTAGTAAGCTGGATTCATGAGCATGTGGAAGCGGACCGCTGGCGCGGGCGCGATGGCGGTCCTGATGGCCGCGGGGCTCGCCGCGCAGCAGCAGCCGACGTTCAAGTCTGGCACGCAGATCGTCTCGTTGTTCGTCACCGTCGCCGACGCCGACAAGCGGCTCGTGCCGGATCTGACCAAGGACGACTTCGACGTCTTCGACAACGACAAGCCGCAGCCGATCATCTACTTCGACAGCAGCATTCATCCCATCACGGTCGTCGTGATGCTGGATACGAGCGGCAGCATGACCGGAACGATCGGTCTGCTGCGCCAGGCGGCGGAGCAGTTCATCATCCGCCTGCTGCCCGAAGACAAAGGCCGCGTCGGCGCGTTCAACGACAAGATTCAGTTCAGCTCGCGCTTCACGAGCGATCGCGACGAGCTGGTGACGGACGTGAAGGAGCTCGACTACGGCAACGGCACGCGTCTGTGGGACGCGGTGGGCGCGAGTCTTGAGGAACTGAAGGGCATCGAGGGCCGGCGCGTGATTCTCGTCTTCACCGACGGCGACGATACCGAGAGCAGGACGATGAGCCTCGGCAAGGTGATCGATAGGGCCCGCACGGACGAAGTGATGATCTACGCGATCGGGCTCGAGAGTAATTACTTCAACGGTCAGCGGATGGTGCGGAGCAAGCCGGACAGCGGCCTGCGGAAGATCGCCGACGAGACCGGCGGCGGCTACTTCGAGCTGTCGAAGACCGCCGATCTCGCGCCGACGTTCACGCGCGTGGCGTACGAACTCCACAGCCAGTACGTGATCGGCTTCGCGCCGACCCAGCTGGACAACCGCGTGCACAAGCTGACGGTGAAGATGAAGAAGCCCGGTTTGGCGGCGCGGGCGCGCCGGAGTTACGTGGCCGCCCCCGACAAGTACTCCGTCGGGGATCGGTAACTACACGAACATCGTCGCGACGATCACCGCCACCAGCAGCAGACCGACGACCCATTCCGCCGACGCCGAAAACGTCCATTCGTACATGTGCGTAATCCCTCTCACTCAAAGTTAGACGCGCGACCCCCGGCAAAGGTTTAATAGGTTCATGGCCGTTCTCTCCGAGCAGGAATTCCGCGTGAAGTGCGACGAGGCGCTCGATGCCGCGCGCCGTGCGCTTCTGCCACTCGCGGACAGTGAAGATTTCGAAGTCGAACTGCAGAACGGCGTGCTCAATCTCGTCTTCGAGGAGCCCGCGGAAGCGAGGTTCGTCGTGTCGCCTAATGCACCAGTGCGGCAGATCTGGGTGTCGGCGATGGCAAGAAGTTACAAGCTTTCGTGGGCGCCGGAGCTTGGCGCCTTCGCGCTGAACGGCGAGACCCTGCCCAAGCTGCTCGATCGCCTCGCGCGCGCGTTCCTCGAAAGCTGATCGCTGACAGCTGAGAGCCGACAGCTGACAGCTGATTCGTCAGATCCTGAAACCGTCCTTCAACGGATCTGCATCATCTATGAAAAATGTGTGCTCGCCCGTGATCCACGCGGACCCGCTGATCTCCGGCACGATCGCCTGATACTCGCCGACGGCGGTGCGTGACGCGACGCGGCCGGCGAAGCGCGTGCCGATCAGACTCTCGTGCACGAACGGCCGGTCGGCCGCCAGCAATCCCATCGCGTCGACGACGGCCATTACAGCCGCTGTGCCCGTGCCGCACGGCGATCGATCGACTTCCGCGTCGGCGAAGATCGTGACGTTGCGCAGGTCCGCCGTGTCGTCGCTCGGCGGGCCGGTGAAGATCGTCCCGTAGATGCCGCGCAGTCCGGATTCGAGCGGATGCGCGACGGTGTGCGCGGCGTCGATCGCGTGCTTGATCTCCATGCCCACGCGACGCAGCTCGGGCAAGTGCGCCGCGTCGATCGGAAGGCCGACAGCCTCGCTGTCGACGATGGCGTAGAACGCGCCGCCGAACGCGACGTCGACGCGAATCTGCCGTGATGGGAGCTTGACGGTCAGTCCGCCGTGAAGCACGAACGACGGGACGTTCTGAAACGCGACGCGCTCAACGCGCATTTCCCCACCCGCCCCACCCGCCCTTCCCATCTTCACCGCGCGCGCCCGAATCGTTCCGGCCGGCGCGTCATACACGACCGTCGCGCCGTCGCCGCCAGGCATCAGCAGCCCGCGCTCCAGCGCGATCGTCGTCACCGCGATGACGCCGTGGCCGCACATCGTGCTGTAGCCCTCGTTGTGCATGAACAGGACGCCCGCGTGCGAGCCCGGCGCGACGGGCTCAGTGAGAATCGCGCCGTACATGTCGGCGTGCCCGCGCGGCTCGAGCATCAGCGCGCGGCGCAGATGATCCGCGTGGCGTTTCACCCACTCGCGTTTCTCGAGCATCGTCGTGCCGCGCGGCGACGGGAAGCCGTCGACGATGAGGCGCAGCGGCTCGCCGGCCGCGTGGGCATCGATGGTTTTCAGTCGCGTCATCGGGATAGCACTGTAACATTCCCGCATGGCCGTCCACTTCCGCCTCCTGACTGAATCCGACGTGAAGGCCGTCCTGAGCATGGACGACCTCATCGACACCATGGCGTCCGCGCTGCAGCGCTTCTCGAGCGGCCGCGTCACGCAGCCCGTGCGCAGTGTGATTCCGGTCGTTGCCGATCATTCGTTCTTTGCCACGATGCCCGCCTACGTTCGCGCGTCGGCCGCCGCTGGGGCCGCGAACGAAGGCGGGGCCGCGCTTGGCGCGAAGCTGGTGACCGTGTTCGGCGCCAATGCCGCGCGCGGTCTCCACTCGCATCTGGCGTCGATTGTGTTGCTGGATCCCGAGACCGGTGCACTGCTGGCCCTGCTCGACGGCCGGTACATCACCGAGGCGCGAACGGCGGCGGTGTCGGCGGTCTCGTCGCGGCTGCTCGCGCGGAAGAATGCCGCATCGCTGGCGATTCTCGGATCGGGCGTGCAGGCACGCAGTCATCTGGAAGCGCTGGCCCGCGTCCACCAACTGCGGCAAGTGACAGTCTGGAGTCCGCAGAAACTGCATCGCGAGCAGTTCGTCGCCTGGGCAAGAACTGCCACAGGGTCCGACCCCGGTCCGACCCCAGTCGGACCCGGATCGGACCCGCGTCGGACCTCGTACTCAATCACGGCCGTCGATCACGCCGGCGAGGCGGTCGTCGGGGCGGACATCATCGTCCTCGTGACCGCATCGCCGACGCCGGTCGTCGAGGACGCCTGGGTCAAGCCCGGCGCGCACGTGATCTCGGTCGGCGCGTGCCGGCCGACGCAGCGCGAGATGGATCCCGCGCTCGTCGCGCGCGCGCGGCTCTTCGTCGATTCACGGGCGGCCGCGCTCGTCGAGTCCGGCGACGTCGCGCTCGGCATCCAGGAAGGCCGCTTCGCGGCGAATCACATCGCCGCGGAGATTGGCGAGCTCGTCGACGGCGCCACTGGACGGCTGCGCGATACCGACGTCACGATCTTCAAGAGTCTGGGGTTGGCCGTGGAGGATGTGACGGCGGCCGACCTCGCGTACCGCCGGGCGGCGGAACGCGGGATCGGCCGGGAACTGACGCTCTAGTTCGCTGTCGGTGTAGCGGTCGCCGGCCTGAGCTCTTTTTCCTGGTCGTCCATCCATTTCTGGAAGTCCGCCGCGCTCTGGACCGTGACGAACCCGCGCATGCGGAAGTGACCGAGGCCGCAGAGCTGCGAGCACGCGATCTCGTACGCGCCGATTTTGTTCGGAATGAACCACACCGGGATGCGCAGGCCCGGCACGACGTCCTGCTTCACGCGCATCTCGTAGATTGCGAAGCTGTGGATCACGTCCTTGCTCGACAGCTGGATGAGGACCGGCCGGTCGACCGGCAGGTTCAGCTGATTGATCGTGGTGACGTCATCCTTCGCGTCCGGATCCCGGCGATCGAGGCCAATCGGATTGTCGGCGCTGACCAGCGAGATGTCCGTGCGTCCGAACTTGCCGTCGGGCCCGGGATACTGGATGTTCCAGGCGAACTGCTCGGCATAGAGGCGGACGAGCGTGGCCTGGTTCTCGGCCGGAAGCTGCGAGACGCGCGTGGCCCACGCGGGGATCGCAAAAACGAGCAGAATCGCCATCTCGGCGATGACAACGGCGATCTCGGTACCCTTGGCGAACGTCCCGTGCGCGCCCTCGTAATTCGCCTTCGGGTTGGCGCCTCTGCGGAACCGGATGAGGACGTAGACGAAGTAGAGGCCCCAGCCGACGAACATCACCAGCATCAGCCAGTGGATGATGCCGATCATTTGATCGATGTCGCCGGCGTGCGTGGACGCCTGCGGCGGCAGTCCCAGATAGTTCAGCATTGAGCGGTCCCCTCTCCCATCGCGTAGCGCGAGGCATCGGCCGGCTGCGCGGCGTCCGCCTGATTCATCTGTTCGGCGGCGCGGTTCGCGCGCCGGATCAAGACAATAAAGAAGGACGCGAACGCGCCGAGCACGAGCGCGACGACGCCCAGCATCATGAGAATGCCCTGGTTCATCGCGACGGCGAGCGGCGAATCGTTCTGCCCGAAACACACCGGGCAGGCGAGCGCGACGCGCGGCGCGGCCAGAAGCGCGAGCGTAATCACGGTCTTCCGCATCAGAACCGCCTCGTCTTTCGCTGGAACGCCGTCCCGTAGACCGTGAGCGCGACGCCGCACGCGAGCGACGCTACGCCGGTGACGGCGAACCCGGCGTGGTGCGCCACGTTGTACTGCGCCGCCGCCCACACCGCGAAAAACACGGTGAGCATCACCGAGACGGCGATGAACAAGAGGTGAAAGGCGCGCAGCGACATCGTCAATGACCTGTATGCTCGGGGGCCGACACGTGAATCGGCGTGCCGATCGTGTCGTTGATCGTGAGGAACGGGATCGTCATGAGCACGATGAAGAACACGACGGTCAGGATCAGCGACCCGTAGATCCACTTCTTCTCGTGGCTGAGGTGCATGAAGACGGCCGCCACCATCGATCCCTTCGTGATCGCGATGACGAGCGCCACCGTAATGGCCAGCGGCACCACCAGATGAAGCTGGTTCGCGGCCACCGTGATGCCCGTGAAGACGAGCAGCGCCGCGCCGATCATCCAGTACTTGCCGAGGTGACTCTTGATGTCCGAGGAATCCGACATGCGTCTCTCCGTTACAGCAGGTACAGCACAGGGAACAGGAAGATCCACACCAGGTCGACGAAGTGCCAGTAGAGCCCGGTGTACTCGATGCGATTCGTGAACTGATCCGGGTTCGCCTTCCACATCTTCGCGCCCGGCCCCAGGAAATACAGCATCACGACGACGCCGCCTAGGATGTGCAGACCGTGGAGGCCCGTCAGCGTGAAGTAGATCGCGAAGAACGTGCTGTGCGACGGCAGCTCGTGCATGCGGACGTGCTCGGCGTACTCGAAGTACTTGTTCACGAGGAAGAACAGCGCCAGCCCCACCGTCAGCATCAGGTAGAGGCGGTGCTTGCCCCAGTCCTTCATCTTGAGCGACGCCCACGCCATCACCATCGTCACCGACGAGCTGATCAGGATGACGGTGTTGCCCGCGCCGAGCCAGACGTTCAGCTCGCCGTGCGGCCACTCGGGCGCGCCGACGCGCAGGATGATGTAGGTCGAGAACAGCGCGCCGAACAGCATCACTTCCGACGCCAGGAACAGCCAGATGCCGAGCTTGCCGTTGGCCAGACCCGTGTCGGGCCGGGTTTCGACGATATACGGGATATCCACGTTGTATCCTTCGTGTCCCTTGCGATTTACGCTTCGAACTGCGGGCTGAAGTCTCTCGCCGCGCCGGGCACGCTGTACTCGTACGGCCCGCGATACACGACGGGTTCAGTCAGGAAGTTGCCGTGTCCCGGCGGCGACGGCGCGGACCACTCGAGCGTCGTGGCCTCCCACGGGTTCTTGTCGACCGCCTTGCCCCACTTGATGCTGCTGAAGAAATTGATGATGAACGGAATCTGGAAGAGGCCGAGGCTCCACGCCGCGAACCCGATCACGAGGTTCCACTTCAGCAGGCCGGCGTTGTGCGCGTACTGCGCGCCGCCGTCGTACATCCGGCGGTTCATGCCGCCGAGGCCCTGGATGAACATCGGCATGAACACGAGGTTGATGCAGATGAACGATCCCCAGAAGTGCACGTAGCCGAGCAGCTCGTTCATCTTCTTGCCGGTGGCCTTCGGGAACCAGTAGTACACGCCGCCGAACAGCGCGAAGATCGTGCCCGGCGCGACGACGTAGTGGAAGTGGCCGATGACGTAGTAGGTGTCGTGCAGGTGGATGTCCGACGGCGCGAGGCCGAGCGGCAGACCCGTGAGGCCGCCGATCGCGAACATCGGCAGGAACGCCAGCGCGAACAGCATCGGCGGGTTGAACCGGATCGACGCGCCCCAGAGCGACAGCAGCAGCGCCGTCAGCACGATGACCGACGGGATCGAAATGATCATCGTCGTCGTCTGGAAGAACGCGCTCATCGTCGTGCCCATGCCCGTCATGAACATGTGGTGCGCCCACACGATGAAGGACATGAAGCCGAGGAAGACCACGGCGTAGACGAGCGTCTTGTAGCCCCAGAGCGGCTTGCGCGTGTTGTTCGCGATGATCTCCGAGATGATGCCGAACGCCGGCAGAATCAGGACGTACACCTCGGGATGCGCGAGGAACCAGAAGAGATGCTGCCAGAGGAGCGGATTGCCGTTGCCGGAAATCATGAGCGGCTTGCCGCTGACGACGAGACCGCTCGGCATGAAGAAGCTCGTGCCGGCGACGCGATCCATCAGCTGCAGCACGCCGGCCGCTTCGAGCGGCGGGAACGCGAGCAGCAGCAGGAACGCCGTGACGAGCTGCGCCCAGACGAAGAACGGCAGCCGCATCCACGTGAGGCCCTTGGCCCGCAGCTGCACGATCGTCACGATGAAGTTGACCGAGCCCAGCAGCGACGACGTGATCAGGAAGATCATGCCGACGAGCCACATCGTCTGGCCGGGCGCGATGACCGCGAGCGGCGGATACGACGTCCAGCCCGACTGCGCGGCGCCGCCCGTCGGGAAGAAGCTCGCGAGCATCGTCACGCCGCCGATGAAGTACACCCAGTAACTCATCATGTTGAGCTTGGGGAACGCCATGTCGGGCGCGCCAATCTGGAGCGGCATCACGAAGTTGCCGAAGCCGCCGACGGCGAGCGGCACGACGCCGAGGAACACCATGATGGTGCCGTGCATCGCGCCGAGCTGGTTGTAGAACTCGGGGAGCATCACGCCCATCGGCGCGCGATCCTGGCCGAGCCACATGCCAATCAGCGGGATCGGACGGCCGGGGTAGGCCATCTGCCACCGCATGATCATCATCAGCGTGAAACCGAAGAGCAGGAACAGCAGGCCGGTCACCGCGTACTGAATGCCGATCACTTTGTGATCGACCGAGAACACGTATTTCCGCCAGAACCCCAGCTCGTGATGCGCGGCGTGCTCGTGCGCGTGGCCGTGCGCGACGCTCCCGTGAGTGGTCACGTTGTCCAACGTCGACTCCTGCTGCTTAGAAGGGATGAATCCCGGACAATTCGGGTGCGATTGTATGCAGAAGGCACAAGCGGGCGCAAGTGACTTCGCGCGCGGTTTTGTCCGCGTCGTAAGATGACGTGGTGGCGCGTTTCTGTAAGTGGACCGTTACGGTCTGTATCCTTCTGACGCTCGGGGCGGCGCCGGCCGCGGCGAGCCCCGCGTCGGAAGCGCTGCGCGCCAAGGCCGCCGACTACACCTACAACCTCGATCACGCCGAAGCGCTCGCCGCGTTTCAGCAGGCCGTCGCGGCCGATCCGCTCGACCCCGGCGCGCACCGCGGGCTGGCCCTCTCATTGTGGCTGGGCATCACGTATCGCCGCGGCAACATGACCGTCGACGATTATCTGGGGCGCGTCACGACGCCGAACAACGCGCAGGCGCCGTTGCCACCGCCGGAGACGGCAGCGGCGTTCAACGCGTCGATCGAACGCGCCATCGCGCTCGCCCGCCAGCGCCTGGCCAGCAATCCTCGCGATCCGGATGCGCACTATCAGCTCGGCGCCGCCGTCGGGCTCCGGGCGTCCTACACGGCGACCGTCGACGGCCGCGTGCTGGGCGCGTTTCGCGCGGCGCGTGAAGCCTACGACGAGCACGAGCAAGTGCTGACGCTGGCGCCGCAGCGCAAGGACGCCGGCCTCATCGTCGGCACCTATCGCTACATCGTCGCGACGTTGGTCCTGCCGCTGCGATGGGCCGCCTACATCGCCGGCTTCGGCGGCGATGGGCAACGCGGGCTGCGATTGATCGAGGATGCCGCCGCGTACAACGGCGAGAATCAGACCGACGCGCGATTCGCTCTCCTTCTTCTCTACAACCGCGAGAAGCGCTACGACGATGCGCTGGCGCAGCTGGCGACGTTGAGGAATCGGTATCCGCGCAACCGGTTGGTGTGGCTGGAAAGCGGATCGACGAGCCTGCGCGCCGGCCGCCCGGCCGACGCCGAGCGATTCCTGACCGAAGGCGTCAAGCGGTTCGCCGACGATCGCCGGCCGCGCATGTTCGGCGAAGACGCCTTGTGGCGCTACAAGCGCGGCGCCGCGCTCGCGGCGCTCAACCGCCCCGCCGAGGCCGCGATCGACTTGAGGGCGGCGCTGGGCGCCGAAGGCCGTCCCTGGGTCCACGGACGCGCGCAGCTCGAACTCGGCAAGATCGCGGAAAAGGCCGGGAACCGGGCGGCGGCGCGCAACGCGTTCCAGGCGGCGATCAGTCTCTGCGAGCGCGACAACGATGGCGCGACGGCCGCGGAAGCGCGGCGGCGGCTGAAATAAGATCGAACATGCCGGAGCGGCTGGCCGTCTAGATGATGAAGGGCCTATGAGCGAAAGCAAGCGTCAGACGTGGGTTTCGATCGTCATCGCGCTCGTCATCGTCGTGGCGATGCTGGCGATCACCGCCGTCGGCGGCACGGCGTACTTCATCTCCCGCCACGTCAGGACGCAGTTCACGCCCGAGCCCAACGCGGCCGAACAGTTCGCGCAGACGCGGGCGCGCTTTGCCGGACAGCAGCCGCTCATCGAAATCCGCCGCGGTGACGAACCCGTGCTGCATCGCGAACTGGCCGCCACATCCTCGACGGTCAAGCTGTCGTCGCTGCGCGTGCTCGCCTACGACACGCGCGCGCAGAAGCTCGTCAACATCTCGATTCCCTTCTGGCTGCTGCGTCTCGCCCCGTCCAACAAATTCTCAGTGCTCGGCGACAACGGGATCGATTTCGATTCGGACCGCGTCCGCCTCACGCTCGACGACATCGAGCGCCGCGGACCCGGCTTGATTCTCGATCAGGCCGATCGACGCGGTTCGCAGGTCATCGTCTGGGCGGAATAACCCTTCCCGCCCTTCCCGCCCCTCCTGCCCTTCCGCCCCTCGCGCTCTCGTCAGAACGTCAGCATGTGCGTGTACTTGAGGATCAGCCCGCGGCCCGCGTTCACGGGCGTCGGCTGATTCGTGAGCTGCTGCTCGTTGTAGACGATGAACAGATCGCTCAGCGGGCGGTGGATCAGATCGAAGCGCACGTTCGCGCTGAACTGATGCAGGTCCGTGTTGTATTGCAGCAGAGTGTCGAGGAACGTGCGCGTGTTGAACGCATAGCCGATGCGTGACGTCACGAGGTTCGTCACGAAGTCGTGCATCGGGAACGGCAGGCTGATGTCGTTGCGCTGCAGCGCCGTGTCGAACGTCAGGTGATACGACGGCCGCACGATGACGCCGAGCTTGGT
>JAIQFX010000086.1 GCA_020073005.1 Terriglobia bacterium | reverse complement strand
CGGCGATCGTCGGCAAGCCGCGCAACGCGGACACGGCGAAGCTGGCGGGCGACCTGGCGGTCGAGGGGGCGCAGACGCTGCGCCATAACGGCTACAAGGTGCCCCTCATGCGGAACCTCGTGAAGCGAGCCATCCGCGGCGGGCCGGAAGCGGCGACGACCTAGCTCGACACGCCAGACATTTTGCCGCCGTCCCACGTCTTGATCGCGGGATGAAGCCGACGCTCTTTTTTCTTGTGTTCGCGACGGCGGCGCTTGCCCGCGCGCAGGCGCCAGCGCGCGATCAGCCTCGCCCCACACCGGAAACGGCCATCATCCGCGGCCGCGTCCTCGTCGCCGGCTCCGACAACGGCGTGCGCAAGGCGCGCGTCACGCTGGCACCGGAAACGGGCGCCCTGCGCGATCCCATCTACACCGACAACGAAGGGCGATTCGAGTTCACCGGCCTCGCGGCCGGACGTTACGGCGTCTGGGCGTGGAAATCCGGCTGGGTGGAAACGAAATTCGGCGCGCGCACGTACTGGGATCGCCACGTCAGCATCGCCGTCACTGCGGGCGCAATCGTCGAGGGCGTCGAGTTCGCGCTCGAGCGCGGCGCGGCGATCTCCGGGCACGTGATGGACGAGGACGGCGAGCCGCTCGTCAGCGCGACGGTCGAGGTGGGCCGCGCGATCATGCAGAACGGCCGGCTGCTCTTCATCAGCGCCGGCGGCACGACGACGGACGATCTCGGCGAGTACCGCGTCGGCGGCCTGCCGGCCGGCGCGTTCGTCGTCGCCGCGTTCGGATTTCCGCCGCCGTCGGCACGCGCCAGTTCAGGCGGCCAACTCGATCCAATGCTCCGCCCGCACACGGTCTACTACCCGCAGAGCTTGACGGTCACGCAGGCGACGCCGGTGTCGCTGCGCACCGGCGACGACATCAGCTCCGTCGACGTGACGTTCGTCGCGTCGGGGCCGGTGGCGCACGTCAGCGGACGCGTCGTCGATCCGCAGTCGCAGCGTCCGACGATCGCATTCGTCTCCGACGGCAACGGCATTCCGCAGGCCTCGATGGGGCTGAACATGAGCGCGTCGCCCACCGGTGAGTTCTCCGTGCCGCTCGCGCCCGGCGAGTACACCGTCGTGGCGCAGAACGATGACGGCGGCGTCGCGATGCAGCGCATCACGGTCGGCCAGGAGGACATCAGCCTCGCGCCGAGCGAACGATCCGGCGGTATCGGACCGACGCTGCAGGCCAGCCCGCGGCCGGACGGCAAGTTCGACTTCACCAACGTCGCGCCGGGCGACTACCTGTTGCAGACGGGATTTCCCGGCGGCGCGTATGCGAGCCAGTACGTCACTGTCGCCGACGCCGACGTCGCCGGCCTCTCCATTCGCACGTCGATCGGCTCGACGGTCCGCGGCCGCATCACGCTCGACGGCGCGCAGTCCTCGATCAAAGTCAATGAAGTGAAGGTCTACTTCATCCTGACCGATCTCGATCTCGGCCCGCCGCCCGGCAACTATCGCGCGAAGATCGACGACGAGGGGAACTTCGAGTACGTGGGCCTGTTCGGGCCGCTGCTGCTCAGGCCGTTCTCCGGATCGAACTGGATGGTGCAATTGACGCGGCCGCGACATTTGATCGAGATCCGTGATTATCGGGCCGTGATCGTGTAGCGGATGAGCACGTCTTCGACGAACTCGGCCGTGATACGCTGCTCGCCGGTGTTGAAGACGAGCGTCACGACGGTGAGCGCGCCTTCGCGGCGCTGGGACACTTCGGCGGCTCCACCGAACTCGCGCTCGACGTCCGCGCGCAGCAGGCCCTTGCGCAGCTGAGCGATGTTCCCCGGCGGAAGAGTCGCGGGCGGCGCCGGCGGCGGCGGCAATGCCGGCGGCACGGGAAGCGCGGCTGTGCCTTGCGTCGCCACGCCATTGAAGTCGACGTACTCGGCGAGCGCGGCCATCACGTCCTCCGGCCGCATGCCGGGCGGGACGCTGTCGCGATACCGCAGATTGAAGCGAGAGCCGCCGCGCAGCCGGCGTTCGGCGACCTCGTCCCGTTTGACCGCCTGCAGCCGCTCGCGCTCGACGGCGATGCGCCGGTTCTCGCGCTCGCGACGGTCACGCAGCTCGTTGAGCTCGCGCTCCATCTCGCGCTTGCGCCCGCGATCGTCCTCATCGCGCACGCGCTTCTCGAGCTCCTTCTCGCGCTCGCTCTTCTCGACGGGCGGCAGGTTGACGGACGTGCTCGTGTCGTCGCCGAAGGTGCCGAACCCGCCGCCGCCGAGCTGAAACTCGATCAGATCGCCCTTGACCTTCACCAGCGTGACGAGCGCCGGCTCGCCGGTGTGGATGGCGACGCCGTAGCGTTTCAGGGTGTCGCGGTAGTGCGGGAAGTCGATCGCCTGGCTCGCGTCGGCCTGCACGTCGATGCCGTCGGAGGTGCCCGGCATGTCGATCCGCGGCGTGACGCGCCGCCCTTCGAAGTACGACTTCAGGGCCGCTTCGTTCTGCGCGGCGGCCGGGACGGCCATCCCGAGCGTCATCGCGGCCGAGACGACCGTCGAGATGCGACGAAGGGCGATCCCCATGGCTGAGATCCTAGCACCGTCCGAGGCGCAGATTCAGCAGGCGAGGGACGACGAGACAGCGGGAATCAGGAGACGCTCTTGCGCGGCGGCAGATTGCGCGGCGGCCGGGGCAGCGCCTTCTCCGGCTGGTCGATGATCGTCATGTGGCCGCAGGTCAGGCACTTCACGCAGACGCACGGAGGCGTCGTGGAGAGACCGTTCACGCGCGTATCGCCGCTCCCGCATTTGCCGCAGAGGAACTGACTGCCCGACATGGTCCACCCTGCCAGGGGAGCGGGGTGATGAGGACAGCATCGTACGCGCGCGGCCGCAGCGGATCAACGAACAACCACGGTGAATTTCACAAAACCTTCTGACGCCGCGGTGGAGGATGGCGCTGATGGATCGGACTCGGCCTCCAATCACGGATTTCGATGATCGATTACAGATCTGCGGTCACTTCCACCCGCTCGACTTGCGCGTGAAGCGCGCGGGCAGCGCCGGTTTCGTTTCCGGCGCGGGCTCGGGCTCTCCGGCGGCCGCGCTAATCTCCCGTTCGAGCTCTTCTTCGTTCGGCAGACCCGCGAGCTGATCCACGAACATGAGCGAGTGCTGCGACGGAATCTCGAATTTCTTCCCGCACGTCTTGCAGACGACCTCATCGTCGAGGCGGAGGAGGTAGTCGCGCAGCTTCGCGAACTTGGCGCGATCGTCCTCGTTGGCGCCAGGCGGCAGCCGATCCTTCTTCGCGTGCCGCGCCCAGCGGATGCTGTACTCGTTCGTCCGGCGGCACTTCGGGCACTGATACTTGCCGGACCGGGTCTCGTGCTTCTCCGTGAAGAAGGCGCGTTCGTCGAAGGCCATGCCCTCATGGTAGCGCGAGTGGCCGACGTTATCGATCCTTGCACCAACAGGAGGCGTGCAGTCTGCATCCGGCGCAGCGCGTCTGACCCCGAACGGATCCCTGGATCGGCCGGTCGCGGAGACGTCAGCTGACGTTTCGTTAACCGGATTTTCATTCTCCGTTCATTCTCGTCTTCGATACTCCAACGAGTTGAACTCGGTGAAGGGACTGCGGGTGCTGCTGCCAGCGGCACCGCGATCGCTGCCCGAGTCGTGCGGACACTCGTCACCGCTAGGAGGATGCATGATCGCGAAGCACGTCGTCCGGGGCCCAGTCGCCGTTTTCCTCGGCATCATCCTGCTGGGCGCGGCCGCTCCCGTCAGCGCGCAGAACAATCAGACCGGCAACATCCATGGCACCGTTACGGATCAGTCGGCGGGCGCGATTCCCGGCGCGACCGTCACGCTGACGAGTCCGGCGCTGCTCGTCGCGCAGACGACAGTCACCGACAGCGACGGCAACTATCACTTCGAGCAGTTACCCGTCGGCATCTACAAAGTGACGTGCGAGCTGTCCGGGTTCAAGCAGTACATCCGGGAGAACATTCAGATCACGGCCGGGTTCTCAGCTGCGGTGAACGTGCAGATGAGCATCGGCGCGCTCGAGGAAAACATCACGGTGTCGGCCGCGGGCCCGGTCGTCGACACGACGTCGACGACGGTCTCGACCAGCGTCAGCGCGGAAATCGTCGCCAACCAACTGCCGGCGACCCGCACGATGCAGGAGATGGTGTCGATTGCGCCCGGGGTCATGCCGACGGCGGCTCCAGATCTGGGAGGCGGCAAGATTGCGACCTTCGTGCTATCGGCCTACGGCATCACCGGCCAGTCGACGGCGCTCGTGGAGGGGCTCAACACCCGAAAAAGCAACAACAACTCTGAAGGCAACTACGATTTCACGGCCGTTGAAGAGATGCAGATTGTGCCCACGGGTGGGGATGCCCAGACTGCGCTCCCAGGCGTGTTTCTCAACACGATCATCAAGTCCGGGGGCAACACGGTCCACGGCAGGGCCGAGGCCAACTTCGAGGATCAGCGTCTCCAGGCCGACAACCTGACGCCGGCGCTTCAGGTGGCGCCCAACAACTACGCATTTCCCGCTGGGTTCACGAACGCGAGAGACGCCAGTGGCTCGCTCGGTGGCCCGATTGTCCAGAACAAGTGGTGGTATTTCGGCGCCTACCACATCAACACCACGGAAAGGACGACGCTCGGTTATACCGATGCGAGCGGGAACCCCATTAATACCTTCGCGCGCATGCAGAACCAGACCGTCAAGTCCACGTACCAGCTCAATTCGAAGGTCAAGTTCATCGGTTTCTACTCCATTCAGGAACAGTACTTCCCCTTCTCTTTTGGCAGTAACACCGTCACGATGCTGAACACCAGGCTGTTCACCGAGGACATGCAGGACTGGAAGGGCGAAATCCAGGCCACGCCGACCAACGACCTCGTGATCGACTTCTTCGCCGGCCACCACCAGTACCTGGCGCAGTACTACGCCAATGAAGACCCACTGGGCATTCCGACTCTGAGGGATATCGCAACCGGCGTGAACGATGGCCCGTCCCTGGGCCAGGATCGGCGGCCGCGCAAGCAGCACCAGATCACGGGATCGCTGTCGTACTTCCCGAAGGGATCCTTCCTCGGCCATCACGAGCTGAAGGCCGGATCCACGTGGATGCTGATGTGGACGGCAACGGGTGAGCCGGAAGGAATACACGGCAACTACCGGCTCGTGTTCAACACGGTGGGCGGCGTCACTGGCCAGCCGGTCCAGATCGAATTCTTCAACTATCCGCTTCCCACCACGAGGGAAGATCTCAACGAGGGCGGTGTGTTCTTCCAGGACACGTGGCGCATCGGGCCGCGCCTCGTGGCAAACGTGGGCATCCGGTATGACAGATTCCACACGTTCATTCCGCCCCAGAACAAGCCGGCAGGAGATTTTGGCCCGCCGTGGCAGGCGCCAGCGGCCGGTACGAACCAGAACGTCTGGACGGGACCTTCGGTCGACTTGCCGTACCTGGAGACCGGAACCTGGTGGGGGTTGGCTCCGAGGGTCGGCGTGGTCTGGGATCTCACCGGCGACGGAAAGACCGTGCTGAAGGGCAACTTCGGACGCTACCACTGGACGCCGGGCGATGACTTCGGCGCTCCGTTCAACGTGAACGCGACGATTGTTTCAACCTACAAGTGGACCTCGGCCGTCACGAGCTGCACCGAGGCGGTCGCGCGGCAGGGAAAGTGCGACTACATTCCCGGTCAGGTCAACCTCAATCCGAACGGTGGGGACTTCCAGTCCGTGCTTGGCGGCAGCAACGGCGCGACCGTGAAGCTGTCCAACACCGTGATGAATCCCAATTCGAAGGAACAGTACACGAACGAGTACCAGATCTTCCTCGAACGGGAGCTCGGGCCGGGTCTTTCCACGCGGGGCGGCATCACGTACATCGACAACCGCAACACGTGGCTCCAGACGCCGACGCAGGTGCCCTACAACGCGTGGAACATTCCCTACACCGTCCACGACGGAGGGCCGGGCGCGCCTTCGTGTCTCCCGACAGCCACGGTCAAGTGCAGCACCTCAGGGACGCCTATGACGATCTACGACATGGACCCGCTGTACAAAGGGGCGGCGTACACCCAAGTGCAGTACCTCAACATGGCCAACACCAACCACTACTCGACGATCGAGGTGGGGGTGACGAAGCGCCCGGCCTCCGGCTCGGGGAAATGGTCGGTGATGGCCAGCTACACAAGAACGAAGAACTATGAGTGGCTCAACGGCACCAACAATTCCGGGCCCGCCGGCAATCTCAGCCTGTCGGCCGCGCAGACGAGCCCCAATCAGACGGCCTTTGCACTCAACACCACGGCGCCCTTCACATTCCGTCTGACTGGAAACTACAAGCTGCCGGCCGGGCTCGATGTCTCGGCGACGTTCAACGTCTACAACGGGTTGTATGGCCAGCGCACCGAGACGTACAACCTGCCGAACGCGGGCACGCTCGTGATCCCCGTGGAGGCGTACGGCGCGGAAGTTGGTCCGCTCCGCGAGCTGCTGAACCTGCGTTTCGCCAGGAACTTCAAGGTTGGGCGAACAACCCTCAGGCCCAACATGGAGATCCTCAACGTCACGAACTCGGCTTCGCCCTGGACCATCGACTACAAGTCCGGGACCACGTGGCAGCGATACTCCGCGATGGATTCGCCCAGGATTGCGCGCATCGGCGTCGTTTGTGAGTTCTAGTCGTGCGCAAGAGGCGCACCAGGCCGTCGATCGTCGTCCTTTTCGTGTGGCTGGCGCTCATGGTGGCGGAGCCGGCGCGGGCGCAAACCTCGACGGTGGCGGGCGAGCTCTCGGTCGAGCCGCCGACGCTCGTGTCGCTCGGGTTCGACTGGAAGATCTCGGGCGACGACAACCGCAACGCGAAGGTCGACGTCGCGTATCGCAAGAAAGGCGAGCCGCAGTGGCGGCAGGGGCTGCCGCTGCTGCGGCTCCAGCGCGAGCAGATCAACGGTCGCGTCGGCGGACCCAGCTTCACCGACGCGAACAACGCCGCGGCGAGCGCCGCGGCGATCGCGGCCAGCGCTCCACCTGCGCCGCCTCCGCCGGCCCTGTCCACGGGGGGCGCGGCGCCGGGCGCCGGCGGTGGCCCCGGTGGACGAGGCGGCGCGGAGGGCGGGCCGTTCGCGTTCAGTCCGTTCTCGTACACCGCGCCGAACATGTTCTCGGGGAGCGTGTTCGATCTGCAGCCGGACACGGAGTACGAGGTGCGTCTCGTCCTGTCCGATCCCGACGGCGTGAGCGGCGACGCGCAGAAGATCGTGACGGCGCGCACTCGTCCGGAGCCCATGCCCGCCGCCGGCGGCAAGACCTATCACGTCTATCCCGTCGGCTACGAGGGACCACGACAGGAGCCGTCCTTCACCGGACTGATGGCGGCGTACTACATGGGCGCCGCGCACTTCGACTATCAGAACGCGTATCCGCCGCGCGTGCTGCCGGGCGACACGATCCTGGTGCACGCGGGACTGTACGTCAGCGATCGCTTTCACTACATGAACGGCGCGCCGCGTCCGGGCTACCTCGCGCTCGCGACGGTGTTCGACGGCACGTACTACCTGACGCAGAGCGGCACCCCTGACAAGCCGGTTGCCATCAAGGGCGCGGGCGACGGGGAAGTGATCTTCGACGGCGCCGGCGCGCAGAATCTCTTCAATCTGATGGGAGGGAACTACAACTACTTCGAGGGCATCACCGTTCGCAACACCAACGTCGCGTTTCTGCTCGGCATCAAGGGCATTGCCGGGTCGAGCGGCTTCACGCTGAAGCATTCGAAGCTGTACGACGTGGGCCGCGCGATTCAGGACGACTGGTCGGGCTCGAAGAATTTCTACATCGCCGACAACACGTTCATCGGCCGCCACGATCCCGACAAGATGATGGGATGGAACGGCGCGATCTGGCAGCAGTTCCCCGGCTACCCAGAGCTGCTGATCTCCGAGTACGCGATCAAGCTCTACGGCCAGGGGCACGTCGTCGCGCACAACTACATCGCCCATTGGCACGACGGCATCGACATCGCGACGTATGGCAATCCCGACGGGGCGCCGAACGAACTGGCGGACCGGTTTCCGATGTCGATCGATTTCTACAACAACGACCTCTACAACATGGGGGACAACTGCATCGAGACCGACGGCGGCGGCCGCAACATCCGCGTGTTCAGGAATCGCTGCTTCAACACGGCGGCGGGCGGCCTCAGCGCGCAGCCGCTCTACGGCGGTCCGGTCTACTTCTTCCAGAACCTCGTCTACAACGGGCCGGGCAGCGGATCGCTGAAGTTCGTCTCGACGCCGGCGGGCATTCTCACCTATCAGAACACGTTCATCGGCGAAGCGAACGTCGCGGGTCCGGCGGCGAACGAGCATTTCCGGAACAATCTGATCCTCGCGCAGGGCGCGACCGGCGCGGTGTTCACCGTCGGGACCTTCACGAATTATTCGACCTCCGACTACAACGGCTTCCGCCCGAATCCCAACGCTGAGGTATCGTTCCAGTGGAATTCGCCGGCGGACGGCGTGGCGGCGGAATACGTCAAGCCGCCGATCGCGCGCCGCTTCAAGACGCTGCGCGAGTACAGCGACGCGACGGGCCAGGACAGGCACAGCGTGCTGGTCGATTACGACGTGTTCGTCAACGTGACAATCCCAGACATGAAGAATCCGCAGCGCCTCTACGATCCGGCGCGGTTCGATTTCCGGCTCAGGCCGGGCTCGGCGGCGGTGGACGCGGGCGTCGTGCTGCCGAACATCAACGACGGATTCACGGGTCGCGCGCCGGATCTGGGCGCGTACGAACTCAATCGGCCGCTGCCGCACTACGGGCCGAGGTCTACAATGGGAGCTCCATCTGCGACCGGCCCGGGTCGCCCGTGAACGGTGCGTTCCGATCGCGGCGTGAACGTCGGCTTGCAACCAAGGAGAGCGAACATGGCCTCGTCTGACATCTCAGCTGCTCGGCGGAATTTTCTCAGGCTGCTCGCCGCAACGCCGTTGGCCTCCGCTGTTGGCGTGCCGGCAGTGCTCGAAGCGCTGCAGCAGGCAAAGCCCCTGGCGAAGAAGAAGGCCGCCGCTCCCGCGGCCGCGCTCGCGCCCAAGGACAACCTGATCACCGCGGCTTCCGAAGCCGTCGACGTGATGGATTTCGAAGCGGTCGCGAGGAAGAACCTGCTCCCGGCGCACTGGGCGTACATGGCGACCGGCGTCGACGACGACGCGACGATCAAGGCGAACCACGAGGGCTTCTCGCGCTATCAGCTTCGCATGCGGCCGCTGGTCGACTTCAGCAGGCTCGACATGTCGATTCAGCTCCTCGGCCGGAAGTGGAGCACGCCGATCGTGCTGTGCCCGGTCGCCTCGCAGAAAGGGTTTCACACCGAAGGCGAGAAGGGCACCGCGAAAGCCGCGCGCGCCAAGGGTCACTTGATGTGCCTCTCGAACCAGACGTCGACGTCGGTCGAGGACGTCAACGCCGCGCGGGGCGAGCCCGTCTGGTTCCAGCTGTACGCGAGGCCCGACTTCGCGAGCACGACGCAGATCGTCAAGCGCGCGGAGGCGGCGGGATGCCCGGTGCTCGTGTGGACCGTCGATCTGCTCGGCGGCAGCAACCGTGAAACGCTCCGCCGCGGCGAAGGCCCGTTGAGCGTGCGAGCGCCGTTCTGCAAGGAGTGTCACGAAGGCCGCGTGCAGCCGATGGCGCAGGGCCTGGCGAGCGTGGGCAACCTCGAGCGCGGCGCCGGCCCGACCGTGTTCACCTGGGACTACATCAAACGGCTTCGCGACGTCACCAACATGAAGCTGTTCGTGAAGGGCATTCAAACCGGTGAGGACGCGGAGTTGGGTGTGAAGGCCGGGCTGGACGGACTCTGGGTGTCGAACCACGGCGGGCGCGCCGGAGAAAGCCTGCGTCCCACGATCGACTCGCTGCCGGAAGTCGCCGCCGCCGTGTCCGGGAAGATCCCGATCATCTGCGACAGCGGCGTCAGGCACGGCACCGACATCTTCAAGGCGCTCGCGCTCGGCGCCACGGCCGTCGGCGTCGGCCGCCCGCAGGTCTGGAGCCTGGCCGCGTTCGGCCAGGAAGGCGTGGAGGCGATGCTCGACATTCTGCGCCGCGAGCTGATGATGACGATGCGGCAGGCGGGCGCGACGTCGATCGACAAGATCACGCGCGCGTCGCTCATCGACCGCCTGCGGATCGGCTGACACGCGCAACGCGGCTACAGGAGGATCTCATGCTGGCGCGCCGAGGAATCGCTTTGGTGTTCGTCACGATGTCGTGCGCCGTGTTCGCGCAGACGCCGCCCGCCGGGAACACGGCGACGGTCACGATCTCGGGCACGTCGACCGTCCGGAACTGGTCGTGCCCCGTCGAGGCCGCCGTGAAAGTCACGCCGGGAAAACCGGGCGCCGCGGTGCCTGGCTTCCCGGACGGTTTGCAGATGGTCGCGTTCACGGTGCCCGTGAAGGCCATCGAGTGCGACAACGACACGATGAACGACCACCTGCGCACGGCGCTCAAGGAGAAGACCTACCCGCAGATTGCGTACAAGATGAAGCAGTACACGATGGCGGGCAACAATGCGGCCAAGGTCGACGGACAGCTGACGATTGCCGGCGTGACCAGGCCCGTCAGCTTCGACGTGCGGCTCACGCCGTCCGCCAACGGCATACGCAGCCAGGGCGAAACGAACATCGACATGACCCAGTTCGCGGTCACGCCGCCGAAGGTGTTTCTGGGGCAGCTGGTCGTCGGGAAGATGGTGCGGGTGAAATTCGACGCGACGCTGCAGCCCTAGGTTTCCGGCCGGCCACGGGACGTTCACGCCGTGGCCGGTTACAATGGTGCGGCATCACCGATGAACTCCGCACCTGTCGTGTCCCTGGTGTCGGTCGCGGCCGTGATCGTCCTGGCCGGACCGGCGGCACACACACAAGGCCGCGCCCAGCCCGTCAACGATCTCCCCAATCCGTTTCGCACGGTCGAGAACTACTTCAAGCTGGCCGAGGGCCGGTGGTGGAACTCGACCAGCGCCGTTGACGTGGACGTCGACGGCACGTCCATCTGGGTCGCCGAGCGTTGCGCCGAGAACAGCTGCTCCGATTCCAAGCTGAACCCCATCCTCGAGTTCGACGAGTCGGGCGATCTGGTCAGGAGATTCGGCGAGGGGATGTTCAACGTTCCGCACGGCATCCACGTGGATCGCGACGGGAACGTGTGGGTGACCGACGCGCAGGGCCCGGATGGCCACGACGCCACTCGAAACGGCAAGGGCCACGTCGTCTATAAATTCAATCCCGGTGGACGAGTGCTGTTGACGCTGGGAAAACCTGGTGTGGCCGGCGACGGCACCGGCGGACTGCTCAATGGGCCGAGCGACGTCGTGACCGCAGCGAACGGCGACGTCTTCGTGGCGGATGGTCACGCCGAGGATGGCGGCGACGCGTCAGCCGCGACGGTCGCGCGCATCGTGAAGTTCACGAAAGACGGCGCGTTCGTCAAGTCGTGGGGCAGGACCGGCTCGAAACCCGGCGAGTTCCGCAGTCCGCACGGCCTGGCGTTCGATTCGCGCGGGCGGCTCTTCGTCGCGGATACCGGCAACAACCGCCTCCAGATCTTCGATCAGGACGGACGATTCCTCGCCGCGTGGACGCAGTTCGGCCGGCCGAGCGGCATCTTCATCGACAAGAACGACACGCTGTACTGCGCCGACGCGGAGTCTGGCGCGCCCCTGCATCCGGGCTGGAGGCGGGGGATTCGCATCGGCAGCGCGCGTGACGGACGCGTCAGGTACTTCATTCCGAACGTGGAGCCCGATCCGAAGCCGACGGGGAGCGGGGCAGTCGGCGTCGCGGCGGACGCGGCAGGCAACGTGTACGGCGCCGCCGTCAACGCCGGCGCGCAGGCGCTGACGAAGTACGTCAGACGCTAGTCCGGTGCGTCGGAGACTCGTGCACGCGAAATGATGGACTTGGCAGGAGCGTCGGCTGTTGCGACGTTGTTGTCCGGTTCTGCGAACCCGTTCGCGTCTCCGCCTCTTGTCACGAAGACCAGGTGTCGCGGTCGGGTTCCGCGCGTGCTCCGTCAGCGCTTTCGCTGCTGAATCTGCGCGAGGAAGAACTGCTTCAGCGTTTCGTTCGTGAGCCCGAGTGCCGTCGCTTCTTCCAGCGCCTTGTTCGTGTCCCAACCATCGACGATCGTGCGTTTCATGAGCCACATCCCGGCGGCTCTTCCCCCGCCCGCTCAATGGATGAACGCTGGCTGGACGCCCGGCGCGGTGATCGTCTTCAGAAACGTGTCGACGACCGCGGGATCCGGCGCCGACGCACTGAACGGGATGTGGTAATAGGGAATACCGGCTACCTTCGCAGCGGCGATGTTCGCGTCGATGTCAGCCCCCTGCTCGGTCGCGAGGCGCAGGTTGATGATCGACGCGTACCCCATCTTCTTGACTTCCTGGATCGCGGCGGGCGTAATGGCGCCTGCGCACGCAACAGTCGTTTCGACCTTGGCGAAGTTCCGGATGCCAGGGACCTCCTGCCTCACCACCTGCGCACTCGCCGCGGTGGCCAGCAGGCCAACGACGGTGAACAGCGCAAGCGTCAGATTCTCCGGTCGCATGCCCGCACCTCCTTGAATTGTGCAGCTTACCATTCCACGTGAGGCCTCCGGCCCTCTGTGGTCCCCACAGAGACAGAACGTTGAAAGCGTTACTTCGAGGCGATGGTGGGGTTCACCCAGCCGTTCTTCATCACGCCATGCGACGGACGGAAGCTGAGATAGTCCACATGATCGGGAATATCGGCCCAGCCATGTATAACGCCTGGCGGAACGATCAGCGCGTCTCCGACCTTCAACTCGACTTTGCGTGAGCCCACTGCCAAGCCGCCGCAGCCCGGACCGTTCGGTCCGCCGTCGGGGTTGGCCGTGCTGTGCCGGCCATTGACGACATGGCCATCAATGAACGCCGTGCCGCCGCCCGAGACGATGTAATAGCCCTCGGTCTGATTGTCATGCGTAATGGCGCCCGGAATTGCATCCGCCGGCGGATTCGCCATCTGTTCCCCACATGGGATGGTTTGGGCCGCTGCCTGGGCATTGCCCCTCCCGGCAGCAGGCGCGGGCGGCGGGTTCCGAGTGGAGGCGCGATGAACGATGCCCAACTCCATGCTCCAGCCGTCGCCGATATCGACAACTCTGGCATTCTCGTCACGGGTCCGCTGAGATTGTTCCGTGGCGCTGATCTTGTCGATCTCAGCCTTGGTGATGACGGTCGCAGTCGTCGGGTTTCCCGGCCTGGGCTGGGCGTAGATCGCCACAGGAATCAGAACCGTCGCCGCAAGCAAGACTTTCAGTGCAGTGCTTTTCATTGTCTTCCTCCCGAAAATGTTGTCGCCCCACTCTGGGATCCAGCGAGAGGGGAGATTATTGCATCGTCGCCGTCTGATCCAGCCCGGGTTTGTGAAGAAGACCTGCGACTGGGTGACTCGGATCCATCTGTGCACGTCGAGATCGCCTGCACCGACGTAGGTCGCGATCAGTCGCGTAGTGTCGACTGATTCTGTCCCAGACCCACTTTCGTGACGTTGGGACAATGGGTCGTGACCGGCTAGGCACTCTCGTGCGTCATTTAGTGCCGTTCATGCGTCGCTGGACTACCTCGGCTGGCCCCGTCGCAGACTCCATAGTCCGCGCGCCGAGAGGATGAAGGTGAAGCCCCCGAGCCCGCCGAGCGCCCAGAGTGTCCAGACGAAGAAGAAGCCGCCGGTGGACTTGGCGATCTCGCCGTAATGTGCCCCTCTCATGTGGATGACGGGCATGCCTGCCGCGAACAATCCGACGAGCAGCATGATGACGTGCCCCGATCGCCGTTCGGCGAGCACGAGCGTCCCGTACAGGAAGACCGCGAGGACGAATAGCGCAGTGTTTGGTGGCTCGGCCTTCGATATCCCACGGACGATGTCGTCCGTAATGTGAAGCGTCAGCAAGAGGATTGAGAACAGAGACGTGACGACCAAGATTGCGTTTTGCTTCATTCGATACTCCCCGTGTTCGAGTCGGCGCTGGTCGAATCCGAGCTCGCGCATCCTACACCGGCGAGATTGTGCGGACCCTCAGTTGTTGCGAGTGACGATTGGTCCTCCCTGGTCGCGTAGTGTTTAGCTTTCCGCCCGTACGCATCGGATCCGCTGCTTGGAACGGTGGGGACGAATTTCGAGAGACTGGCGCGAACTCCGTTCGTCTCCGTGTCCTCCGTGGTAGAGCCGTTCCCGTCTACTTCCGCGGACCGATCGATCTGAGGTAGTTGACGAGATTCCAGATCTCGGCGTCGCTGATCTGATCGGCGTAGCCTTGCATGTCCGCCGACGTCCCTTCGCGGATCACCGAGAAGATCTCGCCGTCGGTCGCGCCGTAGTCCCAGTGATCGTCGGTGAGATCGGCCGGCTGCCCGCCGCCGCCCGCGCCGCCGCCGTCGCCTTTGGCTTCGGGTCCGTGACAGTTGACGCACAACCGCTGGTACGTGCGCTTTCCGGCCGCGACCGATTCAGGCGTGCGCGCCGACGGATTGGCGATCCTCGCCGCCTCTGGATTGCCGCCAAAGCGCGGCAGCGTCCGCGGCACGGTGACCTGGCCGGCGGCGAGGATCGCGGCGAGCGCTATTCCGGTCTGAATCCGAAACATTCGATGAGGTACTCCGGATAATTCGCGTGCAGCAGGAGAAACAGCTGGTTCACGAGATTGAGGCTCCGCTGGACGGCGTAGGCCTCGTGCGGTCCTCGCACGTGAAGGGCGATTGAGAACGCGCCACGCCGAATCGATCCGGTCACGCGCGCGCGGCGCCCGTCGATGCGCCGGTGCGCCGGCACGGCTCGCGTCGTGTGTTCGTCGAGCACATGTTTCAGCCGCGCGCGCAAGCCGGGGTAGCGGCCGACGCGCGGCAGCAGGTTCCGGAAGCTGAGCCGGCGCGATTTCGGATCGTAGGTGATCGTCATCGGCTGGCGCGTCAGCCAGGTGAACCGGAAATCATGCCGCCCGTTCCGCGCGGGACGCGCGGAGAATCCGCGGAACACGCCGCGCGCGGCGTACCGCTGCAGCGCGGCCGAGACCGCCGCGGTTCCGCGATCGGCGCGCATCTAGTGATAGTAGGACATCACGCCGGGCTCGATCTTGCCGAGCGATCCCGGCGGGAACTTCGCGCGATCCCAGAATTCCTTCTTGCCCTGACAATTGATGATCGACGGCCGGCCCTCGGTGACCGCCACTCGATACGCCCGCTCGAGCGCCGGACGGAACTCGGCCGGCTTCTGCACGTACTCGCCGTGCCCGCCGAGCGCTTCCGCGACCTTGTCGTAGCGTAGGTTCTCCTGGAAGAGATGGATGGGCAGCGCGTACGGCTCGCGCGCCGCCTGCGTCCACGTGCCCCACGCGTTGTTGTTGTAGACGATCACGATCGCGGGCAGCTTGTGCTTCGCCATCGTGTCGATTTCCATCAGCGTGTAGCCGACGCCGGCGTCGCCGGTCACGCAGACGATCGGGTGGCCCTTGTGCGCGGCCTGCGCGCCCGCGCCGAGCTGCACGGCCGCCGCGACGCCGACGGCGTAGCCCACGTCGGGGCCGATCGCGCCGTACTGATAGGCGCCGTTCATGATCTGGCCGGGCCGGTACGCGCGGAAGAAGCGCCGCGTGTACCGAGCGATGCCGTAGCCGCCCGACGCGATCGTCGTTTCTTCCCTCGGGAGCGTGCCGTTGTACAGAAAGTCCGCGAGCTCTTTCGCGATGACGGCCGGATGGATCGCGTCGCCGTAGCTCAATCCGGTCTTGTAGTAGGCGAGGTTCTCGTCCTCGAACTTCTTCCGCGCCGCCGCGATTTCGGCAATCCACGCGTCGTGCGACATCTTGGGCGTCAGGTCGGCCAGCGCCTCGAGGGCCGCGCGCTCGTCGCTGACGATGCCGACGTCAATCGGCAGGTTGCGGCCGATGTCCTCGTGCGCCTGATCGATGCGGATGAACTTCGCGTCGGGGCCGAAGGCGAACTCGCCGACGGTCGGCATGCAGTGCTGGCCGACGAGCAGGACGACGTCCGCGCTCGCCAGCGCGCCCGGGGACGCGTTGGCCGACAGCGGGCTCGCGTCGGAGAACTGCCCTTTCATCGCGCCCGATTCGACGACCGGAATCTGCGCCGTCTCGGCGAGGCGCTTCAAGGCGTCCCAGCCCTTCGAGTAGAACACGCCGTTGCTGGAGACGATCATCGGGCGCCGCGCCGCCTTGAGCAGGTCGAGCGCCTTCGTGACGTCCGCCGGCGACGGATGCGGCCGCGCGTCGGTGCGGTACTTCGTCTTGTCGTGGTAGTACGCGAGCTCGCTCGCGTCCTTGAATTTCGCCGACGCCACTTCGGCGGGAAAGTCGAGGTGGACCGGTTTCGGCACGCCGCTCCGGAGCTGCCGGAAGGCGTAGCCCGCGTACTCGTGCACGCGTTTGGGATTGATGAGGCGCTTGCCGTACTTCTTCAGGCCCTCGGTCGTCGGCTGCTGGTACCCGAGCTGGATGCCCGCCTCGGTGTCTTCCTGATACATCGCCATGTTGCTCGCGAGGACCAGCAGAGGCGTGCGCGCCGCGTTGGCGGAGGCAATCGCGCAGATCATGTCGGTGAAGCCGGGGCCTTCGGTGCCGGAGCAGACGGCGAGCTCGCCGGTGATGCGGATGAAGGCGTCGGCCGCGTGCGCCATGGATCCTTCGTGGCGGCCGCCGAACGAGGGAATGCCGGTCGACGCGATGGCGTGAATGACGGGGTAGTTGCCCGGACAGCAGAACAGCGCCGCGACGCCTTCCTCCTTGCACACGCGCGCGAACACCTGCGCGCCGGTCAGGGGAAAATCGAGCGCCGGCAGCCCGGTGCCGCGCGCCGCGAATTCGGCGGGAATCCTGATCGGCGGCGCGCTGCTGTCGTCGGCAGCCCCGCCGGCAAGCGCGCCGGCGGCGACCGTCGCATTCGCGGCGGCGACCGCGGCGGTCGCGCCGGCACCGGCGACCGCCCTGCGCAGAAACTTCCGCCGGCTCAAAGCGGCGTGGCCGCCGTTCGCGTTCCGCATGGCGCTCTCCTGTGTGCTGAC
Source organism: Terriglobia bacterium (assembly GCA_020073005.1). Classification (GTDB taxonomy): domain Bacteria; phylum Acidobacteriota; class Vicinamibacteria; order Vicinamibacterales; family CAVVIG01; genus SRVP-36. The sequence goes on along the minus strand of JAIQFX010000086.1, from coordinate 3,054 downwards.
GTTGGACGCGCGCTGCGATCCTAGACCGACGCGAGCCTGTGGCCGAGCTTTTCTTTCTTGACCTGCAGGTACCGGCGCGTCGAATCCGAGGCCGGGATCTCGAGCGGCAGCCATTCGGCGACCGTCAGTCCGTAGCCCTCGATGCCGACCAGCTTGCGCGGGTTGTTGCTCAGCAGGCGCATCGAGCGGACGCCGAGCGCGCGCAGGGCCTGCACGCCCATGCCGTAGTCGCGCTGGTCGGCCTTGAACCCGAGGCGCTCGTTGGCTTCGACGGTGTCGAGCCCCTGATCCTGCAGCGCGTACGCGCGGATCTTGTTCGCCAGACCGATGCCGCGCCCTTCCTGGCTGAGGTAGAGCAGCACGCCGCGGCCTTTCTCGGCGATCGCCCGCATCGCCGCGTCGAGCTGCTCGCCGCAGTCGCACCGGATCGAATGCAGGACGTCGCCCGTCAGGCACTGCGAGTGGACGCGGACGAGGATGTCCTCACCGTCGCCAATCTCGCCGCACACCATGGCGATGTGCGTCTGGCTGTCGATCGGGCTCTGGAACGCGTGGACCTGGAAGTTGCCGTACGCGGTGGGGAGGTTCGCCGTCGCCACCCGCGTGACGAGCGACTCGGTGCGGATCCGGTACTTGATGAGATCCGCCACCGTGACCATCAACAGGCCGTGCTGCGCGGCGAATGTCGTGAGCTCGGGGACGCGCGCCATCGTCCCGTCCTCGCTCATGATTTCGCAGATGACGCCGGCCGGGTAGAGCCCAGCGATGCGCGCGAGATCGACGGCGGCTTCGGTCTGGCCCGCGCGCACCAGCACGCCGCCGGTCCGCGATCGGAGCGGAAACATGTGCCCGGGACGCGCCAGGTCGGACGGCTGTGACGCCGGGTCGATCGCCGCGAGCACGGTCGCCGCGCGATCGCCGGCCGAGATGCCCGTGGTCGTCCGCGCCTTGGCCTCGATCGAGACGCAGAAGGCGGTCTCGAAGCGCGCGCTGTTCTGCGACACCATCAACGGGATCTCGAGGGCGTCGAGCCGCTCGGGCGTCATGGAGAGGCAGATCAACCCGCGGCCGTATCGCGCCATGAAGTTGATCGCCTCCGGCGTGACCTTCTCCGCGGCAATCGTCAGGTCGCCCTCGTTCTCGCGGTCTTCATCGTCGACGACGATCACCATGCGCCCGGCGCGCATGGCCTCGAGAGCATCCTCGATGCGCGCGAACGGCGACGCCGGCCGCGCGCCCCTGACGATTTCGATTGCTCGGCTCATGACGTCCCCCCTCCGGAATCCGTCTAGGTCTTTTGCGACGCCCGCACCGTGATCGTGATCGTGTTGGTGGCCGTCTGGCCCGTCCCGTTGTCGGCGGTCACGGTCAGGTCCACCTCTCCCTCTTTCGCCGGCGCGGTCCACACGGTCTGCCGCGCGTTCGCGTCGGCGAACGTGCCGGCCTTCGCCGTCCACTTGATCGTCAACGGCTTGCGGTTGGGATCCTTCGCATAGGCATGGATCGCCGACGTCTTGCCGGCCTCCACCGTGCACGGGTCGCAGAACGCCGTCACCGACGGCGGCGCGTTGGCGGGGATCGCGCCCCGCTGCTGCGCGGTTACCGTCGCGGCCAGCATCACGCACACAGCGGCGACGCCGATTTGTCTCTTCATTGAAGCCTCCGGTTAGAACACGCCGAGCGCGTTGAAATTCGTCGCGGTGCCGCCCGGCACGCGCGTGAACTGCACGGTCATCAGGAAGTCCCAGCGTTTGCGCTGCGCGGCTTCCCGGGCGGCGTCCTCGAAGTACCCGTTGTCGACGAGCGGCACGCCCATCACGGCGATCGAGAGCAGATGGATCGGCCGGCTCTTCGCCTCGCCCGGGACGCCGCCCTCGACGCCGGACGGCTGCACGTCGTTGACCGCGTCGCTGCCCAGAATCGAGATGTTGCGCTGCTTCAGCCACGGCATCGCCGACGCGTGGAGCCCCGCCGCTTCGCGCGCGGCGTTCCACGGGCCCAGCGCCGCGCGGCGCGCCCATCGGCCGTTGCGGATGAACACCGCGTCGCCGCTGCCGATCTTGACGTTCGCGAACTTTTCCCACGCCTCGAGGTCCGACGCCATGATGGGCGTTCCCGGCTCGAGATAGGGCACGCCCTTCATCAGCGGGATATCGACGAGGACGGCGCGGGTGATCACGCCCGGGCCCATGCGGTCGATCGCGTCCTGCTTGCAGCCCTGCTCGTCGAGGTTCTGCGGATGGCCGTTGAACACGACGTTGATGCCGTCTTTTTCCATGTTGTAGTGGCACAGCGAGTCGAGGTGCGAGTTCGTGCCGTCGTGAATGCCGTACATGATGTTGTCCAGCGCGCCGCGCACCTGGTGCGTCACGGGGTTGACGTTCGACATCCAGTGCTTCGTCTCGCCGAAGGTGTAGGTGTCGGGCAGCTTCTGCAGATCCGCCCAGCGCGCCAGCGACACGTAGACGCCGTCTTTCACGCCCCGTATCGCTTTCAGCGTGACCTCCTTGGTCACGAGATTCAGCGAGCCGCGCTCGTCGTCCTTCCCCCAGCGGCCCCAGTTGGAGAGGTCCTTCTCCATCTTGATGACCTGCTCGTAGGGGATCGCGACCGCCCGCGCCGCGACCTTCGCGTCGATGGGCGGCGGCGCCATCCCGCGGCCGGCGGGCGCCTGCGGCGCCTGCGCGCCGGCACCGGTCCCCGCCGCCTGTGCCAGACCGATCGCCGTCACGCCGGCCAATATCGCGAATGTCAAGAGAGTGCGTTTCCTCACAGCGGCCTCCGTTCGCAGTTGGTTAGTCCACCTTCAAGATCGCCGTCCCGATTCCCACGACGACGGGCGTGGCCGGCGCCGTGTAGTCGAGCGCCTCGACCAGAAGCACCGTCTTGCCTGACGGCAGGGCCGTGCGCACATGGGCTGGTGTTTCCGGTGTCTTGGCCACGGCGAAGCCGCGGCCCGCAGCCAGGAACGCTTCACCGTGTTCGTCTGTCGTGAGCGTCGACCAGTCGGCACGGCCGGCGAGCTGGTATTCCACTTTTTGATTCGCCAGCGGA
>JAIQFX010000157.1 GCA_020073005.1 Terriglobia bacterium | reverse complement strand
CCGGCGCGATGAATCCCTGTCCGTGCGGGTTTCTCGGCGACAGCACGCGCGAGTGCCGGTGCACGCCGCTCCAGGTCGCGCGGTATCACCATCGATTGTCGGGCCCGCTGCGCGATCGACTCGATCTCACGGTCGAAGTGCCGGCCTTGCCGCCGGAGATGCTGAGTGAAGTCGCGCAGGGTGAGACGTCCGCCGCGGTGCGAACGCGTGTCGTCGCCGCGCGCGATCGTCAGGCGCGGCGCTACGCCGACGCGGGCATCCGCGCCAATGCCGCGCTGACGCCGACCTTGATGGCCAGGCACTGCGCCACAGATCGAGCGGGGATGCGCGTTCTCTCGACGGCCGTGGGTCGCCTGGCGTTGAGCGCGCGCGGGTACGACCGCGTGCGCAAAGTCGCGCGCACCATCGCGGACCTCGCCGATGCCGAGAGCGTCGGCGCCGATCACCTCGCGGAAGCCTTGCAGTTCAGGGGCTAACGAGCGGGCGGGATCATCGGATCGTGAAGAACACCTCGTTCGAAGCGGTCGAAATGCCGCACGTGTTCTTCGCTCTGACGCGCACGTAATACGTCCCAGCAGCCACGCCGGTGGCGGTCAGTGTCGCCTCTGTGCTCCCGGTGTCGGCGACGACGACGTCGCTTCCACCCGGGAAGGAGCCGGCTTCCACGGAGTACGACGTGACTCCTCCCGTTGCGGCGACCCACCACATCTTCACCGTGCTCCCGCTCGTCGACGCGCTCAGTCCGACCGGCGCACTCGGTGGCGATGTGCACGTCACGGAGCCGACCACGAGCGTGCTTTCGTTCGATGGAGCACTCGCGCCGGCCGCGTTCGTCGCTCTCACCCTCAAGTAGTACGTGCCGGCCGCGACGCCGACCGCAGAGAACGACGTCGCTGTGCTGCCGTCGAGAAATTCGCGAGGTCGGTCGATCCTGAGGTTGATCCCGCCTCGAGTTGGTACGCCGCCGGCGCATTGCCGGTCGACGGCGCCGTCCATCGCAGCGTTACGCTGGAGCCGGCCGCGGACGCCGTCAGGTTCGCCGGCGCTCCTGGAATGGATTTGAGGAAGCCCTCGTGCACGGCCACTGGCGATCGACGCTCGGCGCGCGCCGTCAGCCAGCTGTACAGCCACATCGTTTCCTGACTGGCGAGTCCATCGCGGGACACGAGAATCGTCGCCGCGCGAAACTGACTCTGCGCGTCTCCAGCGCTCGGCCGCCGTGCGCCGTAGCGGGCGATCACGTCCTGGACGCTGACGGGAAGCACGGCGCCTGTGAACGTCTGTCCCGCGCACCGCAACTGCTGGGCTGCCGTCTGATCGGCAAACACGATTCCGTCCGCCACCTGCGCCGGTGGGACAAGCTCCATGAGATAGAGGTCGAAATCGGAAAACACCGGTTCGCCGTCACGCGCGAGGAGGCGCACCACGCCGTTTTGTGAAACGGCCGTGCAGGCGAAGTCGCCGCCCTCGCCGCCCTGCCCGCCGATGCTGAATCCCATTACGCCGCCCGCCATGCTCGAGTACGGCCAGTGCGGGATTCCCTGGCCCAGCGGCGAGAAGTTCAGGAAGTTGATCCACTGGTGGCCCATCTCATGGATATATCCGGTCACCGCACCGTCGTAGAAATCATCGATCGGAAACCGACTGACGCCTTTCAGCCGGCCGGCGCTTCCGTACGAGCGGCTGTCGTCCTGCCGCACGAGACCGATGCCGTCGACGTCGTTCTTCACTGCGACATGGTCCCGATTCAGGAAACGGCCAGGCAGCGAAATGACATTCAGAAAATCGTAGTCGTCGCCGAAGGTCTGGTAGAACGTCTGCGCGATGCGCGAGACGCTGAAGTCGACGAAGAACGATGGGTCGTAGATGTTCACCACGCGCGACGTGAACTGAAGGGTCGGAGACCGTTGCGTGATTGGAGTCGTGCCGACGTCGCTCGTGTACACGGAGGCGAAGATGTTCCCGTGAAGTACGTGCAGGGAGCCATTCATCACGTCGAGATAGCCAACAAAGACGCGTTGCACATCGTCCGCGACCCGTGCGCGCACGATGTCGGTGGATGGCAGGAGCACGCTGTAGACGCCGTCGCCCGCGCGGCGATCGCCACCGGTGCCGTCGTCGCGCATTTCGAGCTGCGGCGGATTCGCCGCCAGGGGCGAGCCCGGCGACCATTCGAAATACACGCGTGTCGCGTCTCCCGCGATCGCGGCTTCGAACACCTTTCAGGACCGCCGCGGGGCTGACTCCCGCGCTACTGTTTCACTGCCAACGCCAGCGCCGAGGCCGCCCAGTTGCTCGCCGCCATCGAGATGAACTGGTCACGCCCGTACGGGAACCCGGTCTCGAAGTGCGGCTGGATCGGAAACGCCCGGCTCGGCACGTACCACGAGCCGTCCGCCATCTGCGAATTCAGGAGGAACTGCGCGCCGCGTTTGAACGCCGGATCGGCAGACGTCAGCGCGCCGCTCTCTTCCAGCGCGACGAGCGCCTGACCCGTGGCGTACGCGTCGCTCGCGAGGCCCGGCAACTGCGCCCACCCGCCGTCCTTGCGCTGTTCGGCGATCAGCGCACGTGCCGCCGTCCGGATCCGCGTCTTGCTCGCGGCACTCCAGCCGAGGCCGAGCAACTGAAACGCGCGATCCTCGGTCGTCGTCACGGGCGCGCTCGACAGCCACGCGGCCGCGCGGCGGATGGCCGCGTCGAACTCCGCGCGCGCGTACCTGGGCGCGTAGACCTGCAGCGATCGCATCGCGAGCGCGGTCACCTGCACGTCGCTCGATTCGATCGGCGGACGATGGGCCAGGATGCGCCAGAAGCCGGACGGCGTCTGCTCGCGCAAGACGTAGCGGGCCATGGCGTCAGTCGCGGCATCGGCAGGCGCGGCCTCCGCTGACAGCCCGAAGAGGATGTAGCTGATTGTGTCCGTGTTGCCGGCGATGCCGATGCCCTGGAGCGCGCGCTCGCGCCAGCTCTCGAGGTACCTTCCGATCTTCTCCACCTGCTCCTGCGCCACGTCCTCGTCCACCCGAACGCCGTGACTGCGCGCCAGCGCGACCGTCATCGCCGTGAGACTGTTGTTGTGACACGACACGCAGCCCGCTTTCCTCAGGAACGTCGCGTCGCTCTCCTGCAGCAGCGGCAGGCTCCGCTCGACGGCGGCCCGCGGCGACGCGGCGGGCGAGGCCTTCGGGATCGGCCATGACGGCGCCGGGCCGTCGATCGCGCCCGCGCTCTTCAGTACGTCGATGACCGCGGCGTTACCCCCGAGCCGGGCGAGGCCGATCGCGGTCTGGCCGCCTGGCAGCGTCGCCTTGGGGTCGGCGCCGCGATCGATCAGCGTCTTCATGATGTCGGCCGGCAGCAGATCGCTCGCGGCGGCCCGCAGCAGCAGCGACCGGCCCTCCTCGTCCTTGACGGTGACGTCGACGCCACGCGCGAGCAACGGCCGCAGCAGCCGCGCGTCTTCGTCCGGCGGCACGAGGACCAGTGCCGCCCGCGAGATCGTCTTTGCGTCGAGCGCCGCCGTGCACCGCGGACGCGATGATCAGCGGCGTGCGCCCGTCGTTCGAGATCGCGTTGACGTCGGCGCCGTACTCGACGAGCAGCCGCGTCTTCTCATCGTCCCAGACCGCCCACATCAGCGCCGTCGCGCCGGCGTCGTTGGCGGCGTCGGGATCGGCGCCGGTATCAAGGAGTCTGCGCACCTCGGCGACGGTGCCTGTCAAGACGGACGTCATCAGTGGTGGCGTCGGCCGCGCCGGTGTTTCGCCGGACAGTTCATCCGGCCACTCCGCACCTTGATCGATCCAGTCCTTGAGCATCCCGACTTGTCCGGGCTTCAGCGCGCCGGTCGGCGGCATCTGCGGCCCGTACTCGGTGCCGATGAGCCGGAGGTAGAGCCGGCTGCCGGCACTGTTCCCGGGACCGATGACGGCGGTGTTGCCGCCGCGCATGGCGTCGGCGCGGCGGTCGAGACGGAGCCGGCTCTGTTGAACGGTCGGGCCATGGCAGCCGACGCAGTTCTGCCGGAGGATCGGCTGCACGTCGCGTGCGAAGTCGACGCGGTCCGGCTGCGCCTGGCTGGACAGCCGTCCGCCGG
>JAIQFX010000156.1 GCA_020073005.1 Terriglobia bacterium | reverse complement strand
ACGTCCGCACGGTGCGCTGGACGATCAAGGACGGCAAGGTGTACGACGCGCCCGCGCTGTGGCGCAGCGTCAGGTTTCAGCCGTAGTCACGCCGCCGTGGTGGCCGGCTTCAGCCGGCCTGTGGCAGTCCGACGGCTTCAAAATCTTCCTCGGTGTGGATCCAGCCTTCCTGTCCGTCGATGCGGATCCTGAGCCACACGTCGGCGCCGTCCGGGACCGAGAACGAAATCGCTTCAGCGGTCGCATCCCACCGCACTGGAGCTTCGGCTTCGATGTAGTCGATCTTGCTCGCCGGCTGGACGATCACGTGTTTCGGCACGAAGCCGGCGTCGGGCTCGGGGAACAGGCGCACGAACGTCGGCTCGCTCTGGCGGACCGGGTCGACCTTGATCGGATACGCGCAGCGCTCGATGCGTCCGCGGAAGCAGCGCCATGCCGGCGCGACCTGACCGGCAATCCAGTTGATCGACACCGGATAGATGATGCTGAGGTTGCCCGTCCAGACGCGGAAGCGCAGGATGTCGTTCATCACGACGACGGTCCGACCGGGAACCTGCGGTGGCGTGGGGCGGCGCGGATCGGTGGTGATGTCGATCAGCTCGCCGTCGGTCGACATCGGCGGGCCGAACGCGGTGACCGGCCCCGACGTCGTCGGTCCGTACTTCATGCCGAAGACCTGGACCCAGCCGCCGCCGTTCGGCGCCGACGGTTCCTCGCCGCCCTCGACCAGCACGCCGCTCCCGAGTTTGGTCTGCAGCGGTTTCGCGCTGACGCCGTTCGTCGTCTCGAATCCGCCGTTGCTGACGGTGACCGGATACGACTGACGATAGACGCGCGCTCCGCCCGGATCGCGAAGCTCCCACCACTCTACGGTCTCGTCGGTGGGATTCTGCGGCGGCCCGATCTGCTGCGCGTGGACGACGAAGGTGAACGTCCGCTGGCCGACGGGAATGCTGGTGGACCGTTCGACGGGGGTGAGAGCAGACCGCGCGGGCGCCTGCATCCACAACGCGGCTGCGGCCATCGCGATGCCAAGGTGGGTGCGCATCGCGATCCAGAGTAGCAGGATTGCTAGTCGGTGGCGTGAAATTGGCGGCCGAGGGTCTCGGGTCCCATCCACACGGTGGCGATGACGAGGACGCCCGCGAGCGCGATGCACCAGGCCATCGAGGACGCGAGCGTCATGCCGCGATCCTGCATCGCGCCGATGATCGCCGGCGTGAACGATCCGACCGCGGCGCCGACGTGGTACGCGAATCCCGCGCCGACCGCGCGGACCGCCGTCGGGAAGCGCTCGTTCAGGTACGTCGGCACCATGCCCCACGCGCCGGCGGCGAAGAAGCCGACCAGAAACGCGCCCGTCCACATCAGCCACACGTTGTCGGTCAGCACGTAGAGCGGCACCGAGGCGATCCCAATCACCATCATCAGCGTCGCGGCGCCCCGGCGGCCGAGCCAGGTTTCGGCGAGCCGTCCCGCGGCGATCGCGCCGGTCACGCCGCCGATGTTGAGCAGCAGCGAGAACGACACCGGCTGGAGATGCTTCGAGATGATGAACGTCGCGTACCAGAACGTGATCGAGTAGTACGAAAAGATGAACATCGTCATCATCAGCGCGGTGCCGAGCGTCGTCGCGATGATGTCGGGGCGGAACAGCAGCGTCAGCGACACGGCGTCGCGCGTCTTCGTCTCGCGCAGGAGACGCTGCCGCTCGAGCCAGACCGGCGACTCCTTGACGCCGGACATGATGAAGAACACCAGAAGCGCCGGCAGCACGCCGAGGCAGAACATCACGCGCCAGCCGAAATCAGGACGGATGTTGACCAGCGGATACGCGTACTGGAACACGAGCGCCGAGATGATGAAGCCCGTCGAGTAGCCGCCCTGCAGCATGCCCGACGCGATGCCGCGCAGCCGCGCCGGCCAGTGCTCGAGCGTCAGCGGCATGCCCGCCGCCCAGACGCCGCCCATCCCGATCCCGAAGAGCGCGCGCAGCGCGAGCAGCATCCCGAACGTCGTCGACAATCCGCTGAGGAACGCGAAGCCGGAATACCAGAGGACCGAGAACATCAGCGGGCCCTTGCGGCCCCAGCGATCGGCGGCTGTGCCGGCGCCGATCCCGCCGATGACGCGCGCGAACAGCGTCACGGTGCCGATCGCGCCGACGGCGGCCTTGCTGACGCTGAAGCTCGTCTGCAGATCCGCGAGCAGGAACGAGACGATCGTGAAGTCGAAGCCGTCGAGCGTCCAACTGAGGAACGAGGCGAGGAACGCGTTCCACTGCGTGCGCGTGACCTGACGGTACCAAGGCAGCGACGCGTCGTAGGCAACGTCTACGGGGGCGACAGCGACGGGCGCCGTCATCGCGCGCTCTTCGTCGACGCCGCGTTCGCCGTCAGATACGTCGCGAGCCAGTCCATGAACTCCCTGTACCAGAACACGCTGTTCTGCGGCTTGAGCACCCAGTGGCCCTCGTCTGGAAACACGATGAGCTTGGACGGCACGTTCTGCCGCTGCAGCGCCGAGAAGAACTCCAGGCTCTGCGTGTACGGGACGCGGAAGTCCTGCTCGCCCGCGATGACGAGCGTCGGCGTCTTGTAGGCGCCGAACTCGGCGGAGTACGTGTGCGGCGACGTCTTCTCGTACGTCGCGGGATTCGTCCACGGCGTGCCGAGGAAATCGTGCTCGGGGAACCAGAGCTCTTCGGTCGCGCCGTACTCGCTCGTCAGGTCGTAGACGCCGGCGTGCGAGATGAGCGCGCGGAAGCGGCCCTTCGCGTGCGACTCCATCCAGTCGATCATGTAGGCGCCGTACGATCCGCCGGCCGCCGCCACGCGCGTCCGGTCCGTGAACGCGTATCTGCCCAGGACGTAGTCGAGGCCGTTCATCAGATCGGTGAACGCCTTGCCGCCCCAGTCGCCGGCGATGTCATCCGTGAACTTCTGGCCGAAGCCGGTCGATCCGCGCCGGTTGATGTTGAGGACGACGTACCCGGGCGACGCGAAGATCTGCGAGTTCCAGCGGTAGCTCCACGCGTCGCTGTGCTGCGTCTCCGGCCCGCCGTGCAGGATCATCAGCACGGGATACTTCTTCGTCGCGTCGAAATTCGGCGGGCGGACGAGGAAGCCCTGCACGTCCGTGTTGGTCGCACCCTTGAACGTGAACGACTCGCCCTTCGCGAGATCGAGCTGCGAGAGCAGCGCCGCGTTCTGATGCGTCAGTTGACGCGCCGCGCCGCTGTTCGTCAGCACGACGAACAGCTCCGACGGTGCGGCGAGGCTGCTGCGCGAGACGACGAGCGTGTCGCCCGGCTCGCCCTGAGCCTGTCGAAGGGCGACGAGAAATTCGCCATCGAATGATCCAGGCGTGATCGCGCGCGGCGTTCCTCCGGTCGCGGCGATCGCGAAGACCGGCATCTCCCCGCGATCTTCGGCGTTGAAGTAGATCGTCTTGCCATCGGCGGACCACAGCGGCGTGTCGGCGCTGCGGTCGAACGCGTCGGTGAGGCTCGTCGACTTTCCCGTCGCGCGATCGAGCACCATCAGCCGCCATTTGTCCGACTCGACGCCGGGCCGCGCCTGCGAGTGATACGCGATCGTCTTGCCGTCCGGCGAGTACGCCGGCGCGCCGTCGAAGCCCGGATTCGCCGTCAACTTCTTCGGCGCGCCGCCGTTCACGTCGACTTCGAAGAGATCGGCGTTCGTGCTCGCGGCCTCGACCGTGTCGGTGACCGCCGTGAAGCAGAGCGTCTTGCTGTCGGGCGAGAACGCGATCGGATGCGGGCCCTCGCGCTCGCGCGGCGGGATGTCGTAGTCCGCGCCGGGCACGAGATCGATCGCGTCTGCGCCGCCGTGCGCCCCGGAAACAACGACCGGAACGACGAACAGGTGCGACCGCGTGCCGTCGGACCACGACGTCCTGCCCGCGCCGCGTTGCACGCGTCGTCCCTGCAGCCGGGGAACACGGACGAGGTGAACGCGATCCATCGGCCGTCCGGCGACCAGATGAAGCTGTCCACGCCCGTCGAGATCTTCGTCAGCGGCATCGGCTCGCCGCTGCCGTCGGCGTTCATCACGAAGATCTGCATCGTGCCCGTTCGCATCGAGATGAACGCGACGCGCGTCCCGTCTGCGGACCATCGCGCGCCGCCCTCGCGTCCGGTCGTCGTCAACGCGCGCGGTTCGCCTTCCCTGGAAACATCAACCGGCACGACCCAGACGTTCCTCGCCATCCGGTTCGCGGCGAGATCCGGCGTCGCGACGGTGTAGAGCACGCGCGTGCCGTCGGGCGACAGTTGCGGATCGCTGACGCGCTGGAGCGCGAGCAGATCGGTGACGGTGATCGGCCGGCCTGCCCCGAGCGCAGTCGAGGGGCCGGCCGCCAGAGCCATGGCCGAGAGCACGAGCGATGCAAGCCTCGTCATTCCGCGCATCATACCTTCATCGGGGCAGCAGTTTCGCGAGGCGCTGCTCGAGCGCCGCGACGGCTGTGACCGCCTGCGTCGTCGGCGCGCGGTCGGCGCCTTCGACGGCGTCGTAGGCCGTCGCGAGATCGGCGTTGAGAGTCTTCAGATCGTCGAGGTGGCTGGTGGCTGGTGTCTCGTGGCTGAGAGCGGCGAACGAGCGGTTCATCATGTCGGCGATGCGCGTCGCGAGCCTGAACTGCTGCGTCAGGCCCAGCGGCGTGATCTTCGCGCGCGGATCCATCTTCAGCGTGAGCGGCTGCGTGTACTTCGTGCCGTTGACCGTGAGCTTCACGGTGTACGCGCCGGGCACGGCGAACACGCCGAGCGGCTCGAGCGGCGTGTCCTTGTAGATCGCCGAAATGGGGAAGTCGCGCT
>JAIQFX010000085.1 GCA_020073005.1 Terriglobia bacterium | reverse complement strand
CCGTGTTCCTGCGAAATGCCCGCCGCGGCCGCCGACGCCGTGCTGCTGTCGAAGACCGTCGGTCAGCCCGTGCGCGTGCAGTGGTCGCGACAGGATGAATTGCGGTGGGATCCGAAAGGCCCGCAGCAACTTCTGGATCTGCGCGCCGGACTCGACGCGAGCGGACGCATCGTCGCCTGGGAGACGCAGATGTGGCTGCCGACGACACGGCCGGGCGCCCGCGCGTACCTCGCGGCGGACGCGGCGGGCATTTCGCAGGAACACGGCATGAACTCGGGGCTGCTCTCGCAAAACGGCGATCCGCCGTACGACACCGAGCGGGTGCGCGTCGTCGCGCACTGGCTGAAGGACACGCCGCTCGTGCCGTCGAATCTGCGCGCGCCCGGAAAGATCGCCAACGTGTTTGCGGTCGAGAGCTTCACGGACGAGATCGCAGCGGCGACCGGTGTCGATCCCGTCGCCTTCCGCGTGAAGCGACTCAGCGATCCGCGGGCGCTTGAAGTCGTGAAGCGCACGGCAGAGGCGTTCGGCTGGAAGGATCGGACGTCGCCGAATCCTGCCGCCGCACAGGGCGCACTGCTCGCTGGGCGCGGCATCGCCTACATGCGCTACAAGCAGGCGGAAAACTACGTCGCGATGGCGATGGACGTGACCGTCGATCCGGCGAGCGGCAGAATCGCCGTCACGCGCGTCGTGTGCGCGCACGACTGCGGCCTGATCGTGAACCCTGATGCGCTGAAGAATCAGATCGAAGGATGCATCGTCCAGACGATCAGCCGCACGCTCCACGAAGAAGTGAAATTCGATCGCTCGCGCGTCACGAGCGACGACTTCGCCGGCTATCCGATTCTGACGTTCCCCGAAGCGCCGGCGGTCGAGGTCATCCTTGTTAGTCGGCCCGATCAGCCGCTGATGGGCGCCGGCGAAGCCGCGACCGCGCCCGTCGCCGCCGCGATCGGCAACGCCTTCTTCGACGCGACCGGCGTCAGGCTGCGCACGGTGCCGTTCACGCCCGACCGCGTAAAGGCCGCGCTCGCCGGCGCCGGCAAAGGATCAAGCGGCGTGCAGTAAACGCACCAGCCTCACTTCAGGAATTCACACCGTCGAGCCATCCTGCCACTCGTGAAGGATGCGCTCCAGATCGAGATCCGGCGCGATCAGGCAGATGTGGCCGTGGCCCTGCAGGATCCGCATGACGCTCGACGGCACGCGATCCGCCATGTAGCGCGCCTGCGAGACCGAGGGAACGAGGTGATCGAGTTCCGACGCCAGAAACAGCGTCGGGAGCTGGATCTCGTGCAATCGATCCCTGACGTCATACCGTGTCAGGAGCTTGAGACGATTGATGTAGCCGTCTCGCGTGGCATCCGCGGTCAGCGCGACGAACTGCTTCACCTCCGCGCGATGCGTGTGCCGCGAGTGCAGGCGAAACGCCGTCAGGCGACGCACGAACGACATCGCGCCCCAGGGAAGGACCGCGAGCCCCGCGATGGCAAGCCGCAACTGGAATTGCGGGGTGAAGTGCGGAAACGAGTTGAGGATGACGAGCGCCGCGATCCGCTCCGGGTGTGCCAGGGCGAACGTCAGCGCGACCGCGCCGCCGAAGGATTCGCCCACGACAATCGCGCGGCGCTCGGCCGGCGCGACGATGTCGACGACGCGGGCGAGGTCGGCGGCCAGCACGTCGAAGTTCTCGGCATCATCGCGCAGCGAGTACGTCGCAACGCGGTAGGATCGCTCGAGGCGCGGCACTTGCCGGTAGAACAGATCTCCCGTCCCGTTCATGCCCGGCACCAGAATCACGGCGCCGCCCTCGCCGCGAATCGACAGTCGAGGGTCGTAGTCGTCACGCATCGGAGACGCTCATGAGTCCGGCCGGTTTGCGCATCGCGCCTTCGCGTACGGTCATCGCCTGGCGCATCGCCTGGACGGTGGTCTCGCTCGTCGTCGTCCAGACGCTGGTGTGCGGAGTGTCGGCAGCGCCGGTCGTGGCGATGTGGCGGTGGCTGGCCCACGCGGGCGGGCCGGATTCAGTCGAGCGGTGGGCGGTCTTCTGCATCGCAATCGCGCCGTCGTACGCACTCTTCGCCCTGTGCCTGATGATCGTCTCACCGCTCGCGCTGCGGCTCCTCCAATGGCAGACGCCGCCGGACGCCGAGATGCGCGTCGCCGATTTCGACTGGGCGCTCCTGCGGTGGGTCCGGTTCGTGGCGTCGATCCATGTGGTGCGGCTCGTCGCGGGCGCGCTGTTCCGCGGCACGCCGATCTGGACCAGCCATCTCAGGCTGAACGGCGCGCGACTCGGTAAACGAGTGTACGTCAACAGTCTCTCGGTGAGCGACTACAACCTGATCGAGTGCGGCGACGACGTGGTCATCGGCGGCGGCGTGCATCTCTCGGGGCACACCGTGGAAGCGGGCCTCGTCAAGACCGCGCGCGTCAGGCTCGGCGACAACGTCACCATCGGTCTCGGCAGCGTGATCGAGATTGGCGTCGAGATCGGGTCCGACGTGCAGGTCGGCGCGTTGAGCTTCGTGCCGAAGCACACGAAGCTCAGGGGCGGCCTCGTCTATGTGGGCGCTCCGGCGATGCCGCTCGAGTGACAGCCCGCTCCCGTCGGCAACTCCGACCGACTGCCGCGCAGTCGGACAAACGTCATTAAGAGATGTCCCCTCCGATCGATCTGCCGACACTGTTTCGTGCGACAGCTGACCTCGTGGTCGTCGTGCACGCAGCATTCGTCGTATTCGTCGTCCTGGGCGGTCTGCTCGTGGCGCACTGGCGGCGGCTCGTCTGGGTGCACGTGCCAGCCGCCGTCTGGGGCGTGTTCATCGAATTCCGAGGCTGGGTCTGCCCGCTGACGCCTCTCGAGAATTATCTTCGCGTGCGCGGCGGGTCGTCCGCCTACGAAGGTCAGTTCATCCAGCACTACGTCCTGCCATTGCTCTATCCAGAGCACCTGACGCCCGTAGACCAGATCTGGCTGGGCAGCTTCGCCGTCATCATCAATATCCTGATCTACTGGCACGTGGCCCGGAGGGCGTCCAGTGCGCGAAGCCGGTCTTGAGGGCTCAAGAGCCTGCCGAAAGTAGACTCCTTTCTTCCTGATGAGTTGGCTGCGCTCTTGCAGCCCACTTGTCACGCGAGGTTCGCCCGGGGAGTGATTCGATGAGTCGCACGGTCAACACACTCGCCGACCTTCCATTCCATATCGCCGAACGCTTTCCACACCGCGCCGTCCTGCGCCACTGCCGAGGCGATGCCGTCATCGAGAAGTCGGGCGCCGAGCTCTTCGAGCAGGTCCGCGACGTGAGCTTCGGGTTGTCCGAATTCGGTCTTCAGGCCGGCGATCGCGTGGCGGTGATTGCTGAAAGCCGCCCGGCGTGGTGTATCACGGACCTGGCGGTCCTGGCCGCAGGCGGCGTGACGGTGCCGGTGTACCCGACGCTTCCGGCTGGACAGGTTTGCTACATCCTCAACGACTGCGGCGCGAAAATCGCCGTCGTCTCGAATCACGCGCAGAGCGACAAGCTCGCGTCCGTCCCCGCACGACTCGCCCGTCTCGCCACAGTGGTCGTGATGGACACCGATGGCCGGCCGCGGCCCTCAGGGGCGCCGACGCTCGCCGATGTCGCTGCACGTGGCCGCAAGCACTTCCTCTCTGATCCGGCAGCAGGCGGTCTCTTCGAGAAGCGAGCGGCGGCAATCGCGCGCGACGCGCTGGCAACCATTATCTATACGTCCGGCACGACGGGCGAGCCCAAGGGCGTGATGCTGACACACCGGAATCTGGTGTCGAATATCGAAGCGGCCGTCGACATGTTCGGAGTGACACGCGAGGACGTGGCGTTGTCCTTTCTGCCGCTCAGCCACGCGTTCGAACGGATGGTGCTCTACATGTATCTCTGCGCCGGCGCCAGCGTCACGTTCGCGGAATCACCCGACACGCTCGCGCGAGACATGGTCAACGTTCGGCCCACGCTCATGACCGCGGTTCCCCGCGTCTTCGAGAAACTGCACGCCCGCATTCAGGAGACGGTGGCGCAGGCGTCTGCACTCCGCCGGTCCATCTTCCATTGGGCGGTGGGAGTGGGCCTTCGACGCTCTGCGAGGGTACGCAGCGGACGGCGGGTCGGCACGCTCCTCGCGATGCAGGATCGCCTCGCCGACAAGGTGGTGTTTCGAGACATGCGTGAGCGAACGGGCGGGCGGCTGCGAGTCCTCGTGTCGGGCAGCGCACCGCTGCCGCGCGCGATCGCGGAGTTCTTCGACGCGATCGGCCTCACCATCTTCGAAGGCTATGGCCTGACCGAGGCGTCGCCGGTGCTCACGGTCAATCCGCTCGACCGGCCCAAGTTCGGCACGGTGGGTCGCGCGCTTCCCGGTGTCGAAATGCGAATCGCCGATGACGGCGAGATCCTGGCGCGCGGACCGAACGTCATGCGCGGCTACTACCACCGCCCTGACGCCACGCGAGCCGTCCTCGAGCCCGACGGGTGGCTGCACACGGGCGACATCGGAAGCCTCGACGCCGAAGGCTACCTCACGATCACCGACCGCAAGGAGGACCTCATCCTCACGTCGGTCGGAAAACGCGTCGCGCCCCAATCCATTGAGAGCGAGCTCAGGCGTCACCCGCTGATCGCCGAGGCTGTCCTGGTCGGCGATCGCCGCAAGTTCATCGCGGCGCTCCTGGTGCCGGACTTTCCGGCGCTCCAGCGCCGGCTCGCCGCGTTGAATCGCCCGGCTGGCACGCGTGACGTCCTCGCGGCTCGTCCGGATGTCATCGCGCTCTTTCAGGAGGCGGTTGATGCGGTGAATGCCGGGCGTGCGCCGTTCGAGACGATCAGGCGCTTCGCGCTCATCCCATCCGAATTCACCATCGAAACTGGCGAGGTCACACCTACGATGAAAGTGAAGCGCCGGGTGATTGAAGAACGGTGGCGAGCGGTCATCGAGACGTTGTACGAGGAGGGCGAGCGGCCTCTGGCTCGTTCGAGAACGTGATCGAGGCGACCGTTCGGGTCTACGGCCCGCTCAACGACTTCCTGCCGCCGCATCGTCGACAGGCTTCGTGGACGCGCACCGTCGACGGCCACCCCTCGGTGAAGGATCTGATCGAAAGCCTCGGTGTTCCTCATCCAGAGATTGACCTGGTTCTCGCGAACGGAGCATCCGTGACGTTCGATTACGTCATCCAGAACGGTGACCGAATCGCGGTGTTTCCGCGGTTCGCGATCTTCGATATCGGCACGCTGACCCGTGTCCGGCCACGGCCGCTCGAGAAGATTCGGTTCGTCGCGGACGTTCACCTGGGGAAATTGGCGAGGCATTTGCGCCTCGCCGGGCTCGATACGGCCTATCGCGACGACGCGGACGATGCCGCGCTGGCGGAGACTGCCGATCGAGAGAAACGGATTCTGCTGACGCGCGATCAGGGACTGCTCAAGCGTCGCACGGTCGCACACGGCTACTTCATCCGGGAAACACACCCGCACCGTCAGCTCGTCGAGGTGCTCCGGCGATTTAGTCCGCTCGATCTGCAGCCGTTTTCGCGCTGTCTCCGCTGCAACGACGTCCTCCGCGAGGTGCCGAAGTCAGCGATCGACGCCGCACTTCTGCCGCGCACCCGGCAGCACTACGACCGGTTCGAGATGTGCAGCGGGTGCGGCCGCGTGTATTGGAAGGGCTCACACTGGACGCGCCTGAAGCACGCCCTCGCCGCCGCGCGCGAGGAGGCGGATCGCGGTGCGATCTAAGAAGGCGCCGGGACCCGTCGGGCAACGCCGATCTTCTGCGGTGCCATCTGCGAGGGCCATGCGTCGCGGTCCGCGGATACCTCGGTCGCGCCGCCGCCTGATCGCCGCGGCCTTTCACGAGGCGGGACACGCCGTGGCCGCCTATCACGCCCAGGTGCGTTTTCGCCGGATCGCGATCGGGAAGAACGCCGCGAAGGATCTGGGGTGGCTCGAGCTCTGGCTCACGCCGCAAGCGACCGCTGACGGCGTCGTGGACCTGCGCTCCGAACACGCCATCGAGCGCAGCATCATCGTGCTCCTCGCCGGCAGTCAGGCCGAACGCATGGCGCTCGGTCGAGCGAAGTACCTGGGGAGCGGTCTCGACTTCTTCGAGGCCGTCCGCTACGCAGGCTATCTCTGTCGAACGCGACGAGAGATGAGCGCGTATCTTCGGTGGATGCAGCTCCGAGTGCGCGCGCTAGTGGAGAGCCCGAGCTGGCGCCATCCTATCGAAGCGCTGGCCACGTGCATGATCGAGCGTCGCGAGCTGGGTGCACGTGAGGCGCGCGGCATCATTCGTCGCGCCATTCCGATGTTGCCGGAAATGCCCGAACGCAGGAACTCAGGTCCCGGATCAGCACGCTGACCGGGACCTGAGTTGCGAAACGTCACGCCGCGTGATCGTGCGCAGCGCGAATCTTTGCCATGGCTTTGGCCTCGATCTGGCGGACCCGTTCGCGCGTCAGCGAGATACGCCGTCCAATCTCCTCCAGCGTGAGCTCCCGATCGAGACCCAACCCGTATCGAAGACGGAGCACCTCCCGCTCGCGCTCGGTCAGCGGTCCCATCGCGCGCTCGACCTCGTCAGCCAGTTCGCCGCGGATCGCGTCTTCCTCCGGCGAGCGGCCGGTCACATCGCGCACGAGATGCCCGAGCGGCGTCTCTTCGCCTTCGCCGAGCGGCGCCTCCAGCGATGTCGGATGTCTGGCCGCATCGAGCAACAACTCGACCTTGCCCACGGTGATGCCGACTCGGGCGGCCAGCTCCTGCGAACGGGGCTCTCGGCCCAATTCCTTGAGGAGGTCGGTTCGCGCCCGCGTCAGTTTCGTGAGGGACTCCATGACGTGGACCGGCAGCCGGATCGTCCGTCCGTAATCAGCGACGGCGCGCCCCACGTGTTGCCGAATCCACCATGTCGCGTACGTCGAGAACTTGAACCCGCGGCGGTACTGAAATCGATCGACGGCCTTCATCAAACCGATGTTGCCTTCCTGAATCAGGTCGAGCAGCGAAAGCCCGCGACCGAGGTACCGTTTGGCGATGGACACCACCAGGCGCAGGTTCGGTTCGACGAGCTGATGCTTCGCCTCCAGCAGCGCCTGTTCCGTCTCCTGGACGCGCACACATCGCTTCCGAAATGTCTGACGCGACATCCCTGCACGCGTTTCGAGCGCGCGGGCCTTCTCAGTACGATCTGGACCGGGCGCCATCCGCTCGACGCGTTGGGCCTGCTGATCGAGCTGACGGAGTTCGATGACCACATCATCGACCACCGACGGGCGAATCGGCAGGTCGCGGAGGGTGGCACCCATGGCTTCCAACAGGTGCTCGATCTCGCGGCGGAATCTCGCACGACTGGCCGGCGTCGACCGGGGGTGTGCGATGCGTTCCCGACACCTCTCAACCTGTCGCTCGAGGCGGCGCACACGCGCAAAGGCCCGCAAGATCGGAGCGGCCCTCTCGGGTTTGAGCTCTCCGCCATCGGGCAGCAGAATCAGCTCCGCGGCCGGCACCGCGTGACGGCTGACGGCATCGGCCAGTGAGAGCAACGTCTGCCTGGCCGCAGGAATGGTGGCCAGCTCGGCCAGCAGCTCGCCACGTAACACTTCAATCGTGCGCCCAATCTCCTGCTCCTGCTTTGCAGTGAGGAGTTTTCGCCGGCCGATGTGGTTCAAATAAACGCGCACCAGGTCGACCTCTTCCTGCGGAACTCGGGCCTCTGGGGCCTCCTCGATCTCCTCGGGTTCCAGGGCTTCCCGGTCAGCCTCTTCAAGCGGCTGCTCTTCAAACGCCTCCGGCTCGTCTTCTTCGAGGAGCCGCTCGGGCGGTTCGATGATCGGCGGCCCCATCGCGCCTTGACCTTCGACGGGGATGAGGCCGAACTCGTGGGCACGCTCGTGCCAGTCGAGCACATGGGCATTGCGTTCAGGCTCCCGCCAGTCGACGAGGGACTCCCCGCCTGCGCGGGCTCGCGAAGTCGACGACACCCCACTCGTTCGCTTGACCATCACCGCTCCAACGAAGCCGAAATCCAATCCGACCGGATGTGATGTTGGCGTAGAACCGGGAACGTGAAGAACAATTCGCAACTCTGGTGCCAGTGGCTAGCATCACTGAACGCTCTCGCTCCATGGTCTCCCTGACCGTCTGCCGGAAAACCGGCAACGGCGCGCGGGCAATCGACGAGAACGGAATCCGAAACCTCCCCCAATTGCCCGGCACGTTCGAGAGATGACGTGGTGCCTCGTTTGCACACACAGCCGTCAGCAGGATCGTTCCCGTCTACGGTCACGCGTCCATCTGTCGCATCCGCATGCCTATCGCCCCTCCCGCCACCGGCCCGGTCGTCGACGATCAGGTGCTCGATATCATCGCGCGCTTGGTCAGCGAATTGAGCGGAAGTGCGGCGCGCCGCCCGACGCTCCAGGATTCGCTGGATCGCGACCTGGGCATCAGCAGCCTCGAGCGCGTGGAGCTGCTGCTGCGCCTCGAACAAGCCTTCGGTGTTCGGCTCCCCGACGCCGTGATGGCGGAAGCGGCCACGGGGCAGGATCTGGTCTCGGCGATCCTGCACGCCGCGCCGGGCGCCGCGGAACCAACACCGATCGGGCACGAAGCGGCTGCGCCAACGACACCAGCGCCGACGTCGGTTCCCGCCGCCGTCCGTTCGCTCGTGGAGGCCTTACGTTGGCACGTCGAACATTCTCCGGACCACATTCATCTTCACCTGCGGAATGACGACGGCACCGAGACACCGATCACGTATGGCGACCTCGCGACGGCCGCGACAGTCCTGGGCAGCGGCCTGCAGGAACTCGGCATCAGCAAAGGCGACCGCGTGGGGTTGATGCTGCGCACCGAACGTGCGTTCTTCGAGACGTTCTTCGCCGCGCTGCTGATCGGCGCCGTCCCGGTTCCGCTCTATCCGCCCGTTCGCGCCGAGGACCTCCTCGCCTACGCACGCCGTCAACAAGGCATTCTCCGCAATGCCGAAGCGCGCGTGCTCGTGACCTTTGCCGAGGCGGAACGATTGGCTGCACTCATTCGGGGCCAGGTGCCCTCTCTCGAGACAATCACGACCGCCGACCGCCTTCGCATCCAGCGGCCTCTGGCGGCGCCGGAGCGGCCGGCTCCAGAGGATCCAGCCCTCATTCAGTACACATCGGGCAGCACGGGCGACCCGAAGGGTGTACTCCTGTCGCACGCCAACATCCTCGCGAACATTCGCGCGATCGGCGACGCATTCGAGATCCGATCAGACGATGTCGGAGTGAGCTGGCTGCCGCTGTATCACGACATGGGCCTGATCGGCCTGTGGCTGGGCGCGCTCTATTTCGGCGTGCCGGTCGCGATTATGTCGCCGCTGGCCTTTCTCTCGCGACCATCACGCTGGCTCTGGGCGATTCACGCGCATCGCGGAACGATTTCGGCCGCCCCCAATTTCGCGTACGACCTGTGCGCTCGGAGGATTCCGGATGCCGAGATCCAGGGCCTCGATCTCAGCCACTGGCGCATCGCCGTCAATGGATCCGAGGCGGTGAGTCCCGACACGATCGACCGGTTCACGCGCCGTTTCGCGCCGTACGGGTTCAGGGCCGAATCCATGTGTCCCGCGTACGGGCTCGCCGAATCGTCTGTCGCGCTGACCCTCGGCGCTCTTCGACACGCTCCTCGCGTGGATTACATCGCGCGTGAGCCGTTCGAGCGGACCCGCGCGATCCGGCCCGTGTCAGCCAGCGATCCGCGGGCGCTCCGCTTTGTCTCCTGCGGTCAGCCTCTGCCCAACCACGACGTGCGGATCGTCGACGGGTCTGCCCGACTTCTCGGCGAGCGCATCGAGGGGCGGGTCCACTTTTGCGGCCCATCGGTCACACGCGGGTACTTTCGCAACGCGGATCTCACGCGCGCAGCCGTGCACGACGGCTGGATGGATTCGGGTGACCTCGGTTACCGCGCAGACGGCGAGCTCTTCATCACGGGACGCGAGAAGGATCTCATCATCCAGGGCGGTCGAAATCTCTGCGCGGAGGAAATCGAGGCGGTCACGTCGAGCGTGCCCCGCATCCGTCCGAACTGCGTCGCGGCGTTTGGGATCCCCGATCCCGCCACCGGAACCGAACGCATCGTCGTCGTCGCCGAAACGCGGGAACAGGATCCCGCACAACGGGAGGCACTCCAGCGGGCGGTGCGGGACGCGCTCGTCAACGGAATCGGAAGCCCGCCGGACGTGGTCGTGATCGCCGATCCCCGGACCGTGCTCAAGACCTCGAGCGGCAAGATCCGGCGGAGCGCCATGCGCGAGGCGTATCTGAAGGGCACGCTCGGGACGCACCGGTCCATCACCGACCAGCGCGCGCGGTTGCTCGCCGGTGCCGTTGCCGCCTCGATCCGACGGTCCGCCGGGTGGCTGGGCAACGCGATCTTCACCGGCTGGATCATGCTCGTGCTCGTGGTCTCGCTGCCCGTGCTGTGGGGATATCTAGCCGTTCGCCGGCCGGGTCGCCACGCGGATCGCGCAGCCAAACAGTGGTCGCGGCTGGCGCTCTCGGCGTGCGGCCTGCGTCCGCGCGTCGTGGGAATGGAATACCTCGGCGCAGTGGATTCGGGTGTCCTCGTCGCCAACCATGCGAGCTACATCGATCCCGTCGTGCTGATGGCGGCCATTCCTGAAGCGTTCCACTTCGTGGCCAAACGGGCCCTGCTGCAGTACCCACTGATCGGTACCGTCATTCGGAAGGCCGAACACCTCACGATTGAGAAAGCCGGTCTGAGCGAGCGATTGGCCGGCGCAGACGAGGTCGAGCGACAACTGCGCGACGGTGAACGGCTGGTGATCTTTGCCGAGGGAACTTTCGTGCGAAGGCCTGGACTTCTCCCGTTCCGATTGGGGGCCTTCCGTGCCGCCGTCGACACCGGTCGCCCCCTCATCCCGGTCGCCCTCGCGGGCACCCGCCGCGTGTTGCCGGATGGGACGTGGCTGTTTCGGCACGCGCCTGTCACCGTGACAATCGGCGCACCGGTGCAACCACAGGCCGCAGGGTGGCCGGAGATGGTCCGTCTCCGTGACGCCGCTGTTGACCACATCGCGCGCGAATGCGGCGAGTCGGCCTTCGCGATCCAGACGACCGGACGAGACGCTCACCTCGCGCCAGGAGAACCCGTTCCCCGGTGATTTGTCGTCCCATGGTGCTCGCACAGAAGTCCCGCCCGCAAAATGATCGGCGCGAAATCGCGGGATGGCTGATGTACGACTGGGCAAACTCGGCGTTCCAGACGACTGTCATCACAGTGCTCGCCGGGCCCTACTTGACCGCGCTCGCCCAGCACGACGTGGGCAGGAACGGCATCGTCGCGACGCTTGGACCGTTTGGCTCGATCACGGCCCTGTCGTTGTTTCCCTATTGCATTTCCGCCTCCGCGTTCCTCCAGGTGTTGTTCTTGCCGGTCCTCGGGACGATGGCCGACTACAGCTCCGCGAAGAAGCGTCTCATGGCGGGGTTCTGCTATGGAGGCGTGGCCGCAACCTGCCTTCTGTTTTTCATTACCGCGCACCGTTACCTCGTCGGGGGCGTCTTGGTGATCGTCGCGAACTTCGCGTTCGGCGTGACCATCGTGCTCTACAACTCTTTCCTGAATGACATCACGACCGAAGACCAGCGGGACAAAGTCTCGAGTCAAGGGTACGCACTGGGCTACCTCGGCGGCGGGCTGCTGCTGGCCGCCAACCTCGGCCTGGTGAGCGCGTCGGATCGACTGGGAATCTCCACGGAGCTGGCGGTCCGGATCTCGCTGCTCTCGGCCGGCGTGTGGTGGGGTGGATTTGCGCTGATCACGTTCGCCCGGTTGCAGACTCGAGCCGCGACGCGCGCGCGGCCGTCGAATCCATCGTCCCTGGCCGTCGCATTCGCTGGCCTCCGCGGGCTCTGGACCGATCTCACGCGCCTGCCACACACACGCCGGTATCTCATCGCGTACATGGCGTTCAACGATGCGATTCAGACGATCATTTCCATCGCGTCTGTGTTCCTGGCGCAGGAGCTCTTCGTGTCACGAGGGTTGCCGACGAACGAAGCGTTTCTGATGGGCCTGGTGCTCATGGTCCAGTTCGTGGCATTTGGAGGCGCGTTGCTGTTCGAGCGGATCGCTGTCCTCCTCAACACGAAGAATGCGATCGTTCTGTCGCTCGTTATCTGGACCGGGATCGTTGTCTACGCGTATGGGTTGCTTCAGACCGTCGCTCAAGCGTGGATGATGGGAGCGGTGCTCGCGATGGTGCTCGGCGGGTCCCAGGCACTCTCGCGTTCACTGTTCTCGCAGATGATCCCGGCCGGACACGAAGCGGGCTTCTTCGGCGTGTACGAAATCACGGAGCGGGGCAGCTCGTGGATCGGGCCGTTCCTGTTTGGCCTGGTGGCCAGCGTCACCGGCTCGTATCGTCAGGCGATCCTGTCACTCGTTGTCCTCTTCCTCGCCGGCATGTTCGTGCTGCTCTTCACGGACGCCGAACAGGCGGTTCGTGACGCGTCACGATCTGATGCCGTCGCTCGGCGGACGTCTTCCTTGCCGGATTCCCGACAGCCTTAGGGACGAAGTCGGAGCGGCGCCGCCAACATCGCGCCGGTGCGCACGTCTGTGTCTGGCCGCCTCAATGAAAGAACGCGTCTGGCTGTTTCACGAGATCGGCATGGCCCGTCAGAATCAGTCGCTCGCGGAGCTCTTCGACCCTCGGGCCCACCGCGCGAATTTCGTTGGTCAGCGTGATCAGATGCTCGATCGATGGAAGCGGATGGCTCGGCACGATGTCCCACTCGGCCGGATTCTCGACGAATTCATCAGGAAGCCCGACAACCACATGCCCCGGACGCGCCGACAGGCCATGGGCGAGCCGCTCGAAACGTTCGGCCAACTCGCCCGCTTCCTTCACCAACTCGTCCAGTCGGGTCTTGGCTTCCCTGTAGTCCGCAATCACGCCGCCGGCATCGCTCGCTTCGGGCCGCTCCACCCCGACGACGGCTGTCGTGATCCGAGCCGTCGCCGCCTCCGTGCGTGAAGCCACGATCGGGCGCACTCCCACACCAACCCAGGGACGTCTCCCGTCGCTCGTCCGGCGTTCAGCCCACGCGAACCACGCCGTCCCAAGGCCGACACCCGACCAAAACAACAAGATGGGAAAGTGTTCCGGCACTCGATGATCGAGCACCGCCCTTGAGCCCAGGAGAAAAGCGGCGATCGTGAGAAAGACCGATGCGACCAGCATGCTGAGATCGGTCCAGCGATAGCGACGTTCCCGGTCTGAAGTCCAGAACAGGTAACTGCCGGCCAGCACGAAGAGCGTCGCGACCGTGACAGGCGCCCACACCGGCGCGACCCATGGCGACGGAATCAAGAAAAGGATGTCCCAGGTGCTGATGCTGTCAGGCCATCCCGAGACGAGTCGCAGGGCGGCGTAGTAAACCAGATCCCAGATCCCGAACGACACGAGAAACGCACCGACACGATCGGCAGGACGGCGTCCGGCGAGCCATCCCGCGGCCGCGAGCAGGACAAGCGTGCAGGCCTCACGCGCCATCTCGAGCACCACGAGGCGACCCGGCAGCGACACCAGCGCGACTTGAAGATTCGGGAGATAGCTGGTCGCGCGGAGCGTGGCTTCACGGACGTAGATCTCGCGCAAGTAGAGGACAACCGACGCTTCGATCCAGCCGAAGGCGAGCGCGAGAAGCGAAAGACTGACGTACGCCGCGCGTCGCTTCTTGTTTTCCATATCAGTCATCGCACATTACGGGGGGCCTTCGGGCCCCTATGCGTTATCAGCATCCGTCGTGCCATGACAGCGCGAGCCCGAATCGCGATCTGCCGCTCGAGGAGCGCAGATACAGATGGCGCTTGTTCGGCGGTGGCTGCCGGATCCCCGTCAGATCCTCTCCGCTCCTCCGATTCCTCCTGCTCCAGCCAGATCAACGGAAGGCCGGCGCCGTGGAAGAAAACGGCTCGCGCGTCCGCGTTCGTCTCAGCTCGACGTCATGTTCCGTCCGAGAGCAATCATGTTCGGCGACTGGACTGCGCGGTCGGGTGCGGTCGTGTCCGTGTCTGGCACATGCGCCTTCACTTCGCACGTCATCGATCCGAGATTCCGAACGCGAGCGTTCGTGTCTGACGCACGCGATTCCGTGTCGCGATGGTGACCTGCCCTATCTCGTGTCTGCACGCTGAGATCGCGTGCGTGTGCGCCGCGTCTTGCGCACCGCGCGCGGCGCGCGCGGAACAACGCGCCGGGCTCTTCGTCTGACTAGCGCAAGGAGGCATACTGATGAATCTCAGCAGTCGTCGTCGGTACGAATCCCTGGTGCGGGTCCACGCGTTGTGCGCCGAACATCGCGACGTCTTCACGGTCACGCCGCTCGGCACGAAGATGCTCGCGCAGCTCGACGCGTCGGTGACGGGCGTCGCCGATCAGTTCGCATCGCAGTCGAAGGGCCGCAACGCGGCGCAGACCGGCGCGGCCGCGCGCGCCAAGGCGCGGACTGCGCTGCGCAACAGCCTGAAAGCGATCGTGCGAAGCAGCCGCTTCGTCGGGCTGGCGAGCGACATCGTGGCCGAGGAGTTCCCTCTGCCGAAGCTCGGCAGCGATCAGCAGCTCGTCGCCGACGCGGCCGCGATTCTCGAGAAGGCGACGCCCCTGGCCGATGCGTTTGCCGCCAGCGGACTGCCGGCCAACGTGCTGAAGGATCTGCCCGCGCAGATCGCCGCGGTCACCGGCGCAATCGTGGCGCAGGCGGCCGGCCGCGAGACGCACGTCGGCGCGCAGGCGGCGATGAAGGACGCGCTGGACGCGGGCGTGCAGGCCGTCGACGCGCTGGAGTCGATCTTCCTCACCGCGCCGAACGTGGACGCGAACGACGTCGCGATGTGGAAGCACGCGCGGCGCATCGGTCCGACACGCGTCAAAGAGGACACGACGCCGATGAATCCACCCGCGGGTGGAAAGTCGGAACAGCCCGCGCCGCAGTCAGCACCCGTCATCAAAGCTGCGTAGTCGTTAACGCTTCCGCATAAGTCAGAACCGCACGCTCGCGAGCGCCTGCTCGCGGGCGTGCGGCCGTTCACGCTCCGCGTGAATGGCCCTTGAATTCCTCCATCGTCCGCATACAATCACCGCACCTTCGACATCCGGCGGCAGACTTACTGAGGGCCAGGCGTGCGTCAACACGAAAAGGCCGGCCTCGCGGCGGTCTCGCTTCTCATCTTCTTCACTCTCGGACCCGCAACAGGACGCGCCCAGCGGAGCGCCGCTCCGGTACCGCTGCTCAAGGCGGGCCAGTCTGTTGACTGGTGGTTCGTGTTCAAGTTCAACGCGGCGAAGTTTTCGGGCTGCGGAGGTGGAGCGCAGCGCGCCTGCACGTTCGGCGGAAAGGTGCAGCGGTATCCGGCGTTCAGCCAGCAGTTCGCCGTGGCCAGCAGCAGCGCCCCGGAACTGCAGATGAACAACGGCTGTGCCGGCGACACGGCCGCCGATCCGCTCGGCGCGACGTTCGGGCAGGTCTACGCCGGCGCCTTCCACTATCTGATCTGGAACGACCAGTTCTACAGCGATCCGGAGATTCAGGGCTGCAGCGACAACTGCGGCGCGCCGTGGGGCCACTCGAAAGGTCTGCTGGCGTGGAACGATGCCGGCGACGGCGTCGTGCTGCAGGTGTCCACGCCATCCTGGCCCGCCGCTGGCAGCAGCGCGACACCGCGGCGCAGCGACGGCAACACGCTGGGCTGCGTGAAGGACAACGACGTCAAGGTGAGCCAGCACTTCTTCGCGCTGAAGATCAACAAGGCCGATCTCGTCAGCGTGCTGAAGGCGCTCGCGAACGCGAGCGTGGTGACGGATCCGGCCAACACCCAGATCGTGCGCAACGGCGGTCCGGCGGACGTCCAGGCGCTGGTCAAGACGCTGGGACAGAAATCCACGAGCACTGAATTCACGAAGGCCACGCTCTCGAGCGGCATCACGCTCATTTCAAAGCCGTCGCGGCTGCATGTGCCGCCGTGGCAGCTGGTCTCGGCCGTCCTCGGCGGCGTGTCGCTCCGGGCGGCCACCTGGTGGACCAGGCCGAAGATCCCCTCGACAACGCCGTCGACGCAGGTTGGCTGCTGGGACAACGCGCTTCCCCCTCCGGGCGCCGTGGAGATCGCCACCAACGGAACGTTCGCGGAGCAGAAGTTCAGCCTCGCCGGGGGCCCTGGCGCCGACTTCAACCATGCCAAGGTCGGCGTGTCGATCTCCAACGCCGACGGCACGGCGTTGTCGATCTTCGGCGACATGAATCAGCAGGGATCGCTGTCCGGTCCCAATTGCGGCAGCAGCCAGAATGGCCGTGGCGGGTTGTTCTTCGTGGTGGACGACCCCGGCCTATGGAAGAGCGTGAAGGCGCTCATCACGTGCGAGAAGTGCGACACCGCGCCGGAGAAGTGAATCCATGAATGGCAAACTGAGCTGGTACAACGTCCTGGTCGGGCTGCTGTGTCTGGGCGGCTTCACGGCGCTGTTTCTGAAGATCGACAGCGGCCTCGTCAACAGCGAGCTGGCGATCCGGCTGCCCGCGCTGCTGATCACGGGCGTCATGGCGCTGTTCGCGACGCTGGCGCTGGTCGCGGTGACGTTCTCGGTCTCCGGGCTGTCGGACCCGACGCAGGCGCTCGGGCTGCCCGAGGGATCGATCCGCGCGATGATCGCCCTGGCGCTCATCGTCATCTTCGCCATCACGGCGATCTTCTTCTACGACTCGCTGGCGAACCGGGTCGATCCGGGGACGCCGATGCCTGCGGACGACTTCGCCAAGACCGCGTTCACCGTGGTCGGCACGCTGATGACGTCGGTCGTGAGCTTCTACTTCGCCTCCCGCGGCGCGGCGACGAGCGCGGAAGCGCGCAAGTCCACGCCCGAGCTGACCAGCGTAGTGCCGGCGACCATCGCCGCGCCGGCGGCCGGGGCGGCGCCGACCGTCGCGACCCTGGCCATCGCCGGGTCGGATTTGCAACTGGCCAAGACCGTGAAACTCGCGATGGCGGGCGCGGCCGTCCTCGGCACCGACATCAGCTCGCGCGAGGACCTCGTGAAGTGCAGCGTCTCGGTCGATGCGACGACGGCCAAAGGCGCGTACGACGTCATCGTGACCAACAGCGACGGAGCGGCCGCGACGCTTCCAGCGGCGTTCACCGTGACGTAGATGGCCTCAGCTACACGAGGAAGAACTTCGACCGGACGAGGAAGTCCTGTCGATCGGCCAATCCGTTCAGTCCGCCATTCACCTTCATCGTGACGGCGCGCACGTCGTCCAGATCGGCGACGGCGTTCAAGCTGTGCCGCTTCCAGAACCAGCAGGCCACATCGATTGCGAGGGTGACGTCCCTCGCGATCATTGACGGGTTGGCGCCGTCGGTGAAGTTCTGTCCCTTATCCAGCCCATACGCGACGTAGTTGGCGCGCCCGGTCAATTGGATGAGGCCGCGCCCCTTGAACTTCGTTCCGTCGCCGCTGTGGGTGTTCCCCAGATCGGTCCGGCCTTCATAGGCGGCGCCTGTAGCGAGTTCCTCCGTGTACCGAAAGCTGCCGCTCTCGTGACCGACCTGCGCCAGGAAATGCGCCTGCCGCAGCGGCGTATCCATCCCGTAGGCCAGCATCGCGGGCAAGGTGGGCTGGTAGAACCGGGCGATATCGGTGTCACTCGCGCGCGGCATGATGCCGCGCAGCTTCGCCTCGGAAAAGTCCGGAGGCAGTCCCGTGCGAAGCGCGGCGAGCGTCGCGCCGTGTGGGTCGACGCGGCCGTCCGGCGAGCCATTCCCCAGTGCCGTTCGTTGAAAGGCCTCGATGGCCAGCTGTGTGCTCGAACCCCACCGACCATCCTCGGACAGCGGCGCGATGGCCGGGAATCGCGTCTGATTGAGATTCACCAGTATCTGGAGGGCTTTGACGTCCTCGAACCGATTGGTCGCGCCGGGGCCAACAGCCTCAGAAATACACATCAAACAACTCCATCCCGGCCTCGCCGCAGCTCTCGAAGCGGTCGGCGGTCACGGCTCGTCGGGATGTAACCGTTGCAGGCGATGCCGCGACTGCGCTACCGCCTCGGGCGAAAAGACATCGGGGTGTCTCAAGACGACAGCTTCGAACGCCATGTCTTCCATACCCATCTCGACCAGCACTCGATATCCAGTCGCATCGTCTGGACGCATGACGATGCGCTCGACGGCGCCAATGATTCCGTAATCAGCGATCATCGGCCATGTTCGGCCCGCACGAATGGTCTTGCCCTTCTGTTTCGATCGGGCCTCTTCGTAGGCGAACACAGCTTCGTATGCTTCGCGTTCAGCGTCATTCGCCGGGGCGCGTGCGTCGGCGCGCAACTGAACGGCTCGGCGACGCCGTTCGCGGTCCGTTAGCGGATTTGCGCACGCGGAACAGAATCTCGAATCGATCCCGTGCTTGCAGTTCGGCATGCGGCCATCGTAGCGCGGCTGGGGTCTTGCGTACCGGGCAACTACGCGAGGTTGACTTCCGAGGACTCGACTGCGATGATCGTCTCTTCTTCCATTCGTCGTCCCTTTGTTGGTCGCTGGCAATTTCGCCACCTGCCGACGCGGGCCGGACTTATGGATCCTACTCACCCAGAGGTCGTCGTCGCGACCGCCGATGGGCGAACGGAGTTCGCATGCCTACCACTTCGGCGGAGAATACTCTCCCCCTCCAGGTTCATGACGTCGGCTTCCTCTTAGATCGGCTTGGCGAGGACTGCCACCCGCTGCAGTTCCTTCGGGAACTGACGCAGAACGCAATCGAGGCCATCTCAAAGACGCCAGAGAAAACCGGGCAGATTATCTGGGATGTCGATTGGCCTTCCCTCGATCTCGGAGATCATCCGACGTACAAGCTGAGCATTACGGACACGGGCTGCGGAATGACCGGTGAGGAGATGCGTCAGTACATCAACCACCTGTCGTCGTCAGGCACGATTCAAGCGAGCGACGGGAATTACGGAGTCGGAGCCAAGGTCGCCGCAGCGACCCGCAACCACGCGGGGCTTATCTACTTATCTTGGAAGAGTGGCAAAGGGTCGATGATTCACCTTTGGCGCAATCCCGGCACCAAGCAGTACGGGCTGCGACAGATTCAGCGCCCGGACGGAACCTTCGGGCACTGGGCGGACTTGGACGACTTGGTGAAGCCCGAGGTCATCGGAGAGCACGGCACCAAGATCATCCTGTTCGGGAACTCGCCTGAGCAGGACACGATGAAGGCTCCAGCGGAAGCAGCGTCGCCCTCCGCGTGGATCGCGAAGTACCTCAACAGCCGTTACTTCCAGATTCCCGACGGCGTCACCATCCGAGCGCGGCAGGGCTGGGAGCAACCACGCACCAACACGGACGTGAATCTGCTCCGGACCCTACTCGGACAGAACGTGTACCTGGAGCAGCACAAGGGATCGAGTGGAACGATCGAGCTTGCCGGCGCACGGGTTCACTGGTGGATCCTAAAGGACGAGTCCGCAATAGGAAGCAATTCCGGCTTTATCGAATCGTCTGGGCACGTCGCCGCGCTCTATCAGAATGAACTCTACGAATTGGTCGGTGGACGCGCAGGGCAAGCGAGGCTGCAGCAGTTTGGTGTGATCTTCGGGCACCGCCAAGTAGTCATCTACGTTGAACCAACCCCGCCTGAAGGTGCGCGACTAACCACGAACACGGCGCGCACCGAGTTGCTCTTAAACAGCCAGCGGCTCCCTTGGGCGGACTGGGCCGCAGAATTTCGCGAGAAGCTCCCACGGGCGATCGCGTCGCTCATGGAGGAGATCGCCTCGCGCGCATCCGACACTGACCACTCGAAGTCGATCCGCGACCGCCTCAAGGCGATGATGGAGTTGTTCAAGGTCAGTCGTTACAAGCCAACCCAGAGCGGACCGCTGCAGATCGCAGAACCGGCAGCAAACACCGGAGGTCGTCTTCCTCGGGGCGATGGCGGTCCCGGGAAGGGTGGAATCGGAGGCTCGAAGGTGAGCGGTGGCGGCGCCGTAGGAGGCATTTACTCGGCGTTTCTCAAGGCCGACGGCCAGAGTGGGAGCGAAGCTCGTCCAGACTTATTCCCGAAGGTCGTCTGGGTCAGTGTGAAAGACGGCACGCGGGAGACTGGAGAAATCGAGGATAAGGCGGCGAGGTATTTGGAAGAACAGCACGTTCTCAAGATCAATGCCGACTTCCGAGTCTTCGTCGACATGATTGACCACTGGCTCGATATCTACACGAAAGAACAAGGCCCGCTCGCGGGCCTACGAGAAGCCGTACGGGACTCCGTGCATAGTTGGTACGAGCAGGCCCTCACGGAGACGATCATTGGCTTGCAGGCACTCCGAGGAAGTAAGGAGTGGCCCACCAACCAACTGCAGGACGCTTGGTCCGAGTCCGCTCTCTCGGCCGTTGTCATGCAACGCTACCACCCCTTCAACTCGATAAAACGCGAACTCGGTACGAAGATCGCGCCACTGAAGAAGTAGAGATTGGTTATCACTGCACCGCCCACGCGGATTCCGCAAGCTGCCGCGCGGGCGGTTCCTCTCCGATGGGCGTCGTTCCCAAACGACCGTGCGCGAATCGAGGCAGACAGTGAGCCTACCGAATGAAGCGGAAGTCGCGGCTGAGATTTCAACGAAGCACCGTACGCGGCTGGACGCATGGGCGTCGTTCCCAAACGACCGTGCGCGAATCGAGGCAGACAGTGAGCCTACCGAATGAAGCGGAAGTCGCGGCTGAGATTTCAACGAAGCACCGTACGCGGCTGGACGCCATGACCAGCCTGCACAACGCGATCGTGAGCATGCTGACAGGTGGCCCATGGACTGTTCGGAACGTGGACGGGATCAAGCCTTTTACGGTCGAAACGACGATCGGTCTCCTGGTGAAGGCGTGCAAGACGTTTCGGGCGATTCAGATCCTGTGTGAGCACGGTCTAGTTGATGACGCGCAGGCCCTCTTGCGAGTGCTGTTGGAAACGTCGGTCGCCATCGTGTTCATCCTGCAGCGCGATTCGAATGCGCGCGCGCTGACGTTTCACGCGTACGGCGTTTCGCAGAAGATAAAAATGGCCAACCATTGGAATGGCATTCCTGAGCTTCGAGGCAAGATCCCCGACGTCACCCTGCGAAGGCAGAAGGAGATTCTCGACGGGTACAAAGCGCGGCTACCGGCCGGAACGGACGTTGAGCACCACTGGTCGGGAATGCGAAATCTTCAGCAGGCGATGCAGGCTGTCGAGCAGGATGCTGTCTACGCCACCATATTTCGTTTGGCGTCATCGAGCGTGCATGTCTCTGATTTCGCCGCCCACTTCGACGTGAAACCCGGTACCGACGACTTCATCTGGCAGCTCGAACCGCTCGTCGACGGATTCCAGGGGCCGGCCTCCACGGCTTGCCAGCTTCTTTTCAGCGCGGCGAATCGAATTAATGAACGGCTCGACCTTGGTTTGTCTGAAGCGTTAGCGCCTTGGAAACTTGCATTCGACAAGGACGAGAGTGGCGAACGATGATTGCTCTCCACGCCAGCACACCTACTGAGCCGCTTGTGACATTCTGAGCGAGCAGTAACTGCAGCAGAAGAAGGAGGAGACGACGATGAAGAAGCCAAAGAGACGCGTGGGAGTCTTCCGGTACGCACACGATGTCTGGCTCGATACCGCCCCACTTGTTGTCTGGGGCTACGACAAGGCTGGAAACTTCGCCTGTCGCCTTGAAATCAATAGTGCGGGACTCGCTGTGTACTCCGGCCCTAAAGGTGGCAAGAAACTGCTTGATGCGAGTTGGGAGAAGCTGACGGCACAACTCGAGCTGTAAGCAAAGGAGACGGCGATGATGCGGAAGGCAACGCTCGGCATCGGCGCGCTGGTCCTTGCTGTCATCGCGGTCGCGTGTGCAGCGCCGCGCCTGCTGGCGGAGCCTGGACTCTGGTTGATTGCGGCTTACCACCTCTTGCGACGAAGCGTCGCCGATCAGCATACGACGGCCTGGCTGGCCGCTCAAACTATCGCGACGTCGTTGGCGTTCCTTGCGGCCGGCGTGTACGTCGTCTTCACGTACCTGATGTGGAGGCAGAACCATCGGGCAACCCAAGTGGTTCTCATGCAACAACTGATGGCCGAATACGACGGCCTCCGGCAGCGGATTGAGACCATCCAAGAGTGGTACAGGGAATCAGCCTCCGCAGGAGTTGATGCGGTGACACGGTTTGGTGAGGCCGCTGGCCTAGACTTCGTTCCAGACCTCGGTGGACACCCAAAACCGACAATTAATCGACACCTCAAAACCGACAATTAGCTGACCCCGGCCGGGACGTTGACGAGGGGGAGGGACGTGTAGTCCTTCGCCCGGATGAGCAACGTCTTGGAGCAGCACACACA
>JAIQFX010000084.1 GCA_020073005.1 Terriglobia bacterium | reverse complement strand
TCGTCGAACTCGCGGGCCTCGACGAAGATCTCGTGACGCATCACGAAGTCCCTGAGCGCCCGCATCAACGCCGCCGACG
Organism: Terriglobia bacterium; assembly: GCA_020073005.1. Lineage (GTDB taxonomy): Bacteria > Acidobacteriota > Vicinamibacteria > Vicinamibacterales > CAVVIG01 > SRVP-36. The sequence continues at coordinate 20,753 of JAIQFX010000084.1, read as the reverse complement.
GTTTTCCAAACATTCCGACGACGATGCCATCGTCGTCTGTGATTCGTCAACGGCCGCAGTCGACGGCGTTGGCGTTGACGCGCACATCCGGACGACGGCACCGTCGTCCCGAGTCCGCGTCAGGGCCTGCCTGCGCATTCGGAGTCGGGTGTTACTTTAATCGTATATACGATATAATGGCGTTTCTCGAATTCGACGAAGCCAAGAGTGCCCGGAACCTGCGCGAGCGCGGAATCGGGTTTGACCGCTTCGTCGACATGGATCTCGAAAGGGCGCTCAGCATTGATGACACGCGGAAGGATTACGGGGAACAACGTCTCCGGGTCCTGGGCACCATCGACGGCAAGTTGCACGTGGCCGTCGTCACGCCGCGGGGCGAGCGGATTCGCGTGATCAGTCTGCGGCGGGCCAACAAGCGAGAGGAACGAGCGTATGCGAAAGAACGCCAGTCGTCCTGACGAGGAGAACCCGGAATGGACGGCCGAAGAAATCCGGCGGGCGCGGCCGCTCATGGAAGCGCTGCCGAAGGCCACGGCGGAAGCGGTCCGCCGTTACCGCGGTCAACGTGGTCCGCAAAAGAGCCCCACGAAGGAACCCATCAGCCTGCGGGTCGATCGCGATGTTGTCGCGGCTTTCCGCGCGACGGGCGCCGGGTGGCAACTGCGCGCGAGCGAGGCACTGCGCCTGTACGCCAGGAAGAGTCTCACCGGTCAGCGCGCCGCCACGCGCCGTGGAACCGCGCAGCGGCGTCCGGGACGTCACGCCTGACAGGCCTCTCCTAGCTCACATGAATTAATCGCAAGGTCGGTTGACACTCCCCTGACGCAGACGCATCATCGTCCTGCCATGCCCGCGCACCGCAGCGGAATTCTGGCGTCCGAGATCACACCGAAGGACCTGTTCCTGGACCGGCGCGCATTCCTCGCGTCGGCAGGCGCGTCGCTCGCGGCCCTCGCCACGCGCGGGCTGGACGAGGTCGCGGCGCAGGGCGCGCGGCCCGCGTTCGCGCGGACGATCACGTTGCCTGATGCGCTGACGCCGCAGAAGGCGGCGACCACCTTCAACAACTTCTACGAGTTCGGCACCGACAAGAGCGATCCGGCGAAGCAGTCGAAGAACTTCAAGCCGCGGCCCTGGTCGCTGGCCGTCGAAGGCGCGTGCGGCAAGCCGGGCGTCCACACGCTCGAGGACATCCTCAAGCCGCATACGCTCGAAGAACGCGTCTACCGCCACCGCTGCGTCGAGGGCTGGTCGATGGTCGTGCCGTGGCTCGGCTTCCCGCTCGCGAATCTGCTGAAGCGCTTCGAGCCCGACAGCCGCGCGCAGTTCGTCGAGTTCATCACCGTGCTGCGCCCCGAAGAAATGCCGGAGCAGCGCGCGCGCTTCTTCTCAGCGCTGGCGTGGCCGTACAACGAAGGCCTCCGCATGGACGAGGCGATGCACCCGCTGGCGTTCATCGCGACGGGCCTCTACGGCGAGGAGCTGCCGAACCAGAACGGCGCGCCGCTGCGCCTCATCGTGCCGTGGAAGTACGGCTTCAAGAGCGCCAAGTCCATCGCGAAGATCCGCTTCGTCGAGAAACAGCCGGTGACGGCGTGGATGAAGGCCGCGCGCGAGTATTACGGGTTCTACTCCAACGTGAATCCCGGCGTGACGAACTCGACGTTCCGCGATCAGTCCACCGAGCGGCGCCTCGGCGAGTTCCTGATGCGGAAGACGATGCTGTTCAACGGGTACGGCGATCAGGTCGCGTCGCTGTACGCCGGGGTGGATTTGCGGCGTAACTACTGACGCAACAGCAGTAGACGGTCAACGCGGAGCTCGCTGAGACCGCAGAGAAGCAACAACCGACGGTTGACGCGCTATCCGGATGATGGCAGTCGCCGGCGCTCAGCCGCGAGCCGAACGTGATGAGCGCCGCGCCTTGGTCCGGCGCCGCGAGCGGCTCGCCGGCTGCACCGCTTTGTCAGCCTGCCGTACCGCCTTCGGCAGCTCGTCTCCCGCCACGGGCGGAACGTCCGGGACGCGGGCCAGCACCCGATCGAACAATCGGGCGTCGCCGCGCCGGCCGCGTTCCTCGAGATAATCAACTGTGAGCAACGCCGCCATTTTCTCGGCCGCTGCCGTCGCGATGAACTGATTGATCGAAATGTCATCGCGGTCCGCAAGCTGGCGGATCTTTCGATGAAGCGATTCGGGCAGTCGCAGACTCAACGTGCTCATGGCTTTTCCACACTCGTCAGGAACGCCGCTGGAGTCAGGACCTTCACTCGCAACTCAGCAGCGCCCGCAAAATCACGGATGTTGTGCGTGACGATCGCCCCACATCCGGCGGCCACCGACAGTTCCAGGATGAATTCGTCGCGCGGATCGGTCAACGCCGGCCGCCACAAGAAATGGATGTCCTGCCGATGCGCGATCTGACACAAGTAGTCGACGAGGCCCTCTGCATCTGTCCGGTTCACACCGAGGGCCGCCGCGTGCCGCACCAGGACTGCCTCGTACTCCAAGGCCAACGGTACTGACATGGCGATTTCGAATCGTTGCGCACGAAGCAACTCCAATAGCCGAAACGAAGCGCCTCGTCGGGACCGGAACCCGGCAACGAGCACGCTGCTGTCGAGCACGACTCGTCGCACACGGCCATGGTATCACATACGATACTGAACGAACGGTGGGCTCCGGCTGGCTCGCACGCCCGCCGGCTCGCCTGAAGCCGCGCCCGGCGTTTGACTCCCCTTCCGCCCGAGCGTATCGTCGCCTCCACACACGCGCGATTCGAACCAGCCCGAGCATCCTGATCAAGGAGACGTCCGATGCGAAAGACCATCGGCAGACTGACGACGATGCACGTCGTCGTCGCGACTCTCGTGCTCCTCGGCGTCTTCGGACGCGCCCCACGAGCCGATGACACGGGCTTCGCGTCCCGAAAGCCGGTGCTGGCCGCCGCCTGCAAAGTCTGCCCGTGGGGCGCCGCCGCCGAAATTTTGAAGCAGGCCGCGCAGCCGTACGGATGGGACATCCAGATCTGCTACAACTGCTGGCGCGCCGACAATCCGAAGCTCGTCGCCGGCGCAGGCATGCCGCCGCGCGTCGTCCTGCCGCCCTACATTCCCCCGTCGCAGGTGCCGCCGCCGCCGAACGGCAGAGTGGACTTCGGCGTGACCAGTGTCCAAAACGTCTTCAACGCGTATCACGGCAGCGGCGCGTTCACCGCCGACGGTCCGCGCTCGAACCTGCGCCTCATCGCGAACATCCAGGCGCCGAACTATCTCATCGTCGCGGTGAAGGCGTCGCTCGGCGTCACCGATCTCCGTGCGCTATGGGAAAAACGCCGGCCGGTCCGCATCGTCGCGGGATCCGGCGACGTGGATGGCGTGCTCGCGTATTACGGCCTGACGCGGCAGGCGATCGAATCGTCGGGCGGCCACATCGGCAACGGCAACGATCCGGAGGAGCGGAAGAACTTCGACGTCGTCATCGCGGGCGGATCGCTCGGCAACGCGCCCGAGTACAACGTCTGGTACGAGGTCAGCCAGAAGTTCGACCTCGTGTACCCGCAGCTGCCTGACGATCTGCTCGCGCAGCTCGCGAAGGATCCCACATTCCAGCGCGAAGTCATCCCGAACGGACTGCTGCGCGGCATCGATCACCCGATCAAGACCGTCGCGCGCACCGGCATCATGATCTACAGCCGCGCCGATGCGCCGGAAGACTTCGCGTACGCGATCGCGAAGGCGATGGACGAGCACCAGGACCTGCTGCAGTGGGGCCATCTGAACTTGTCGTACAACGCCCGCACGGTGTGGAAGGCGCTCGACATTCCGCTCCATCCAGGCGCGGCCCGGTACTACCGCGAGCAGAGGTACATGAAATAACCCGACGCCTGTTCGGTTTAGTCGAAACTGAAGATCTCGCGAATACGTGCCGCGATTACAAGACCGCCTGGCGTTGAATCAGCGGACGCACGGACGCCATCAGAATCAGGACCAGGCCAAACGTACACACAATCGTCGCGCCGGTTGGCAGGTCGAGCTTGAGCGAGAGGTACACGCCGAGCGCCGATACGAGCGTGCCCATCGACCAGCCGATCGCCAACCGCTTGCCGATCGAATCCGCGTACAGCATCGCCGCGACCGACGGCACGATCAAGTAACAGAATACGAGCAGCACGCCGGCGATCGCGACCGACGAGGTCACGACGAATCCGAAGGAGGCATAGAACAGGAAATCCCAGAACTTCACGTTGAGGCCCGACCCCTCCGCCTTCTTGTGATCCATCGAGATCGCGAGGAACTTCTTGCGGAAGATGAAGTGAAACGCGCCGATCGCGCTGTAGAGCAACGCGGTCTTCCCAACCTCGGGCCACGAGACCGCCAGAATGTTGCCGACCAGCATGTCCTTCAGGTGCTCGCTTTCCGATGTCGCCTTGCTCATCGCCAGAATCGCTGCAGCTGATGCGACCGCGTAGCAGATGCCGATGATCGCTTCCTGCGGGATCCGCGCGCGCTTGCTGCGGATCGTCGAGAACACGAAGGCGCCGAGGAAGGTGAATGCGAGGCTGATCCAGTACACGATTGGCGCATGCGGATCGCCGCCGGAAATCGGCATCAGGATCGCGATGGTGGCCCCGAACGCCGCGATCTGCGCGAGCGACAGGTCGACGAAGATCACGCCGCGCTCGACGACATGGACGCCGAGGTACGCGTGAATCCCGGTCAGGATGAGACTGGCGACGAACGGCGCCGCCAGAAACGCGAGCATGGAGGTGTCGAGCACTACTTGGCTCCGCTCTTCTTGATCGCCTCGATCAGGAGGTTAATGTCGTAGTCGAACAGCTTGAAGTAGTCCGGGACTTCCTTGACGCCGCCGACCGAGGGCGGCATCACCAGCACTTGCGCCCCGGTTTCACGACCGATGGACATCGGCGTCTTCATGTCGAAATACGGCTCGACGAGCACCAGCTTGACGTTCTGCCGCTTCATCTCGTTGATGAGGTCGAGGGTGTGCTGCGGCGTCGGCGGGATGCCGGGTCGCGGCTCGACGTAGCCGACAATGTCCAGGCCGAAGCGCTCGGCCAGATTCGGGAACGACCGGTGATAGGTCACCATCTTCGTGCCCTTGTACGGCGCCATCTGGGCGAGCCACCGTCTTTCGGCCGCGTCGAGGCGGGTCGTGAAGCTCGTGAGCTGCTGCTGGTAGAACGCGCTGTCGCCGGAGCGCAGCTCCGACAGCTTGTCCGCGATCTCCTTGGCGATCCGCTTGCCGTTTTCCGGGTCCATCCAGTAGTGCGGGTTCCCCAGCGGATGGACGTCGCCCATGGCGCGGGTGATGTTCCCGCTGGGGATCTCGAGAATCGTGGCGCCGAGTGACGCGTCAAGGTAGCCCTGCGCGCCGACCTGAATCTTTCCGTTCCGGCTTTGCTGAATCAGCGGCGGCAGCCAACCGATCTCGAGTTCGCGGCCGACGCAGATGAGCACGTCGGCCTTCTGCAGCTTCAGGATGAAGCTCGGCTTCGCCTCGACGAAGTGCGGATCCTGATAGCCCTTGGCCATCGAATCCACGCTGATGTGATCGCCACCGATCTCGCGCGCGATCGACGCCAGATCCTCAGTCGTCGTCATGACGTTCAGCTTGCTTTGCGCGATAGCCGGAACGCCGGCGAACACGGCCAGGCCCGCAAGCGCGACGACGAGTCTCGTATTTTTCATAACGGTGCCCTTCGACTAACGACTAACGACTAACGACTAACGACCAACGACCAACGACCAACGACTAAAACGGATGCGCCCCGTGCGCGCCGATGGAGAACTGGAATTGAAACAGCAACTCGTTCGCCGACGGACCCAGCGCGTAGTTGGTACGCCGGAACTGCGTCCGCACCTGGCTGAATTCGCTCGGCCAGTAGGTGATGATGAACGATCCGCCGGTGTCAAGCGCCGCCGCGTTGTCCGGCCGATCGCTGCGGTCGTATCGCGCGCCCGCGAACCAGCGCCGCGCGAACTGATAATCGCCGGAGACATACATGCCCCCACCGCTCTGCAGGCCGGTCGGCTGATCGCGACGGCTCCAGATCCATTCAGTACGCCCCACGAACGAGTGGTAGATCGAGCGCTGCAGCGGCTTCCACCGGTAGGTCGCGTCGATGCCGTAGAGTTGCGTGACGAGGGACCCGGGGTCAGCAACATTGCCGTCGCTCAGCCCGTTGTGCCCTCGCGAGTACGAGAAGCCGAGATCGATGTTCGCGTTGTCGCTGATGTCCTGGTACCCGCGCAGGTGACCGACGTAGCTCAGTTCGCCACGGCGCGTTGTCTGGAACAGCGGATTTCCGTTCGGGTCCGTGCCCGAGTCGCCTCTGAACACTTGTCCCGTCGCTTCGAGGAACATCCACGGATTCGGAATGAGCCGCGCGACCGAGATGCCAGCGTCGTCAATCCCGTCTTCGCCGCCGACGAGATTGCCGATGACCAGCGGCCGGTCGGCCCACGGCAGCACGTGGTTGTGGAGCGAGTTGACCTTGCCGAACGCCGCGCGCATCTTGCCGACCCTGGTCAGCAACCCGCCGGGCAGCGACGTCAGGGTGATGAAGCCTTCCTCCACACTGACGCCTTCCTCGCCGAACGAGATAAAGAAGTCGGCGCGCGCGTACGGGTCCACGACGGCTTGGAAAGCGGCTTCCGATTCGTGCAGCTGCATCGCGTTCGGATGCGTGCCCGGACCAAAGGGATCGGGCTGCATCTGGTTGGTGCCGAGCGCGCCCAGGAAATCCCCAATGACCGCCATATCCGGGTTGAACACTTTCGCGTTGCCGATCGACGCGCCTAACACCGGCGCCGGCGTCTGGCTTTCGGCGCCGGCCGGCGCTGGCGCGGTCCCGGGCTGCCCGGGCGCGGGCTGTCCGGACGGAGGCGAAGGCGTGGCGCCTTCCGTGGCGGCCAGCTTCGCCTCGAGCGCGGACAGGCGATCGCCGTACTGCTGCTTGAGCGCCTCGAACTCTCTCCGAAGCTGATCGATGTCCTGGCGCAACGCCTGCGGGTTGTCCTGCGCGGACGCGACCGAGGCGCCGCCGAAAACAAGACCGGCCGCCACCATCCATGCACACACCGAACCCTGGAACGCGACCGAAAACCCGTGAGGATACGACCGCGTGCGCATATGACCTCGTTTCAGAGCCTGCGAGATTGAGAACGCATGGACCGTAACAACGTCCGCGCCCGACGACGACCGAAACAGAATGAGTGGTTCATTCAGCCTCATGACCGTGCGTCTGGCGCCCACGAACGGTCCGGCTGCCTGGCAGGACCATCGAATGGCGATCCGGTCGTTGGACAGAACGAACCAGTCATCAGCCATGAACGGCCGGTGAGCAGGTCCAGGGGGATGGCGGTGCGGGCGGGCCGAACGTCCGCCCCGAGATTAGAAGTTCACGCCGAGGTGCACCTGATACGCCCGCGGCGTGACGAAGTGCGTCCCGCTGAACGTCGAGAGGAAGTTGTACAGCGCGTCCTTGTTCGTCAGGTTGACGACGCTGAAGCGCAGCCGCACTTTGGCATGGTCGCCGTGGAAGAGATTGTCGGCGCCGACGCCGAGGTCGAAGAGGTGGCGCGGCGCGATGCGCGGCGGATTCGTCACGTCGTCCTCTTGTCCGACCGGAATATTGAGACGCGTCGCGCCGCCGCCGGACGCGCAGCTCGTGATCGGATTGTCGCGGGTGGCCACCGTGCTGCCGCAGTAAAAGCCGATCGCCGCCTGCTGGTCGCCCGTCAGCGCGAGCGCATCGGCAACGCTGCCGACCGAGCCCGCAATCAACCCTGAATCGTAGCGCCAGCTGAGCGCTGCCCAGGCACCAAGCGGCTTATTGAAGACGTACTGAAGATTCGTCGTCGAGTTGAACTTCTGATCGTGATCGATCCGGAAGTCCCCTGGCGGCGCATCGAGCAGCACGCCGCCGACGCCGGGCGGCGAATAGATCGCGTTCGTGTGCGCCATGACCACGGAGGCGCTGAAGCCGCCGTGCTCGACGAGAGTGACGCGCCCGGTGAACCCGTCGATTCTCGAGTGGTCCCAGGCCACCGGAAACACGATCGGCGTGCCGAAAAGGACGTTGAAGTCGTACGCGTTGTCGGTGTGCTTGTCGAAGTAGCCGAGGTCCGCGACGACCCAGTTACTGAACCCCTGCTGGATGCCGATTTCACCCTGACTGCGCTTGCCCGGCTGGAGGATCTGCCCGTCGCCGAACAAGCCGTTCAAGCCGACACCGCTCGACAGGAGCAGGTTCTCGTTGTACGGCGTCTCCATCGTGCGGCCATAGGACGCGCGCAGGATCGTCCCGACGCCTGGCACCGCGTACGACACACCGAGACGCGGCTGCGCGAGCGTCTCCGTCGTCAGGCCGTCGTAGTGGTCGAGGCGGACGCCGAGCTTGAACGTCGCCGGGCCCGCCTTGATCTCGTCTTGAATGAACGCCGCCTGCTGTTTGATGGTGCCGGTCTGGTGGTAGGCGAGGGGCGATCCGTTGCGCGTCAGATCGTAGGGCAGGTAGTCAGGATTGAAACCCGGATTCGGCGTCAAACCGCCGCGACACTGACTGGGCCGCGTCAGCGCGGTGTTGTCCGAGGGGTCGCCCGTCGCGGTCAGGCACGGCGAGTTGAACGTCGGATCAGTGAAGCCGAGCGTGAACCCCTCGTCGAGTTTCGTCGCGCCGATCGAGCCGCCCACCTTGACGTTGTGATTGCCCGCCGTATAGGTCACGTCGGCCTTGATGCCGAGGTTGGTCAGCTTGCGATCCTGCGAGACGCTTCCCGTGTCGTCAGCAAGCGGGTTGGGGCTGGGCGTGTACGTGAGATGATCCTGGCGGATGAAACCGTTCGCTGTGAACAGCGCGCTCGAACCCATCACGCGTGTGTAGCCCGGCGCGAAATTGAACGTCTGGATCTCCTGGTGCTGGGCCTGTCCGGCGTCGTTCTGATCGTAGGTGTTCGGCACGTCGAACGCCGACTTCGCCGCCTGGATGTTCAAGTGCAGCGAATCGGTCGAGTTGGGATGGATGTCGAGCCGGTTGAACAGCGACGCGCTGTTCCCGGTATCGTGCATCGCCTGGAATTCCGGCGGATCGAGGTACCGATCCGTACGCAGTCCGCTGAACGAGAGGAAGTCACCGACGGCGTGCGATCCGCCGCCGATGTTGATGTCTCCCGACGGGCTCTTGAACGATCCGTAGCCGAACGACACATCGCCGGTCGGCTTCGGCTGGTCGAGCCCTGACTTGGTGACGATGTGGACGACGAGGCTGCTCTTGTCGCCGTACTCGGCCGGCGCGACGCCGGTGATCACTTCCATCGACTGCACGGCGTCCGGCGAAATCTGATTCGAGTACACGCGGCTCTGCTGATCGGTGACCGGCTGGTTGTCGATCGAGAACTGCGTCTGCGCGTGATCGCCGATCGGATGGAAGAAGCCGTTGGAGTCGGCGACGACGCCCGGCGACGCGAGGGTGATGACCTGGTTGAGACCGGCCGACGTCTCGATCGCCATTCTGTCGATGCGGCTCGTGTCGATATCGGTATGCGCCGTCGGATCGCGCTCGAGCAGATCCTCGGCGTGGCCGACGACGGAGACCGCCTCGGCGACGCCGACGTCCAGTGTGAGATCGAGTTGAATCGGCACGGCGGAGCGGACGTCGACGTCGCGTTCCACCGACTTGAATCCCTGGGCCTCGACGGTGAGGTGATACGGATTCGGCGGCAGGTTGCTGAAGATGTACTTGCCGGCCGCGTCCGTCGTCGCCGTCCGGCTGAAGCCGGACACCGGATTCGAAATCTTGACCTCGACCGCCTGCATCACGCCGCCGGTCGGGTCCTTGACCGTGCCCTGTACTGTGCCGGCGCCACCGAGCCCTTGACCGTGCGCCGCTACGACCCCGATCGTGCACGTCGCGACCAGAGCCTGGAGCGCGACCGAAAGACCGCGAAGATACCGCCGCGTACGCATACAACCTCTTTTCAGCGACACAATTTCGAGCACGCACGCACGCTAGCAAGGTCTCCGAACGGCGACGACTGAAAGAGAACGAGTGGTTGGTTCTCGCAGGCGAGCGTTTGGAGACGGCCCATGGGTGGGCGTCGGGCCCGTTCTCTGGGCCCGCGTGTGCGTGGGCTCATACAATGCAGGAGGTCCGTTGCCTCTGTGGAACCACTCATTCGTCAAAACAGACCGTTCGTATGTTCGAGTTTCCGATTGGCGGGCCGCGGACGTAGGGTGTCTCGCGTAAGAGAACGCTAATGGGCGAGCTGCTGAACCTGGTCGGCCTGAGCACCGGCGTCGTGCTCTACGCGATGCTATTGGTGATGGTCGTGCGTGCCGGCCGCGCGCCCGGCGAACCGCGCCCTCCGGGGATCGACCCCCTGCTGCTCGTCACCGCCATCCTCGGCCTCGTGTGGAATCTGTGCGCGCTGCCCGCCTACGAGCTCCCGAAGGTCGGCGTCGAGGGGCCGTTCCCGTGGCTCGTGGCCGCCGGTTACGCGGCGCTCGGATTTCTGCCAGCCGTCGTCGTGCAATCCGTGCTGCGGGGCGAACGAGACCGGGTGACCGGATGGCCGAAGCAATCACTCGCGTTGGCGGCGTACGTCGTCAGCACGATCGCTGCGCTGCTGCACGCTCGCGCGGCGTGGGCCGGCGCGCCGCTGCCGTCGCCGTTCGGCATGCGGCTGCTCACGTATACGTTCATCGCGCTGGTCGTTCCGCTCGCGGCGGTCACGCGCGGACGGCCCGGCGCGCGGCGCGCGCTCGCGGTGGCCGCGCTCTCCATCTTCGCGGTGTCCGCGCTGCATCTGAGCCAGCTGCATCAGGGCGACGCGGCGTGGCCGGTCGAGCTGCTCGGGCATCACGCATCGCTGCCGCTGGCGTTCGCGATCCTCTATCAGGACTTCCCCTTTGCGCTCGCGGATCTGTTCCTCAAGCGCGCGCTGACGCTCGTCACGCTGGTCGGCGCGGCGCTGCTGGGTGTCGCGGTGATTGGCGCCATCCATTCGCAGGACGTCCCGCTGCGGGACCCGCGCGACGTCGGCATTCTTGTCACCTTCTGGGTCGCGACCGCACTGCTCTACCCGACACTCCGAGATGTGATCGGCTGGTTCGTCGACAGCGTGCTGCTCGACCGGCCGGACTACGCGCGCCTGCGTGCGGACATGGGCCGTCGCGCGCAGCAGCACGACGAGATCGGTCCGCTGCTTGATGACGCGTGCGCCCAGCTCGCGCCCGCGCTGAGCGCCCGCATCGTCCGTTGGCGCGAAGTCGGCTCGTCCGATCGACCGATCGACGGGGAGCGCGCGTCAGTCACGGCGCTGGTGGAGGTGCCGGTCGTCGAACCGCCGCATTTCGCGCTCGAGGTCGCGGGGCTCATCGGCGGCCGGCGCCTCTTGTCCGACGACCGCGCGGCGCTCGACGCCATCGCCCTGCTGCTCGGCCGCCGCATCGACGGCATCCGTCTGGCGCGCGAGCGGTACACGCGCGAGCTGCGCGAGCAGGAGATCGGCAAGCTCGCCACCGAAGCGGAGCTCCGCGCGCTGCGCGCCCAGATCAATCCGCACTTCCTCTTCAACGCGCTGACGACGATCGGCTATCTCATTCAGACGGCGCCGTCGCGTGCGCTGGACACCTTGATGCGGCTGACGGCGCTGCTGCGCGGCGTCCTGCGATCCGAGGGCGAGCTCACCACGCTCGGCCGCGAACTGGAGATTGTCGAGTCCTACCTCGACATCGAGCGCGCGCGGTTCGAGCAGCGACTGCGCGTCCGCGTGGATGTGCCGGCCGGGCTGCGGGATCTGCGCGTCCCGCCGCTGGTGCTGCAGCCGATCGTCGAGAACGCCGTCAAACACGGCATCGCCGGACAGCAGCGTGGCGGCGAGGTCACCGTGACGGCGCGCCTCGCCCTCGCCCAGGACGAGATCGCCGAAACGATGCTCGTGCTCATCGTCCGCGACAGCGGTGCCGGCGTCAGCGAAGAACAGTTGGCCGAGCGGCGTGCCGTAGGCGTCGGCCTCGCGAATGTCGAGCGGCGCCTCGCCTGCCAGTACGGCGCGGCCGCGGCGCTCTCGATCGCCAGCGAGCCCGGCGTCGGCACGACCGTCGAGATCCGCATTCCGGCCGACTTCACGGCCGCCGAGCTGGCGGCCGCGCGGAGCGCCTCGTGAACGCGCGTCTCCGCGTCGTCATCGCCGACGATGAACGGCCGGCGCGATCGTTTCTGGCCGCCCTTCTGCGGTCGTTCGACGACGTGCTCATCGTCGCCGAGGCAGAATCAGGCAGGGAGGCCGTGGCCGCAATCGAGCGCGAGCGGCCGGATCTGGCGCTGCTGGATCTCCAGATGCCCGAATTGGATGGCCTCGGTGTCGTGCGTCTGCTGAAGAAAAGCGACATGCCGCTCATCGCGTTCGTGACCGCCTACGACGAGTACGCGGTGCGCGCGTTTGAAATGAACGCGGTGGACTATCTGCTGAAGCCGGTCGACAAGACCCGCCTGCGCGAAACGATCAACCGCGCGCAGGAGCGCGTCGAGCACGCCGAAATCGTGGCCGAACAAAGCGCCCGCGTCAGCGAGGCGATCGCGACGTACGAATCATCGCCGCGCCGGCCGTTTCTCGAGCGGATTCCGGTCCGTCGGCGAGACGAGATCGTCATCGTCCCGGTCGCGCAGATCGCGTCGATCGTCGCCGAAGGCGAACTGCTCTATCTGACGACGGTCAAGAACGAGCGGCACACGATCACGTATCGCCTGAAGGACCTCGAAGCGCGGCTCGATCCCGGGCAGTTCATCCGGCTGGGCCGCGGCACGCTGGCCAACATCCATAGCATTCAGAAAGTGAACGTGATGCCGGGCGGCACGCACGTCGTGCTGCTCGCCAATGGACAGAAGCTCCAGGTCAGCCGGCTGCAATCGCGACTCATTCGCGAACGCCTGTTGAAGCTGTAGCGCGCTCCGCACACCGCTGGCGGAAACGTCCCGTTCGCCGACCGCTTTCAACCGTTCATTGAAAACCGCGCGCCGGCAGTGCGTGAGTCGCGCTTTCATGCGCTCGCATGGATGTCAGGTGGTGAGCGAGACTGCGAGCGGTGCGCGACCGGCCAAGTCCTATCGCGGTTCGCGCCGACGAGTGCGGCAGGTCCGGCTGCGGGGCAACGGGTCCTGGAAGCTCTGGCTGCTCGTGGCCTGGGTCGTGTTTCTGCTGTGCGTCGTCGTGCCGTGGATGATCCGGCAGAGCCGGTGAATCGGCCCCGCGGTCGTTCGACGCGTGTCGGCCGGTAAGCCCCGTAGGGCTACTGGTTCAGTTGAGATCGCTGGTCTACTTCGGCGGCTGTTGATAGCGTTTGCGGTAGAACTCCAGCTGCTGTTCGATCTGCTGCGGCGAGAGGCCTTCCGTCCACGTGTGGTAGTCGCTCTTCAAGACATCTCGCGCGATGCCCGGCATCAGGTGCTCGGCCTCCGGCAGGAATTCCGTGTAGAAGTGCTTCGCCACCTCGTAGAAGCCGTGCCACTGCGTGTAGTCGGGTCCCATCATCGCCGTGCCCATCCGCGCCCGTCGTCCCTCGTGGTGCCACAGCTCGTAGTACGTCCACTCGATCTTCTCGTCGAACGGTGTTGGCGTCAGTTTCTTCGACGCGGAGAGCGCGTCCATGATCGCTTCCGCCGGCTTGGCGAATTTCTCGTTGTACAGATCGATCGTCCCTTCGTACTGCGTGTAGAAATTGTCCACCCAGCCGGTCGCGTGGCAGCTCGAACACACATCTTTCATCCCGTCGCGCCGAGACGCCCAGTTCTCGAGCTTCACGCTGATGACCGGCCGCAGCGTGAAGCTGATCCGGTCGCCCACGTCGTGCGTGACCTTCTGCGTCGGGGTGGCGCTCATGTGACACGTCGCGCAGGTCGGCGCCGCCGAGTAATCCTTGCCGACCACCCACGACTTCGACGCCAGGTTCATCTTGGCGATGTTCGCGCGGAACTGGATGCCGTGCTTCGACTCGGCGTAGATCTCGGCCTGCGGATGGTCCGGTCCCATGTGGCACTTGCCGCAGTTCTCGGGTTGACGGGCCTGGGCGGAGCTGAACGCGTGGCGGCCGTGGCACGCGGCGCACGACCCCTTGCTGCCGTCCGGATTCACGCGGCCGATGCCGCTGTTGGGCCATGTAGCCGGATCGAACTTGCCCTCGCTCCGGTACTGCACCTCACTCCCGTGACATTGACGGCACCCGTTGGCCGCTGCCGGGCCGCCTTCGACAATTTCCCCCAGCATGTTGTCGAGCGAACCGATGAATTGCGCGGCGTTGGCGTGACGGCTCTTCTCGAACTGCGCCGTTTCCGCCTGATGGCAGCGGCCGCAGTAGTTCGGCGTGACGATGACCGCGATGCGCTGGCCGTAGTGATCAAAAGTCGCCGGGTCGTTGTCGGCCGCCCGATGACACGAGTAACAGTCCACCGACTTTCCCGCATGCGCGCTTCCGCGCCATTGCGCGACGATGCTGGGCGTGGATTGCGTGTGGCAGTCGAGGCATTGCTGAGCCGCGGCGGAGACCTTGGGCCTCTGGACCGCCGTGCGGGTCTGGGCCTGCAGCGCACCTCCCAGAGCAAGCGTCACGACCAGGCATGACAGCAGGCGGTGATTCACAGTGGATTGCACGTGGATTGACATAGGCACACCACTTTCTAAGCCTATGTGGAGCAACAAAAATGCCAGCGAAAACGACGACGTCTATCTGCGTCGTCGCGATATCGGCGCGTCGCGCTTCAGGCGCGCGAGCTCGAGACTCAGGCCTGATAGACCGTCGTCCCGCCGACGACGGTGCGCACGATCTGGATGTCCTTGATCTTGTCAGGGTTCAGCGTGTGCAGATCGTCCGCGAGGACGACGAAATCCGCGAGCTTGCCCGGCGCGATCGATCCCTTGATCGCTTCCTCGCGCGACGCGTAGGCGCCGTTGAGCGTGTTGATCCGCAGCGCCTCGTCGACGCTGACTTTCTGGTTCGCGCCCCACACGCCCCCGTCCCACCCCTTGCGCGTCACCATCCCCTGAATGCCCATCAGCGGCGCGAACGGGCCGGGACTGAAGTCCGAGCCGGCCGCCGCGTGAATGCCGGCGTCCAGAAACGATCTGAACGCCATGCACCGCTTCATCAGCTCCTCGCCGTAGAAGTGGAACTTGTCGGTGTTGTAGTACGCGTACGACGTGAACGGCGCGGGGATCGCGTTCAGCGCCTTCATCCGGCGGATCAGATCATCATTGATTAATGTGCAGTGCGTGATCTTCGGCCGCGCGTCGGCGCGCGGGAACGCCTTCTGCGCCCGCTCGACCGCCGTCAGCATCATGTCGATCGCGACGTCGCCGTTCGCGTGGCAGTTCACCTGGATCCCCGCGCGATGGACGCGCTCGACCCACTTGTCGAGATCGGCCTGCGTCTCGGTGATGTTGCCGCGGTACTTCGGATCCATCCCCGAGTACGGTCCGCTCATGCCCATCGTCCGCTCGGAGAACGATCCGTCGACCGTATGTTCCGAGGTCGCGCCGAACTTGATCCACTCGTCGCCGAACCCGGTCTGGATGCCGCTCGTGATCATCGACTCGAGCACGTTGCCGCTCGCTTCGTAGCTGACGCGGTGCAGCAGCTCGCCGCGCGCCCGGATTTCCTGTAGCGCGGCCAGATCGCCGCCCTCGTGATGCACGCTCGTCAGGCCGTAGCGGACGAACTGCTTGGAGATGAACGCCGCGCCGTCGCGATTGCGCTGCGCCCGCTGCTCCGCCGTGAACTGCTGCCGCTGGCCGACGCGCTGCAGCGCGTTTCTCGCGCGATCCGTCACGCGGCCGCTCAAGTCACCGAGATCGTCCTTGTCGAACGTTCCACCCGGCGGATTGGGCGTGTTCTTCGTGATGCCCGCCATCTCGAGCGCCTTACTGTTGTAGTACGACGTGTGGCCGCCGCGATGCCCGACGACGACGGGATGTTCCTTCGACACCTCGTCGAGGTCGTGGACATTCAGCTCGCGCTTGTCCTGCAGCTTCGTGTCGTCGAAGAAAAATCCTTCGACCCACGTGCCGGGCGGCGTATCCTTCGCCTTGGCGCGAAGCTTTTCGACAATGCTCTTGATGGTGACGAACTCGACTTCGTACGGATTGCCGACGAGGACCTCGTAGAGCAGCGTCGTGCCCGGCGCGTGATTGTGGCAGTCGGTGAATCCAGGCACGACGGTCATGCCCTTCGCATCAAACGTCTGCGTGCCCTTGCCGGCGAGCCCTTTGATGTCGTTCGTGCTCCCGACGGCGAGGAACTTCCCCGCCTTCACGGCGAACGCCTCGGCCCTCGGCGTGCCGGCGTCCATCGTGTAGACCTTCGCGTTGATGACGATGAGGTCGGCCTCCGGGCCGTCGGCGGCGGGCGCGGCGGCGGCGAGATCGGTCGCGCCAAGCCATGGCGCGGCGGCGAGGCCGGCGATCCCGGCTCCGGTTAGTCCGACAAATTCCCTGCGGCTGGGGTGATTTTTTTTCATGGCTTTTGACCTCGCGGGCCGATTCTAACTCACAATGTCTGGACGAGAGGGACCTCATGAGCGACAGCGTCAAGTATCTGCTCGACGAAACCCGCATCCCGAAGCACTGGTACAACCTGGTGGCGGATCTCCCGTCGCCGCCTCCGCCGGTGCTGCATCCCGGCACGCTGAAGCCGGTCGGGCCCGACGATCTCGCGCCGCTGTTTCCGATGTCGCTCATCATGCAGGAGGTGTCGAGGGATCGCGAGATCGAGATCCCCGAACCGGTGCGCGACGTGTACCGGCAGTGGCGGCCGAGCCCGCTCTTCCGCGCGCGGCGATTGGAGAAAGTGCTGCAGACGCCGGCGCGCATCTATTACAAGTACGAGGGCGTGAGCCCGGTCGGCAGCCACAAGCCCAACACCGCCGTCGCGCAGGCGTTCTACAACCGCGAGGCCGGCGTCAGAAAGATCACGACGGAAACCGGCGCCGGACAGTGGGGCTCGTCGCTCGCGTTCGCGGGCGCGCTCTTCGGCATCGAGGTCCTGGTCTTCATGGTCCGCGTGTCGTACAACCAGAAGCCGTACCGCCGCATCTTCATGGAGACCTTCGGCGCGCGCTGCGTGGCGAGCCCGTCGATGGAGACCAACTACGGCCGGTCTGTACTGGCGCATACGCCGGACAGCAACGGCAGCCTCGGCATCGCGATCTCCGAAGCCGTCGAGGTCGCGGCCTCGCGCGACGACACGAAGTACGCGCTCGGCTCGGTGCTGAATCACGTCCTGCTCCACCAGACCGTGATCGGACAGGAAGCGATCGCGCAGATGGAGATGGCCAACGACTACCCGGACATCATCGTCGGCTGCACCGGCGGCGGATCGAATTTCGCGGGCATCGCGTTTCCGTTCATCGGCGCCGGCCTGCGCGGCGGACGCAAGGCCCGGATCATCGCCGTCGAGCCCGCGGCGTGCCCGAGCTTGACGCGCGGCGTCTACGCGTACGACTTCGGCGACACCGGCCGCATGACGCCGCTGACGAAGATGTACACGCTCGGATCGAGCTTCATGCCGCCGGGATTCCACGCCGGCGGCTTGCGGTACCACGGCATGGCGCCGCTCGTCTCGCATCTGAAAGAACTCGGGATCATCGAGGCGCGCGCGCCGCAGCAGGTGTCGTGCTTCGAAGCCGGCGTGCTGTTCGCGAGAGCGGAAGGCATCGTGCCGGCGCCCGAAGCCAATCACGCGGTGAAGGGCGCGATCGACGAAGCCGTGCGCTGCAAGGAAGAAGGCGTGTCGAAAGCGATCCTCTTCAATCTCTGCGGCCACGGGCACTTCGACATGCAGGCGTACCAGGATTACTTCGCCGGCACGCTGGTCGATTCGACGTATAGCGATGCCGAGCTCGCCATGGCGCTCGCCGGTCTGCCGTCGGTGCCCGATTAAGACGGAGGTTCGCCGATGACCAGAGAGGCGATGCGCGCGATCGTCGTCGGCCTGGCTGGTCTCGGTGTGGCAGGCCAGCTCCTGGCCGGCCTGTTTCTCATCGCGACCCTGTTAGCCGCGGCCGGGCTGCGGACGCCGCTGCTGTTCCTGCGCAAGACCCTGCACGGCTACGAGCTGTGGCTGGCCTGCCTCGTCGCCACGGTCGCCACCGGCGGCAGCCTGTTCTTTTCGGAAGTCGCGAACTTCATTCCGTGCCAGCTGTGCTGGTACCAGCGCTACTGCATGTATCCGCTGTCGATCACGACGCTCGTCCTCGCGGTGCTGCGCGCGCGACGCGCCGCCCGGTGGCTGTTGCCGATCCCCGTCGTCGGCGCGGGGATTTCAGTCCACCACCTGCTCATCGAGAACGGACTCGCGCCGGAGACGATCGAGTGCATGCTCTCGGCGCCAGGCGGCTGCCGCCTGAAGTGGATTCATGAGTTCGGCTACGTGACGATCCCGACGCTGGCGCTGACCGCCTTCGCGCTCGTCTTCGCGTTCCTGCTGCTTGCCGTCCTCAACCCAACGCCGCCGTTGCACGAGCCGTAAGCGGACGGCGATTTTCCGTGCGCTTCGGCGCTGTCGCTCGTCGTAGACTCACGCCGAGGGTCAGCCATGGCGTTGTATGCATTCGACGGCACGTGGAACGAAGCGAAGGACAACGAAGATCCGAATCACCCCAACACGAACGTCTTTCGCTTCTATCAGGCGTATAAGAAGACGTCCGGCACGAAGGACTACTATCTCGCCGGCGTCGGGACGCGGTTCAAGGCGATTGGCAAAGTGCTGGGCGGCGTCTTCGGGTTGGGCGAGCTGCCGCGCCTCGACGAGGCCTACGATCAACTCTGCAAAAACTGGGCGGCCGGCGATCAGATCATCGACATCACCGGCTTCAGCCGCGGCGCCGCGACGACGATCGACTTCTGCAATCTGGTTCAATCCCGCGGCATCCGCACGCCCGGCAGCAGCACCGTCGTCGAACCGAATCCGAAGATTCGTTTCATCGGCGTGTGGGACACGGTCGCGTCGTTCGGTTTCGCGCTTCTCGGCAACCAGGCGGCGAACTTCGGGCATCACCTCTCGCTTCCGAAGACGAACGTCGACTACTGCTTCCACGCGCTCGCGATCGACGAGCGGCGTCCGTCGTTCCTGCCGATCCGGCTGAACGGCGCGTGCGAGGTCTGGTTTCGCGGCGTGCACTCGGACATCGGCGGCGGCAACGGCAACACGGCCCTCAACGACGTGACGCTCAAGTGGATGATGTTGAAGGCGAAGGCCGCGGGCTTGCCGATCACCGACGCGGACATCCCGAACGTGCCGGTCCCCGTGACGGCGATCCCGAAGCCGGACGTCAAGCTGCCGATTCCGATCCGGCTCGTCGGCGCCGTGGATCGCCGGCACTACTCCATCTCCCCGCTCGACGACTGGACGAATCCTCCGGCGACGTGCCCGGTCGAGAGCGCGGCCGACGAGACGGTCGCGAACAAGGTCGGAAATGTGGGCATCGAGGTGTTGCCGCCGGAGAAGCGGCGTCAGGTGATCGCGCTCTGGGAAGCGGCGATGGCCACGGCGAATCAGCGCGAGGCGACGATCGATAGCGTGAAAGACGTGCTGCTGGAGCTTTTCCAGTCGCGCCTGCCGCTCATCAATTCAGACGCTGATCTGCAGAAAGGCGTCAACGCGGTGGCGACGCTGGTCTCGACGGCGATCGACGGCTCGGTGCAGCGGGGATTTCACACGGTCGAGCCGGTCTTCGTGAACGAGGCCATCGCGAAGCGGCCGCACTTGTTCCCGCTGACGGACTGAGGACCGACGACGATCAACGCGGAACTCGCTGAACCCGCAGAAAGAGAAACCACGGAGGACACGGAGGACACGGAGGGAATTAGCCACAGAAGCGTGGCCCTTATTCTTCTTCGGTCTTCACCGGCGGAAGCGCAGCTTCAGGATTCCCAGCACGACGGCGAGCACGAGCGTCACGCCGTTCGCCAGAATGATCGGCGTCGAGCGCAGGACAACGCCGAACATCATCCAGCAGAAGACGCCGGACGAGAACAGTGTCAGCCAGACGAGCGAGAGATCGTCAGCGGATTTCGTCCGCCAGGTCTTGATCACCTGCGGCAGGAACGCGATCGTGGTGAGAGCGGCGGCCAGATAACCAAGCCAGTCGGGCGACGAGAACATGAGCGCATCGACGATTGTACAGGCTGACGACCTACAACGCAGAGACAGCAGAGCCCGCAGAGACGCTCGACGCGGCGCCCCAACGCGGCGGGACCGGCACCGCCCCGTGTCCGTTTCATTCTTCCGTCTGCGGGTTCAGCGAGTTCTGCGTTGATCGTCGCTCCGAACATCGATATCAGTTCGGCGTCGGTCGCTGCACGCTGTCGATGACGAGCACTTCGACGGGACCCTTCGCCGGCCTCAACCTCAGCCCGAGTTGTTCCTGCACCGCGGTGAGGATTGAGGGAGCATCCGGATCAATCGCCGCCGGATCATCAGTGCCCGGCAGTCGCTGGATCTGATCCGGCGTCCACGTCAGCTCCGCGTCAAAGAGTCCCGTGAGTCCCGTCTGATCGACGACCCGTCTTTCAACATAGGCCGAGAGAATCCCGGCAAGCTGCGCAGGCGAACGGCCGTTTGCCGAGAAGGTCCCATTGCCGGTCCTGACAGTGCACGGCAGCACCGGACCGCCCGGCGGCGGCGGAGGTCCGCCGCCACGGCCCTGCACCGCCGCCAGCACCGCTTCACAATCGGTC
>JAIQFX010000155.1 GCA_020073005.1 Terriglobia bacterium | reverse complement strand
CTCCGCGCACTCCGCGGTAAAACGTCGAACCTCATGACCGCAGCGCCGCCACCTGCGCCGTGAGCTGATCGAGCCGTCTCATGACGGCCTCGTGCCGTTCCGCTTCCGGCGACGGCTTCTTGCCGAAGAACGCGACCGTGCCGCCCGGATCGAGGACCGCCTTGTCGATTTCGTCGAGCGACGAGAATCCCTGCTTGTGCGCCGCGGCCTGGAGCTCGGTCATCGAGATGAGCTCCTCCTTGAGCCGGTCCAGGCGGATCACGCCGTTCTCGATCAGCACGTCTTCTTCGCCTTCGACGAGCCGTTCCAGCTTCTCGTGTCCGTACAGCACGCGCACGACCCAGTAGTTCACGATCAAGAGCGTCGCCGCGCCGATCACGCCGCCCGTCACGCTGTTGTCGTTGCCGATGATCGCGTTCTGCACCGTGTTGGACAGCGTCAGCAGGACGACGAGATCGAACGGGTTGAGCTGCGCCAGCTCGCGCTTGCCGGCGAGCCGCAGCCCGACGATGAGGAACACGTAGACGACGATGGGCCGCAGAATCTTCTCCGCGACCGGCAGTGCGAGATAGAACATGTCGTGGAAGAGCGGCATTGGCATGGAGAGCATTATGTACAATGTTGCTCGCCCGCATGCGTGTCTTCGCGCTTTCCTTATTCATCCTGGCGGCCGTCTCGCTCGCGCGCCCGGCGCGGGCGCAGGATCCGCCGCCGCGCATCGGCCCGTTCGTCGTCGACCTGCACGGCACGTTCCTCAGGTTCCCGGAAGATCAGCTCGTCGCGGACAGCCGGAACATGTGGCTCGCCGAATTGCCGGGCACGGGGCTCGGCGTGCAGATCGGCCTCCACGTGTATCCCGTCCGCTGGAAGGCGATCACGATCGGACTCGGCGGCGAGTACGCCGCGAGCCGCGCGCGGCAGACACCGGCGGCCGGCGTCACCAACGTGCGCGCGGCCGAGGAGCGGTTCACGTCGCTCGCGCCGCAGCTCTCGCTCAACTTCGGGAACGGCCACGGCTGGAGCTACATCAGCGGCGGCCTCGGCACCGCGACGTGGTCGCTTGTGCCGGAAGGCCAGGATGGATATCCGCCGGATTCGGACAAGCGGAAGACGGTCAACTACGGATTCGGCGCGCGCTGGTTCGCCAGGTCGCACCTGGCGTTCAGCTTCGACGTGCGGTTCTACGCGATCAATCCGGGATCGGCGGGCCAGATCGGCACGATCCTGTTGCCGCAGTCGCCGCGCACGACGCTGATGATCATCGGCGCCGGAATATCCGTGAAATGAATTGGGTAAGTGGGTGATTGGGTAGTTGAGTAATTGCGTACTCAACTACCCATCCCAGAACTGCTCTATCGGACGAAGTCGCTCATCTGCGTCGCGGCCGGGTTGATCAGCAGAGACGTCTGTCCGGTCAGCGCGTCGATGACCTGCACGTTCGGAACCGCGCGGCCGCCCGGTGCTGGAAGGATGCACGGCGTGAGCGTGACCGTGGCGCCGGCGTCGAGATCGAGGACTGCGGCGTCTGCGTCGAGGTCGAGGACCGCCGTCTCGCCCGGCTGCAGGCTGTAGGACCCTCTCGCCAAATCCGCGCCTTGCGCATCGTGGAACATCACGGTGCCGCGGCACGGATCGGGCGGGATGCCGCCAACCTGGTGATCGAAGCAGGCGACGTTGAGCCGGACCACTTGATCCATCGCGACCGTGACCGCGCCGAAGCCGGGCGGGTCGGGCTGCGGGTTGAATCCGACCAGCGAGCCCGGGCTCGGCCGGCCGTTATTGAAGTCGGTCATCCGCGTCGCGGCGGGATTGGCGAACAGCG
The DNA here is from genome assembly GCA_020073005.1 of Terriglobia bacterium. Lineage (GTDB taxonomy): Bacteria > Acidobacteriota > Vicinamibacteria > Vicinamibacterales > CAVVIG01 > SRVP-36. The sequence continues at coordinate 2,401 of JAIQFX010000155.1, read as the reverse complement.
TGGTGTGGCCCGTCAACCGGTCCACGACCTCGACCGACGGAATCGCTCGGCCGCCGGGCGCGGGCAGGATGCACGGGACGACGCCTACAAGGTCGCCGACCTTGTCGCCCTTCTTGTCACGTTTCGGCGTGAACTGCAACGCGGCGACGCGTCCGGGCTGCAGGTCGTACGATCCGCGGCTCAGGACGTTGCCCGCGGCGTCGTGAAACATGAGCTCGCCGCGACAGGGCCCCGGCGGGAAATGCCCGACCTGGTGCTCGAAGCAGACGACGTTCAAGCGCACGGTCTGACCCGCGTCCACCGGGATCAGCCCGAAGCCCGGCGGGTCAGGCTGCGGATTGAACCCGACGCGCGCGCCGGGGTTGAAGTTGAAGTCCTGGGCGCGGCTCGGAACGCTGCTGAACACCAGCGCCAGCGCCGCGAGAAGCACACTGATCCGGAACCTGCGGCTCATCGATGTCATCGGTCCCTCACGTTTCCTTCCGTTGTTGGGGGAGGCGGAGTGTTACCGACGGCAAGGACGGTGGGCCGGAGAGGATATTACTGGCGGTCTACCCACTTACCCGATTCACGAGTCTCTCAACGCCGTCATGGGATCCACCCGCGTCGCCCGTCTCGCCGGGATGTAGCTGGCCAGCAGGGCGACCGCGAGCAGGCCGATCGCGACGCCGGCGAACGTCACCGGATCGGTGGGGCTGACGTTGAACAGCAGACCGCGAATCAGCCGGCCGCCCGCGACCGCAATCGCGGATCCGATCAGCACGCCCGCCGTCGCCAGCCGGCCGCCTTCGCCGATCACCAGGCGCAGCACGTCGGCCGGCCGCGCGCCGATCGCCATGCGCACGCCGATCTCGTGCGTCCGCTGCGTCACCGAGTACGCGACGACGCCGTACACGCCGACGACGGCGAGCGCCAGCGCGAGGCCGCCGAGCAGTGCGAAGAGCAGCATGTTCAGCCGCCGGTCCGACGTGGAATCCGCCAGCACTTGCTCCATCGTCGCGATGTCGGAGACGCCGAGGCCCGGATCGACGGCGCGAATCGCGGCGCGCGCGTAGGTCGTCGCCGCCAGCGGATCGCCGGCGGTCCGCATCACCCACGTCATCGTCGGCTGCGTGTACGGGTATTGCGCGTACGGGCGGTACATTTCGGGCCGCGCCTGCGCGTCAAGGCCGCGATGATGCACGTCGGCGACGACGCCGACGACGGTGATCCAGTTGGTGTTGCGGCCCCACGTCAGCCGGCGCCCGAGCGGACTCTGACCGGGCCAGTACTTCTTCGCCATCATCTCGTTGACGACGACGACGAGCTGCGTGTCGGCGCGATCGGCATCGGTGAACGTGCGCCCCTCGCGCACCGGCGTGCCCATCGCCTCGAAGTAGCCGGGCGTGACGATCTGCCAGTCGGCCGCGCGGCCCAGCCGGGCGGCCGGCGGATCGCCTTCGAGGACGAGGCTCCAGTCGCCTCTCACGGTCGCGAGCGGCAGCCCGGTCACGGCGCCCGCGGCCTGCACGCCCGGCGACTCGCGCAGCCGCTGTCCGATGCTCGCGTACGCGACCGCCATCGCCTTGGCGTCGGTGTACTGCGTCGGCGGCAGCGTCGTGCGCAGCGTCAGCACGTGCGAGGCGTTGAAGCCGGCGTCGACGCCGAGCAGACGCTCGAAGCTGCGCGCGAGGAGCATCGCGGCGGCGACGAGGACGACCGATGCCGCAATCTCCGCGACGACGAGGCCGCGACGGAGCCACCCGGTGGCGACGCGGGAGTCGCGTCCGCCTTCCTTCAGCACCGGCTGCAGATCGGCACGCGCCGACTGCAGCGCGGGCACGATGCCGAAGATCACGCCGGTCACGATCGAGACGACGCCGGTGAAGGCGAGGACGCGGCCGTCGATCGCGATGTCCTGCACGCGCGGGATCTTCAGCGGATCCAGCGCGACCAGGCCGCGCGTCAGCGCCCACGCGAGCGCGATGCCGAGCGCGCCGCCGAATCCCGAGAGCATCAGCGATTCCGTGAGCAGCTGCCGGACGACGTGCCATCGTCCAGCGCCGAGCACGATGCGAATCGCGATCTCCTTCTGCCGCGCTTCCGATCGGGCGAGCAGGAGGTTGGCGACGTTGGCGCACGCGATGAGCAGCACGGCGCCGACGGCGAGCAGCAGGACGAGCAGCGCCGGCCGGACGTCGCCGAGGACTTCCGCCGGTGCGGTGACCAGCGTGACGCCGAATTCCTTGTCGTACAGCGGCTGGTACTGCTGCTGGTATCCGCGCGTCAGCGTGTCGATTTCGGATTGCGCCTGCGCGAGCGAGACGCCGGCCTTGAGCCGGCCGAGCGCCGTGACGCCATGGTTGCCGCGCTCCCGCGGATCGTTGGGCGGCAGGGCGAGCGGGACCCAGAGGTGATTCAC
>JAIQFX010000083.1 GCA_020073005.1 Terriglobia bacterium | reverse complement strand
CGTCCATCAGCGGCTCGCCCGCGCGCACCCGCTCGCCTTCCTGCACGTTCACGTGGACGCCTCGCGGCAGCGAGTACTCGCGCTGCTCCGCGCCCGGCTCGTCGGGAACGATGATGATCTTCCGCTGCCCCTTGACGATCCCGCCGTGCTTGACGACGCCGTCGATTTCCGAGATGACCGCCGTCTCGCGCGGCTTGCGCGCTTCGAACAGCTCCACCACGCGCGGCAGACCGCCCGTGATGTCCTTGGTCTTCGTCGTTTCGCGCGGAATCTTCGCGAGCACGTCGCCCGCCGACACCGTCTCGCCGTCCTGCACCATCAAGTGCGCGTGCGACGGCATGTGGTACTTCCGGAGGACGCGGCCGTCCTTCGCTTTGATCTCGACCGCCGGCTGCTTCTTCTCGTCCGGCGAGTCGACGATGATCAAGCGCGACAGGCCCGTGACCTCGTCGACTTCCTCGTGCACCGTGATGCCTTCGAGGATGTCCTTGAAGCGAATCTGGCCCGGCTCCTCGGTGAGGATCGAGAACGTGTACGGATCCCACTCGACGAGCACCTGGCCCTCTTCGACCTGCTGGCCTTCCTTCACCTTCAAGCGCGCGCCGTAGACGATCGGATAGCGCTCGCGGTCGCGGCCCTTCTGGTCCTGCACGACGAGCGAGCCGCTGCGGTTCATCACGACGAGGTTGCCGTCCTTCGCCTGGACGACCGTCAAGCCGTGGAATCGCACCGTGCCCGCGTTGCGCGCTTCCAGTGTCGACTGCTCCGAGACGCGCGACGCCGTGCCGCCGATGTGGAACGTCCGCATCGTCAACTGCGTGCCGGGCTCGCCGATGGACTGCGCCGCGATGACGCCGACGGCCTGGCCGAGCTCGACGAGTTTCCCGGTCGCGAGGTCGCGGCCGTAGCACTTCGCGCACACGCCGCGCCGCGACGTGCACGTCAGCACCGACCGGATCTTCACCTTCTCGATGCCGGCGTCCTGAATGGCGGACGACAGTTCCTCGTCCATCATCTCGTTGACGTCGACGATCGTCTCGCCGGTGAACGGATCCGTGATCTTCTCGAGCGTCGTGCGGCCGATGATGCGGTCGCGCAACGGCTCGATCACTTCGCCGCTCTCGACGATGGCCCGCGCTTCGATGCCGTCCACGGTCCCGCAATCGATCTCGTGGATGATCACGTCCTGCGCGACGTCGACGAGACGCCGCGTCAGGTAGCCCGAGTCCGCCGTCTTGAGCGCCGTGTCCGCGAGACCCTTGCGCGCGCCGTGCGTGGAGATGAAGTACTCCATGACGGTGAGGCCTTCGCGGAAGTTGGCCGTGATCGGCGACTCGATGATTTCGCCCGACGGCTTCGCCATCAAGCCGCGCATGCCGGCCAGCTGGCGAATCTGCTGCTTCGAGCCTCGCGCGCCGGAGTCCGCCATGATGTAGACCGGGTTGAACTGCCGGCCTTCCTTATCCATCTGCTCCATTTCGGAGAACATGGCGTTGGCGGTGTCTTCGGTCGCTTCCGACCAGATCGCGATGACCTTGTTGTAGCGCTCGCCGTTGGTGATGGCGCCCTCGAGGTACTGCGACTCGACCTTGATGACCTCTTCGCGCGCCTTGTCGACGAGCGGCTTCTTTTCCTTCGGGATGATCAGGTCGTCGATCCCGATCGACAGCCCCGACTTGGTCGCGTAGGTGAAGCCCAGGTTCTTGAGCGAGTCGAGCATCTCGACCGTTTTCTCGAGCCCGTGCTTGAGGTAGCAGCTCTGCACGAGCTGCTGCAGCCCCTTCTTCTTCAGGAGGCCGTTCACGAACGGCATCTCCACCGGCAGTTCCTGATTCAGAATCACGCGACCGACCGTCGTGTTGATGATCTTGTTCGCGACGGTCTGCACTTCGGTCCGCAGGACGTCCTGATCGTCGTGCGACGCCGTCAGGTCCTGCAGATCGCCCGTGTAGCGCAGCCGGATGGGCGACAGCGTTTCCAGTTCGCCGGCCTCGAGCGCGAGCATCACGTCGTCCGGGTTGCCGAACGCGCGGCCCTCGCCCTTCGCGCCGGCCTTGGCCTTCGTCAGGTAGTAGCAGCCGAGCACGATGTCCTGCGACGGAATCGCGATCGGCGCGCCGTGCGCGGGCGACAGGATGTTGTTGCTCGAGAGCATCAGCACCGACGCTTCGATCTGCGCTTCCGGCGACAGCGGGATGTGGACGGCCATCTGGTCGCCGTCGAAGTCCGCGTTGAACGCCGTGCAGACGAGCGGGTGGATGCGGATCGCCTTGCCTTCGACGAGCACCGGCTCGAACGCCTGGATGCCGAGACGATGCAGCGTCGGCGCGCGGTTCAGCAGCACCGGATGCTCGCGAATCACTTCCTCGAGCACGTCCCACACTTCAGGACGCTGCAGCTCGACCATCTCCTTGGCTTGCTTGATGGTCTGCACGAGGCCGCGCTCTTCGAGCTTGTTGTAGATGAACGGCTTGAACAGCTCGAGCGCCATCTTCTTGGGCAGCCCGCACTGATGCAGCTTGAGCTCCGGTCCGACGACGATCACCGAACGGCCCGAGTAGTCGACGCGCTTGCCGAGCAGGTTCTGACGGAACCGGCCCTGCTTGCCCTTGAGCGTGTCGGACAGCGACTTGAGCGGACGGTTGTTCGCGCCGCGCAGCACGCGGCCGCGGCGGCCGTTGTCGAACAGCGCATCGACGGCTTCCTGCAGCATGCGCTTTTCGTTGCGGATGATGACGTCGGGCGCCTTGAGCTCGATCAGCTTCTTCAGCCGGTTGTTGCGGTTGATGACGCGGCGATAGAGATCGTTGAGGTCCGACGTCGCGAAGCGGCCGCCGTCCAGGGGGACGAGCGGACGCAGTTCCGGCGGAATGACCGGGATGACGTCGAGAATCATCCACTCCGGCCGGTTACTGGATTTGCGGAACGAGTCGACCACTTTGAGTCGCTTCGCGAATTTCAGCTTCTTCTGCGCCGACGTCTCGGTCCGCATCCTGTCGCGCAGCTCGACCGCGAGCCGCTCGATGTTGACGCGCTTGAGCAGCTCCTTGATCGCCTCGGCGCCCATCTGCGCCTTGAAGCGGTGCTGGTGCTCCTCACGCGCCTTGCGGTAGCCCTCTTCGTTCAGCAGCGAGTTCTGCTTCAGCTCGGTCTCGCCCGGATCGACGACGACGTACGCCTCGAAGTACAGGACGCGCTCGAGATCGCGCAGCGAGATGTCGAGGAGATGGCCGATACGGCTCGGCAGCCCCTTGAAGAACCACACGTGGCTGACGGGCGTCGCCAGCGCGATGTGGCCCAGCCGCTCGCGGCGGACTTTGGCCTGCGTCACCTCGACGCCGCACTTGTCGCAGATCACGCCGCGGTGCTTCATGCGCTTGTACTTGCCGCAGAGGCACTCCCAGTCGGTGATCGGGCCGAAGATCTTCGCGCAGAACAGGCCGTCTCGCTCGGGCTTGAACGTGCGGTAGTTGATCGTCTCCGGCTTGGTCACCTCGCCGTGCGACCACGACAGGATCTTGTCGGGCGACGCCAGGCTGATGCGAATCGCGTCGAAGTCGCTCGTCAGCGCGCTACGCTCGTGAAATGAAGGTCGCATCTATTTAAACCTCCTCCAAAACGGGTTGAGGAGTGACTTCCACGGGTTTCTTCTTCGTCTTGATCAGCTCGACGTCGAGACACAGCGACTGCAGCTCCCGGATCAGCACGTTGAACGATTCCGGCAAGCCCGCCGTGAACGACGCGTCGCCCTTGACGATCGCCTCGTAGATCTTCGCGCGTCCGGTCACATCGTCGGACTTCGCGGTGAGCAGCTCCTGGAGGATGTGCGCCGCGCCGTAGGCTTCGAGCGCCCAGACCTCCATTTCGCCGAACCGCTGGCCGCCGAACTGCGCCTTGCCGCCGAGCGGCTGCTGCGTGATCAGCGAGTAGGGCCCGATCGACCGCGCGTGGATCTTGTCGTCGACCAGGTGCGAGAGCTTCAGCATGTAGATGTAGCCGACCGTCACGTCCTGCTCGAACGTGTCGCCCGTCATGCCGTCGAAGAGCCGCGTCTTGCCGCCCTTCGGCAGGCCCGCGCGATCCAGCCAGTTCTTGATCTCGAGCTCGGTCGCGCCGTCGAACACCGGCGTCGCGAAGTACAGGCCGAGCGCGTGCGCGGCCCACCCGAGGTGCGTCTCGAGAATCTGCCCGACGTTCATACGGGACGGCACGCCGAGCGGGTTGAGCACGATCTCCACCGGCGTTCCGTCCGGCAGATGCGGCATGTCCTCCTCGGGGAGGATGCGCGCGATGACGCCCTTGTTGCCATGGCGGCCGGCCATCTTGTCGCCGACCGACAGCTTGCGCTTCATCGCGACGTAGACCTTGACCAGCTTGATGACGCCGGGCGGCAGCTCGTCGCCGCGGCGGATCTTTTCCTTCTTCTCCTCGAAGAGATTCCGGATCACTTCCACCTGGCGCTCGGTCCGCTCTTCCAGATTCCGCAGCTCGTCCTCGAGCTGCGCATCGTCGGTCGCGATCTTCAGGCGGATCATCTGGTCGTACGGCATCTCCTGCAGGACTTCCTGCGTCAGCGCCGTGCCCTTGCGGAGGATCCGCTCGCGGCCGTACTCGTCGAAGAGATCCGACCGCAGCTCCTGGCCCTTCAGCATCATGATCACGCGCTTCTTCACTTCGTCGTGGAGAATGCGGACCTCGTCCTGAAGGTTCTTCTCCATCATGTCGAGCTCTTCCTGCTCGATGGCCTTCGCGCGGTCGTCTTTTTCTATTCCCTTACGGGAAAATATTTTGACTCCGACGATGATGCCCTCGATGCCGGGCGGGCAGATGAGGCTCGCGTCGCGCACGTCGCCGGCCTTCTCGCCGAAGATCGCGCGGAGCAGCTTCTCTTCCGGCGTCAGCTGCGTCTCGCCTTTCGGCGTGACCTTGCCGACGAGGATGTCGCCCGGCTTCACGTTCGCGCCGATGCGGATGATGCCGCTGTCGTCGAGATCGCGCAGGAACGTCTCCGACACGTTCGGGATGTCGCGCGTGATCTCTTCCGGCCCGAGCTTCGTGTCGCGCGCCTCGATCTCGAACTCCTCGATGTGGATGGACGTGTAGTAGTCGTCCTTCACCATCCGCTCGGAGACGAGGATCGCGTCCTCGAAGTTGTACCCGCGCCACGGCATGAACGCGACCAGGACGTTGCGTCCCAGCGCGAGCTCGCCGAGCTCGGTGCACGGACCGTCGGCCAGCACCTGACCTTTATGCACCTTCTGGCCGACCCGGACGATCGGCTTCTGGGTGATACAGGTGTTCTGGTTCGACCGCTTGAACTTCGTCATCGGGTAGATGTCGGCGCCCATCTCCTTGCCGTCTTCGGTCTCGCTTTCCACGCGCACGACGATGCGCTGCGAGTCGACGTAGTCGATGGCGCCCTTCCGCCTGGCGACGATGACCGCGCCCGAATCGCGCGCGGTGATGTACTCCATGCCGGTGCCGACAAACGGCGCCCGCGCGCGGAGCAGCGGCACGGCCTGGCGCTGCATGTTCGATCCCATGAGCGCGCGGTTCGCATCGTCGTTTTCCAGGAACGGAATCAGCGACGCGGCGACCGAGACGAGCTGCTTCGGCGAGACGTCGATGAACTGCACGTTCGCCCGCGGCGACAGGATGAAGTTGCCGGCCTGCCGCGCGTTGACGCGATCCTGCGTGAGGTTGCCGTCCTCGTCCACGGCCGCGTTGGCCTGCGCGATGATGTACTGGTCCTCTTCCCACGCCGAGAGGTAGAAGGAGTACGGCTCGAACTCGACGCCCTTCTTCTTCGAGCGGCCGTCCTCCGACACCAGCTCGTCGCTCTCGACGATGTCGCCGGACTTGTACTTGGTGCCCGCGGCGTTGCCGACGATGACGTAGTCGGTGACGCGCCCGTCCTTCACCTTGCGGTACGGCGACTCGATGAAGCCGAACTCGTTGATGCGCGCGTAGCACGACAGCGACGAGATGAGGCCGATGTTCGGACCTTCCGGCGTCTCAATCGGGCAGATGCGCCCGTAGTGCGTCGGGTGGACGTCGCGGACCTCGAATCCGGCGCGCTCGCGCGAGAGGCCGCCGGGGCCGAGGGCGGACAGACGCCGCTTGTGCGTGATCTCCGACAGCGGGTTCGTCTGGTCCATGAACTGCGAGAGCTGCGACGACCCGAAGAACTCCGATGCGGAACTGGTTCTCGAGGAGCTCGCCCACGGAGCGGACGCGGCGGTTGCCCAGGTGATCGATGTCGTCGACGTTGGCCGGATTGCGGCGCAGCTTGAGGAGATACTTCAGCACCTCGTAGAAGTCCTGCGGGTGCAGGATCTTCTCGTCGAGCGGCGTGTTGAGGCCGAGCTTCGTGTTCAGCTTCAGGCGGCCGACGCGCGAGAAGTCGTACTTCTGCGGGTTGAAGAACATGTTCTCGAAGAGCGACCGCGAGCTGTCGAGCGTCGGCGGATCGCCGGGCCGCAGGCGGCGGTAGATCTCGATGAGCGCTTCTTCGTGCGTGTGGATCGGATCTTTCTTGAGCGTCGCGCCGATGATCGGCCCGACCTCGTCGCGTTCCGGGAAGAAGATCTCGAGGCGGTCGACGTTCTTCTCCTGCGCCATCGAGATGACGCGCGGCGTCAGCTCCTCGTTGGCCTCGAGAATCACTTCGCCCGTCGACGGATCGACGACGTCGGCGGCCGCGTAGGCGCCTTCGAGCTCGGCGTCCGAGATCTCGATCGCCTCGACGTTCGCCTTCTTCAGCGCCTCGATCGCGTTCTTGGTGATCTTCTTGCCAGACTGGATCGTGAACTCGCCGCCGGGGACCTGAATCTCCGTCGCGGCGCGCAGGCCGACGAGCGTGTCGGCGACGGCCCAGTAGATCTTCCCGCTCTTGATGTGCAGCTTGTCGACGTTGTAGAAGGCCCGGATGATCTCGTCGGCGCCGCGCAGGCCGAGCGCGCGGAGGAAGACGGTCGCCAGGAACTTCCGCTTGCGGTCGATGCGGACGTAGAGCAGGTTCTTCGTGTCGTACTCGAACTCCACCCACGATCCGCGGTACGGGATGATCTGCGCGACGTAGAGCGTCTTGTCTTCGGAGTGGAAGAAGGCGCCCGGCGACCGGTGGAGCTGGCTGACGATGACGCGCTCGGTGCCGTTGATGATGAACGTGCCGTTCTCGGTCATCAGCGGGATGTCGCCGAAGTAGACCTCCTGCTCCTTGATGTCGCGGATGGTCTTCACGCCGGTCTCGGGGTCCTTGTTCCAGACCACGAGCCGGATCGTGACCTTCAGCGGCACGGCGAACGTCATGCCGCGCTCCTGGCACTCGTCGACGTCGTACTTCAGCTTGAGGCCGACCGTGTTGCCGCAGATGTCGCAGACGTCGCCGCGGGCCTGATTCGCCTTGCCGCAGCGCGGGCAGAGCACCTCGCGGTCGCCGTACGGATCGGCGATGAGCGTCGTGCCGCAGTTGCTGCACGGCTTGCGCAGGTGGTTCAGCCCCTGCAGCTTGCCGCACTTGCACTCCCAGTTGCCGATGGAGTACTCGATGAACTCCAGCGAGGAGTTCTCGCGGAAGTCGCTGATCGGGAAGACCGACTTGAACACCGACTGCAGACCCGCGTCCTCGCGCTCGCCCGGCAGACGGTTCATCTGCAGGAAACGCTCGTAGGACTTCTTCTGGATCTCGATCAGGTTCGGGATCGGAACGGTCGTCTTGATCTTCGAGAAATCGATGCGCTCGCGATAGACGTTCTTGGGAAGGCTGTACATTCTATAGACCTCGAGGAAAGCGGAGCGCTCGCCGACGCACGCGACTCGCGCGCGTCAGCGCCTAGCTGAAATCTGTCGCAGCCAGTGGCTGGTGGCTGGTGGCTCGTGGCTGGAAGAACCAGTCACCAGACACCAGGCACCAGACACCTGCCGCCTACTTGACTTCGACCTTGGCGCCGACTTCCTCGAACTTCTTCTTGATGGTCGCGGCCTCGTCCTTGCTCACGCCTTCCTTGATCGGCTTGGGCGCGCCTTCGACGAGGTCCTTGGCTTCCTTGAGACCCAGAGCGGTGATCTCGCGGACGACCTTGATGACGTTGATCTTGTTGCCGCCGACTTCCGTCAGCGTGACGGTGAACTCGGTCTTCTCCTCGGCCGGGGCCGCCGCGCCGCCCGCCGCCGGGCCGCCGCCCGCGAACACCGGCATGGCCGCCGCCGCCGACACGCCGAGCTCCGATTCAAGCGTCTTGACGAGCTGCGAGAGCTCCAGAACGCTGATGCCTTTGATGTACTCGACCACCTGCTGCTGCGTCACTTCGGCCATTGTTCTTCTCCTGAAATTGAGAATTAAGCATTAAGAATTAGGAATGGTTCTGAATTCATGATTCCTAATTCGTAATTCCGAATTACGACTCCCGCCTTTTCTTTTCCGCCGCCGTCAGCACGTTCATCAGGTCGCGCGGGACCGCGTTGAGCACGGTCACGAGCTGGACCATCGGCGCCTGCATCGTGCCGAGCAGCCGCGCGTAGAGCTCGGGCTTGCTGGGCAGCGACGCGAGATCGGTGATCTCGGCCGGCTTCACCGCGCGCCCCTGCACCACGGCCGCCTTGATCGTCAGCGCGGGCGCCGTCTTCACGAACGTCGTCAGCGTCTTGGCGAGCGCGACCGGATCGGTCGCGGTGTAGGCGACGGCCGTCGTGCCGACGAAGAACTTCTCGAGCGGCTCGAGCGACGTGCCCTTGAGCGCGCGCTTGGCGATCGTGTTCTTGACGACCTTGTAGCCGGCCTTCGCGACGCGCAGCTGGCGGCGCAGCTCGGTCACCTGCGGCACGTTCAGCCCCTTGTAGTCGACGAGGATCGCGCTGTCCGATTTCTTGAACGCCGTTTCCAGCTGCTGGAACTCGGCGACTTTGTCCGCTTTCGTGACCGCCATTAGTGTTTCACCGCGACATCGATGTGCGTCGTGTCGATGCGGACGCCGGGTCCCATCGTCGACGACAGCGTGACGCTCTTGAGGTACTTGCCTTTGGCCGCCGCCGGCTTCGCCTTCACGATGCTGTCGACGAGCGCGTGCGTGTTGGCGACGAGCGAATCGGTCGCGAACGACGCCTTGCCCACCGGCGCGTGGATGATGCCGGTCTTGTCGACGCGGAATTCCACCTTGCCGGCCTTGATTTCCTTGATCGCCTTGGCGATGTCGACGCTGACCGTGCCCGTCTTCGGGTTCGGCATCAGCCCGCGCGGGCCGAGCACCTTCCCCAGCTTGCCGACCGAGCGCATCATGTCCGGCGTCGCGACGACGGCGTCGAAGTCCATGAAGCCGCCCTGGATCTTTTCGACCAGATCGTCGCCGCCGACGACGTCGGCGCCGGCCTCCTGCGCTTCCTTCTGCTTCTCGCCGCCGGCGATGGCGGCCACGCGCTTGCTCTTGCCCAGGCCGTGCGGGAGCACGACCGTGCCGCGCACCATCTGATCGGCGTGCTTGGGGTCCACGCCGAGCTTGAGCGACAGCTCGACGGTCTCGTCGAACTTCGCGAACTTGACTTTCTGCACGAGCGGCACCGCCTCCTCGATCGTGTACGCGCGATCGACGGCGACTTGCGCCCGGGCAGCGGCGAATTTCCTGCCGCGCTTTCTCATGGAAGTTTCCTCTGTGGTCCAAGCGGGCCGCCGCGCGGCCCTCCCACTGTTAAGAATTTGAGGATGTGAGGAATTCAGGATGTGAGGATTTGGAGGGCCCTGCCCACTTCCTCAGATTCTCAAATCCTCAGATCCTCAAGTTCAGCCGATTACATCCAGCCCCATGCTGCGCGCCGTCCCGGCGACGGTCTTCATCGCCGCTTCGAGCGAGTCGCAGTTCAGGTCCGGGAGCTTCGTCTTCGCGATCTCCTCGACCTGCTTCTTCGTCACCGTGCCGACCTTGTTCTTGTTCGGCTCGGCGGATCCCTTCGCGATGTTCGCCGCGCGCTTCAGCAGGATCGACGCCGGCGGCGTCTTCGTGATGAAGCTGTACGACCGGTCCACATAGACCGTGACGACGACCGGGATGATCAGGCCTTCATCCTTCGCCGTCTTCGCGTTGAAGTTCTTGCAGAAGTCCATGATGTTGATGCCCTGCGGACCGAGCGCGGTCCCCACGGGCGGGGCCGGCGTCGCCTTGCCGGCCGCAATCTGGAGCTTCACCATCGCCTGAACTTTTTTCGCCATATCTCTTTCACGTCTAACCGCGGAGCGCGCTGAGAACGCTGAGCCATGTGTGCTCTGCGGTCTTTGCGTGCTCGGCGGTTAAATCTTCTCCACCTGTAAGAAATCCAACTCGACCGGCGTTGCGCGGCCGAAAATCGTGACCATCACCTTCAGCGTGTTCTTGTCGAGGTTCACCTCGTCGACCACGCCGTTGAAGCTGGTGAACGGACCCTCGTTGATCCGCACCTGCTCGCCCTTTTCGAACATGTACTTCGGCTTGGGCTTCTCGGCCGCCGTCCGCACCTGCTGGAGAATCTGCTCGACCTCGTCCTTGCTGAGCGGCGTGGGCTTCGCGCCCGCGCCCACGAAGCCGGTCACCTTCGGCGTGTTCTTCACGACGTGCCACGCGTGGTCGGACATGTTCATCTCGACCAGGATGTAGCCGGGGAAGAACCGCTTCGACGTGACGACCTTGCGCCCCGCGCGCATCTCGACGACGTCCTCGGTCGGAATCAGCACTTCGCCGATGTCGCTCTGCAGGCCGTACGCCTTCACGCGCTCCAGCAGCGACTCGGCGACCTTCTTCTCGAAGCCCGAGTAGGTATGGACGATGTACCAGTTCTTCGTCGCGACGTCGGTCATGCCGTCGGCCCCGCCACGCCGAAGAACCGGAAGATCCACTGGACGAGGCGCAGCAGCCCGAAATCCAGCACGAACAGGTACAGCCCGAAGAACGCCGACGTCAGTATGACGACCACGGTCGTCGCGTAGACTTCCTTCTGCGACGGCCAGGTGACGCGCTTGAGCTCGTTGCGCACTTCGCTCAGGAAGAGCCGCGCGCGCTCGAAGCGGCCGCCCGCCGCCTCTCTCACATTGTCGATTGCCGTCGTGTTGTCAGCCACGTCGTCCTTCTGCCTTCCGACTTTTCAGTTCTCACTTCCGCGAAGCGGCATCTTGGCAGGCCAGGAGGGAATCGAACCCCCAACCCCCGGTTTTGGAGACCGGTGCTCTGCCAATTGAGCTACTGGCCTACTTGCTCTCCTTATGAGCCGTGTGCTTCCGGCAGAACCGGCAGTATTTGCTCATCTCGAGCCGCTCGGTCGTCTTCTTCTTGTTCTTCGTCGTGGCGTAGTTGCGACGCTTGCACTCGGTGCACGCCATCGAAATGATGTCTCGCATAACTTGGCTCGAATCTCGTCATCTGGTCACGTGGTCATCTGGTGATTGGCCGGTCCATTGGTCCTGCCAATGACTCGATAACCAGATGACCCCATGACTCAATTCACTATTCAATGATTTCGGTCACCGTTCCGGCGCCGACCGTGCGGCCGCCCTCGCGGATGGCGAAACGCGCGCCCGCCTCGAGCGCGACCGGCGCCATCAGCTCGCCCGTGATCTCGGTGTTGTCGCCCGGCATCACCATCTCGACGCCTTCCGGCAGATGGAGCGTGCCCGTGACGTCGGTGGTGCGGATGTAGAACTGCGGGCGGTAGCCGTTGAAGAACGGCGTGTGACGGCCGCCCTCTTCCTTCGACAGGATGTAGGCCGTGCCCTTGAACTTCGTGTGCGGCTTGATCGAGCCGGGCTTGCACAGCACCTGGCCGCGCTCGACATCGTCCTTTTCCACGCCGCGGAGCAGCACGCCGATATTGTCGCCCGCCTCGCCCGAATCCAGCAGCTTGCGGAACATTTCGACGCCGGTGACGACCTTCTTCTCGGTCGGCTTGAACCCGACGATCTCGACTTCCTCGCCCACCTTCACGCGGCCGCGCTCGACGCGGCCGGTGACGACGGTGCCGCGGCCCGAGATCGAGAAGACGTCTTCGATCGGCATCAGGAACGGCTTGTCCACTTCGCGCGTCGGGAGCGGGACGTAGCTGTCCAGCGCTTCCATCAGCTTGACGACGCCCGCCACGCCGTCGGCGTCGCCCTGGAGCGCCTTGAGCGCCGAGAGCCGGACCACGGGAATATCGTCGCCGGGGAAGCCGTACGACTTCAGGAGCTCGCGCACTTCGAGCTCGACGAGATCCAGCAGCTCGGGGTCGTCGATCGCGTCGACCTTGTTGAGGGCGACGACCATGTACGGCACGTTGACCTGCTTGGCGAGGAGCACGTGCTCGCGCGTTTGCGGCATCGGGCCGTCGACGGCGCTGACCACGAGGATCGCCCCGTCCATCTGCGCGGCGCCGGTGATCATGTTCTTGATGTAGTCGGCGTGGCCCGGGCAGTCGACGTGCGCGTAGTGGCGCTTCGCCGTCGAGTACTCGACGTGGCTGGTCGCGATGGTGAGAATCTTCGTCTCGTCGCGGCGGCCCTGCGACTCGGACGCCTTGGCGACCTCGTCGTACGGGATGAACTTCGCCCAGCCCTTGTCGGCCGCCACCTTGGTGAGCGCGGCGGTCAGCGTGGTCTTGCCGTGGTCGATGTGACCGATGGTGCCCACGTTCACGTGCGGTTTACTGCGGTCGAATTTTTCTTTGGCCATGTCACCGATCCTCGTCGTGTATGAGTGCTCTGGAGCCGATGTCCAGGATCGAACTGGAGACCTCGTCCTTACCAAGGACGCGCTCTGCCAACTGAGCTACATCGGCCCGCCTTCGCTCGTTTGCTCAGCAGCGAGCTTCGGCGGGTAAACCCGCCTCCGTCGTTGTACGCCTTACCTGGCCTGCCAGCCGAAGCGCGCGTCGAGTGCCTGCGCGCGAAGGCTGGAGCGGGAGACGGGGATCGAACCCGCGACCAACAGCTTGGAAGGCTGTGACTCTACCACTGAGTTACTCCCGCCTCGTTCTCCCCTGATTGCTCGATTACCCACTGCCCGCTTACCCAATTCGCCATCTGAAAATTGGTGGCGAGGGAAGGACTCGAACCTTCGAAGCCGCTAGGGCGACAGATTTACAGTCTGCTGCGTTTGACCGCTTCGCTACCTCGCCAGCTGTCTGTGATTGGAATGTTTGCGCGCGCTGTTTCTTCGGTCTAACCCCGCGGACCGGACAAAACTTTGATCGATGGAGCTGGCGAAGGGACTTGAACCCCCGACCTGCTGATTACAAATCAGCTGCTCTACCGACTGAGCTACGCCAGCCTGAACAAAAGGCTAACTTTAGCACGTCCTATGCCAGCCGCGCAAGTCATTGGCCGTACTGGCGATGGCCCCGACGCTGGTCCTCCGCGGCAGGCTGGCAACCTTCTATTGTACTCACCGCGCCCGCCGTTGCCTAACGGCCTCGAACAGGGCAATTCCGGTCGCGACCGAGACGTTCAGACTTTGAACATGGCCCGCCATCGGGATGGAAACCAGCCAGTCGCACCGCTCCCGGACCAGCCGGCGCAGCCCCGTGCCCTCGGCCCCCACCACGAGCGCCGTCGGCAGCGTCAGGTCGACCTCGTCGTACCGCTTCGGGGCGTCGCCGGCCAGCCCGACGGTCCAGACGCCGGCCTCCTTGAGGTCCTCGAGCGCCCGCGCGATGTTCACGACCTCGGCGACCTTCACGTGGGCGACCGCCCCGGCCGACGCCTTCGCCGCCGCCCCATCGAGCGCCGCCGCGTGACGCGACTGGCGCACGACACCGTCGGCGCCCGCCGCGTCCACCGACCGCAGGATCGCGCCGACGTTGTGCGGATCCTCGATGCTGTCGAGCACGACGATGAGCGGCGCGCCCGTCGCGCCGCTCACGAGATCCTCGACGCCCACCGGCTCGCGCTCCTTCGTGTCGGCGACGACGCCCTGGTGCGCCGCGCCGCGCGTCAGGCGATCGAGCTCGCTGGCCGCGACACGGTGAATCTCGACGCCCTGCGCGTCGGCAAGCTTGATGACGTCCGCGACGCGCTGATCCGCGCGCGACACGCGCACCGACGTCGCGCGCTTCGCGCGAAGCGCCTCGATCACCGGATTGATGCCGTAAATGATCACGGGGTGCTGGGTGCTGGGTGCTGAGTGCTGGGTGCCGTGCCGAGTGTCGGGTGCCGGGTGCTGTGTCGGGAGCCGTGTGCCGGACATTTTGGGACGGGCGATCGCACCAAGCACCTCGCACCACGCACGGCACGCAGCACCTCTGCACCCCGCACCCCGCACCCGATCATGATTTCTTCAAGGCCTCCGCAAACGCCGCCGCGCGCTCGCGGCACCCGAGAATCGGCGGAATCCCCGCTGACGCCGGCAAGTCCGCGCCGCGATCGATTGCCGGCACGGCCAGGTCGAGCTCCGGTCCCTCGGCGTGGCCCGTCAGCACGAGCCGGATCGGATGGAACAGCGCCTTGCCCTTCTGGCCCGTCCGCGCCTTCACCTGATTCGCGACCGCGCGGAACCGCTCGCGGTCGAGCCGCGGCGCCGACGCGAGCTCCCCGGCGAGCGCCGTCACCACCGCGCGCGCGCCGTCGCCGCGCATTTCCTCGCGCACGCCCGGATCGCGCAGCGCCGCCTCTGCGCTGTAGTCGAAGAGCAGCGCCAATCGCGCCGGCACCTGGTTGAGCCGATCGACCGACGCGCTCGCCATCGACATCGCGAACGCCAGAAACGCGATGCCGGTCGCGTCCGGCGTCATGCGCACGCCGGCGTCGTTGAAGTACGGCAGCGTCAACTCGGCGAGCCGCGCGGGGTCCGCAATCTTCAGGTAATGCCGGTTCGCCCACGCGAGCTTCTCCTCGTCGAACACGCCGGCGCTGTGGCCGACGCGCTCGAGCGAGAAGCGGCGCGCGAGCTCC
This sequence comes from Terriglobia bacterium, assembly GCA_020073005.1. GTDB lineage: Bacteria > Acidobacteriota > Vicinamibacteria > Vicinamibacterales > CAVVIG01 > SRVP-36. Next base: position 12,681 of record JAIQFX010000083.1, on the reverse strand, counting down.
TCGATGGCCATCAGCTCGGCCGTGTCGCCCCCGGGGCCTCCGGCGCGGCTGCCGCCAGCGTCGCGGGGCGACCAGCCGATCAACGCCAGGTAGTTCACGAGCGCCTCGGGCAGATAACCCTTCGACCGGAACTCCGCGACCGACGTCGCGCCGTGGCGCTTCGACAGCGGACCGTGATCGGGGCCCATCACGAGCGAGAGATGCGCGAAGGTCGGCGGCGTGAACCCGAGCGCCTCGTACAGGAGGATCTGCCGCGGCGTGTTCGAGATGTGATCCTCGCCGCGTATGACGTGCGTAATTTCCATCAGCGCATCGTCGACGACGACGGCGAAGTTGTACGCGGGCGTGCCGTCGGCGCGGACGATGATCGGATCGCCGATCACGTCGGCCTGAAAGCGGACGTCGCCGCGGACCGCGTCGGTGAAGACGACGTCGCGCTCCTGCGGCACGCGAAACCGAATCGCCGGGCGCTCACCCGCCGCGATGCGCGCGGCGGCGGTGTCGCGCGACAGGCGACGGCATGTTCCCGCGTAGCGCGCCGGTCGTCCGTGCGCGACGGCCTCCTGACGCTCGGCGTCGAGCTGCGCCGTCGTGCAGAAGCAGTAGTACGCGTGCTCGGCGCCGAGCAGCTCCTTCGCGTACGACTGATAGAGGTGCAGCCGCTCGGACTGCCGGTATGGTCCGTGCGCGCCGTCGATATCCGGCCCTTCGTCCCAGTCGAGCCCGAGCCAGCGCAGGTCGCGGAGAATCGCCGCCTCCGATTCGCGCGACGAGCGCTCGACGTCCGTGTCCTCGATGCGGAGGATGAACGTGCCGCCGGATCCGCGCGCGAGCAGCCAGTTGAACAACGCGGTCCGCGCGTTGCCGACGTGGAGCTGACCGGTGGGGCTGGGAGCGAAGCGGAGGCGCATGGGAATTAAGAATTAAGAATTAAGAATTAGGAATTCAGAATGGGGAGTCATGAACTAGGGATTTGAACGCCTTCTTAATTCCTAATTCCTAATTCTCAATTCTTCATTCTGATCAGTGCAACCGCGTGCGCCGCGATCGCCTCACCGCGGCCCACGGCGTCGACGCCCTCGTTGGTCTTGCCCTTGATGCTGACGCGGGCGGCGTCCATGCCGATCGCGCGCGCGACGGCCGCGCGCATCGCGTCGACGTGATCCTTGATCTTCGGCGACTCCAGAATCACTGTGACGTCGACGTTGCCGACCTCGAGTCCCTCCGCCGCGACGATTGCGACCGCGCGCGACAGCAGATCGAGACTCGACGCGCCCTTCCAGCGCGGATCCGAATCCGGAAAATGACGGCCGATGTCGCCGAGGCACGCCGCGCCGAGAATCGCGTCGGTCACCGCGTGGCACACGACGTCGGCGTCGGAGTGGCCGAGCGCGCCGCGCGGCGACGGAATCGTCACGCCGCCGAGAATCAGCGGGCGCCCCTCGACGAGCCGGTGCAGATCGTAGCCGGTGCCGGCCCGGCCCGTGCGCGCGGGCTTGGGCGGTTGTCGCGCGAGCCTTTCAGGCGAGCGCGCGATCGCCTCGGCGATCATGAGATCCTCCGGCGTCGTGATCTTGATGTTCGTGGCCTCGCCGTCCACGAGTTGCACGCGATGCCCGGCGCGCTCCGCGAGGGCCGCCTCGTCTGTGGCCTCGGAGTTCTCGCGCGCGCCGAGCGCGAGCGCCGACTGCAGCACGTCGCGGCGGAACGCCTGCGGCGTCTGCGCCAGAAAAATCGTCTCGCGCGGAATCGTCTCGACGACGGTGTGATCGCTCGCACGCTTGACCGTGTCGCGCGACGCGACCGCGGCCAGCGCGGCGCCGGACTCCGCGGCCGCGGCAATCGTCCGCGCGATCAGATCCGCGCTCGCGAACGGCCGCGCGGCGTCGTGAATGACGATCACCTCGCTCGACGCGGCGGAGGCGCGAAACGCGTTGGCGACCGAATCCTGCCGCCGCGCGCCGCCGCCGACGAGACGGATCGGCTTGGTCGTCTGCCGCAGGTAGTCGGGCGGATTCTCGACGAGCGACGCCGGCAGCGCGACGACGACCTCGTGCACGGCGGGATGGGCGAGAAACGCGCTGACGCTGCGCTCGAGGATCGGCCGGCCGCCGACCGGCAGCAGCTGCTTGAGCTGCTCGCCGCCGACGCGCTGGCCTCGTCCGCCGGCCGCGATGATCGCTGTGACCTGCATTGGTGAAGACAAACGCCAATTATATGGTGCGGACCTTCACGTCGCAGCGCGCGCCAAGGAAGGTGCCGAGGGCTGCGGCCTCACGCTCGATCGCGGCCCGCGTCGCCCGGCCGGCGGGCGCGAACAACCGCACGTCGGCGGTCACGGCCTTCCCCCGCGTCTCGAGCGACCAGATGCCGGCGACCCGGCCGCCGATCAGCACGACCGGCGTGATCCACCCCTGGTTGCGGTAGACGCGCTTGTAGTGCCGCCTGTCGATGAGGTGATCCTTTGTCGCGTGCGCGAGCAGGAACGGGTCGAAAGACGGCAGCAGCCGCAGCGACCCGTCCGGCGCGTGATCGGCGAGTGCCGGCAGATCCCGGCGCAGCAGCCACTGCGTCGCGCCGTCGACGGACACGGCCGCGAGCTCGTCGTCGAGCGACGTCCAGGCGCGCCGCGCCTCAGCCGCCTTGATGCCGGACCACTTCATGAAGTCGCGCACGGTGGCGGGACCGAAGGCGCCGAGAAACCGCCGGATCAATTCGCGCCGCGCCTCGTCCTCGTCGAGTTTGCGTGGACGCGGCAGCCAGTGATCCACGCGCACGAAGGTGACCTCGTTGCCGCGCGGCGGCCCGTAGCAGATCAGCCCTTCGATGATGGCCGGGCGCAGCGCCATCCAGGGGTATTGCAACCACCTGCGCATCGAAGGGTCGGCGGCGTTTTTCGCGCGCGCGATCAGGTCACGCTGCGTCTTCGCCCCATCGGCGAGCGCGTCCATGACCGTCGCAATCATCTTCGTCGCGTGTTTCCGTCCGGCGCCCGCGCGCGCGAGGTGCCCGTACATCGTCGCCAGCGAGCTCGACTTCAGCGCCGTCATGTAGAGCGGGAAGTCCGCGGCCGCCAGCAGATGCAGCGTGAGCCGCATGCACGTCGTCTTGACGAGCGCGCGCTCTTCCCACAGCGCCGATTGAATCCCGGCGCGCGTCGAGCTGCGGCGCCGCGTCCACAGCTGCATCTCCGCCGCAGACATCAGCTGTGCCTGCACGCCTCCCATGTCGCGACAGACATCGACGAGCGATGGATGTGCACGGCGGGTCTTCTCGAACCCGCCTGAATCTGCAGGCCGGGCCCTTTCGGACCCGGCAAGATGATGCCGCGCGACGCGGAACGCCGCGACCTGGTCGCCCCGAATCACGCGCACGGACTGCTTCTTCGTGACCATTGCTCTACGGTGCGCTCACCAGCCGTTCGGCTGCCGCGCCTGAACAGCGGCGGCGACGATGTCGTGGACGCGATCGGCGAGCGCTTTCGCATCGCGCGGCGTGGGCGCGTCGATCGCCGGCGGCTGAATCGGATCGTGCACGATCAGCTCGACGTCGGCCGGCTCGGTGCGCAGCCGGCTCTTCGGCATGACGCTGCGCGTGTGGATCACCGCGACCGGCACAATCGGCAGGCCGGCCTGAATCGCGAGCAGGAAGCTGCCGCCCTTGAAGCGCGCGACACGACCGTCGGCGCTGCGCGTGCCCTCGGCGTAGATGATCAGCGAGAGACCTTCCGAAACGAGCGCGCGCCAGCGCTTCAGGATTCCAGCGGGATCCGGATGACGGCGGTCGACGAAGAGATGCCCGCCGCGCCGCAGATGCCAGCCGAGCACGGGAAACCGCGCGAGCGATTCCTTCGCGATGATGCGCAGTTGATACGGGAGCGACGCGAAGATGACCGGCGTGTCGTAGATGCTCTGGTGATTCGAGACGAAGACGTACGTCGTGCCCGGCGTGATCCGCTCGAGGCCTTCAACGCGGACGCGGACGCCGGTCGTCTTGAGAATCAGCCACGACCACGCGCGCGCGCAGCCGTGCGCGAAGTAGCCGCGGCGATCGAACAGGCTCGAGACGATGGACGCCGCGCCGAGCACGATCGTGTAGATCGTGATTGCGGGGATGAGATAGAAAACCGTCCGCCACCAGTGGAAGGGAGGCATGCGCGCCAATTTTGGAGTTTACAATTTACAATGCCCCGGCCGGTTTGTGTGTAGCATTCCCGGTCACAAGTGGAGGAGCCGGTTATGGAACGAAAGAAGGCGTCCGACTACCCGCAGGAGCTGCTGGATCTGTTTCACGAATACCAGCACGGCCACATCACGCGGCGCGACTTCCTCGAGAAGGCGCAGAAGTTCGCCGTCGGCGGCGTGACGGCGATCGCGCTCTACGAGAGCCTGAAGCCCAACTACGCGTGGGCGCAGCAGGTGAAGAAGGACGACACGCGGATCAAGACGAGCTACGAAACCGTGCAGTCGCCGCAAGGCAACGGCACCATCAAGGGCTACTTCGCCAGGCCGGCGAACGCGTCGGGCAAGCTGCCCGCGATGATCGTCATCCACGAGAACCGCGGACTCAATCCGTACGTCGAGGACGTCGCGCGGCGCTTCGCCGTCGCGAATTTCATCGCGTTCGCGCCGGACGGCCTGACGTCGGTCGGCGGCTTCCCGGGCACGGATGAAGAAGGCGCCGTGAAGTTCCGGCAGGTCAACGGACCGAAGATGTTCGAGGACTTCGTCGCGTCAGCGATGTGGCTGAAGGCGCGGCCCGAGTGCACGGGCAAGCTCGGCGCGATCGGCTTCTGCTTCGGCGGCGGCATCGTCAATCAGCTCGCCGTGCGGCTCGGGAGCGATCTCGCGGCCGGCGCGCCGTTCTACGGCGCCCAGCCGAGCGCCGAGGACACCGCCAAGATCAAGGCGCCGCTGATGCTCCACTACGCCGATCCGACCAAGGACACGGGCATCGGCCAGCGCATCCCCGGCTTCGAGGCGGCGCTCAAGGCGAACAACAAGACGTATCAGCTGTTCATCTACGAAGGCGCGCAGCACGGCTTCCACAACGACACGACGCCGCGCTACGACGAAGCCGCGGCCAAGCTGGCGTGGCAGCGGTCGCTCGACTTCTTCAACAAGAATCTGCGCTAGCAGACGACCGGCGGCGCCACGCGCGCGTGGCGCCGCCATTCTTCCCGCCAAATCCTACGGACGAATCACCGTATCGGTCGGCAGCGCCGGCGCGCTTGGCGGCGGCACGCGGTAGTGCGTCGCCTGCTCGAACGCATACGCCAGACCGATCAAGCGCGGCTCGCTGAACGCACGCCCCGAGAAGGTCACCCCCGCCGGTCCGGGCAGCGCGTTGAAGCCGGCAGGAAACGGCGGACTGACGACGTTGTTGAAGAATCCGCCCGGCACGACGATGCTCGGATATCCCGCCTTGGCGGGCGTGGCGGCGCCGCTGTTGCCGGAAAAGAGCAGCGCGTCGAAGTCGTCCGCCGTCCCCTCGACGCCGTCGGGGCCGTTCAGCACGGCGGCAATCGCGGCGCGCGACAGCGCGATGTCCTGCGCGCGATCGGACTGGTACCGCAGCGTGTCCGCGCTCCCAGCCGACGTGTCGAAGAACTGCGAGAAGATCGCAAGGTCCTGATCGTACTTCGTCGCCGCCGGCGCATGCGCCGCGTTGAACGCGACGACGTCCTCCAGCGAATGAATCGGGAACGCCTGCCGGACGTGATCCTCGAGATACGCGTTGAGGTCCCGCTTGAACGCGTAGTTGAGCACGGTCGAGCAGCCCGGCGCCGGCGGATAGTTCGCCGCGGGCGGCCGCGACGGACAGCCGGGCAACTGCGGCGCGAGCGCCGGCACGATCTGCACGAACGCGCCCTGCGCGGTCAGCACGGCGATCGCGTTGTTCATGATCGCCGCGCGGTTGGACGGAAACGGCGGCACCGCGATCCGCGCGCCCTGCAGCGCGTTCGGGTCGAGGAACGGCGTGTAATCGCTCAAGCAGTTGCCGGGCGTCAGGCACGCCGAGGTGGCGGGATCGTGCGGATCGAAGCCGGCCATCACGCCGAGCAGGATCGCGGCGTCCGTCACCGTCCTCGCGAGCGGGCCGGCCGTGTCCTGATCCGCGGCGATCGGCACGATGCCGTCGCGGCTGATCAGGCCGACAGTGGGCTTGATGCCGACGAGCATGTTCGCCGTCCCCGGACTGAGGATCGATCCGGACGTTTCGGTCCCGACGCCGATCGCCGCCAGATTCGCGGCGACCGCGATGCCGGGCCCGGAGCTCGATCCGCCGGGCGTCAGCGCCGGGCGGCCGTCGTTCACGGGGCGGCCGAAGCCGTCCAGAATCGCGCGCGGATCCGGCCGCGGATCGTACGGGTTGTAGCCATAGCCGCCCTCGGAGCTGTAGCCGGCCGGCATGCCGTTGGTCAGGAAGTTCGCGAACTCGGTCATCGTCGCCTTGCCGAGGAGGATGGCGCCGGCGTCGAGGATCCGGCGCGCGACGAATGAATCCGACTGCGGGAACGAGCCGTCGAGCGCCGCGGAGCCGGCGGTCGTCGGCAGCTTCTTGGTGTCGATGTTGTCCTTGAGAATCACGGGGATGCCGAACAGCGCGCCCTTCTGCGAGCCTGGCGCGCGGCCCTGGTCGGCCTCGCGCGCGTCGTGCAGCGCGCGCTCGTTCACGTGCATGAACGCGTTGAGATGCGCCGCCGTCGCCTGGCCGTCGTAGGCGGCGATGCGCTGCAGGTACATCTGGGTGAGTTGCTCGGCGGTGATGATGTGATTGGTGATCGCCGTCTGGATCGCCGGGATCGTCGTCTCGAGCAGATCGAAGCGTCCGGAGCCGACGTGATTGTCGGCGGTGGCCGTGGTGCGCATCGCCACGATCGTGAAGACTGCGGCGACACACGCGAGCCGAAGGAGAGCGCGAACTCGTGTCATGCGAGACCTCCTATGCGGTCGATCTCGCTTCAAGCCGCGTCCGGTGTCAACGCGGCTTGCACGCTTTCTTCTTTCCTAATGACGGGGCGGAGCGAGCTCCGCCCCTAGGTCTGTTGAGTCTGCACGGGGGCGGCTGGCGACGCTGATCGGGCGCGCTCGACGGCCGGCGGCGCCGCCGCCGACTGCATTCCCGCCTCGATGTAGCGACCGAAGATCATCTTCCCCGCCGTCGTCTGCAGGACGCTCGTCACGACGATGTCGATCGTCTTGCTGATCATCTTGCGCGCGTTGTCGACGACGACCATCGTGCCATCGTCGAGATACGCGACGCCCTGGTTGTATTCCTTGCCTTCCTTCAGGATGAAGACCTTCATGATCTCGCCGGGCAGCACGACCGGCTTGAGCGAGTTCGCCAGCTCGTTGACGTTGAGCACGTCGACGCCGCGCAGCTGCGCGACTTTGTTGAGATTGAAATCGTTGGTGACGATCTTGCCCTGCAGCGTGCGCGCCAGCTCGATCAGCTTCAGATCGACTTCCTTCACGTCGGGAAAATCCATGTCGGAAATCATCACGTCGATGCCGGACATCTTCTGAATCTTCTGCAGGATGTCGAGGCCGCGGCGGCCGCGGTTGCGCTTGAGGCCGTCGGCCGAGTCGGCGACGAGCTGCAGCTCTTTCAGCACGAACTGCGGGATGACGAGCGTGCCGTCGATGAATCCCGTCTCGCACACGTCCGCGATCCGGCCGTCGATGATCACGCTCGTGTCGAGAATCTTGTAGCGGCGCTGCGGGCCGGTCGCGCGGAAGAGACTCACCAGTCGCGCCGGCTCGAGCCACTCCCCGTGCTTGCCGCCGAGCACCAGACCGAGGTACGGGAGGACGATCAGGATGAAGCTGTCGAGGAACTCCACGCGCCGGTCGCCGTTGTTCGCCCAGAACAGGCCGGAGCCGATCGCGTGCGCGATGAAGAGACCGATGCTGCAGCCGATCAGCGCGCCGAGCACGCGCGAGATCGCCGTCTCGCGGAGGCGGCTTTCGAAGACGACGACGAGCGCGGCCAGGACGAGGGCGAATCCGACGTTGGCGGGCAGGCCGCCCGGGAAGGGCTGAAGAACGGCGCCGGCGTAAGCGACAGCGGCCACGAACAGTACGCGCGCGAGCGCAAACCAAGCCATGGGAACCCCGCTTATGAGTGGCCGCCGGGTATGAATGTAAACAAAGGTAACGACGGCTCGGGGAACCATACCACAGGGGAGACCTGTGGTGTCCGGCTTCAGCCGGACCTATCCGAGCGCCACGTCCAGCGCTTCGCCGATCGTCCTGACCCCCACGAGGTCGCAGTCGCCGGCGGTGCCGCGATCGGCGGGATCGATGTTCGCCTCGGGCATGATGCAGCGGCGGAACCCCATCTGCGCCGCCTCGCGCACGCGCAGATTCGCCTGCGTGATCCCGCGCACCTCACCGGCCAATCCGACCTCGCCGAACATCGCCGTCGTCTGGGGGATGACGCGGTTGCGCACGCTCGACGCGATCGCGGCGAGGACGCCCAGGTCCGACGCGGGCTCGTCGACCGTCATCCCGCCGGCGATGTTGACGAACACATCGTCGCCGATCAGATTGAGACCCGCGCGCTTCTCGAGCACGGCGAGCAGGAGCGAGAGCCGCTGCTGATCGATGCCGTTCGCCGTGCGGCGCGCGGTGCCGTACGTGCTCGAGCTGACGAGCGCCTGCACCTCGACGAGAATCGGCCGCGATCCTTCGACCGAGCACAGCACCGCGGATCCGGGCGCGTTCGACGGCCGCTCGGCGAGAAACATCTTCGACGGATTCGGCACCGGGCGCAGGCCGGTCGACGTCATCTCGAAGACGCCGAGCTCGCTGATGGCGCCGAAGCGGTTCTTCACGGCGCGGACGACGCGATGCGAGTGATGCCGCTCGCCCTCGAAGTAAAGAACAGTGTCGACGACGTGCTCGAGCGCTTTCGGGCCGGCGAGGCTGCCGTCCTTCGTCACGTGGCCGACGAGGAACGTCGGGATGTTCTGCCCCTTCGCCATGAAGAGCAGCTGCGTCGCGGCTTCACGCACCTGGCCGATGCTGCCGGGCGCGGACTGGAACTTCAGCGAGAAGATCGTCTGCACCGAATCGACGATGACGAGCGCGGGTTTGACGCGGGCGATCTCTTCGAGGATGCGCTCGAGGCACGTCTCGGCGAGCAGGTAGAGCGGCGCCGTGCCGACCGAGAGCCGTTCGCCGCGGGATTTGATCTGATGCTCGGATTCTTCGCCCGAACTGTAGAGCACGGGGCCGATCGTCCGCGCCATGTTCGCGGCCGCCTGCAGCAGCAGCGTCGACTTGCCAATCCCCGGCTCGCCGCCGAGGAGGACGAGCGAACCCGGCACGACGCCGCCGCCGAGCACGCGATCGAATTCGTCGATGCCCGTCGAGAGGCGCGGGTGCTGTTCGAGCTCGATGTCCGCGTACAGTCGCGCGCCGGCCGCGCCGGCGAGCGCGTAGCGATGCGGCCCCGCGGCCGCGGCGCCGGACGACTCGGGCTGCGCGCGCTCCTCGACGAACGAGTTCCACGCGCCGCAGTCGCCGCAGCGCCCGAGCCACTTGGGCGACTGCGATCCGCATTCCTGGCAGACAAAGACGGTTGAAGGACGCTTCGCCATAGGTGGCCGGTGAATTGGGTAGTTGAGTAATTGGGTAACCGGGTAATTGCGTGGCTGAGCAATGACTCAACTACCAGATTACCCCATTACCCAATTGACTTAGTCGTAGACCCTCTCTATCCGCGATCCGATCCGACAGAGGACTTCGTACGGGATCGTACCAATCGTCGCCGCCATCTCGCGCGCGTCGATGCGCTCCTGCCCCTGCGATCCGATCAGGACCACTTCGTCGCCGGGCGAGACGTCGAGGCCGGTGACGTCGGCGGTCAGCATGTCCATCGACACCGCGCCGACGATCGGCACGCGGCGCCCGCGGATCAGCACGACGCCCCGGCCGCTGAGCCGCAGGTCGAGGCCGTCGGCGTAGCCGGCGGGAATAATCGCAATCGACGCGGGCGACTCGGCGTTGAACTTCAGTCCGTATCCCACGCCTTCGCCGGCGCGCACGCCCTTCACGGCGACGACGCGGCTGTGCAGCGTCATCACCGGCGTGAGGGGAATCGTCGACGCGAGCGGCGGCGGGACCAGACCGTAGAGGAGCAGGCCGGGCCGCACGCGGTCGTACCAGACGCGCGAGTCGCGCAGCAGCGCCGCGCTGTTCGCCGCGTGGACGTACGGACGTTTGGCCGCGGAGAACGCAGAGACCGGAGAGTGAATGGATGTACCTATTTCCTCACTGCGCTCTCCGCGCTCTTTGCGGTTAAACGTCTGCAGCTCAGCGACGGCGCGGTCGAACCGCACGCGCTGCTCGTTGAAGTGCGGCGACTCGGGATTGTCGGCCGTCGCGAAGTGCGTGTAGACGGCGTCGAGATCGAGATTCGGGCTCGCCAGCAGATCCGGCAGCGTGCGCCGCAGATTGTCGAACCGGAAGCCGAGCCGGTTCATGCCCGTGTCGATCTTCAGGTGATAGCGGATGCGCTGGTGGTACTTCGCCGCCGCGGCCTGCACGGCGCGCGCGGCGCCGGGTGTCGAGATCGTCGGCGTCAGCCGGCAGTCGAAGAGGCCGTCGAGATCGCTGACGCTGAGCGCGCCGAAGACGAGAATCTCCGCGCGCACGCCCGCCGCGCGCAGCGCCGCGCCTTCCTCGATGTCGGCGCACGCGAGCGTCGTCGCGCCCGCGCCCTCCAGCGCTCGCGCGACCTGCGGCGCGCCGTGGCCGTACGCGTTCGCCTTGACGACCGCGATGATCGTCGTCAGGGGACGGGAGTCGTGGGGACGGGAGTCGGCTGGATCGGCCCCGACTCCCGTCCCCGCCGCTATGTGCGCGGCGAGATAGCGGTAGTTCGTCTTGAGCGCGTTGAGATCGACGCGGGCGACAGTTGGCCGAATCATGCGAAGCCACGATCATACCGTCGTCGCGTTGCGAGAACGAAACTGTAGCGCGAGCCTTTCAGGCGAGCGTCCTCTCGCGATGTAGCGCGAGGCTTTCAGCCGAGCGAGATCGGCGCCGGCGGGGCCGCGGCCGGGCGTCCGGGCGACGTGCTCGCGCTTCCGGAAAGCGCTGGAGGACGCGTTTCCCGGCTTCGATGGCGCACGCGAGGTCGCAACGGACGCCGGCCACGACCCCGCCGACACCGCCCGGCCTGCACGCGACAGCGGGTCGATCGATCGCCGACGTCTGAGCGCGCCGACCGGAGGCGAACGAGCGACACCGCTGTCGCGTAAGGTCCGGCTGAAGCCGGACGCCACCAACGCACAGGCTATGCGTTGCCGGCGGCGAGATTCTCGAACCGGGTGAACTCGCGGATGAACGCGAGCTTGACGATGCCGGTGGGGCCGTTGCGCTGCTTGCCGATGATGAGCTCGGCCACGCCCTGCGCGTCGGCGGCCGGCTGCGACTTGTCGGCGTACAGATCCTCGCGGTAGATGAACACGACGACGTCCGCGTCCTGCTCGAGGGCGCCGGACTCGCGCAGGTCCGAGAGCTGCGGGCGATGATCGGACCGCGACTCGGGTGCGCGGCTCAGCTGCGACAGCACGACGATCGGCACGTTCAGCTCCTTCGCCAGCCCCTTGAGCGACCGAGAGATCGACGCCAGCTCGAGCGTGCGGTTCTCGAACCGGCCGCGCCCCTGCATCAGCTGGATGTAGTCCACGACGACGAGGTGCAGGCCGTGCTCGGACGCGAGCCGCCGGCACTTCGCGCGCATTTCGAGCACGCCGACCGACGGCGTGTCGTCGATGAAGATCTTCGCCTCGCTGAGCGTACCGATCGCCTGCGAGAGCCGGCCCCAGTCGCGCTCGCCGAGGAACCCGCCCCGCAGCCGGTGCGCGTCGATGCGCGCCTCCGCGGTCAGCATGCGCAGGAACAGCTGCTCCTTCGACATTTCGAGGCTGAACAGCCCGACGGTCATGTCGGTCTTGGTGCCGACGTGCTGCGCGATGTTCAGCACGAGACTGGTCTTCCCCATCGACGGCCGCGCCGCGATGATGATCAGGTCCGACGGCTGCAGGCCCGACGTCATCTCGTCGAGATCGGTGAAGCCGGTCGGCACGCCGGTGATCAGCTCCTTGCGCGCGTGCAGCTTCTCGATCGTGTCGAGGCTCGAGTGCGCGAGGTCGCGCAGCGAGACGAAGCCGTCGCGGACCTTGTCGTCGGCGATCGCGAAGATCGCGTGCTCGGCCTGATCGAGGATGACGTCGGCCTCGTCCTCGCCGTCGTACGCCGTCGCGAGGATCTTGTTGGCCGAGAAGATCAGGCTCCGGAGCGTCGCCTTCTCCTTGATGATCTTCGCGTAGTGCTCGATGTTGGTGGAGCGCGGCACGCCGTCGACCAGCGCGGCGATGTACGCCGGACCGCCGACCTCGTCCAGCTCGCCCGAGCGGCCCAGCTCTTCCTTCAGCGTGACGAGATCGATCGCGTCGCCGCGCTCGACGAGCTTGACCATCTTGTCGAAGATGCGCCGGTGCGCGTCGCGGAAGAAATCCGCCGAGTCGATGACCTCGGCCGCGAGGTTGAACGCGTCGTTGTGGAGGAGAATCGCGCCGAGCACGGATCGTTCGGCTTCGAGATTGTGCGGAAGCGTGCGCTCAGCGACGGCGGCGTCGGGCATGAGAAACTTAGAACTTAAAAC
>JAIQFX010000082.1 GCA_020073005.1 Terriglobia bacterium | reverse complement strand
CCGCGTCCATCGCCGGCGAAGCGGGCGTCGACGACTTTCTGGCGCAAGCGACGCCGGAAGACAAGATGACGCTCATCAAGAAGGAGCAGCACGACGGCAAGCTCGTTGCGATGACCGGCGACGGCACCAACGACGCGCCGGCGCTCGCGCAGGCCGACGTCGGCGTCGCGATGAACACCGGCACGCAGGCCGCGAAGGAAGCCGGCAACATGGTCGATCTCGATTCGAGCCCGACCAAGCTGATCGACATCGTTGAGATCGGCAAGCAACTGCTGATGACGCGCGGGGCGCTGACGACGTTCTCCATCGCGAACGACGTGGCGAAGTACTTCGCGATCATCCCGGCGATGTTCGCGGTGGCGTTTCCCGTGTTGATGACGCTGAACGTGATGGGGCTCAAGACGCCGGAATCGGCGATTCTGTCGGCCGTCATCTTCAACGCGCTCATCATCGTCGCGCTGGTGCCGCTGGCGCTGCGCGGCGTGGCGTACCATGCGATGAGCGCCGAGGCGCTGCTGCGGAGAAATCTGCTGATCTATGGCGTGGGCGGCGTGATTGTGCCGTTCATTGGAATCAAGATCATCGACGTGATCATCACGACGTTAAGACTGGCATAAAGATATGAACCACAGAGGACACAGAGGACACGGAGGAGGAAAGGTACAACGTTGCCTCCGTGTTCTCCGTGTCCTCCGTGGTTAACTTCTTCGCGAGACAAACATGAACATCACTCGCAATCTTCTCATCGCGGTTCTCATGACCATCGTCACGACGCTGCTGCTGGGCGTCGGCTATCCGCTCGCCGTGACCGGTCTCGCGCAGGTCCTCTTCCACGACAACGCGAACGGACAGCTGATCGAGCGGAATGGACACGTGATCGGCTCGCGCCTCATCGGTCAGGCGTTCTCGTCGCCGGGTTACTTCCACGGCCGTCCGTCGGCGGCGGGAACGGGTTATGATGCGGCGAACTCGAGCGGGACGAACCTGGGACCCACCAACAAGAAACTGGCCGACGCGGTGAAGGCAGCGGTCGAGGCGGCGCGCAAGGAGAATTCTTCGGCCGCCGTGCCGATCGATCTCGTGACCTCGTCCGGATCGGGACTCGACCCGCACGTCTCGCCGGCGGCCGCGATCTTTCAAGCGCCGCGTGTCGCGCGCGAGCGGCGCGTCAGCGAAGCGGACGTCCGCCGGCTCATCGACGCCCACATCGAGGGGCGGCAGTTCGGGTTCTTCGGGGAGCCACGCGTCAACGTGCTCGAGCTCAACCTCGCGTTGGACGAGCAATGGCCGAAGAAAGAGTAGATCCCGAAGCCGTCCTGGCCCGCCTGAAGGAGCGCGATCGGCCGCGCCTCAGGATTTACATCGGCGCCGCGCCCGGCGTCGGCAAGACCTACGCGATGCTGCAGGAGGGCCATGCGCTCCGCGCGCGCGGCCTCGACGTCGTCGTCGGCTTCGTCGAAACCTACAACCGTCCGGATACCCAGGCCCAGCTCAAGGATCTCGAAGTCGTCGCGCGGCGCGTCGTCGACTATCGCGGCGCGAAGATGGAGGAGATGGACGTCGACGGCATCATCGCGCGCGCGTCGCAGGTGTGCATCGTCGACGAGCTCGCGCACACGAACGTGCCGGGCAGCCGCAACGAAAAGCGCTACCAGGACGTGCTGGATCTGCTCGAGGCCGGCATTCACGTGATGACGGCGGTCAACATCCAGCACCTGGAGACGCTCAACGACGCGGTCGCGCGCGTCACCGGCGTCCGCGTGCGGGAAACCGTGCCGGACACATTTCTCGATCGCGCTGACGAAGTGATCAACGTCGACGTCACCGTCGAGGAGCTGCGGACGCGCCTCCGGCAGGGCAAGGTCTACAAGCCCGAGAAGGTGGAGCAGGCGCTCAACAATTTCTTCCGCAAGGGCAATCTGTCGACGCTGCGCGAGCTGGCGCTGCGCGCGGTGGCCGATGAAGTCGGCGAGAAAGCCGCCACGTATCGCGCGCGCGAGGGGCTCGAGCCGGCGCTCATTCCCGAGCGCGTCATGGTCTGCATGAGCTCGAACGCCCTGGCGCCGCGCGTCATCCGCACGGGCGCGCGCATCGCCGGACGGCTCGGCGCGAAGTGGTACGCCGTCTACGTCGAGACGCCGCGCGAGCGGCCGGACAGGATTGCGCCGCGCGATTCCGATGCGCTGCAGCAGAACATCAAGCTCGCCGAGAGCCTCGGCGCGACCGTCGTTCGCGTGAAGGCGGACCGGCCGTCAGAGGGCCTGATTGCGTTCGCGCAGCGCGAAGGCATCACGCACGTCATTTTCGGCCAGTCGGCGCGATCCCGGTGGGAGCTGTTCTGGCGCGATTCGCCGATCGATCGATTTCTGTCCGACGTTCGCGACGCGGCGGTGCAGGTCGTGCCCTTGGAGGAGGCCGGCACGAAGTAAGAAGGCAGAAGGCAGAAGGCAGAAGGAAAAAGGCAGAAGGAAAGGTAGAATGCGGTCTCCACTTCTGCCTTCTTCCTTCTTCCTTCATGACCCTCACTGTCAAGATCCGAAGGTTGCCTTCGTCCGACGGCTTGCCGCTTCCCGCGTATCAGACGGCCGGCGCAGCGGGGATGGATCTTCACGCCGCGGTTGACGAGGATCTCGTCATCGCGCCGCGCGCGGTGATGCTCGTGCCGACGGGACTCGAGATCGCCGTGCCCGACGGCTTCGAGGCGCAGGTCCGTCCGCGCTCCGGCCTCGCCGTCAAGAACCGCATCAGCATGCCGAACACGCCCGCGACGATCGACTCGGACTATCGCGGTGAGATTCGCGTGCCGCTCATCAATCTGGGCGACGAGCCGTTCGTCGTGACGCGCGGCATGCGGATCGCGCAGCTCGTCGTCGCGCCGGTCGCGCGCGTCACGTGGGACGAAGTCGCCGATTTGCCAGGGACCGGACGCGGCAAAGGCGGTTTCGGCCATTCCGGGGTGTAGCGCGAGCCTTTCAGGCGAGCGGCCTGATATACTTTCCGGTGCCCATGCCGGAGACTCTCGCGCACGTCGAGATTCCGAAGCGCGCGCTCTTCAAAGCGGCTGAAGTCTGCGACCTCGTCAAGGTGCAGCCGTACGTGCTGCGGTCGTGGGAGGCGGAATTTCCGGAGCTGGGCGTGACGAAGAGCGCCGGGGCGCCGCGTATCTATCGCCGCGCGGACGTCGAGCAGGTGCTGCGGATCAAGCATCTGCTGCTCGTCGAAGGCCTGACGCTCGCGGGCGCGCGACGCAAGCTCGAGGAAGTGTCGGCGCCGGTCGCGGCGGACGAGCCGGCGATGGACGAGTTGATCGGGCAGAACGCGCGCGAGCGGCTGACCGCGGTGAAGATGGGTCTGCGCTCGATCCTGGATCTACTGTCGGGCAACGGCGCGGGTGACGACTTTCAGCTCGAAGCGAGTCACCGCGGCAAGGCGCAGAAGAAGTCGGCAGGGAAGAACGGAACGTCGCGCGCACCCCACGCGAGACGAAAGTAGTCGGTAGTCGTTGGTCGTTGGTCGTTGGTCGTTGGTCGTTGGTCGTTGGTCACGACATCGGGATGTAGCGCAGCCTGGCTAGCGCACCTGACTGGGGGTCAGGGGGTCGCCGGTTCGAATCCGGCCATCCCGACCATTTTTCGCTCCGGTGTTGCAACGAGACTGCAACGCGGAGACGTCTTCAGGTGTGCCGCCGATCCGACGCTGCTTGGGTCACTGCACGACAACGACGACTTCATTCGATGGGCCGCTGACGCCGCAGGCGTTCTTCGCGCGAACACGGATGTAATAGGTCCCACGAGCGACGCCGTTTGTCGTCAGCGTTGGCACTGGACCGCCGGAATCGACATTCGATAGGTTGGTCGTCCCGGAAGCGGATCCGGCTTCGACGACGTATGACGTGGGCAATCCGGATGCCGAATTCCAGACGAGCACGATGGTCCCTCCGGCATTCGACACCACGGTCAGGCCGTCCGGTGTGCCGGGCGCTGAGCACCCGCCGCCGGTGACCACCAGCAATGCTTCGTTCGACGGCGGGCTCGTTCCTTGCGCATTCGTCGCCCGAACGCGGACGAAATACGTCCTGGTGGGGACACCTGTCGTGGAGAATGCTGTCGCCGTGTTTCCCGTGGAGAGCGTTGCCAGATTCGCCGCTCCAGACGAGGAGCCGGCTTCGATGACGTAGCCCGTCGGCGTCCCATTGCCTGTCGGCGCACGCCAGGACAAAGTCACCGCCGACCCCAACGACGATGCCGTCAGTTCGCTGGGCGGACCTGGTGCGGCCGCAGGGGCGCCGCCGAACCAGGCGTAGGTGATGCTTTCGGCTGGCTTGTCCCGGATGTTCTGTGACAGGTTGGGAAACATGCCCTTCCCATAGGTCGCCGCGGGCGGCATGATCTGCTCTGAGTACCAATACCCGTCAGTGCCCACAACGCCCACGCGGACCGCGCCGCTGGCATTGGCCTGCGCCGCCGCTTCGAAAAACGCTTCATACGACAATGCCTGCGCGGCGAAATCGGTCGGGTACGTCAACTGCGGACATCCCGGCAGGCAGAAGCCTTCCTCGACCCATCCGGTGACGAGATAGTTCGTGTGAGACTGCGAGTTCGTCCGCAGCAGCAGCGGTTTATTGAACCGTGCATACCTCCGACCGCGCGCCGCGAACCAATCCTGATACCGACCGCGGAGATAGCTCAGCGTGAAATCTCCGGCGTGCTCGGCGGGCACCTGAGCGCTCGGCGGATCGACCACGATGTAATCGACTCCCTGAACGAGGCTCTCGACGTCACTCAAGTCCGAGTACCAGAAGGAGTCGTAGAGCACGAGTTTTCCGGAGTACACCGCTCGAACGTCCCTGAGCGCCTGCGTCATTCGCGTGTTGTAGATGTCGTAATAGCCCCTCAAGTCCGGTGAGAAATCAAGGTTGTTCAGCATCATGGCGGCCAAGCCGTATTTCTGGGCGAGACCTGCTTGCCACACGATGAAATCCGCATAGCTGTTGATAAACGTCGTATACCAGGCGCGGCTCGGAATCGCCGTAACGACGGGCGGCACATTGATGAAGAGGAAGACCTTGAGGCCGCGTTGCCTCGCCTGGTCGGCGATGAACGCAAAATCAGCTTCAGGAATTCGCGGATCGGAAAAATCGACGACTGGATTGCCCGGGTCGGTGATCGATGCGTATGTGGTGACGGCCACCTCGTCGGCGCCCAGCGCTTTCGCGCGCTGCAATGCGCCTACGTACGCATCGCGCATCGTCACGGCCGGCCCGGCGGAGCCGGGACAGAAGGTGGGGTTCTCGCCGGGATGTTGAAGCCAGAAATCCTTGAACACGACGAGGCGCCCAACGTCCGGGGGAAACGGAGCGCCGTCGATCGGAGGAAGTCTCGTGGCGTCGAGATAGCTGGCGGGGTAGAAGACGCTCTCCCGGCTGACGCGACAGTACGCATCGTACGGATCGATCGATATGGTCTGGGGTCTCAGCTGACGATAGAAGTCGGGATACGCAATCGTCGAGACGTCGGTGGGAACGACGTAGACATTACCGACGGTCGCCACCTGCGCGGAGGCAGCAGCTGCCAAGGATAACCACAACACGCCTAGGCTGAGCGGTGTCCATTTCATAAGCCGCCATCAATCTTGGACGCCAGGTTTACTGTTGAGCCGCAGCGGCAGACGGGAGTCGGAACGCGCCATTCGCCCACGGCCGCCACGTGGGTTCATCACCATACTGCCGACTTTCCGGCAGTCTCAGGAGAATGATGCCGGGAGCAGCAAGGAAGGGGCCACGTTGAGCACGCGTTGATGCGGCAACGCGATGAATCCCAGGCGTGGATTTCTTCCACGCGATTCCGGCGCAATCCGCTCAGCAGTTTCCGATCGTCATGCCGCTGGCCCATCCGCGCCCGAACGCCGCGAGAATATCCTCGAGCTCAGCTTGACGCGCCAGCGCGTCGGCCGGCGAGCGGAAGTACTCGACGACAGCCCCTTGCGACGACTGCATGGTCAGCTTGTAAGGCCCCTTGGCCCCGAGCGCGACAATTTCCCACGTGAGGCGGCCGGCGTTGGAGGTGCCGGAGCAATACATGGACATGCCCCGGCTATCTCAAGACTTGCGCCACCGCGGTCCTGCGTGGAATTGCACGCAGTTTCACAGCGAAATTGACACGCCGTGTCACATCGGGTGACGTTCGTTGTCAGGTGACACGCGGCGCGGTCGCAATCGCTAGAGCAGCTCGGCGAACAGGACCCGCTCGCACTCCGGGCAGATCCGCTCCCGCACGGGCTTCGCGGGCGCAGGCTTGGCGCGCGTCGCACTAGCCGCGGCCGGGGATCCCCCTCCCGTCGCGCGAACCGGCTGGCGGCACAGCGGACAGCCGGCAGCGCGTTGCGAACCGTAGACCGGAGACAGCTGCCACTCGGCAGGAATCTCGAGATCGATCTGCGGAAGCTCGTACGCGATCACGGCGTCCTGCGATCTCACGTCCGCCTCGGAGGTCGCTGCACTTCGACGATGCCGACTTCGAGCGCGTGCAGCAGCGCGATCTCGAGTTTCCCCGCGGGGATCTGTCCCAGGTACTGGACCACCGACGGTCGATCGACATTCAGATTCAGAATGCGGATCTGATTCGTGAGCACTGTTACGTTTCGTCTCGCGGCGAGCGGCTCCACGGCGACAGGCACGATTGGCGTGTCCATATCCCTGTCCTCCCAAATGCCGTCGTGCTGATCGGCACCTTGCGTAATCGCAACGCGCGTACCGTCGAAAAACCTCCGGGTGGTGCGATCGCACGTGGCGCGCTCTGGCGCATGAGCGGTCAGCATGCATCGACAAACGCGAAGCCGCGCGCACTTGCGCGCCAGGCTATGCAGATACGTGTACGCTGTCCAAGAGTGGTCCAAACAATGACGAGTTGGTGATCCGGTGCATCAGACAACTGCCGGTCAGGATGCCGGTTAGCGCGCGGACGGCGTGCGGCGCGAAACGGAACACGCGTGCGGATTCTTGGCTGTTGTGATGCGTGCGCGGCCGAATTCCAAGGGATCAATAGCAGAGCGGCTGAAAGGCATCGCCTTTTCTGGCGCGGACGTAGAGCGTACAACTCCTGTCCGCCGCCTCTGTCCCGCTCCAACATTGGTTGCTGCGCGGCTCCCGATCGAACGCGTCGCCTCCACCGGGCAAGTAGCTCAACCCGTAGCGCGTGATGTTGGTCTGGAACGGCCAGCACACGGAACCCGAGTAGCCGAGACAGAAGAGCTCCGCGCCTTTGGGAAGGGACTTCAGGAATGCGTTGTTGATCGGCACAGGGCAGTCCAGGTTGGACACGGGAAAGTGAAGATACTTGCCGGTCAGCAGCGGCGGAGCTATCGCGCCGGCGGTCGTCCAGCCGTTGAAGACGATGACGGCAAACACCGCGAGCGCAGCAGTTCGGGCGAGCCACTTGAAACGCTCCCGGCCGAGCCAGACGATGCCGGACAAGCCGATGGCCATGATGCTGAACAGGGAGACGAACGACGCGTTCCGCACGTACGGAGTCTGCACGATGTGCAAGCCATTGGTCGCCTCCGACACGACGAAGAACGATGCAATGGCGCCGGAGAGGTACGCGGCGATGAGCGGCGCCGGCTCCTCGGCGCCGGCTGGCGCGGGCAGACCGGCGCGCGTCTCCAGGTAGGTGGCGATCCCGATCACCATCGCTCCTATGACCAGGAGCGCAGAGAGGGACGGCGCATCGAAGGTGGTGCGAAGCAGTCGCTGCGTATACGAGAGGAGCACGCCGAAATCCTGATAGCTCTGGCTCTCGGCTCTCATCCGCGTCAGCGACGACGCGTACGCCAGGAAGAGCAGGAATGTCGACCGGCTCCAGCGCCAGAGCACCCGTTTGACGGCGTCCAGGCTCACGCCTTCTTCGAGGAAATCGACGGCGAGCACGCCTGGCCAGAGGTAGGTGTAGGTAATCACCGAGTAGGCGGAGAGCATCAGACAGACATCGGAGATCCAGGACGGGAACCGGCGCTGCCGGACGTAGATGGCCGCCAGCGCCAGGGTGCACCCGAGCAGATAGCCCCGTCCGACGAGATAGTAAAAAGCCAGCTGCGCCGACGCGAAGACCGCGCTCGTGGCCAGGAGGAGATGCACTGTCCCGATCACCGTGCCGTTCGTTCTCCACGCGCGCAACGCCGTGCCGAAAGAGAGGTAGATCAACGCGAACAGCCCGCACGCCGTCAGCCAATTGGGAATGCGCATCAGGAAGGGATCGAGCGCCACGAGCTTTCCCGGGAGGAGCGACATGAAGAACGCATACAACATGTGATTGTTGAAGTTGTAATGCGTGAGGGTGTAAATCGGGCCCAGCGACGCCGTCTCGTTGTAATTCCAGGTCTCGTCGTACATCAACGGCCAGCGGAAGCACGAGAACGCCACCACGACGGCGCACATCACCAGCAGCCAGAGATTCTTTCGCAACGAGGAATGTCCGGGCGTGATGTCCATCGTGGTCTGAAGCGCGGGCATGAGTATATGCCGCGCGCCGTGCACGCGGCCGTATTCGACTTTGCTATGATGCGCCCGTGGCTGAATTTACCGTCAATACGCAGCGGACCGACCCGTACCTCAACTCCAAGTTCGTCGTGAAGTTCGACGGCAAGACGCCCGTCCCGGGCATCTTCCGCGTCAGCAGCCTGAAGCGGATCACGGCGCCCCTCGCGCACCGGGCAGGGACAGCGCCGAGTGAGGATCATCTCGAGCCGGGCTTGACGTCGTGGGAGCCGATCGTCCTCGAGCGCGGGCGCACGCACGACACGTCATTTGAAGACTGGGCCAATCTCGTGTGGACCCAGGGCGGCAAGATCTCGCTCGCGAAGTACCGCAAGGACATCCGCATCGAGCTCCAGGACGAGCAGGGGACGACCGTGATGGCGTTCAACGTCCAGCGCGCCTGGCCGTCGGAGTACGTCGCGCTCGGGCCGCTCGACGCCGAGGCGCCGGCGACGGCCGTCGAGACCCTCACGCTGCAGCACGAGGGGATCGTGCGCGACACCGGCGTGCAGGAACCGCTGGAGACCTAGTAATATCGGCCCCGTTCAGGCCTCTTCACTCCCTGAGTGAGCGTTCCCCCGTTCACGTGAGGAGTGACCATGCAGACACAGACTCGGACGTGGGGCGCCGCGAGGCGCGCCGGACTCGTGCCCGGACTGGCGGCGGCCGTGCTTCTTGCGTCGGCGCCGGCCGCGCGGGCGCAGACAAGCGTCGCATACCGGCTGACGTTCTCGACCGACAACAGCAATTACGGCGAGCTCTACACGCCGAATCCGTTTCCGCCGTACGTGACGCTGACGCAAAACGGACAACTCAGGCTGGTCGTCGACACCACGCCCGACCCGCTGCAAGGGGTCTTCCTGACGCTCGACAGCTTCCAGCCGGCGTTCGGCGGGTCCGGGAACGTCTTCGTTGACGTCGCCGATCAATACAGCGCCGGCCTGGCGCTGCTCATACCAGCCGTCCCCGGGATCTCGACTATCTACCACGCATTCAACATGACGTTCACCGACATGGGGACGTACACGCTCAGAATCCGGCTCGACTCCGAGGGTCATACCGGAGCCCCGGTAACGTTTCGTGTCGCGGTCATGCCGGCCGGCGCGGGCGCGACGAGCTTTGCCGGCGCGTGGGATCCATCGATCGTCTATCCGCCGAACACGATCGTCACGACGGGCGGCGTGTTCAGCGGCTTCGACTGGTGGCTCGAAGTGAATTCGTCCGGCACGCAGAGCCAGCCGGGGACGGGTTTCGACTGGTATCACATCTCGGGACCCTCGAGCGAGGGACCAGCCGGACCCGCGGGACCGGCGGGACCAGCCGGACCAGCGGGTGAGCAGGGACCGGCCGGACCGCAGGGAGTCGCCGGACCGGCAGGACTGCAAGGATCGGTCGGACCAATCGGTCCGCAGGGACCCGCAGGCGCGGGACTGATGACGGGCAGCATCCTCACGTTGCCGGCGGCCCAGGCGGCGCCGGCGGGCTTCACGTTGATCGGCAGTTCGACACTGGTCTATCTCGATGGCGCGAATCATCTGAGGACGCTCGCGGTGAAGTACTACCAGAAGTCGTGAAGCACGGCCGTTAGACGCTGGATCTATACTCGGTTCGCATGACGCGAACCACACACACACGGCACCACGCGCTCGCCGGCGTGGTGCCGCTTCTTTTTGTCTGCGCGCTGTCGACGACGCTCTCGGCGCACGAGAAGAAAATCGTCGGCGCATTTCAGTTGACGATCGGCTGGGGCGACGAGCCCGCGATGAGCGGGTTCAAGAACTCGGTCGAAGTCGACATCGCCGACGCGAGCGGCGCCCCCATCACCGACATCGGCGGCCCGCTGACGGTGGACGTGACGTTCGGCAGCCAGCGGATCACGCTGCCGATGCAGCCGGCGTTCGGCCGGCCAGGCAAGATGCGCGCGTGGCTGGTGCCGACGCGCGCGGGCACGTACAGCTTCCACTTCACCGGCACGGTGAAGGGACAGCCGATCGACACCACCTCCACCTGCTCCAACAAGACGTTCGGCTGCGTGATCGACGTCGCCGAGGTCGAGTTCCCGGCGAAAGATCCTTCGACCGGACAACTGGCCGAGCGCATGGCCCGGACGCTGCCGCGCGCGGATGCCGCCGCCAACGTCGCGTCGAACGCGCGCACGATCGGCGTCGCGGCCCTCGTGCTCGCGGCTGTGGCGCTGGCCGTCGTCATCGGCGCAGGCAGGCGAAAAGGCCGGAAGGGCGACTGAGTGCCGCGCCGACGCGTCATCGTCGCCGCGCTCATCGCGTTGCTCGCCGGATTCGGACACGTCCTCCTGCACGCGCACGCGGGACCGCGACTGACGGATCCCGTCGAAGGATCCACGCTCGGCGACTCGCCATCGGTCATCACGCTCTCGTTTTCGGAGACGCCGGAAGCGTCGCTGTCGGACATCCGTGTCCTCGACACGCGCGGCGTCGCGTATCAGATCGGCCGTCCTGTGTACGCGGCCGGCGATCCGCTGTCGCTCTCCATCCGCGTCCGGCCGCTCGATCGCGGCGTCTACCTCGTCGACTGGCGCATCGTCTCCGCCGTCGACGGTCATGCGACCGCTGGCACGTACGCGTTCGGCGTCCGCATGACGCCGACGATGGCGAGCGCGCCGAATGCTGCGTCGACGCCGGCGTCCTCGCCGTACGAAATGCTGGCGCGCTGGCTGCTGGTCGCCGGTCTCGTCGTCGTGCTCGGCGCCGCGTCGGCTACCGTTGCTCGATTCGGTGGCGCGACGGATCTGTCACTGGCTGCCGCCGGCTGGGTGCTCAGCGTGTGCGGTCTCGTCCTGCTCGCGGACGCGCAGCGACGGGCGGCGGCAGCGCCACTCGGCGCGCTCCTCAAGACGACCGTCGGGCAGGCGCTCGTCTGGCGCGCTGTGGCGATCGGCGCCGCCGGGGGAGCGCTCCTGCTCGTGCCGCGCGCGCATTTCCGTCGCGCCGCGATGGCGGCCGTCGCGCTGGCGGCGATGGCGGCGGTCGCGGTCCACGTGGCGGCGGGACATGCGGCAGCCGGCAGCCGATGGCTGCCGAGCGTGCCTCCGTCGGCGGTCATCGCGCAATGGGCGCACTTCGCGGCGGCCGGGATCTGGATCGGCGGACTCGGTGCGCTGCTGCTCGCGGTCCGCGGCGCGCCGACGGCCGAGAAAGCAGCCGCGGTCCGGCGCTTCTCGACCGTCGCCGCCGCTGGCCTCGTCATCGTGCTGGCCACCGGCGTCGCGCGTACGCTGGGCGAGGTCGCGTCGCTTCATGAGCTGACGAGTACCGGATATGGCTGGACCGTGACGATCAAGATCGCATTGCTGGCGATCATCGCGGCCTTCGGCGCGCTCCATCGCGCGCGAAGCGTTCCCGTCGCCGACGCCGACCTGCGTCCGCTGCGCCGGATCGGACGCGGCGAGCTGGCGTTCGCGCTGAGCGCCATCGTCGCGGCGGCCGTGCTCGGCACGCTGCCTCCGCCGGCGGCCGCGCTCGCGGCGCCGCCCGGCATCGTCGCGTCGGGCGCCGACTTCGGGACGACCGTGCGCGTCGAGCTGACGGCGCCTTCCGATCAGCCCGGCCCCAATCGCTTCGTCGCGCGTGTCGTCGATTACGACATGAAGACGCCTTTGCGCGCCGACCGCGTCAGCCTGGAGTTCACGCCGCTCGACGATCCGGGGATCGCGCCCTCGACGCTCGATCTGGCGCCGGGCGCGGACGATACCTACGCCGGATCGGGTGCGAACCTGACGTTCACCGGCCGCTGGGGCGTGACGGCCCGCATCGAGCGCGCCGGTGATTCGGTCGCCGTGCCGATGGAAATCGAAGCGCGGACGGCTCCGCAACTCGTCACGCCCGAGCACCTTGCCGGTCAGGCGCCGACCTACACCGTGCTGGTCAAGGGCGCCGGGCTCGTCCGGTTCTCGCCGGAGCCCGAGCGCGTGGGTCGAAGTCAGGTGACGGTGACGTGCTGGGATGGGCTAGGTGAGAACCGGCCGATCGCGGGCATCGTGGTCACTGCGGCTGCGGGCGGGCCCGCGCAGCAGGTGCCTGTGCGGCGACTCGATGAAAATCGATTCGTGGCGGACATCGATCTGCAGTCGGGCGTGAACAGGATCGCGGCCGTCGCGCGCGCGGTGGACGGCGGTCGCCTGCGCGCCGTGCTCGACCTCAGCGTCAAGGGCAAATGACAGATCGGCCAGCAGTGGACTCGAGGGGATTCTGTCGGCGAAAAGCGTGAAAGCGACGAACCTCTCCTATTGACTACGATTTGTCCCGCCTGTATAAACCTTCACCAACCCCCACGTTCACGCAGGTTCTCGCCCGGCCCGAATTGACGTTCCCGCTCGATTGACGCCCCAGGAGGCAGCGATGGCGACCTATATCTGGAAGCGGCGTGGCCGTTTCACGCTGGCGATGGCAGCGATCATCGCGTTCAGTGTTCTAGCGATCGATCTGCGTATCGCGCGTCCAGCCCTGGCCACCTCGGGCGGCGACCCGTACTCGGTCCCGCTGGCCGTCAACGCGAGCATGCTCCCGCACACGTTCGAGACGACGATCACCGCCGAGGGCGCGACCGTCGACATCGGCAACGGTGTCATGGCGAACATGCTCACGTTCAACGGGCAGGTCCCCGGTCCTGAAATCCGGGTCAACGTCGGCGACACGGTGATCGTGCACTACAAGAACATGCTCGGCCATCCGTCGGCGATTCACTGGCACGGCATCGAGCTGGACAACGAGAGCGACGGCACGCCGCTCACGCAGAACATGGTGAACTCGGGCGGCCAGTATCTGTATAAGTTCAAGGTCTCGCGGCCGGGCATCTTCTGGTATCACCCGCATCACCACTCGTCGACCAATCAGGTGTTCAAGGGGCTGTACGGCACGCTCATCGTCACCGATCCGAACGAAGCCGCACTCCAGGCCGCCGGCACGATCCCGATGCCGGGCCAGACGCTGACGATGGTGCTCAGCGACACGACAATCTGCAAGACGATGGGGAGCAACGACACGACGACGTTCGACACCACGCTGCCGTGGGTGGGCAATCCGGGCGGCGTCGGTCCAGTCGGCGATCAACCGAACCCCACGCCGCCCAAGAGTCTGTGCCAGAGCGCCGCCGACGGCGGCAACGCCAGAGACGAGGACGGCACTCCGCGCAGCACCTACCCCGCGGGCGACGTCCCGAACATCCAGGGCAACTCCGACACGGCGACCTCCGGCGGCGGTCCGGTCAACGAAGGACAGATCGTGCTGACCAACGGCAAGAACGTCGGCAGCCGCGGCGGCACGCCGAACGCGCCCGGTGCGCTCTCCGGATCGGCGCAGACACACATCGTTCAGGCCGGCCAGGGAATTCGTCTGCAGCTCGTCAATTCTTCGGCGGTCCGGTTCTTCCGGCTGCGCTTGACGACCGCGACGGGCACGATGGTTCCGCTCGTGCGGATCGGCGGACAGGGCGGTCTCCTCGATCACGCGCACATTGAAGGCGGCGTCGTCGGCACCTTCGACACGCTTTACGACAGCGGTGAAATCGTGCTCGACCCGGGCGATCGGCAGGATGTCGTGGCGGCGATCCCGGCCGCGGCGGCCGGCGTGCTCACGCTGTGGACGGAGGATTACCATCGCATCGGCCCCGGCTTCGCGCACGTGCCGACCGTGCCGGTCGCGCATTTCGAAGTGAGCGGCGTCGCGCCGTCGGTGTTCTCGATCGCCAACGGCACGCCGCTGCGCGAGGCGACGGCGGACACCGTGCCGGTCCTTGGTCCGGCGACGGGGCACCTGCTGGATCCCGCGACGTTCGGACAGAACGGCATGTCGAGTGAAGACATTCAGCTGACGAACAGCGCCGGCACGCTCGGCGTCGACGGCAAGCAGGGCAAGCACGACCCGCCGGGTGACTACACGACCGCCGACGAAGCGGAGTCGGCGCGATGGGCCGAGATTGGCGACACGCTGGAATTGACGGTGACCAACACGACGAATGCGCACCATCCGTTCCACCTCCACGGCTTCTCGATGCAGCCGCTCGACCTGACCAAGTCAGGGTCGCCGACGTACACGTTCCCGCTCCACGAGTACCGGGACAACGTCGACGTCCCCAACGGATACACCTACCGCTTCAGAATCAAGCTGGAGGATCGGCCGCACCTTGACGGCGTCGCCATGGGCGGCGGGCTGGGCCGGTGGGTGTTCCACTGCCACATCTTCTTCCACGCGGAATTCGGCATGATTTCCGAATTCGACGTGGTCAAGCGGCAGATCCGGAAGCCGAACATCAACGTGATCTACCAGGTGCTGTTCGTCAACCCTGGCGATCCCGTGGAGATTCGCGGCACGTACGTCGACCGGCTCGGGCTGGGACTCAACCTCACCGCGTCGAAGGGCATCGTCACCGACCTCGGGCTCAGGGTCATCGGCGCCGGCGGCCTCGCCCCCGTCGCTCCCGCGGGCCCGGCCGCTCCCAACACCCCGGGAACGTTCGCGTGGAACTACACGGCCCAGGCCGGCGACACGGGGTTGGTGTTCCTCACGGCGACCGACGCCGACGGCAACGCGGACCAGACGGCGTTCTCCCTCGTCGTGAACAATCCACCGGTCGTCACCGTCGACCGCGCCGCCGGCACCGAAGGCGCGGCGATTCCGATTCACGCGACCGCGGTCGATCCGGACGGCGATCCGGTCACGACCACGTGGTCGTTCGCGCCGGCTGGACCGGTCGACGCGGGTTCCGCCTGCACGATCGCCGATCCGAGCGCGCTGGACACGACGATCCGCTGCAACGACGACGGCGCGTACACGTTGACGCTGACGGCGAGCGACGGCCATTCGACCGTGCACCAGGACGCGACGCTCGTGGTCGCGAACGCCCCGCCGTCGGTGTCCATCAGCACGCCGGTGGGCGGAACGAAGTTCGAGCTGCACGATCCGGCGACCGTGGTGGCGTCGTTCGCGGATGCCGGCACGAACGACACGCACACGTGCTCGATCGCCTGGGGTGACGGCGCCACGTCGCCGGGCGTTGTCGCCGAGGCGGGCGGCGCCGGCACGTGCACGAGCCCGGCGCACACCTACGCGACGGCGGGGAGCAGGACGATCGTCGCGACCGTGACCGACGACGATGGCGACGCGGGCTCGAGCAGCGTCACGGTCGTCGTCTACAGCGCGCAATCGCTCAAGCAGGATGTGCTGGCGCAGGCGCGGGCGCTGCTGGCCGGCGCGAACCGGCGCGACGCCGAGGAGCTGAAGGAAGTGGTCCACGAACTGACCGAAGCGCTCGATCCGAGGCTGTGGATTGACGGCGATCATCTCGTGAACCTGCGTGGCCGCCACAACGAGCACGCCGAGCACGGCGATCACCACGAGCACCGCCATGCGCTGGACGGCGAGCGCGTCTTCGAGGAGGAAGAAGACGCGGTCGACGAGCTGCAGGAGATCGTGCACAGCCGCCGGTCGGCGATTCCGGACGCGACGCTGCAGAGCATGATCGACACGCTCGTGCAGGCGGACCGGATCCTCGCGACGACGGCCGTCAACGACGCGATCGCGGCGCACGGCAACGCGCATGAGATCGCCGAAGCGCAGGCCGAGGCGGCGACGGCGGCGCTGGATGTGACGAGAGGCCGCTTCGAGAGCGCGATCGAGCACTACGAGCTCGCGTGGAAGGAAGCCCAGGACTCGAGGCGCTGAAGACCGAGCGCGGAGGGCGGGGACCGTCCCGCCCTCCGCGTGCGGCCGCGCGTCAGCCCTCGTCACTCCTGATCGCGTCGATGTAGCCGATGCCGGTCAGGCGATACAGCATCTCCGGTCGCGTCATCACGCGATAGCCGGCGCCCTCGAGCTTCCGCGCAATCTCCGACGAATCCTGCCCGTGATAGTCGTGAAACTCCAGAAAGATCCGCCTGGCCTTTCGCAGCACGGCGATCGGGCTGGCGCGCATGATTTCGTACTCGGCGCCCTCCACGTTGAGCTTCAGAAGATCGACGTGGGCGAGGCGCCAGTGTTCGAGAATCTCCGACAGGGAGATGCAGTCGGCGCGCTGCGAGTCGCCCCTGGATTCGAGAAACGACCAGCCGCTGGTCGAGCACCGGACCTGGCGCCGCATCATTCTGGTCCCGGACGCGCCGGCGACCGCCAGGGGCACCGCTTCGACGGCTGGATACGGCCGCACGTTCTCCTCGAGCAGGGAGAAGTTCGACGGCTCGGGCTCGAACGCGAGGACGCGCGCGCCGGCGCGCGCGGCGAGGATGCTGAAGCTGCCGATGTGCGCGCCGAGATCGAGCACGGTGTCGCCGGCGCGAAGCTGTGGAAACGGAATGCGCTTGACGACTTCGTCGACGATGAGTCGATCGGTCGTCCAGCGCCGGACCGTGAGCGCCATTCCGTTCACGCGATAGGTGTAGCGAGCGGGACTCCCGATCTGGTCCAGCTCCGCGAGGCCAAGCAATGCGCCGTCGCGCATGCCGCGGTACCCGGCGGATAGCCAGCCAAGACGGCTGAACGTGCGCATCCGAAGAGTACAGCCGACAATCGACGGCGCGTTTCAAGACAAGTGTGAGAAAGCGCGCTCGCGCCTCGCTACATTGGTTCCTTACGGATCGCTTCCGGAGTCTTTACCTGGGGCGGGAAGGGCAGGTGAGACTGCCTCACCCGCCCACCCGCCTTGCTCAGAAGTTCATCTGCATGCCGAAGCGCACGTAGCGGCCCTGCATGATCGACGTCGGCGTCATCCACGCGTTGGTCGCAGCGACGCTGCCGTAGGTCTGGTTCACCGACAGCACCGTGCCCGCGTTGAGCACGTTGAAGATGTCCGCGAAGCCCTGGATCTTCGTACGGTTGAACCGGAACGTCTTGCCGAACCGCATGTCGAGCCGGTTCTGGTAGTCCAGGAAGAGCGTGCCGGGCTCGACCAGGTTGACGACCGTCGACGCCGCGCCCGTCGTCGAGCCGATGATCGGGCGGCCCGCGATGGCTGAGGTGACCGTGTAGTTGGCGCTCACGGCCGGTCCCGGAATCGACGTGAACGACCCGCTCACCTGGACGTCGTACGGCAGCGTGTACGCCGCCGACACCTTCACGGTCGTCTTGAACGGCGGAACGGCGTCGCAGAACCGCAGGTTGTTCGGGTTGTCGCGCGGCGTGTTGCCGTTGGTGGCGCCGTCGCCGTCGCAGGTGGTCGACACCCGGCGGTCGGTCGTGACGCCGCCGAACACGAGGAACTTGTCGAGCCGGGCGTTCGCGGTCGCTTCGAAGCCGTTGTACGTGATCTTATCCAGTGTCGAGTAGGTGATCAGGTTGTCCGTCGCGACGCCCACCTTGTTGGCGTTCATCGTGTACATCGGAATCGGCTGGGCCGACAGCGGCAGCCGGGGGTCGGTCGGCGTCACGATGCCGTAGGGGCTCCAGTCGGTCGCGGCCAGATTCTGGTTGTCGGTGACCTGGATGTTGTAGAAGTCCCGGCGATAGTATCCGGCCGTCACGGAGACGCGCGGCAGCAGCTCGCGCTGCACGACCGCGCTGTACTCCCAGTTGTAGCCGCGCGCCAGGTTCGGATCGGGGCGCTGTGTAATCTGACCGAAGTTGGACGTGCCGCCGATCACCTCGTTGGTCTGGATCGATCCGTCGGCATTGAGAATCGTGCCGTCCCGGTTCGCGTCGTTCCACGTGCGCGTCTGCGTCGCGCCGTTCATGCCGTTGAACCCCTGCGCGAAGCCCGCCGCCTGAGACGCGATGTACTTGCCGGCATTCGCCTTGATCGCCGTCTTGCCGTCGCCGAAGAGATCGTAGGCGGCGGCGAGGCGGACGGACCAGTCGTTCCAGTTCGGCACGTTCGGGATCTCGGCGAAGTTGCGCGCCGCGATCCAGGTCGACGCCGGCGCGGTTTCCGCCGGGACCGACGCGTTGAAGTGATCGAAGCGCCCGCCGTAATTCAGCGTCAGCTTCTTCATCGTCCACGTGTCCTGCGCGAAGCTGCCGAAGTCGCTGTTGACGTCCTGAATGCCCGTGGTCGGCGTGTTATAGACCGCGACCTGGAACGGGAAGTTGGTCAGGCCGGCGGCGTTGACCGTGATCAGCGTGTTGATGTTGGCCTTCGGCGCGAAGGTGCGCGAGTTCTCGCCCCAGCCGTCGGTCATCCCGACTTTGATCGCATGCGACCCCGTGACGTAGCTGACCGAGGCCATGGAGCTGTAATCCTTCGTCGTGCTCGAGTACGCGGGGATCAGATACCCGCAGCTGCCCGACAGCAGGCCGGTCGAGGCGTTCAGTTTCGGCAAGGCGTTCGGCGCGGCGGTCGCCGAGCAGTCCTGCTCGTAGGGCTGGGTGTAATACGCGAGGCCGGCTTCGAACAGCAGCTTGCTCGAGTGCGCGCGCGTCCACCGGACCTGCGGAATCCAGCCTCGGCCGAACGCATCGGTCGACGCGTCGGGTGTCGTCACCGCATATGTATTGAAGCCGTTGTAGAACTCGCCGTTGAACTGCTTCTCGATGTAGAGGCGAATCTTGTCCTTGCTCGTCGCCTGCCAGGTGAGCCGGCCGACGCCGCTGTAGTTGCCCATGCTGTTCCGGTACGCCGCGCTGCCGTCCGAGAAGTGGGAACTGGGGACGTAGAACTTGTTGTCCTGGTACTTGTAAGTGACATAGAACCAGAGCTTGTCCTTCGCGAGCGGGCCGCCGAACGACGGATTGATCTGGTAGTCGTACGCGGTCCCGGCGATCGTGATGCCCGCGGCCTTGACGGCGTCGGACCGGTTGTCGGCCTGCAGCGAACTGCCCTGGCCGTAGATGAACATCGAGCCGGAGAACCGATTGCCGCCGTCCTTGGGCACGCTGTTGACGCGGATCCCGCTGCTCTGGATTTCCGCGGACTCGGAACCGGTGATGTAGGTCAGTTCCTGCACGCTCGCGTCGTTCATGTAGAAGCCGCTGTACTGGCCGCTGCCGCACAGGTTGTTCACGCGCAGCCCGTCGATGGCGATCGTGAAGTCCGACGTGTTCGAGCCGTGGCTCGTCAGGTTGTACTGGCCGAGGACGAACGGCGTCACCGTCGTCCCGGGGATCAGCAGCGCGCGCGCCGGCGTGCTGCGGTCCGTCGTCGGGATGGCGTCGAGCACGTCGCGGTTCGCCACGAAGCTCGCGGTGTTGTTGACCGTGTCGACCGTCGGCGACGCGCCTGTGACGGTGACCGCCTCCTCGACGCGGCCCACTTCCAGGTCGCCGTTGATCTGCGCGATGAACGTTCCTTCCAGGATCACGCCCTCACGCCGGACCGTCTTGAAGCCCGCCAGTGTGATGGTGACTGAGTAGGTGCCGGGGGGCAGGTCTACGATTTTGTACTGACCCGCCGTGTCCGTGATGGCCGCGCGCGTCTTCTCGATGAGCGCGGGGCTCGATGCTTCGACCGAGACGCCCGGCAGGACAGCGCCGGTGGTGTCCTTGACGACGCCGGCCATGCCGGCCTGTGCGAACGCGGCGACGGGGATCAACAGGACGAACAGCGCAAGCAGAGCTTTCCCAGGCACGTTCCGCATCGGCCCTCCTCCGATTTGGACTTGCAATCCGTTACAACGTGGCGAGACCTTAACATCCCGTCCGCCCACGGTCAATCGACTTTCGTCACGCCGGCGACATAAATAAAGCGGCCGTGCGTGATTTTGGACAGACCTGCCCTCGCGCGACGACGCCGCGTTTCTCGACCGATTCGACCTTCTGGATCGGTTGAGAGGAATCTGCAAAGGCCGACGCGCTTCCTGTGCCTCGACGTGACTCGAGTGCGGCTGTGGCGCGCATGTGAAATGGCACTGCGGCTGCACCATTCCTCTCGACAGGAGGCGTTCATGCGAATTGCGACAATGACGACGATGGCAGCAGCAGTGATCGCGTTGACGGCGGCACCGGTCTTCGCGCAGGAGAGCGCCGCGGAGAAGGGTTGGGAGAACGCACCCGGCTTCGGCGGCGTGCGCGTCGAGATCCCGATGCAGAGCCGCGTCCTGCCGTACGTCCTCGGCGGGGCGGGCGTCGCGCGGCTGTCGCCGAGCGCGGTGTTCACGTTCCAGAGCGGCACGATGCCCGATGGCTCGACGCCCACGGTGGGACAGGACGTCACCAGCGCGATCACGACCGCGGGCGCGTTCACGCAGCCGCCATCGAGCACCGCGTTCATGTTCACGCTGGGCGGGGGCGTGCAGACGCTCATCGCGCCGCACTGGGTCGTCGACGCGGGCCACCGCTACTCGCGCATCGCGGCGGACACCACGCTCAGCGCGTCGCCGTTGAACGCGAACGGCCTGACGTTCGGCGTCGGGTATCGATTCTGATGCGTCGCTCCACCTGGCTCGCGATCGCGGCTGCGGTCACGATCGCGTCGGGCGTCGGCGTCTGGGCGCTTCGTCCGACGCCCGAGATCGACGTCGATACGGCGCGGGCGACTGCCGGTCCGATCACGCGTCGAGTCGTCGCGACGGGGACCGTCCAGGCCCTCACCACGGTTGAAGTCGGCAGCCAGGTCTCGGGAACCATCGAGACACTCGGGGCGGACTTCAACTCGATCGTGAAAGCGGGCCAGGTGATCGCGCGGCTCGATCCCAGCCTCTTTCAGGCGGCGCGGGATCAGGCCGCGGCGGCGCTGCAGCAGGCGCAGGCCGTTCTGCAGCAGGCGCAGACCGACTTGACGGGGCTGCGCGTGGCGGAAGAAGACGCGCGCGAGAAATTCACGCGCGCGAAAGCGCTGGCGGATCGCCACCTGATTCAGGACTCGGACCTCGATGCCGCGCAGATCGCGCTCGACGCGGCGATCGCCGACGTGAAGAGCGGGGAAGCGCGGGCCGTGCAGGCGCGAGGCGGCGTCGGCCAGGCGGAGGCCGTCGTCGATCAAGCCGCGGTGAATCTCGATCGGACGGTGATCCGCGCGCCGATCGACGGCATCGTCATCGAACGGGACGTCGCCGTCGGGCAGACCGTCGCCGCGTCCGTGCAGTCGCCCGTGCTCTTCAGAATCGCCGCCGATCTCCGGCACATGCAGGTGCAGGTGGACATCGACGAGTCGGACATCAGCGGCGTCACGCCGGGAGAGCCCGCGACGTTC
>JAIQFX010000010.1 GCA_020073005.1 Terriglobia bacterium | reverse complement strand
TGAGGCGATCCTTCAGCCAGTCCATGCTGTCGAGCCCGCCCGCCAAGACCAGCGCGTCGGCGCCGTGCTTGTCGAGCAGCTTGATCGCATCATCGATGCTCGCCGGCTGGTACAGCTCGAACGCCGGGATGATGTCGTGGATGACGGCCATAGGAAGTGCTCTCCTTTTCAGGTGACTGGTGGCTGGTGTCTGGTGGCTGGAGTTTGAAGTCTCCGCTCTTTCCAGTCACCAGCCACTAGCCACCAGTCACCAAATCAGATGTGTGCCGTCAACGGTTCTTGAACCGCATGTCCTGCGTCCAGCGCAGCCA
Organism: Terriglobia bacterium; assembly: GCA_020073005.1. Lineage (GTDB taxonomy): Bacteria > Acidobacteriota > Vicinamibacteria > Vicinamibacterales > CAVVIG01 > SRVP-36. Next base: position 91,267 of record JAIQFX010000010.1, on the reverse strand, counting down.
TCAGCGTTCCGACCATCACCGGCGCGCGCTTGAACACGTCGTCCCCGAGCGCATCGGCGATCGCGTTCAACACCGCGCAGCAGCCCGCCGCGACCGGCGGCTCGCCGATACCGCGGGCCCCGACCGGCGTCTCGGGATCGGGAATGTTCAACGCGTCCCACGCCATCTTCTGCGGCGCGTCGAGAATCGTCGGCGGCTTGTTCTGATAGAAGCGCTTCGCTACCGCGAGGCCGTAGTGCTGGTCGTACACCCAGTGCTGGCCGATCGCGTGGCCGATGCCGAGCATCGAGCGGCCGAGCACCTGGCCGCCGAGCGCCGCAGGGTGGATGATGGTCCCGACGTCGGCGACGGCGAGGTAGTCGAGGATGTGGTACTTGCCCGTCTCGACGTCCACCTCGACTTCGGCGAAGCCGGCGACGAAGGAATGCGTCGCGCCGTCGTGCGGATACGCGTCGCGCGCGACACCCATCAACCCCTGACCCGCGAGCGCGGAGGCCGATGTCTTGGTAAACGCGTTGATGTTCTCCGGCAGCTCGTGACCGTCGTACTTGCCGCCGAGCTCGATCGCTTTCTGCGCCGCCTGCGCGAGCGTCATGCTGCCGCCCGGGCCGGAGACGCGCTCGTTCGCGACGGTGTACTGCTCCGGCCGTCCGCCGTGAACCTTCGCGGCGATCTCCTGCAGCTTCTTGACCGCATCCATTCCCGCCGCGTGCGCCGCGCGCGTGTGCGCGTGCGTCGTCTGCGATCCGCCGGACACGCAGCTCCACGGCAGGTTCTTGCCCGTGTTGCCCCACGTGAGATCGACCTTCTCCCACGGCATGCCGACGAGCTCGGCCGAGACGCGATGGCAGTCGCTCATCGATTCGGTGCCGAGGTTGCCGATGCCGGACTGGATCGCCATGCGGCCGTCCGGTTTGATCACGAACAGGCCGTCGTAGCCCACCGAGCCGGCGACGAACGTGCTGACCGAGACGCCGTAGCCGCGCACTTTCGATCCCTGACGCTTTCCGCCCTGCGCTTTGCGCGCTTCCCAGCGGAACATTTCCGATCCGCGATCGAGCGCTTCCTTGATGAACGCGCTCGTCGCGTACCCGCGCTGGCCGCGCGCATTCGCCGGACCGAACTTTGCCTTGCCTTCCGGCGCGTTGATGCGGCGGATCGCAACCTGATCGATGCCGAGCTTGCGCGCCGCTTTCGCGAGCAGGGGCTCCATCAGCGTGATGCCCTGCATGCCGCCGGGCTGACTCTGCGCGCGCCGCGGCGGCGTGTTGGTCAGTACGGCGACGCCGCGCCACCGCATCGCGGGCGGCTGATAGAGCAACGACACGATGCGACCGGACTGCGCCGTATCGCCGACGGGCTCGTACGGGCCGTTCTCACAGACGACGAACATGTCGAGCGCGGTGATCTTGCCGTCCTTCGCGAAGCCGGCCTTGATCCGGCCGTGCAGGCTCGGACGCGCGCCGCCGATGCCGTGCTCGGTCTCGCGATCGATGCGCATCATCACCGGCACGCCGTTCAGTTTCTTCGAGAGCAGCGCCGGAATGATCGCCGTGATCGTGCCGGTCGCCTTGCTGCCGAATCCGCCGCCGGTGTACGCGCTGACGACGACGATGTCCTTCTGATCGAGGTGCAGCCAGCGCGAGAACGATCCGACCGTCTGCACCGTGCTCTGCGTCGAGCAGTGGATGTACAGCTTGCCGTTCTGCCAGTACGCCATCGCCGTGCGCGGCTCGAGCGTCTGGTGGCTGGTGTTCGGCGTCACGAACGTTTCGTCGAGGACGAGCGCCGCGGTCTTGAAACCGGCGTCGAGATCGCCGAGCGTCCATTCGTCCGGGGTTTTGCCCATCGGCAAACGGCCCTGCGCGTACTCGGCGGCTTCGGCGTCGCTCCACCTGAGCTCTTCGATCGCCGGCGGCGACACGGGCTGCCCTGGCGTCGGCGGCTTCGGCTTGCCCCAGATGTTGCCTTCGAGCCGCGCGTTCGATCCGCCCGGCAGCAGGCTCTTGACCGGATCGACCGCGAACGGCAGCGGCTCGAATTCGATGTCGATCTTCTCGAGTGCATCCGCCGCGGTGAGCTCGTCGACGGCCGCGACCGCGAGCACGGGCTCGCCCTGATACACGGGCTCGTTGCTCAGCGCCTTCTCGCCCTTCGTGTTGGCGGCGATGCGCTGGCCGAGATCCGTCACGACGTCGGCCGGTGCGGGCAGCTCGTCGGCGGTGAGGACGGCTTTCACGCCGGGCATCGCGAGCGCCTTGCTCGCGTCGATGCGCTTCACGCGCGCGTGCGGCATCGGGCTCAGCAGCAGCTTGCAGAAGAGCATGCCGTCGACGCGATAGTCCTCGGCGTACTTCGCCTGGCCGGTGACCTTCGCGACGAGATCGGGTGTCGAGTAGTTCTGGCCGATGAGTGTGTTCGCCATGGCGTCAACCTCGCATCAGCTCTGCGCCGCGCATCATCGCGGTGAGAATCTTGTCGTAATCCTGGCAGCGGCAGAGATTGCCGGAGATGCCGTGCGCGAGCTCCTGCCGGGTCGGATTGGGATTCGTCTTGAGGTAGCCGACGGTCGCCATCACGAAGCCGGGCATGCAGAACGCGCACTGGAAGCCCTGTTCGTCGACGACGCCCTGCTGGACCGCGTGGAGCTTTCCGGTCGCGGCATCGGCGAGGCCTTCGATCGTGACGATCTTCTTGCCGCGCACGCGCTGCGCGAGCACCGAGCACGAGTAGTGCGGCACATCGTCGACGAGCACGGTGCACGCGCCGCACTCGGCGCGATCGCAGCCGATCTTCGTGCCGGTCAGGCCGAGCGAATAGCGCAGCGTCATCGCCAGCGTCTGCTGCGGCAGCACGTCCACGCGGCGATCCTGGCCGTTCACGTTGAGCGTGATCAGGCGCTCGACGGCGCCGGCGGCCGACGGCTGCCCGTGCAGCGTCGTCGTCCGGAACAAATACGACGATGTCGAAGCCACCGCGCCTGCGGCGACGACACCTTTGATGAAGTTGCGACGGGAAACGTGTGCGGGGGTCTCTTCGGCCATCGTTCTCCCTCCCGTTAACCGACCTGCCGAGACGATCACTAATATACGACGGCTTCCTCCACCGTGAACTTCCAATTCACGTGGCGTGAATCGACCACCACGTAAAAAACATGGGGGTCCTGCTGGACGTACCCGACGCCGCTGCCGACGCCGGCCGAGTCCACGACCTCCTGGAGCGGGCGGCCGCTGATGGCGCTGTGGGCGGTGATTTTGAAAGCCCCCTGGGCTGGCGACGCCGCGTCGCCCGGTTGCACGGTCGTTTCCCACCGCACGCGCAGCGCGCCGGTGTCGCTGGTGAACGACTCCGTCTGCAGGTTGCCGCGGCCCGACCAGGAGCCGAGCTGGTGGTAGGCGATCGTCGGCTCGGCAGGCTTGGGCGGCGGAGGCGCCTGCCGGCGGCAGCCGCTCGCGGCGAGCGCCGCGGCGACTGTAATCACCAGTGTGGCGAAGAGAGATCGCTGTGAACGCGCGTCGACCACCTCGCGAGTCTACAACACCAGCCACCAGGCACCAGCCACCAGCCACGCCATCGCACTGAGGCGGGGTGTAGCATGAGGCGGCACGATGACGACATCCAGCGCGGACGCGTTCGTGTTCTTCGGCGCGACCGGAGATCTCGCCTACAAGAAGATCTTTCCCGCCTTGCAGTCGATGATGCGGCGCGGCGAGCTGGAGATGCCGATCATCGGCATGGCCCGCGAAGGCTGGACGCTGGACACGTTGCGCGCGCGCGCGCGCGACAGCGTGACGCACAATGGCGGCATCGACGCGGACGCGTTCGCGAAGCTGTCCGCGCGGCTCACGTACGTCGGCGGCGACTACAACGATCCCTCGACCTACGCGCGGCTGAAGCAAGCGCTCAACGGCGCCGCGCGGCCGCTGCACTATCTCGCCGTGGCGCCGAGCGTCTTCGGCACGGTCGTGCGGGGACTCGCCGCCGCCGGCTGCGCCGCCGACGCGCGCGTCATCGTCGAAAAACCGTTCGGGCGCGATCTCGCGTCGGCGCAGGCGCTCAACCGCGCGCTGCACGAGGTCTTCCCCGAATCGTCGGTCTTCCGCATCGATCACTATCTCGGGAAAGAGGCGGTGCAGAATCTGTTGTACTTCCGCTTCGCCAACGCCTTCCTCGAGCCGATCTGGAATCGCAATTACGTCGAGAGCGTCCAGATCACGATGGCCGAGGATTTCGGCGTGCAGGGCCGCGGCCGGTTCTACGAAGAGGTCGGCGCCATCCGCGACGTGGTGCAGAACCATCTGCTGCAGATCCTCGTGCTGCTGGCGATGGACCCGCCGACCGGCCACGACCCGGAGGCGATGCGCGCCGAAAAGCTGCGCCTGTTCCGGGCGATGCGTCCGCTGGATCCCGCCGACCTCGTGCGCGGCCAGTTCCGCGGCTATCGCGCGGAGGCCGGCGTGGCGCCGCTCTCACAGGTCGAGACGTTCGTCGCGCTGCGGCTGCACGTGGACACGTGGCGGTGGGCCGGCGTGCCGTTCTACATCCGCGCCGGCAAGTGCCTGCCGATCACGGCCACGGAAATGATCGTCACGTTGAAGCACGCGCCGCTCTCGATCTTCGATGCGGTCGCGCCGGCGGCGCCGAACTACATCCGCTTCCGCCTCAGCCCGGAAGTGGTCATCTCGCTCGGCGCGCGCGTCAAGCATCCGGGCGACGACATGCGCGGCGAGCCGGTGGAGCTCGTCGCCCGTCATCTGCTCGCGGGCGAACACTCGCCGTACGAACGGCTGCTGGGCGACGCGATCCGCGGCGACGCGACGCTGTTCACGAGAGACGACAACGTCGAGGCCGCGTGGCGCGTCGTCGATCCGGTGCTCGGCGCGGCCGCTCCCCTCGCCGAATACGAGCCGGGCACCTGGGGACCCGCGTCGGCCGCGACGATCATCGCGGGCGCGAACGGCTGGCACGATCCGCACGCTGAAGAGACGGAGCCGTGTTAGCGATCATTCGGTCTTGATCGGGTGGCCGCCGAACTGGTGGCGCATGGCGGCCAGCAGTTTGTCGGCGAACGAGCTCGCCTCGCGCGAGCGCAGGCGCTCGAGCAACGACAGCGTGATCACCGGCGCCGGCACGTCGAGGGCGATCGCTTCGGCCGCCGTCCAGCGGCCCTCGCCGGAATCGTCCACGAACGGCGCGATGCCCTCCAGCGTCGGATTCGCCTCGAGCGCGTTCGCCGTCAGGTCCAGCAACCACGAACGCACCACGCTGCCGTGACGCCAGATCTCCGCGATGCGGTGCAGATCGAGGCCGAACTCGCGCTTGTGCTGCAGGATCGCGAACCCTTCGGCGTAGGCCTGCATGAGCCCGTACTCGATCCCGTTGTGAATCATCTTCGTGAAGTGACCGGCGCCGGCCGGACCGACGCGTCCCCAGCCGCGATCGGGCGCCGGCGCCAGCGCGGCGAAGATCGGCCGCAGGCGCTCGACCGCGGCTTCGTCGCCGCCGATCATCAGGCTGTAGCCTTCGTCGAGGCCCCAGATGCCGCCGCTCGTGCCGGAGTCGATGTAGCTGATCTGCTTCTCGCCGACCGCCGTGGCCCGGCGCATCGTGTCCTTGTAGTTGGAATTGCCGCCGTCGATGAGCGTGTCCCCGGCGGCCAGCAGCGGCATCAGCGAGGCGATGGTGCTGTCGGTGGCCTCGCCGGCCGGCACCATCATCCACACCGCGCGCGGCGGACGCAGCGACGAGACGAGGGCGTCGAGCGACGCGGCGGACGCGGCGCCATTGCGTTCGACATCCGCGCGCGCCCGGGGATTCGGATCGTAGCCGACGACGCGATGTCCGCCGCGCGTCAGACGCTGGGTCATGTTGGCGCCCATGCGCCCGAGCCCGATCATGCCGAGTTCCATAGGATGTCCTTACGCGCTCACGGCGCGACGCGATCATACCTCCCGCGTGAAACCTGCGATGATGTCGTATGGCCCTGTTCACGATCGAGCCCGGCGCCGCGCATCCGCTGGGCATCACGGTCTCGCCCGACGGCGCCAACTTCTCGTTGTTCTCGCAGGCGGCGACCGAGGTCGCCTTGCTGCTCTTCGATTCCTCGACGGCGGCGGAGCCGTCGCACATCGTGCGCCTCGATCCGTTCCGCAACAAGACGTTCCACTTCTGGCACGTGTTCGTGCGCGGCTGCGGCCGGGGGACGTTCTACGCGTTCCGCGTGGACGGGCCGTGGGATCCGGCGTCAGGCCATCGATTCAATCCCAACAAAGTGCTCATCGGCCCGTACGCGCGCGGGATCTCGAGAAAGCTGTGGAAGCGCGCCGACGCCGTGGGCCCGCAGGACAACCAGGCCACCTCGATGCGCTGCGCCGTCGTGGATCCCGCGCAGTACGACTGGGAAGGCGATCAGCCGCTGAAGCGGCCCATTCACGAGTCCGTCATCTACGAAATGCACGTCGGCGGCTTCACGCGCTCGCCCAGCGCCAGCGTGCGCCATCCGGGCACGTTCGGCGGCATCGTGGAGAAGATTCCGTATCTCGAGGCGCTCGGCGTCACGGCCGTGGAGCTCCTGCCGGTGTGCGAGTTCGACGATTCCGACGAGTCGCTGAGTCCCGCGGGCGGCGCGCTGCGCAACTACTGGGGCTACAGCACGGTCGGGTTCTTCAGCCCGCACGGCGGCTACTGCGTGGATCAGACCGGCGTGTCGCGCCTCGACGAGTTTCGCGACATGGTCAAGGCGCTCCACAAGGCCGGCATCGAAGTGATCCTCGACGTCGTCTTCAATCACACCGACGAGGGCAACGAGCTGGGGCCGACCCAGTCGTTCCGCGGGATCGACAACCGCACCTTCTACGTCCTCGATCCGAACAACCTCGCGACGTACGCGAACTTCACCGGCGTCGGCAACACGTTCAACGCCAATCACCCGCTGCCGCAGAAGCTCATCGTCGATTGCCTGCGGTTCTGGGTGGAGGCGATGCACGTCGACGGATTCCGGTTCGACGAAGGGTCCATCCTCTCGCGCGGCGAGGACGGCGCGCCGCTCGCGCACCCGCCGGTCATCTGGCAGATCGAGCTCGACGATGCGCTGGCCGACACGAAAGTGATCGCGGAAGCCTGGGACGCGGCGGGGCTGTACCAGGTCGGCCATTTCCCCGGCGACCGCTGGGCCGAGTGGAACGGACAGTACCGCGACGACATCCGCCGGTTCGTGAAGGGCGATCCCGGCCTGACGGGGATCGTCGCGTGGCGTCTGGGCGGCAGCGCGGACATCTATCAGGCGCGCGGCCAGACGCCGGAGAACAGCATCAACTTCATCACCGCCCACGACGGCTTCACGCTCAACGATCTCGTGTCGTACGACGAGAAACACAACGAGGCGAACGGCGAAGGCAATCGCGACGGCATCGACAACAACGTGAGCTGGAACTGCGGCGTCGAGGGCCCCACGAGCGATGCCCCGATCCAGGCCCTGCGCATCCGGCAGATCAAGAACGCCGTCACGATCCTGATGCTGTCGCGCGGCGTGCCGATGATCCTGGCCGGCGACGAGATCCGGCGCACGCAGGGCGGCAACAACAACGCCTACAACCAGGACAACGCGATGAACTGGATCGACTGGACCGGAGCCGGGTCGCACGGGGACGTGCTGCGCTACTTCCAGCGCGTCATCGCCTTCCGCCGGGCGCATCCGGCGCTCTCCCAGCCGTACTTCTACACGGGTGAGGTCAGCGAGCGCGGCCTGGCCGACATCACCTGGCACGGCACGCAGCTCAACAATCCGGGATTCGGCGACCCGGAGGCACGGGCGCTGGCGTTCACCATCGCGGGCTTTCGAGGCGCCCCGGACCTGCACGTCATGATGAACATGTACTGGGAGCCGCTGGCGTTCGACGTGCCGGCACTCCCCCGGCGGGAATGGCGGCTCGCGATCGATACGTTCGCCGCCAGTCCGCGCGACATTGCGAGCCCGGGCGAGGAGCGTCCCTTCGCCGGCGCGTCGTGCACGGTGCAGGGACGGAGCATCGTCGTGCTGGTCAGCGCGTGATCGGTCAGAGACCGGCTATCATCTTCCGGTGGCCGCGAAACGAATCACGTTCGATACCGTGCGCGAGATCGGACTGGCCCTGCCAGGCGCCGAGGAAGGGACGACGTACAGGACGCCGGCGCTGAAGGTCAACGGGCAGATGTTCGCCTGCATTCCGAATCACAGGTCCGCGGAGCCCCATTCGCTCGCGGTTCGCATCGCGTTCGCCGATCGCGACGAGCTCCTCGCGGCGGAACCGGAGACGTACTACCTGAAAGAGCACTACGTGAACTATCCGTGCGTGCTCGTCCGCCTCGCGCGCATCCGCCGCGACGCGCTGCGGGATCTGCTGCTGATGGCGCACCGGTTCGTGTCGGCCAAGGCGAGCCGTCGACGAACGGCTCTACCACGGAGGACACGGATACGAAACAGAGGTCACGGTTGAGTTAGACCGCAGCTGCAACGGGCACGGCTGGCAGTCCCATTCGAATAAGTCGCGCGGCAAATCGTGGATCACTCCGCAGTTCGTCCCATTGCGGCGCGACCGCGAGATGGACGAGCGCCGCCGAGCGCCTTGCGAAGCGCCGCGATGTGGACCGTGAGGATGCCTTCCTCGACGAACGCGTCGGGCCAGACCTCGGCGAGCAGTTCCTGCTTGGTGACGAGACGGCCGGCGCGGCGCGCGAGCGCGACGAGAACGTCGTACGCCTTCGGCGGCAAGTGCAGCGCGGTCCGCCCGCGCGACAGGCGCCGCTCCTCCACGTCGAGCGTGACGTCGCCGAAGCGGTAGCATTCCGGGGCCATCATCGGCATTCGGCGAATCTTAGCAAATCCTTCGAGACGCCCCGCGCGGCGGCACGCTACCTTCGTCGCCACACCCACAAGGAGGGACGACAGAGGATCTTCAGATCGTCGGCCAGGGCGACACGGCCATCAGCAGCTACCGCTTCGTCGTGAAGATCAAGGGCGGCAGCGTCAACGTGGAGCGCAAGTACCGGACGACCAACGTGTGGATGAAGCGCAACGGACGCTGGCAGGTGATGGCGGCGCACACGGCGTTCGTGCTCGACCCCAAGCAGGCGGCCATGCTGGCCGGCGAGTCCGCCTGACGGACAAAGAAAAACGCCGCAGGCTGTGAGGCCTGCGGCGTCTGAATTCGCGAACGAAGCGATTGATCGCTACTGCTGTCTGTCTTCGTTGTTGGTGACCTTCGGCAGCTTCGCCTTGCGCTCGGCCTGCAGCGCCTTGTACTCGGCGTCGGTGAAGTAGGTGACGTTCATCCAGGCGTGCGCCATCTCGTCGACCGTGCGGTCGCCGAAGCCGACCCACTGATCCGGATCCGGGTTGTTCTTGTTCGCGCGCGTGTTGTCGTACCACGCCGTCACGTGGATGACCGTACCCTTCGGCAGCAGCGGCGCGTAGTCGTCGTCGTAGATGTAGTTCGTCATCCAGTTGAAGTTGAAGTTGCCGACGTAGCTCAGCACCTGCTTGTTGCCGTCCGGCAGAATCGCTTCGACCTGCATCGACTTCCCGCGCAGGTGGAAATGCGGCTGGAAGTTCTCGATGAGCGCGTTCTCCTTCAGGACGGTGAAGCCTTCGGTCATCGCCATCGAGTTCGGCGGGATGTCGAGCATCTTCGTCCGATCGATGCCGGTGAAGCCGACGAGGTAGCTGCGCTTCTTCGGCTCCTCGCCCTTCTTGTAGAACCAGATGCCGATCTCGGATCCGCCGGTGATCTCTTCGCCCACCGCGTGGATGTGCTGATCCCACGTGATCGACTCGCCCGGCAGCATCAGCTTGCCGGTGCCGGGACGATACAGGTCGTAGCCCTTGCCGATCGCCCATTCCATCAGCTGCGGGCGCGCGTTCACGATGCTGTCCGGATCGTTGCCGCCGAGACCGCGGCCGCCGCCGGTCAGCGTGCCGGTGTTGACGGCGTCCGGATCGTCTTTCAGCACGAGGTGCGCGATCGAGTGATGAATGATCTTGCGCGCCTTGAGGCTCGTCGGACGAATCTCCACGAGGCGCACCCAGCGCGGCTCGGTCAGCGGAATCTCGGACGAGGGCCGGTACCAGACGTCCTGGTGCTCGGCCGGCATCGTGTATTCGGACGACTTGACGACGAGATCGGGCTGTCCGAATCCGTCGCGCACCGCTTTCCACTCGTTGTCGGTCACGAGCGGCTTGGGCGGCGGCAGATCTTTCGGATCGCCCTGCATCGCGCCGCCGTCGACCCAGCGGACGATGGTGTCGACCTGCTCGTCGCTGAGCGACATGTCGTTCTTGAAGTGCTGCACGCCGACGGACTTGTCGATGTGCCACGGCGGCATCTGCCGCGACGCCACGCGCTCCTTGATCGAGCGCGCCCAGGGCCGCGCGTCCTGGAACGTGATCAGCGACATCGGCGCGATCGAATTCGGCTGATGGCACTCCTGGCATTTCGCCTGGAAGATCGGCGCGACGTCCTTGGAAAAGGTGACGGGTTTCGCGTTGTCCGCGGCGGCGGCCAGACCCGTGACGGCGAGCGACGCCGCGACGGCCAGCAGAGGGGTACGGAGCGAGGGATACGTCATAGGGCCCACTCCTTTATATATAGGCGGCGATTCTAGCACTTCCGCCCCCAAACGGAGCCGATTTATCCGCAACTGCACGGTCTTTCCGTGTCAGGGACCGCAGAGCGCGGGAAGGACCTCCCCGATTGCCTCCCTCAGGACGGCATCCGCAAGCTCGTCGAACGGCGTGGGCTGGGCGTTCACGATGACGACGCGGGCGCCGGCGGCCTTCGCCAGCGGGACCGCGCCCGCAACGGGATAGACCTGCAGGCTGGTGCCGACGGCGAGCAGCAGGTCGGCGCGCTCCGCGGCGCGCATGGCGCGGGTGATGACGTCGGGGTCGAGTGACTGGCCGAACGAGATCGTCGCGCTCTTCAGAATCCCGCCGCAGCGCTCGCACGCCGGATCGTCTTCGCCCGCGCGCACGCGATCCGACATGTAGGAGTGAATGTTGGAGAGCCGCTCGGCTTTCGGATTCGTGGTCCACACGCCCTGAGGGCCGCGAAAGTCGGGAATGCCGGATTCGGTCGAGATGCCCGCGCCCGTCAACGCCACGACCCGAACGGACGCATTGATCCACTGGCGAACGAGGTCGATGTCAGTCATGGTGGCTCGTCACCTTGAGGGTGTATAACACGCTGGACCCGCGGGAGAAAGCGAGCCATGCACATCAACAGGCGGACGTTTATCGCGGCCGGCACGCTTGCGGCTCTTGATCCGTTCACGCGCGCGGTCCGCGCGTTTGCGCGACAGGATCCGCTCGTCCTCACGCCGCCCGACAAGCCGCGGCACGAGCTCGTCGAGGGCCAGAACCCGCTCGCCATCAACAACGATCGCGACGGCGTCATCTACATTCCGAAGGGCTACAGGCGTGACGTGCCGATGCCGCTGGTGGTGGCGCTGCACGGCGCGGGCGGATCGGGCGCCAATGCCGGCTTCGCGTTCCGGCAGGCCGACGAGTTCGGCTATATCGTGCTCGCGCCGGACTCGCGCGACTGGACTTGGGATTCGATTCTCGGACACGGTCAGGACAGCGAGTTTCTCGCCGCGGCATTTCAGTCGACGATCGAGCGGTGCGCCGTCGATCGACGGCGGCTCGCGCTCGCGGGCTTCTCCGACGGCGCGACGCACGTGCTGTCGTTCGGCGTCGCGAACGGCGACGTGTTCGGTCACCTGATGGCGTTCTCGCCCGGGCTCATGCGGCCGCCCGACGCGCGAGGCAAGCCGCGCATCTTCATTTCGCACGGGACCGCCGATCCGACGATGCCGATCGACGTGACGAGCCGGAAGTTCGTCCCGCGGCTGAAGGCGCTGGGCTACGACGTGACCTACCGCGAGTTCGACGGGCGGCACACGCTGCCGCCCGACATCGCGCACGACGCGTACGCGTGGTTTATCAAGGGAAGCGCGTTGTAATTCCGCCGACGAATTCGTAATGCACGTCAGGGTTGACGCCGCGCGCGGACGCGGTTAGCTTCTTAACCCGACGCGTCCCCCGCGTCCGTTGGAGGGAGTCCATGAAACGTCTTTCGATCGCGTTCGCGCTGGCAATGACGGTGTCCGCCGTGGGAATCGCCATGGGCGGCTCACAGGATCAAGGGCAAGGCAATCAGGGACAGGGCGGTCCGCCGCCGGTCGCCGAGCCGCCGATGTCCGGCATTCAGTGGGCGCGCGGCGAAGCGCGTCCGGGCGGCGGCGGTGGATCGCCGCTCCTCGTCTATCACAACGGCCCGGTCATGACGAACGGCGCGTACGTCGAGCCGATCTATTGGGGCGCGAAGTGGAGCAACAGCGCGTTCGTCGCCGACAAGATGACCGGGCTCCAGTCGTTCTACGAAGGCATGAACGTGTCGACGTATGAAGCGACCACGACCGAGTACGCCGACGGCACCGGCCATGTCGGCACGAGCGTGACATTCGGCACGTCTCACCTCGATCTGACGGCCGCGCCGAAGAACGGCAGCCGCACGTCGCCGATTCTCGCCGAGGCGTGCAGCAAGGCGACGAGCCTGAAGCCGGACGGCTACTACCCCGTGTACGTGGACTCGCCGCGCGGCAACGCGGGCTACTGCGCCTGGCACAGCGCCGGCACGTGCTCGAACGGCGTGACGATCCAGTTCGCGTTCTTCTTCAACCTCGACGGCGACCCGGGCTGCGATCCGCAGGATACGTCCGGCCTGCACTCACAAGGTCTGGCGGCGCTCGCCAACGTGAGCGGGCACGAGCTCTCCGAGACGCTCACCGATCAGCACCTGAACGCCTGGTACGACGCGAACGGCGCGGAGAACGCCGATAAGTGCGCGTGGAGATTCGGAACGCCGCTCCTGACGTTCTCGAACCTCTCGCAGTGGAAGGTTCAGGGGAACTGGTCGAACGCCGCGTTCAACGCCAGCACCGGCTATCCGAACAGCAGCGGCCAGAAGGGCTGCCTGGACGGCGGGAACTTCAAGTAGGCAGTCGGGGACGGGTCTCGGATTTCGACGCGCGCCGAGACCCGTCCCCGAATCTACCACCCCACCGCCTGCCCGTCTTTCCTGTGATCTGATCCGCCGCGATAGACGCCGTTCACGGGCAGATCCTGCGTCGCGTAGCTCCGATCGAACGTCGGCTGCGGCATGCGCGGATCGCGCGTGAACAAGATCCCCTGATAGCCGCCGACCGATCCGCCCGTCACCGATCGCACGTCGTGGCCCTTCGCTTTCAGCGCGGCGCCGACCAGATTGAACAGATTCTGCTCGAGCGACAGCACGTTCGAGTTCTGGTTGTGCGTGAAGCGCGCGGCGTCGGTCGTCATCTGCACGTTCATGCCGAGATCGATCAGGTTGACCATGTGCTGCGCGTGCGTTTCGGGCTGCACGCCGCCGCCCATGTTGCCGAAGGTCATCAGCGGCTGACCATCTTTCATGACGAAGCCCGCGATGATCGTGTGGAAGGGCCGCTTGTGCGGCGCGACGATGTTCGGGCTCTTCGGATCGAGCGAGAAGGCGGACCCGCGGTTGTGGAGCACGAAGCCGTACGGCGGAACCGTCGCGCGGCTGCCGTACACGCCGAACACGCTGTGGATCAGCGACACCATGTTCCCCCACCGATCGGCCGTCGTCAGGTAGATGGTCCCGCCATCGGTCGAACCGGTGACGCCGGGTTTCGCGGCGACGTTCGGATCGATCTTCGAGCAGAGCGACGCCGCGTGCGTCTTCGAGAGCAGGTCCTTCACCGGCACCTTCGCGAACATCGGGTCGGCGTTGTTCGCGAGGAGATCGGAGTACGCCAGCTTCTTCGCCTCGACCATGTAATGCCAGTACTGCGGATCCGCCGGGCCGAGCGCCGCGAGCGTCGTGTTGAACTTCGGCATGCAGACTTCGAGGATGTTCAGCATCTCGAGCGCGGCGAAGCCCTGGCCGGGCGGCGGCAGCTCGAAGACGTCGTAGCCGTGATAGTTGGTCGAGATCGGCTCGACCCATTCCGACTGGAATTCGCCGAGATCGGCTTTCGTCATCACGCCGCCGTTGGCTTTCATCTTCGCGACGATGGCGTCGGCGATGTCGCCTGTGTAGAACGCGTCGCGGCCCTGCGCCTGGATGAGGCGCAGCGCTTTCGACAGGCCGGGATTGCGGATGATGCTGTAGAGCGCCGGCGTCTTGCCGTCGACCAGGAACGTCTCCTTGGAATCGGGATCGTTGGCCAGGCCGTTGGTCGCGTTCTTCAGATCGGAATGACGCCGCTCGGCGATGCCCCATCCCTCGTCGGCGAGCCGCGCCGCGCGCTCGAACGCCTCTTTGAAGCCGACCGTGCCGAAGCGCTTCAGCAGCGCGTCGTAGCCGGAGATCGCGCCGGGCACCGACGCGGAGTTCACGCCGTTCTGCGGCACCCGGTTGACCCCGAGCTTCGTCTTGAAGAACTCCGGCGTCCAGCCGCTCGGCGCCCAGCCGCCCGAATTGAGCGCGTAGAGTTTCTTGTCCTTCGCGATGTACACCAGCGCGAAGAGATCGCCGCCGATGCCCGTGTCGTTCTGCGACGTGACGTCGAGGACGGCGCCGGTCGCGACGGCCGCGTCGATCGCGTTACCGCCGTTGCGCAGGATCTCGAGGCCCGCTTCCGCGGCGAGCGGATCGCTCGTGGCGACCATGCCGTGGCGCGCGAGGACCTCCGAGCGTCCCTGCGAGAGCCATCCCTGCGCGCGCGAGCCGGGGACGGCTTTGATCGCCGTGCCTGGCTGCGGCAGATCGGCGGAGGGAACGCCGAAGGCATTCGGCGACTGCGCGGTGCCCGGAGCGACGAGAAGAGCCCAGCCGGCCACGACGGCGGCCGAAACGAAGGCAGTGCGACGGTTCATGTGGCCTCCAGAATGTGAGCGGCATATTCTCGCACTTCAGAAGCCGCACGGAGAGGATTTGTGCGCGCTCATTGCACGTCGGCGGATCTCGGGTCCTGACCGCGAACAGCCCCCTCGAGTGCTCGGCGAATGCACCATTCGATGGCCTCGCCTGCGCCCTCGAGCGGGCGCCCGTTCGTGGCCACCCGTTTCCGGCCGGCTCGGCGCTATACTGCGCGCAACAAGTTCTGGAGGTTTGTATGCGAATTCCGCGAGCTGCGTTTGCCGTGTCACTGGTTGTCTTCTCGGGCGCGATCGGGTCCGCGCGCGGGGCGGCGGAACTGAATCCGAAGGCGATCACGATTCAGATGCCGAACGACATCAAGTGGCGGAAGGGCACGGGATCCGAGAGCGCGGTGCTCGTCGGCGATCCGTCGAAGCCGGGCCTCTACATCACGCTGCAGAAGTGGCTGCCGCACAACAACAGCCGCCCGCATTTCCACCCCAACGATCGCTACATCTACGTGCTGAAGGGCACGTGGTGGGTGGCGACGGGCCCGAAGTACGACTTCGCCTCGGCGACGCCGGTGCCCGCGGGCAGCTACGTCACGCACTACGGCAAGGAGATCCACTACGATGGCGCGAAGGATGAAGAGTGCATCCTCGAGATCGTCGGCATGGGTCCCGCGACGTCGACGGCGGCTGAAGAAAAATAGTCACCAGCCACCAGCCACCGTCAGCGATAGGCGGCGGCCTGAATTCCGTACAACTGCGAGTACTGGCCGCCGGCGGCCATCAGCTGATCGTGCGTGCCGACCTCAACGAGCCGCGCGCCGTCGAGCACGACGATCAGATCCGCCATCCGCACGGTCGAGAACCGGTGCGACACGAGGATCGTGATGCGCCCCGAGGCGCCGTTCGCTTTCATCGCCGCCGCGTAGCGCTCGAACAGCGCGTGCTCGGTCTCCGCGTCGAGCGCCGCGGTCGGTTCGTCGAGCACGAGCAGCAGCGGCGCGTCGCGCATGAAGCCGCGCGCCAGCGCGAGCTTCTGCCACTGGCCGAACGACAGCTCGACGCCGCCCGGCCACGTCGGACCGAGCTGCGTGTCGAGACCCGACTGCAACTTCGAGACGACGTCGCCGGCGCCCGCGCGGTCGACCGCAACGACGACGGCCAGCTCGTCGTCCAGCCGCGGGGCGTCGCCGAGGCCGACGGTCTGCCGCGCGCGGAATTCGAATCTGAAGAAATCCTGGAACGCGCCCGCCAGACGCGCGCGCCACTCCGCGGCCGAGACGCGCGCCAGCGGCGTGTCGTCGACGAAGATCGCGCCCGATGACGGCTCGTACATCTTCGCGAGCAGCTTGACGAGCGTCGTCTTGCCGGCGCCGTTCTCGCCGACGATCGCGACGACCGCGCCCGCGGGCAGCGTCAGCGAGACATCGTCAAGCACAACCTTCGACGTTCCCGGATAAGAAAACGTGACGTGATCGAACCGGATGCCGCGGCGCAGCGACGCCGGCGCCGGCAGATCGCCAGCCGCGGCGACGGACGCGGCGTAGTCTTCGAGCCACGCGAGCCGCCGCGAGCCGTCCATCCAGAATCCGCGCAGAAATCCGATCTCGCCGACGGTCGCGCCGATGTACGACGACAGCCGCGCGCCCGCGGCCAGCACGAGCAGCACGGAGCCGGCCGGCGCGGCGAGGCCGGACGACACGAACACGATCGCGCCGACGTACGCGAGGCCGAAGACGGCCCACGCGAGCGCCTGCCAGAACGCCGAGCCCCAGCGCACGCTCGCGACCGGCCCGTACCAACGCTCCCACGCCGCGCGACGCTCGGTCACGAGCCGCTCGCCGATGCCGGTGACGCGCACTTCCTTTCCCGGAGGCGCCGTCGTCGCGAGCGTGAAGAGATGGCGCGCGAGCCGCTGCGTCTGCGCGCCGCGCTCCTGCACGATCCGCTCGACGTCGGGCCGCCACGTCGACACGAGCACGGTCGGAATCGCGAACACGGCGAGCAGGATCATCGCCGGATGAATCGAGACGAGCAGCGCCATCGTCACGACGAGCCGCAGAATCCACCCGAGCGTGGAAAACAGCGACATGTACATGTGGTCGAGCACGAATACCTGATTGCGGAGCATCGACAGCCGATCGAGATACTCCGGGCGCTCCTGATGCGCGACCGTCGCGACCGACGCCTGCAGCCGCGCGACGTGCGACTCGAGCGCGATCGTCACCTTGTCGCGGAAGCGGCGCTGCACGCGCGTGCTGACCGTGCGGAGAAACCACGTCGCAGCCGCCGAGACGGCGAGGCCCAGCGCGGCGCCCTGCATCAGTCCGGTGTTGCGCTCGAGCACGCCTTTGCCGAGGAGCGCCAGCCACAGCGCAAGCAGGGCGTCGGGCAGCGCGGCGAGCTGCGACAGCGCGAACGACGCGATCATCAGGCGCGGCTCGTGGCGATGTCCGAGCGTGCACAGCCGCCACATCGACGACAGCGCCGGCGGCAGCGGGCCGATCGCGTCAGGCGTGGGGCCGGACTCAGAGAACATCATAGGTGGTGTCCTCCGGGTCGCCCTGGACCACGGGGTCGCTGAACCGCTGCGCCTGCAGATCGAACATCGTCCGATAGCGTCCGCCGAGCGCCATCAGCTCGTCGTGCGTGCCGAGCTCGACGACGCGGCCGTGCTCGAGGACGCAGATGCGATCGGCATGGCGGACGGTCGAGAAGCGGTGCGAGATCAGAATCGTCGTGCAGTGCCGCGTGGCGGCGAGCAGGCGATCGAAGATCTCGGCTTCCCCGCGCACGTCGAGCTGCGCCGTCGGCTCGTCGAGCAGGACGACGCCCGCGCCGAGCGTGACGGCGGCGAGCGCGCGCGCGAGCGCGATGCGCTGCCACTGGCCGCCCGAGAGATCGGTGCCGCCGTCGTAGCCGCGGGCGAGGATCGTGTCCAGCGCGGCGAGATTCGCCGCGCCCGCCGATTCGAGCGCGGCGCGGATCACATCGTCCGGCGCGCCCGACGGCGCGACGTTGTCGCGGAGCGGCAGCTCGAAGCGGATGAAGTCCTGGAAGACGGCGGTGACGCGCGCGCGCCACGACGCGAGGTCGAAGTCGCGCAGATCGACGCCGTCGATCTCGATCGCGCCCGACTGCGGATCGTAGAGCCGGCACAGCAGCTTGGCGATCGTCGTCTTGCCGGCGCCGTTCTGGCCGACGATGGCGAGCGACGAGCCGGCGGGAATCGTCAGGTCGAAATGTTCGAGCACGGTCGAACCGCCGCCATATGAGAAGGTGACGTCGCGCAGGTGAATCTCGCGCGCGGGCGTCGCGCCGGCCTTGCGATCGCCTGATTGCAGCGCGCCGGCGGGACGCATCGCCGGCTCGAGCCGCATCACCGCCGCGACCGGCGCCGCCGCGCCGTCGAGCGCCCAGCTGAATCCGCCGAACGCGATCATCGACACGCCGACCGCGCTCTGCACGTAGACGACGACTTCGCCGAGGCCGAGGCGGCCGGCGGCGGCCGCGCTCGCCAGCATCCAGAAGACGAGCACGTTCGCGGACACGACGATCAGCAGGCTCCAGATCACGGGTTGTTCGCGCAGGCGCGTGGCGGCGTACTGGAGTTCGTGGAGGCGCGTGCGCCTGGCGATGAACCGCTCGATCGTCCAGTCCGCGAGGCCGAAGAGCCGCAGCTCCTTGCTCGCGGGTGGATCGACGGCGAGCCGGTACGCGTAGTCGGCGTCGCGCTGCGCGCCGCGGACCTCCGGCGTATTGCGATCGTACCAGACGGCGCTCTCGCGCAGCAGCCAGTGCGTCGCCAGCCACGCGCCCGCGAGGACGAGCGGCGCCCACCACGCGTAGCCGGCCAGGATGATCGCGCACGCGACGCCGCCGATCATCTCCGCCATCCCGTTCGCGATGAAGTCCATCGAGATCGAGAGCGGCGGGCCGGTCATGCCGAGGTCGAAGTCGCGCGCGACCGTGAGGTCGTTGGTCAGCGACGGATCCTCGAGGTGGCCCATGCCCTGCGGTCGCACGCACGCTTCGGTGAGCCGGTCGTAGAGCCACGCGGCCGTGCGATCGCCAAGGTTGGAGCTGACCACCTGATGAATCGGGCTGAGGACCTGAAGCAGGACGAAGATCGTGCCCGCGAGCGCGAGCGGACCGCCGAGTGGATTCCCGTGCTGGACCGCGCCGACCAGCACGCCCATTGCGATCGCGAACGCCGCCGGCAGGATGCCGCGCAGCAGGAGCGCCGTCCACCACGCCGCCGCGAGGCCGGCGTCGGCCTTCGGCAGGACGGCGAAGAAGATCCATTCCTTGCGCTGGGTCAGACGCTGGAACACGAGCGCATTTTGCCTCAGAACTCAGGGAATCAGCCGCCGTTCTGCACGTGGCTATAGTGGCCCGTACCGCGCGTCGGACCGATAAGAGAAGTACTGGAGGAGCGAGATCATGTCACGCACATCGTTCATCGGACTGCTCATGGCTGGGGCGGCGGTCTGCGCGCCGGCGGCGCCGGTTCGCGGCCAGTCATTGGGCGATGTCGCCAAGCGCACCGAAGAGCAGCGCCGAGAGCATCCCGGCACCTCGCGTGTGTTCACGAACGCCGATCTCGTGGATGTCACCTCCCTCAACAACAAGGAGGTGCTCGGCCTCGAGTTGACGTTGCCGATGCTGGACAAGTACTTCGGAATCCGGACGGCGATCCTGCGGGAGATGGTCAAGTCGCCGGATCTCACGCGGCGGATGCGGGCGGAGGTCGGCGCTCGCACGGCCGGCGTGGCGGACGTCGAACGGGATTACGCGAGCGAGCCGGCAGTGGCCGAAGCGATCGGCGCGGGCCACATGACGACGCATGAGTATGTCGTCACCGAGGTGGCGTTCATGGCCGCCGTCGGGATTCTGGCTGGAAAGATCCCGGCGACGGCGGCGGCGAACGGCGCAATCGGGACGAATGTCGAATTCCTGAAGCGTCACGAGCGTGAGATCGAAGCGATGCACCGGGAGGCGTCGACGCTCGAAGACCGGCTGTCGCGGTAAAGGCATTGGCGCCGAACCCGAAGGCCTCGGTCACGGGAGCGTGGCCGGCTTGGGTGGAATCAGCAGAAACGGCTGGTCGCGCAGCTCGCGGCTGAGCCGCGCGTGGCGCTGGCGCCAGGCCTCGAAGCGCCGGGCGATCGTATCCAGCAGTTGGGCTTTGTGCGGAGACGGTTCGTGCACGGCCGCCTGGCTGAAGAACCCGGCGCCGAGCGCGGCGTACCAGCGGATGTTGTGCCGCCGGCGCATCTGATCCTCGAAGAACCCCGCCAGCACGAGACATTGGGCGCCGGCCGTCTCCATCATCAGGCTGTCGCGCAGCAGCGTCGTATCGCAGACGAAATGATCGAAGACCGCGCTGAGGTTCGCCGGCGCCGAGAGATCGACCCCGGCGCGCGTCGACACCTGGGCGTAGTGCGCCAGCACGCTGGCGTTGTAGAGCAGCTCCTGTTCGTCGACGCCGGGTCCGGAAACATCCTTCAGGCGCTGGAAAAAGAATTCCAGCGCCTGACGATGATCGGTCGCGAGGAGCTCGCGCAGTGGACCCACGCGTCGCTTACATGCCGCCCGAATGCGCCGCGGCGCCTGTCGTGTCTTCCTCCGGCTGCTGCGAGATGACCGCCTCGGTCGTCAGCAGGAGCGACGCGATCGACGCGGCGTTCTGGAGCGCCGAGCGGACCACCTTGGCCGGATCGATGACGCCGGCCTTCACGAGATTCTCGTACTGCCCCGTCTGCGCGTTGAAGCCCTCATCGTTTTTCATGTCTTTCACACGCTGCACGACGATGGCGCCCTCGTGGCCCGCGTTGGTCGCGATCCAGCGCATCGGCTCTTCGATGGCCCGGCTGACGATGGTGACGCCGAGCTGCTCGTCGCCTTCCAGCTTCAGCCCCTGGAGCTTCGTCGCGGCCCGCAGCAGCGCCACGCCGCCGCCGGCGACGATGCCTTCTTCGACCGCGGCCTTGGTGGCGTGCATCGCGTCCTCGACGCGGGCTTTCTTCTCTTTCATCTCGGTCTCGGTCGCCGCGCCGACCTTGATGATGGCGACGCCGCCCACGAGCTTGGCGAGCCGCTCCTGCAGCTTCTCGCGGTCGTAGTCGGACGTCGTGTCGTCGACCTGCGCGCGCAGCTGCTTCACGCGTCCTTCGATGGCCTTCTTCGTGCCCGCGCCTTCGATGATCGTCGTGTTGTCCTTGTCGATGGTGACCTTCTTCGCCTGGCCCAGGTCCTCGATCTTCAGCGACTCGAGCCGGATCCCGAGGTCCTCGGTGATGGCCTTGCCGCTGGTCAGGATGGCGATGTCCTCGAGCATCGCCTTGCGGCGATCGCCGTAGCCCGGCGCCTTGACGGCCGCCACCTTGAGCGTGCCGCGAAGCTTGTTGACGACGAGCGTCGCCAGCGCTTCGCCTTCGAGGTCGTCGGCGATGATGAGCAGCGGACGGCCCGCCTGCGCGACCTGCTCGAGCAGCGGCAGCATGTCCTTCATCGCGCTGATCTTCTTCTCGTGGATCAGGATCACGGGATTGTCGAGGACGATCTCCATGCGGTCCGGGTCGGTGATGAAATACGGCGAGAGATAGCCGCGGTCGAACTGCATCCCTTCGACGACTTCGAGCGACGTGTCGAGCGTCTTCGCTTCCTCGACCGTGATGACGCCGTCCTTGCCGACCTTGTCCATCGCTTCCGCGATGATCGTGCCGATGGTCTCGTCGTGATTCGCGGAGATGGTGCCCACCTGGGCGATCATCGGACCGCTCACCGGCTTGGACTGCGTCTCGAGCGACGCGACGACCGCCTCGACCGCCGCGGCGATCCCGCGCTTGATGGCCATCGGGTTGGCGCCAGCCGTGACGTTCTTCGCGCCTTCGCGATAGATCGCCTGCGCGAGCACGGTCGCCGTCGTCGTGCCGTCGCCGGCGACGTCGGACGTCTTGCTCGCGACTTCGCGCACCATCTGCGCGCCCATGTTCTCGAGCGGATCCGGCAGGTCGATTTCTTTCGCGACCGTGACGCCGTCCTTGGTGATCGTGGGCGATCCGAAGCCCCGGCTCAGGATGACATTGCGTCCCTTGGGTCCGAGGGTGACTTTCACGGCGTCGGCGAGACCATTGACGCCGCGGAGAATCGCCTGACGCGACGCGTCGCCGTAGGTAATCAGTTTGGCCATGTCAGCGTCTCCTCGTGCCGGTCTTGGCGGCGGTCTTCGCGGTGGCCGACTTGACGATGGCGGCCCTGGCGGTTGCGGTCTTGCCGGCGCCGGCGGGAACGCCTTCGATGGCGGCGAGCACTTCGTCTTCCTTCATGATCAGGTACTCGACGCCCTCCAGCTTGATCTCCTGGCCGGAGTACTTGCCGAAGAGGATCGTGTCGCCCGCTTTCACGTCGAGCTTCACACGATCGCCGGCGTCGCTGACCTTGCCGTTGCCCGCGGCGATGACTTTTCCGCGCTGCGGTTTTTCCTTGGCGGAATCCGGAATGATGATGCCGCCGATCTGCTGTTCGCCTTCTTCGAGGCGTTGCACGAGAATCCGGTCGTGGAGCGGTCTGACATGCATGCGTCGACTCCCAACTGCGTGAACGGGTTGACGAATATTGACTACGCGAGCTTGATGAGGGCTGTGGCACGGGGCCGGTTCGGATCCGGCGAGGGGCGGCAGTGCTCAGGAAGGTAATTCGTCTTCGACTATACGCGGCAGGAGCGGCATTGGCAAACCGCGCGACGGATTCGACAACTGACGTTCGTGTCGCCATCGAGCCATACGGCCAACATATTCGTCATCTGGCATCGCCTGACATCCGGCGCCGACGCGCGCGGAACTGACGAAACGACGCGAACGTCGCCGTTTTCCGCGAGACCGACATCGTTGTCGCTTCGCGACCTGGCCGACAGACGCCGGCGCGACGAGCGTCGCACGATTCTCTGAGCGAATCGCAGCTCTTCTCCACCGCTCGCGATTCGCGCCACTGGTACCGATCTTGGATCGCCGCTGACGCCGCGCGATCGCGGCCTCGCGGAGGGACCAATGATCAGACGCATCTTCGGATCGGTGTGCGTGCTCGCGTGCGTGCTCTCGTCGGCGCCCGTGTTCGCGCAGGACGCTTCCATCACCGGCGCCATCACTGACGAAACCAGAGCCCTCCTGCCCGGCGTGACGGTGATCGGCACCGATCTCGCGACCGGCGCCGTCGTCTCGTCGGTGACGGACGCGCGCGGCGAGTATCGGCTGCTCAAGCTGATGCCGGGCACATACAAAGTGCAGGCGGAGCTCGCCGGCTTCACGACCGTCGTCATGCCGTCGATCGAGCTGCTGGTCGGGCAGAACGGCACGGTGCCGTTCACGCTCAAGATCGCGACCGTCAACGAAACGGTGATGGTGACCGGCGAGGCGCCGCTGGTCGACACGTCATCGTCGCAGGTCGCGGGCAACGTCGATCGCCGGCAGATGGAAGAGCTCCCGCTGCAGGGCCGCAATTGGATGGAGCTGTCGAAGCTGGTCAAGGGCATCACGGCCAACGACGTCACGAATCAGCCGGGCGTCAGCAACGACGATTTCTTTCAGCTCAACCTCGACGGCCAGCAGATCACGCAGAAGCTCGCCGGATCGAGCTTCGGGCAGCCGGCGTTCAGCCGCGACGCGATTGCGGAGTTCCAGATCGTCACCAACATGTTCGACATCACGCAGGGCCGTTCGACCGGCATTCAGGTGCAGGCGATCTCGAAGTCCGGCGCCAACGCGAGCGCGGGCAGCGTCTACGGATTCTTTCGCAGCGACGCCCTCAACGCGCCCGATCCGGTCGCGCAGAAAGTGCTGCCCTATTCGGATCAGCAGATCGGCGGCACGCTCGGCGGCCCGATCGTCAAGGACAAGCTCCACTACTTCGCGTCGTACGAGTACGAGCGCCAGCCGATCACGATCTTCACGTCGCCTGCCGCGCTGCCAGGCGAAAGCTTCACCATCCCGACGAAGACGACGCAGAAGAGTCTGCTCGCGCGCGTCGACGGCCAGCTGGCGTCCGCCGATCGCGTGACGGTGCGCGGATCGCGATGGAACTGGGACAACCCGTTCAACCTCGGTTCGGGCGGCTTCCCGTCCGTCGCGTCGGTGCTCGGCCGCGAGGCGACGAACGTGCTCGGCACGTGGTCGCGCGTGCTCGGCGGCAACAGAGTTCAGGAAGTCCGAATCGGGTACGACAAGTTCTTCTTTTCGCAGACGCCGCTGGCCGAGACGGCCGGCACGCCCGAGTTCGATTTCCCCGGCCTGACGGTCGGCGCGCCCTACAACCTGCCGAGCGTCGAAAAGCAGACGATCGTCGAGGGACGCTACGACCTCAGCTGGCACAAGTCCAAGCACGACGTGAAGCTCGGCGGCGAATTCCTCAACGTGAATCACTCCGGCTACTGGAACATCCAGACGAACGGCCGGTTCACGATGACGTCGGTGCCGTCGAATCTGCCGCAGCTGATTCCGGCGAGCGCCGTGTTCTCGCCATCGCAGTGGAATCTGGCCGCGCTCGAGCCTTATGTGCTGCGATTCGATCAGAACTTCAATCAGTCCGGCTGGACGATCGACATCCCGCGGCCGACGTGGGCGATCTGGTTCGGCGACAGCTGGCGGCTGAGCGATCGGCTGACGATCAACTACGGCGTCCGCTGGGACGACGACTGGGGCGTCGCGTCGCCGCCGAACGTGCCGACGACGTCCATCCTTATCAACAACGGAGTGCAGTCGGGAGACTTCGGCTACAAGGCGGGCATCCGCGACAACCGCGACGTCGCGCCGCGCGCGGGCTTCACGTACGCCGTCGGCAGCTCGCTCGTCATCCGCGGCGGCAGCGGCCTCTACTACACGACGCCGGTCTCCAACGTGTCGTACAGCCACCAGGTGTTCGGCGAAACGATTACCGGATCGTTCACGCCGTCGAAGAGCGGCCTGTGCGCGGACGGATCGTTGTTCATCATGAACCCGACGTGCGGCGTCACGGGCGCGCAGCTCTTCGCGGGCAAGGCTCCGACGCCGGCGCAGTCGCCGCGCATCATCGATCCCGACTTCCACAATCCGTTCACGTGGCAAAGCAGCATCGGGTTCCAGAAACAATTGAACGCGGTCACCGGCATCGAGGCGGACCTCACGCACTACAACGAGTACCACGACGTGCGGACGGTCGATCCGAATCTCTTCTTCGATCCCGTCACCGGCTACAACGTCAACACGTCGCTCGGGCGTCCGAATCCCAACTACACGCAGATCGTGTACTTCACGACGGACGGCCGCCGCGATCAGACGCAGCTCTCGACGAGCCTGACGCGCCGGTTTCAGCGTCGCTTCCAGGCGGGCGTCACCTACACGCTGATGCTCGCGATGCACGACGATGGAAGCATCGGCTACACGGCGCCGCCGGCGAACAATCAGTTCAATCGACTGGATGGCGAGTACGCGACGTCGACCGACTTTCAGCGTCACACGGCGCGCGCGTACGTCATCAACCAGTTGCCGTGGGGTCTGTCGACGAGCGTGTCGTACTTCTACGGGTCCGGCAACCTGTTCGCGGCCAGCATCGCGGCGACGCCGTACGGCAAGCCCGGCACCAACAGACTGAATCTGCTCCCGACTGGCGCGGCCTCGCCGTCGATTGTGATTCCGGCTGCCATGGTCGATCGATTCGACGGGCCGTCGACCATTCTTTCGGGTACAGTGATTCCGCGAAACGCGCTCGAGGGGCTGCCGCTGCACAAAGTCGATCTGCGGCTGACGAAGGACCTGAAGATCGCGGGCGCGCTGAAGGCGTCGTTCATCGCCGAGGTCTTCAACGTGTTCAATCGCGCGAACTACGGGAGCTACAACACGTCGCTCAGCGCGACCAGCGCCGCGACGACGGCCGCGTTCGGACAGCCGCAGCAGAACAACGGGAACGCGTACGTGCCGCGCGAAGGACAGCTGGCGTTTCGCGTCGCGTTCTAACCGAATCAACCGATGAAAAAGGGAGCGATCATGCATTCCTGGGATCGCCGGCGTTCGATCCTCGCCATGGTCCCGATCGCCGCGTGCGTGTTTCTTGCCGGCGCGTCAGGCGGCCGGCTCAACGCGCAAGCCCGCTCGGCACCATCGGCGACCGCCACGGCGCACGTGCTGTCGACGCCGGAGAACGTCGTCCTCGGCTGGTTTCCGATCGACAGGACGCCCGTCGTCCGCGTCGCGTCGGGATCGACGGTGCGCATCGAGACGCTGTCGCAGCGCGGCGCGACGCAGGAGCAGGATCCCGTCGCGTTTCTCGGCGCGCTCGGCGTCAAGCCTGACGACATCCTGAAGGACGTGCGCGACGTCTGGGCGTCGAAAGCCACGCGACCCAGAGAAGAGCGCGGCGGCCACATCCTCACCGGCCCGATCTACGTCGAAGGCGCGGAGCCGGGCGACACGCTGGCCGTCGAGATTCTCGAGCTGACGCCGCGCGTGCCGTACGGCATCAACTCGACGAGCTCCACGACCGGCGTCTTCGCGTCGAACTATCCGGCGCAGGCGGGCGATTCCGTTCCGAATATTCCGAACACGCTGCATCTGATCCGCACCGGACAGGCGAACGGCAAACCCGTCGCGTTCTTTTCCGACACGATTCAGGTGCCGATGAGTCCGTTCATGGGCACGATGGCCGTCGCTCCCGGGAATCCCACCGTCGGCCAGCCTGGCGTGAGAGCTGCGGGCGTGCAGACGTCAGGGCCGCCGGGCGCGTACGGCGGCAACATGGATTTCAGGGAGCTGAAAGTCGGAGCGACGCTCTACCTTCCCGTCTTTCATCGCGGCGCGCTCTTCTACACCGGCGATCCGCACGGCGTGCAGGGCGACGGCGAGGTGAGCGGCAACGCGCTCGAGCAATCGCTCACGGGCGTCTTCCGGTTCACGGTGCTGAAGGGCAAGACGATTCCCGGTCCGCGCGCCGAATCGGCGGCGCAGTACTTCCTGATGGGCATCGACACCGATCTCAATCGCGCGACGCGGAAAGCCGTCGTCGAGACGATCGAATTTCTCGTCAAGGAAAAAGGGCTGACGCCCGCGAAGGCGCTCTCGCTCTGCAGCCTCGCGATCGATTTCCACATCGCGGAAGTCGTCGACGGCACGCAGGTCGTCGTCGGCAAGATTCCGAAGAGTCTGTTTCCTACTTAATCGTGATCTTCTCGACCTGCCAGAGGATCGCGGAACCCTTGTAGATCACGTTCGCGGAGTCGCAGTGGATCTCGTGGATCAGCCGGCCGGCATCGTCCTCGCCCTGGCCCAGACTGGTCTGCGCCCAGCCGAGCAGCTTGCCGTCCATGTCCATCTTGTAAATCTTCCCCGTCGTCCCGTCGCCGCTGAACAGATACTGCGGAGTGCCGGGACTGACGCAGAGACCCCACGGCGAGCCCATGCCCGTGTAGGTCTTCTTCAGATTCAGATCGGTGTCGTAAACCTTGATGCGCCAGTTGTTGCGATCGGCGACGTAGATGTTGTCCTGCCCGTCCGCGACGATGCTGTGCGGGATGATGAACTGATCCGGGCCTGACCCGTACGTGCCCACCGTCTTCACCCAGTGGCCGCCTTTCGTGATCTTGACGATGCGCGAGTTGCCGTAGCCGTCGGAGACGTAGATGTTGTCCTGCGAATCCCAGGTCACGTCGGTGGGCCGGTTGAAGATGCCCACGCGTCCGACGGGATGGCGCTGGGCTTCGGGAATCTTCTCGCCGCGTTCGAGGAACTCTTCGAGGTAGTCGATCGCCTCGAGCGTCCGGCCGAACTGCATGCGCGGCATCGCATTCGTGTCGAACTTGACGAGCATGCTGGATCCCTCGTCCAGCATCCACACGTTGTCGTACTTGTCGACGCGGACCGAGTGCGCGAACGACGCGGCGTAGTTGTTCGGACCCCACTGCTTGACGAACTTGTTGTTCTCGTCGAACTCGAAGAGCATCGCCGCCGTCCCGCCGCGCGCCATGCCGCCCGGGCCGGTGCGCGAGTACACGAACAGGTGCCCTTTCGAATTCTTCGAGACGCCCACCGTCTGTCCCATCGTCTGGCCGGGGATGGAGAGGTAGAGCACGTCCTCCGTGATCGACATCTGCGGAACGGATTTCTCGATGGCGGCCTGCTTGGCCTTTTGTTCGGGCGTGCCGGCCAGGCCCTGAGCGTGGACGCGCGGCAGCACGAGCGCACCCGCGACAATCACGACGGCGAGCACGAGAGAGGCTGACAGGACGGAAGAGCGTTTCATGTCGCGAACCCTCCTCTGTGAGGTGAACGGCCGGCGGGGACCGAGGGCGCGATGTTACCACCGGTCACGACGCTTCAGGACTCGCCTGCTGCACGGCGTCGAAGTCGACGAGCGCGAGATCGTACGCCAGGATCGCCGCCAGCTCGCTCGTCCGTGCCTGCGCGAGATCGCGCTGCGCCTGGATCACGAGAAAGCTCGTCGACATGCCGACGTCGAACCGCTTGCGCTCGGCGTCGAGCCGCTGTTCCGCCAGCTCGCGGGCCGCGCGCGCGGTCTCGATCCGCTTCGCGTTCATCTCGATCTTCCGCCACGCGTCGCGCACCTGCTGGACGGCGCGCGACTCGGCGCTCTTCAGCCGCTCCTCCGCCTGCCGCTGCGCGAGCTTCGTCCGCGCGTACGCGGCCTCTTCCACGGCCTGCCCGAGCGGATAGTTGACGCTGACGCCGACGGTCCACGTCGGATAATCGCTGCCGAACACCTGGCCGAGCACGGATCCGAACGCCGTCGCCGCGCCGGGACCGACGATCGTTCCCGGGAAACCGCCCGTGCGCAGGATCTGCGTGCCGCCGAGCCCGCTCGCCGTGTAGTTGGCGTTCGCGCGGACGTCGGGCAGCCGCTGATTGCCGCTGAACTTCACGTCGAGCCGCGCGCTCGCGATCTCGTGGCGCGCGCGCGCCAGATCCGCGCGTCCGCCGAGCGCGTTCGTCACGGCGGCGTTCAGATCCGGTGACGCGGCGTCGAGCGGCGGTGAATCGACGGTCTCGATCGCCACGTCCCACACGTGCCGATCGCTCGTGTCGAAGATCAGCGCGCGCAGCTGATCCTCGACGCTCTTGACGGTCGTCTCGGCGATGATGAGCTGCTCGCGATCGGCGGCGACTTCCGCCTGCGCGGCGACGAGATCGAGCGGCGGCGACTGGCCGACCTCCACCTTCACCGTGTCGACGCGGACGAGCTCCTCCGCCGACGCCAGCACCGAGCGGCGCGCGTCCACGTTCGACCGCGCGGACACGAGATTCCAGTACGCGCTCTTCACGGCCGCCGTCGTCCGCACGACCGTCTCGCGCAGCGTCGTGCCGGCGATATCACGATCGATCCGGCTCGTCTCCACCTGCTTGCGCGCGTCGTCTATCGCGAGACCGCGCACGAGCGGCTGCGACACGCTCAGCGACAGCCCCGACTGCAGGATCGGGTTGTAGCTGTTGAGGAAGCTGTCGCTGTTGGTGTGCGCCGCGTTCCACGTCACGTTGTAGGACGTGCCGAACCACGGCAGCTGCTGGCTGAGTCCCACGTTCGACGTGACGATGTCGGTGCGCGTGGCTGTTGGGAACAGCAGGCTCGCCGGCGGCTGCAGCTGATTGTTGCGCTGCAGACCGGTGTTGAACGTCGGCCGGAACGCGCCGGCCGCCGCCGCGACGCGCGTGTCGCTGATTTCCGGATCGATCCGCGCCGCCGCGAGATCGACGTTGCGATCGAGCGCCATCTTCACCGCATCGTCGACGCTGATGCGAAGCGTCTCCGGCGCGACGGTCGCCGGCGTCTGCGCGGACGCCACAGCGGCCGCCGCCGAAAGGATCAGAGTCAGAAATGGTGTGCGCATGATTTAACTCGCAATCGCCGCGAACTCAGGAACACGCGCGTCGCCTGCGTCGGCCCGCACGGGCACGGTGGCCCGGTGCGTGCGCGCGACGAGCACGTAGATGGACGGAACGATGAAGAGCGTGAACGCGGAGCCGATGATCATGCCGCTGACCAGCATGATGCCGATGCTGTTGCGCGCGCCGGCGCCGGGACCGGTCGCGAGGATCAGCGGGAAGTGTCCGACGACGGTCGCGGCCGTCGTCATGAGAATCGGCCGCAGGCGCGTGGCGGACGCTTCGATGATCGCCGCCAGCTTGTCCCGGCCCTGCTCCTGCAGTTGATTCGCAAACTGCACGATCAGAATGCCGTTCTTGGACACGAGGCCGACGAGCGTGATTAGTCCGACCTGACTGTAGATGTTGAGCGTCGTCAGGCCGAGGAACGAGAACAGCAGCGCGCCCGAAAGCGCGAGCGGCACCGATCCCGCGAGGACGATGAACGGATCGCGGAAGCTTTCGAACTGCGCGGCGAGGACGAGATAGATCAGAATCGCCGACAGCGCCAGCGTGCCCAGGAACTTACTGCCTTCGGTCCGCAGCTGACGTGACTGGCCCGCGTAGTCAATCGTCGTGCCTTCCGGCAGCATCGTCTTCGCCTGCGTCTCGAGGAACGTCAACGCCTGATCGAGCGGCACTCCAGGCGGGATCACGCCCTGCACGCGGACGGCGTTCAGCTGCTGGAATTTCTTCAGCTCGCGCGGTTCGGACGACGTGCGCAGCGTCGCGAACGTGGACAGCGGCACGAGCCTGTTGTCCGAACCGCTGACGTAGGTGTGCTCGAGCTGATCGGGCGTCAGCCGCTCGACGCGCGCGACCTGCGGGATGACCTTGTAGCTCCGGCCCTGGATGCTGAACCGGTTGACGTAATTGCCGCCGACGAGCGTCGACAGATCCTGGCCGGCGCGCGACAGGTCGATGCCCTGCGAGCGCAGCTTGTCGCGGTCGAACACGACCTCGGCCTGTGGCTGATCGAACTTCATGTCCGCGTCCGCGAACATGAACAGCCCGCTCTTGAACGCCTTCGCGACGAGCTGATTCGCGATGTCGCCCAGCTGCCGCGGCTCGGCCGCCGACGCGATCACGAAGTCCACTGGATAGTCGCCGCCGCCTGGCAGCGGCGGAGGCGTCGTCGGAATCACGCGGATGCCGGGAATTTTCGACAGCGGCCCCTGCGATTCCATCAACAGCTGCTGCGTGGTCTTCGTCCGCTCGCTCCACGGCTTCGTCACCATGCCGCCGAAGCCCGCCGTCGGAAACATCAGCTGAAAGATGCCGGCGGTTTCGGGGAACGACTGGTAGACGTCGTGGACCTGGGTCGCGAACATCTTCGTCTGGTCGAGCGTGGAGTCCGCCGCGGCCTGGATGAACGAGAACACGACGCCCTGATCCTCGGCGGGCGCGAGCTCGCGCTGCGAGAACATGTAGAACGGCACGATCAGGATCGCGATGATCGCCCAGAGGACGAGGACGACCGGGCGGAAGCGAAGTGTCGCGGCCAGCGCGCGCGTGTAGCCGCCGCGCACGCTGTCGAACCGGCGGTTGATCCAGCCGGCGAAGCCGCGCTCGGTGTCGCCCGCGCGCAGCAGCCGCGATCCCATCATCGGCGACAGCGTCAGCGCGACGACGCCCGAGACGATCACCGCGCCGGCCAGCGTGAACGCGAACTCGCGGAAGAGCGCCCCGGTCAGTCCGCCCTGGATGCCGACCGGCGTGTAGACCGCGGCCAGCGTGATCGTCATCGCGATAATCGGACCGACGAGCTCGCGCGCGGCATCGATCGCCGCCCGATACGGCGTCTTGCCCTCGTGCAGGTGCCGCTCGACGTTCTCCACCATGACGATGGCGTCGTCCACGACGAGGCCGACCGAGAGCACGACCGCGAGCAGCGTCAGCAGGTTGATCGTGAAGCCGGCGAGCAGCATCAGGAACACCGCGCCGACGAGCGAGATCGGAATCGCGACGACCGGGATGATCACCGAGCGGAACGATCCGAGGAACAGGAAGATGACGAAGACGACGATCAGCAGCGTCTCGGTCAGCGTCCGCAGCACTTCGCTGATCGCGTCGCGGATATACTCGGTCGAGTCGTACGGAACCGCGACTTTCATGCCGGCCGGGAGCTGCGCCTGGATCTTCGGGATCTCGCTGCGCACCTGCTGCACGACGTCGAGCGTGTTGGCCGACGGCAGCACCCACACGCCCATGAACGTCGCGGCTTCGCCGTTGAACCGCACGTCCTGCTCGTAGTCCTCGGCGCCGAGGACGACGTCGGCGATCTCGCCGAGGCGGACGACGACGCCGCCGTCGTTCTTGACGACGAGCTGGCGGAACTCTTCCGGCGTGCGCAGATCCGTGTTCGCGACGAGATTGACGGACACCATCGAGCCCTTCGTCCGCCCGAGCGCCGACAGATAGTTGTTGCGCGCGAGCGCGTCGTGCAGCGCCGATGGCGAGATGCCGAGCGCGGCCATCCGATCCGGCTTGAGCCAGATGCGCATCGCGAACGTCCGCGCGCCGAGAATGTCCGCACGCTGCACGCCGCTGATCGCGCTCAGCCTGGGCTGGACGACGCGCGTCAGGTAGTCCGTGACCTGGTTCGGATCGAGGTCCGCCGACGAGAAGCCGATGTAGATGGCGGCGAACCGCTCGTCCGCGGTCGCCATCTCGATGATCGGCGCCTCGGCCTCGGGCGGCAGGTCGTTTCGGACCTGCGCGACCTTGGCCTGAATCTGCGTCAGCGCCGCGTTGGTGTCGTAGTTGAGCTTCAGGTGTGCGGTGATCGTGCTCACGCTCTGCGCGCTCGACGACTCCATGTAGTCGATGCCGTCGGCGCTCGCGATGACGCGCTCGAGCGGCGTCGTGATGAAGCCGCGCACCAAATCCGCGTTGGCGCCGACGTACGCCGTCGTCACTGTGATCACGGCGATGTCGCTGCGCGGATACTGCCGGACGCTCAGCGCGCGAATCGACTGCACGCCCGCGATCAGAATGACGAGGCTGACGACGATCGACAGCACCGGCCGCTTGATGAAGAGATCGGTGAAACGCATCAGCTGTTCTCCGGCCGGGGTTTCGGGTTGTTGCCCGGCGTGACGTTGTTGTTGACCAGCACCGCCGCGCCGTTGCGCAGCTTGAAGACGCCGGAGGTCACGACCTCATCGCCGGGCTGAATGCCGGACACGATCGCGACCTGATCCCCGCGCGTGGCGCCGAGCTTGACGATCTGCTGGCGGACGCCGCGGTAGGTCTGCCCTTTCGCGTCCTTGAGGTCCGTCACGACGAAGACCGAGTCGCCGTACGGCGCGTAGTTGATCGCCGACTGCGGCAGCGTCACGATCGACTGGCCGCCGCCGAGCGCGAGCTCGGTCTGGACGAACATGCCGGGCCGCAGCTTCCCGCCCGGATTGGCGAGCGTCGACTGGACCTGCACGTTGCGCGTGCCCTGATCGACGACCGAGTCGATCGCCGAGACGCGGCCGTTGAACTGCGTATGCGATCCGTCGTCGATCGAGATCCGCACGCCATGCCCCACGACGACCTTGCCCGCGTTCTGCTGCGGCACGCCGAAGTTCACGTAGATCGGATCGAGCGACTGCAGGTTCACGACGGCGTTCCCGCCCGACAGGTACTGACCCAGGTTGACCTGGCGGATGCCGAGGACGCCGGCGAACGGCGCGCGGATCGTCTTGCGATCGATCGCCGCTCGCATTTCGCCGACGCGCGCGTCGGCCTGACGTTGATCCGCGGTCGCCTGATCGTACTCGGCCTTCGAGATGACGTGCTGCGCCAGCAGTCCTTCCATGCGCTCGAAGTTCGCGCGGGCGAGATCGCGCTGCGCTTCGGCGGCGGTCAGCTGCGCGCGCTCCTGTCTGGTGTCGAGCTCGGCGAGGACGTCGCCGTCGCGCACCCACTGTCCCGACTCGAAGCCGATCCGATCGACGACGCCCGGCAGATCCGCGCTCACGGTCACGCCGCGCGCGGCCGCGACCGTGCCGATCGCGCTCAGCGTGTCCGGCCACTTGTCCTCGACGGCGACGATCGTCGTCACGGCTTCGGGCGGCGGCTGGAACGCGGCGTAGACCGCCATCACTGCTTTGACTTGGCGGAACTTCACGAAGCCGAGCGCCGCGATGCACGCGACGGTGACGATCAACATCAGAAACATTCGTTTGGCCATGGGCTCCTTCCCTCACGTGATAGACGAACGGGCGACCCCGAAATCGACAACGCGTGAGTGGCAAGCGGGACGCCACTTCGTCGATACGGACGCGGCGCGTTCGTATCGCGCGAAGGCGCAGCGAGTTACGCGAGCAGTGATGCGATCGTCACGGCGCGAGCGTCCGTGGAAAGTGCGCACCAATACGCACTGTGCTCGCGCGTGCGCATGTCATGAAGCTGTCGCGCGAGGCTTTCAGCTGAGCGAACGCTTGTAGCGCGAGACTTTGCGGTTGTAGCGCGAGACTTTGCGGTTGCAGCGCGAGGCTTTGCGGTTGTAGCGCGAGGCTTTGCGGTTGTAGCGCGAGGCTTTGCGGTTGTAGCGCGAGGCTTTCAGCCGAGCGAGACTCTGGCGCGCAACTTGCCTCTGAAGTTTCAGGGAGTCAGGAAATGTCCCAGAAGACTGTGCAGTTGATGATCGGCCGGCTGCTGACCGACGAGGACTTGCGTCTGCAGTTCGTCGAGCGTCCGCGCGAGACGCTGGCCGATCTGCGCGACCAGGGTTTCGAGTTGACGAACGATGAGATCGACGCGCTCGCGCGCAGCGATCCGAAGATGTGGCCGTCGGTCGCGCGCCGGATTCATCCGCGGCTGCAGCGCTGCAGCCTGCGCGCGCGCAAAGAGAAAGTGGTTTAGGCGGGCGGCCGCTCGAGATCGTACTTGCGCAGCCGGACGTACAGCTGCGTGCGCGACAGGCCGAGACGCTTGGCGGCCTTCGACTTGTTCCAGTGGCAGTCGTGCAGGACCTGCGCGATCGTGTCCCGCTCGACGGTGTTCAGGTCCGTCGTCGGCGCGTGGATCGAACGCGTCGCGCTCTGGAACGACAGGTGTTTCTCGCTGATCAACCCGCCCTCGCACAGAATCGCCGCCCGCTCGAGCGCGTTGCGCAGCTCGCGCACGTTGCCCGGCCAGTCGTACATCAGCAGCGCTTCGCGCGCATCGTGCGTCAGACCGGCCGGCGGTCGCCCGAAGGACTTGCCGATCTCCTGAAGGAACGAATCGCTCAGCGGCAGGATGTCCGTCTTGCGCTCGCGCAGCGGTGCGATGCGGATGTCGAACACCTGCAAACGGTAGAAGAGATCCTCGCGGAAATCGCCGCGCTCGACGGCTTTCCTGAGATCCTTATTAGTCGCCGCGACGACGCGCACGTTCGCTTTCAGCAGCCGCGTGCCGCCGAGCCGCTGGAACTCGCGCTCCTGCAGGACGCGCAGGAACTTGGCCTGCGCCGACGGGCTCATCTCGCCGACCTCGTCGAGGAACAGCACGCCGCCCGAGGCGAGCTCGATCTGGCCGGGCTTGGATTGCTGCGCGCCCGTGAAGGCGCCGCGCTCGTAGCCGAAGAGCTCCGACTCGAGCAGCTGCTCGGGCAGCGCCGCGCAGTTCAGCGCGACAAACGGTCCGCCCTTCCGCGCCGACGCGCGATGGATGAACCGCGCGACGACTTCCTTGCCTGTGCCCGACTCGCCCGTCAGCAGGACCGTCGTGTCCGTGTCGGCGACCTGCGTCGCCTTCTTGAGGACGTCCAGCCACTCCGGCGACTGTCCGACGACGCGGCCATGTCCGGTTCTCGATTCGAGCTCTTCGACAAGCGTCTGCACTCTCGATTCGAGACGCTCGGCCCGCGCCTGCGCCTCGGCGACCTGCTGCGCCGCCGCGGCCAGCTGCTCGTGCGAGACGGCGAGCGCGACGTGATCGGCGATCCGGCGGGCGACGACGACGTCGCGCCGATCGAACGTGTTCGGGCGCTTCGACCAGAAGCCGAGGCCCATCGCCTGATCGCGCGCGCGGGTGAGCACAATGAGGATCGATCGATAGCCGGCGGCCAGCAGGCGCTCGCGCAGGTCCGACGGCTCGGCAATCTCCAGCGTCGCCGTCGCGAAGTCGTCGACGACGAAGAAGTCCAGCTCGGGCGGGGCGTGGTTGGCCTTCACGAGCTTCGTCATGTCGGGGAACTCGTCGGTCGACGCCGCCTCGAAGACGATGTTGCCCCGCTCGTCGTGGAACATCATCGTCAGGCGATCGTGCGGCAGCATCTTGTTCGCGATTTCGGACACCTGCGGGAAGACGGTCCTGATGTCCAGCACGTTCGAAATCGCGCGCAGCAGTTCCACAGAGCTCTCGATGTTCGCCGAGCGCTCGCGTTCGACCGCCGCATGGCGCGCCGACTCGGCCAGCCGCTGATGTGCCAGCGCGACGGCGACGTAACCACCGAGACGGACCGCGAGCCGGAGATGGCGCGGCGAGTATGCGCGAGCCTGTCGTGAGAACAGCGCGAAGACGCCGGCCAGCTGGCCGTCGATGCGGACCGGCACGCTGAGACCCGATCGCAGGCCGCGATCGGGGCCAGGCACCTCATCGAAGAGCTGCGGCTCGTCGGCATCGCCGATCGGGCAGCTCTTGCCCCGGCACACGGTCTCCGGCGCGCCGTCGCGCGTGCTGGCGTAAAGACGGAATTGCGACGGGTCGTCGCTTACCAGCGCGAGGTTCGCCTCGTCGTGCGGCACGATGCGCGACGCTACAGTACTCAAGTGATCAAAGATGTCGCGCACGTCGAGCGCGCGCGCGAGCTCGGGCAGCAGATCGTGAAACGCGTCGAGCTGATCGACGTCGTCCGGCACGGGTTCGGCGATAGGTGTCACTCCGTGGTTAGACGCCACGCAAGTGAAATAGGTCCCGCGAACAGACCGGGCGGATCGACGCGATCGGTCCGCGTGCGCACCGATACGCACGATGCGCAGATTCACTCAGCCTCCAAAAATGTCGCGCGACGGTAAGACGCGATCGTGCAATCACTTTCGCGCGCGCGGCTCCTCGGCACCGTGTTTGCCCTCTGATGCCGCCGTGATCGAATCACGATCTCATCAGGAGGCAGACATGACCCGTCAGATCGCAATTGCAGTGGCGGCGCTGAGCATGTTCGGCGCCGGACAGTCGTTCGCGCAGGAGACCACGCCCGGACCGGGCACCGTCGAAGTCGCCATCATTCCCGGCGGCGGGACGTTCTTCACGAGCGGCGACAAGGGGCCGAGCTTCGGCAGCTACAACCTCGGCGGCGCCGTCACCTACAACATCAACCGGATCGTCGGCGTCGAAGGCGAAGTCGGCGGGACGATCGGCGTGACGCAGGACCTGACGTTCGGCGCCATTACGAACGCGAAGACGCCGAACCTGCTGAACTACACGGCGAACGTCGTCGTCTCGGCGCCGACGCACACCGCCGTCGTGCCGTACGTCACGGGCGGCGTCGGCGGCCTCACGATGTTCGAGCAATCGAGCGTCAACGTGGCGAACAGCACGACGTTTGTGACCGGCAACGTCGGCGGCGGCGTGAAGTGGTACGCGCCGAACGGGCGCTGGGGCGTGCGCGGCGACTACCGGTTCGTGTCGGTGAAGTCGAACGACACGGCGCCGGCGTTCTTCGGGCAGGAGACGCGGTACGGCCACCGCGTCTACGGCGCGGTGCTCATCAACGCGGTCAAGTAACCCCAGGGCCGATGGCGCCGATCGCCGGCGCCATCGGCTTCCCTCACGTTCGAATTCCCACCAACGCCGGTCATCTTCCACGGTCGGCGGAGCTATACTGCGCCTCCTGCACGCGGTAGGTGCTCGAAAGGAGCCACAGAATGGCGAAGCTGCTGGTTACCGGGAAGTACACGGCGGAAGGAACCAAGGGCCTCATCAAGGAAGGCGGATCGAAGCGCAAGGCCGCCGTCGAGAAGGCCATCAAGGGCCTCGGCGGCAAACTCGAATCGATCTACTACGCCTACGGCGACGCGGACGTCTACGTCGTCATCGACATGCCGGACACCTCGTCTGCGCTCGCGCTGAGCCTCGTCGTGAACGCGTCGGGCGCGGTGCACGTGAACACGATTCCGCTCATCACCGTCGAGGAGGTCGACGCGGCGTGCAAGAAGTCGGTCGACTACCGCGCGGCCGGAGCGTGAGCGGAACGCGGGAGCGTTGTCCGCTTGACACACATCGCCGCTGACTCTACCTTGAGCGTATGAAGGTCGAGCTCACTGCAGACCAGCAAGCGTTCGTGCGGCAGGCGATCGAAAGCGGCCGATTCCGCGGCGAGGAAGACGCCGTGCGAGAGGCGCTGTCCCTCTGGGAGGAGCGCGAGCGCAGACGTTTTGAAATCCTCGCCGCGCTGGATGAAGCCGAAGCCTCGCTGGCCCGTGGTGAAGGGATCCCCATCACCGAGGAGTCCATGAAGGCGCTTGCGGAACGTGTGAAACAGCGAGGGCGCGCCAGGCTTGCCGCAGACCATACCACGTCGCGTTAATGGAACGCCGCCTCGCATCAGAGGCCGAAAACGACCTCGACCGCATTTGGTACTACGTCGCAACCGAGAGCTGTAGCCGACATCGCCGATCGACTCATTGAATCGCTGACTCACCGATTCCTCCTGTTGGAACGACAGCCATTCATGGGCCGATCGCGCGACGAGGACCTCCATCCGGGCATTCGCACATTCCCAGTTGGCGAATACGTCATCGCTTATCGAATCGAGGCGGACGACGTGCGGATCTTGCGGGTACTTCGAGGCAGTCAGGATATCGAGGCGCTCCTCGGCCTCTGAGGCAGGTTACGTATGTTGAGCACTCTTCTGCTCGCCGCCGCCGTCGGCTACGCGCATCCCGAGCAGCTGGTGGACACCGAGTGGGTCGCCGCTCACGGCCGCGACGCTGACGTGCGCATCGTCGACATGCGGCGCGCGGGATACGCGGACGGCCACGTGCCTGAGGCGGTCGCGCTCGATCCCGAGTCCATTCGCGATCCGAAGAACGCGCCGACGTTCGTGCCCGCGCCCGAGGTGTTTGCCGCGATGATGGCGCGGCTCGGGATTTCGAATCGCACGCGCGTGATTGCGTACGACGAGCGTGGCGGTCTCTACGCGAGCCGCCTGTGGTGGATCCTCAATTACTACGGCCACGCCAACGTCGCGCTGATGGACGGCGGCTGGATCACGTGGAGCGCCGAGCATCGCGTCACGACGACTGCCGTCCCGAGCGTGGCAGGCGCCGCGTTCACGCCGAAAGCTGATCCACGCTGGGTGGCGACGGCCGCCGAAGTCGTCGCGTCCATCGGGAAGCCCGACACGCGCGACATACGTATCGTGGACGCGCGGACGCTGGGCGAGATGGACGGCAGCGATACGCGAAACAGCAAGCGTCCCGGCACGATCCCGTCCGCGGTGCCGGTCTATTGGGAGGATCTGCTCGATCCGACGCGCAAGACGTTCAAGCCGGCCGACGAGATCCGCC
The DNA here is from genome assembly GCA_020073005.1 of Terriglobia bacterium. Taxonomy (GTDB): domain Bacteria; phylum Acidobacteriota; class Vicinamibacteria; order Vicinamibacterales; family CAVVIG01; genus SRVP-36. The sequence continues at coordinate 51,974 of JAIQFX010000010.1, read as the reverse complement.
GGCTGTACGAATCGCGCGGCATTCTGCCGTCACACGAGGTGATCGCCTACTGCCAGGTTGGCCATCGCTCGTCGGTCGATCTCTTCGCGCTGCACCTCATCGGCTACGACCGCCTGCGCAACTATTACGGCGCGTGGGAAGAATGGGGAAATAGTCCGGACCTGCCAGTGGCGCTGATTAAGTAGGTAGCCGCCGTAGCCGTGTGCCGCGTCAGACGTTGCTCACCTATCTCGAAGCCGGCCAGCCCATGACGCACATCTTCGAGGATTCGCTACCGTTGCGAAGGAACAAGCGAACCCGCCCGCGGGCGACTGTCCTGCGGCCATGAACACGGTTCTCTCTGCGACAGCAGTAAGGGTCAATCGGTTGACCAACGCGGTCAACTAGTTGGCTACCGCGCTCAGCATCGATGGCTTCGACGTTGTCTTGGGAATCACGTCCGTCATTAGCACCAGCATCAGTTCGGCCGCGAAATGGGTCGTGAAATCTCTTGAAGACCGGACGGTTTCAGTACAATCTACGGCCGCTCGAACTCAAGCCATGCACATCAACTTACTTACGCCGTTTATCGGCGTCCTCCTCAAGCCGTTTCGAAGTCTGTTCCGAGAAGGCTTTCGAGCGGTGTTCCGGTGGACATTCATCGACAGCCCGAGGGTTCTCAGGATCTTTGGAGCAATTCTGGTCATATTCGCCGGCGTCCTGACGTACGAGCTGTGGAGCCGCACTTCCACGACGAGCGGCGCGCTGCTAAAGGCGCTGAGTGAAACGCAGGAGCCAACGCCAGAGACATTCAAGGGACTGGAAGGGTTTCTGCTTGCCGGCTTGAACGATGAGATCGACAAGGATGTGACGAGTCAGCCACTCGTGGAATCTGTAAGGCGGCGACTAGAACAAGTTGATAGCGCTGCCATTTCTGAGATCGACAAGACTCTCGACGTTATCTGGCGTAAGGGGCGATTCTTCCTGACCGATCAGCATGAGGGATTCCTGTTCGTGCCTCAGAACGCGCTCCGCAAGTCACTCAACGGCGAGGTCAGCGCTTATCCATCCGCCGAGCTGTCGACGACCGACGCGATCGTCGTGAACGACATTCGGTGGACACAATCCGTCGCGAAATTGCTGTGCGATTTCCAGGATAGCCCGATCGTCGAAAAAGGTTCAGACCAGCTGAAGCCGATCCAGGCCTATGCGATCAGTCGGACCGGCGTGATTCGAATCTGTGAAATGGAACGGGGCCCGAGCTGGACGGAGCAGCGCGACTACTACCAGCGGCAATTCGAACCGACTACGTTCTTCCCTGGCCGACCGTATTTTGAGCAGACGATAAAGTTCATTCCGTCTGGAACGACCGTCGGCGGATTCTTTTACGCGACACGCCTGTACATCGACCTCGGCGGGAACGGCTTCGTCAAGACGTTATGCCATCGGGTAAAGGCGATTAACGGGGGGTCCGACGACGCGATCATTTGCCTCGACCTTCGGTTGAGCCGGTCGGCCGAAAGTGCAGTGCGTCGGCGTATTGACGACTTCGGCGGTGACGTCTACAAGGTGCGTTGCGATTCCACTGGTTGCGGCGACCCGGTGGACCCGACACCGAGTCAAGTGATTTCCCATCTTCTCGGATTCGGCTATTCCGAAGCTGACCAGGAGCTGCTGAAGAGAGCGCTCAAGTCTGAGTCGGACTCGTCTGAGGTGTTCGGCAAACTACACGTCTATGAAGGGTCTGGCGCAGGCCAGGGACCGCTCGTGTTCTCTATCCCGACAGGTGTACCGCCTGACAAGAATCAGGGTCCCGGGCAACGTGTCTCGTTGTTGTATTCGAAGATGGACCTCTCCGAGTTCCAGCGACGCACTTCATGGCTGGCAGCAGTGACTGGAGGTGCGTGGTTCTCAGTTCTGCTCGTTACCCTGCTGGTCATCGCCGATTACGGGTTGCGATTGAACGAGCAGGAACTCGCGTTCAAGAATGTGGCGACCGTCATGGAGAACGCGCCTGTCGCGTACTGCCACGTCGGCGCCGATAATAAATTCGTGGACTACAACGAGGCGTTTGCAAAACTCCTCGGCTTCGCGTCCAAGGAACCGAGCTTACCTGTGCTGAAGGGGCAGAGGTTTGTTGATCTGCTCGCTGACGATGGGAGCAAGAACCTGTACGAGCAGATACAAGAGAGCCGCCAGAGAGGCGTGCCGACCAAGCCGTATCCGGTGAGACTGAAGCGCCTTGGCAGCCAGGATGAGAAGAAGATAGCTGTCGTCGTGCACGGCGCCGACGTTCCAGGACCTCGAAATCCCAGAAACGAACGCCCGCAGACGTTCGGCATCGTTCTCGAAGACAGAGGCGCTGGCGCTGAAGCTGGTCTCCGCCTCGTGAACCAATGATCCGCTCCGCCCAACGGAAAGACAGCCTCCGCCGAGGTCAAGAGCATCGTGAGGCGCCCGCTCCCCTACTGAACCTCGAACGCGAGGAGCACGTTTCCCGGCCGGCCGAGATGATCGCCGTAGCCTGAATTCAGATACAGCATGCCGCCGGCGATCGTCGGCCCTGGACCTTGAATCGCGCCGCCGCCCGCGCGGACGCCGTTGAGCGTCTCGAACTCGCGGTTGGTGTCGAACTCCCAGAGCACCGACCCGTCCTTCGTCGAATGCGCCCGCAGCGCGCCGTCGTTCGATCCTGAAAACAGCACGCCGGGAATCAGCGTCGGCGCGGAAATCAGCGCGGCGCTGCAGCCCGTCCCCGCCGCGCACTTCACCGGCGGCGGCGGGAAATACCACGCGCGCTCCCCCGTCGTGAGATTCACGCCGTGCAGTCCGCCGGGCTTCGGCGTTCGAATGTCCGACACGGGAAAGTACGCGCGATCGCCGTCGACCGCCGCGCCCCACTGGATGCCGCCCCAGATGGATCCCTCGCCGGCGTGATACTGCCAGAGCTGCGCACCCTCTTTGTCCGGATCGATCGCGAACGCGTTCCCCGACTTCTGCGCGGCGACGATGACGTCGCGGCCGTCGGGCAGCGTCGCCAGCATCGGCGGCGTGCCGAGATCGAAATCCGGTCCGGCCTTCTCGCCGCAGTTCGCGCTCCCGGCGCGGCAGCCGAACACGTCGCCCGACGTGAACTGTTTGATCCACTTGATCGCGCCGCTCTTCAGGTCGAACGCGACGATAGCGTCCGCCGTCGGCTGCGCCGGCGCGCTGTACGTGTTGCCGGTTCCCGCGTACACGACGCCGCGCTTCGCGTCGATCGTCGGCGCGGACCAGATGCCGACGCCCGATGGCCCCCACAGCGCGACGCCGGCGGCGTTCTTCCCCGCCGCCTGCGCCGGCGGCACCATGTACGTCTGCCAGGCGATGGCGCCGGTCTTCGCGTCGAGGGCGCTGAGACTGCCGCGGAACCTGCAGCACTCGTAGCCCTGCTGGCTCGCCGCCGTCTCTTCCATCGACGACACGGGCACGAACAGTCGATCCTGATAGAGCGTCGGCGATCCGGTGATGCGCGCGTACGGATGCTCGTCGAGCCGCCGCGACCAGAGCTCGCGCCCCGTCGCCGCGTCGAGCGCGTAGACGTTCGCGCCGGTGTCGCCGAAGTAGACGGCGTATCCGCCGTCACGTTGATCACGGGCGCCAAACGACAGCGCCGTCCGCACGCCGCTCTTCGCGGTGAACGTCCAGTAGATGCAGCCGGACTTCGCGTCGAGCGAGTACACGGTCCCGTTCTGGCTGCCGACGAACACGCGGCCGCTCGCGACGGTCGGCTGCGACCAGGCGGACGTCGCGTCGGGAAATCCGAACGCCCACTTGAGCGAGAGCGTGCCGACCTGCTCGGCCGTCATGCCGGCCTGGCTCGCGGGCTGGAAGCGCGTATTAGTAATGTTGGGCGACCAGCCGAGCCATGACGGAGATGACGCTGGATTGGAGAGCGGCGCAGCCGGCGCGGTACATTTTCCAATTCGCGCGCCGGTGATGTCCGAGCCGAACGCTTTGCCGCTGAGGTACTCGGCGACCGCGCGCCGCTGGGCGCCGCTCAGGCGTCCGCCCTGCGGACGCATCCCGCCGGCCGTCAGCGCCGCGAGGATCGCTTCCGGCGATCGCTGCTTGAGAATTTCTGGACTGGGCGCGCGCGAACCGGCCGCGCCGTCGTGACACGACGCGCAGTTGCTCGCGAAGATCGCCGCGCCATCAGGAGACTGAGGTACTGCCGAAGGGCTCGCCTGAAAGGCTCGCCCTACGAGAAAGGCGAGGAGACCGACGGAGAGGCTCGCCTGAAAGGCTCGCCCTACGAGACCTGAGTTGTAGCGCGAGCCTTTCAGGCGAGCGAAGTTCATTTCTTGGATGCCGCCAGGTACTCCTTGTCGCTCACCGGCTCGAGCCACTTCACCGTGCCTTCGTAGATCGTGAGCTGCAGCGCGCTCTGATCCGGCGCCGCGCCGTGCCAGTGCTCGACGCCCGCCGCGGTCCACCACGGCTGGCCCGGCAACATCTCCTGCACCGGACCGCCGCGCACCTGCGTGCGGGCCTTGCCTTCTTCGATCATGAGCAACTGGCCCCACGAGTGGCTGTGCCAGTTCGACCGGCTCCCCGCCGCGAACTTGAGCCGCGTCGTGCGAACCGCCGTCGCGTCGACAGACGAAGGCGTCCCGCCCGTGAACAGGCTCTGCGTGCCCTGACCGTTGACGCGTTGGCCGACGATCCACACCATCGCGCCGACGACAACGATCGAAGTCATAACCTTGACGCGCGACAAACCTGGTTTCAAGCCCATTTCATTCCTCCGAAAGAAATGAACCACAGAGGACACGGAGGGCACGGAGGTCCCCCGTGTCCTCCGTGGTTTATTTCGTTACCATCACCGTCACATTGTCGTACGTGAAGATCGCGCCGTCGCTGGCGACCGCGCGGAGGACGTAGGTCCCCGGCTCGCTGAACGTCACCTGCGTGATCCACTTGTTGTCCGGCGGCGGCTCGGGGATGAAGTACGGCGGCGACCACGGCGAGTTCGCGTACGCGCGCGTGTCGGTCCACGTCTTCATCTGCTCGGGGCTGAACGTCACGTCGCTCGCCTTGCCGCGGTACACGATCCACGACAGCCGCAGTCCAGGTCCGCTCGCGGGTACCAACGATGACGGCGCCCGATACAGCGCGCCCGGCGTCATCGTCGGCGCCGGCGGCCCGCCGCGCCCTCGCCGCGCGGGAATATTGTCCGGATCCTTCGCGAACGCCGACAGCATCAGCGGCGCGCCGGCCTTCACGCTCCGCTTCTTCTCGCCGTCGACCTTGAGCTCCGGCGGAATGTTCGTCCGCAGCTCGTCGCGCAGGCTGCCGAAGTCGCCGCCGACCTCGGTCGAGATCACCTGGTTGTCGATGATGTAGTCGTTCTTCAGCGACGCGTACGCCTTCTCGACCTTGCCGTGCGTCTTCAGCGTCCAGATCAGTTCCTTGTCGCCGAAGTCCTTCGGGATCTTGATCGTGAAGAGAAACGGATTGCGCCGCGGATAGAAGTGCGTCGGCTGCCCTTGATCGGGTCCGCCCGGCTCGATGTTGTTGTCGGGGCCGATCGGAATGTCGAACTCTTCCTGCCAGTTCTCATTCATGTACCCGAAGACCATCGTCAGCGATCCATCGGCTTCGGTCCGCCAGCCTTCGTAGGCCGGCGCGATGATCTGCCCGCTCGAGTACGTGAACCGCATCTGCGCGCTCGTGATCCCGAAGCACACGAACGCCAGAAGCGCAGCAAACAACAATCGCTTCATATAGCTTTCAGCTCTCGGCTTTCAGTTTTCAGCCTCTTGATTCCTGATTCCCAATTCTTAATTCCTAATTCTTAATTTCCTGCTTGCCGCTCTGCGCCGTCGACTGCGTGGGCACAGCCGATGGAGGTGCCCAGCAGAGAGGGCAACCAATGTCATAGTCGTTCCGGCTCTTCATCAGCTTCCGCCGCTTCGCCATCTCCGCCTGGAACTGTTCTTCGGTCAGCGACACGGAGTAGCCGAGGTCGATGAACATGTTCGAGACCGAACGGCGTCCACCGCCCGCCCAGTTCCGCGGATCGACGGGATTCTTGTTCGCGGCCGTCGTGTCGAGGAAGCCGATCAAATGGACGATCGTCCCCTTCGGCAGCAGCGGCGCGGCGTCATCGTCGTAGACGTACTGCTTCACCCAGTTGTGGTCGTAGCCGACGCAGTTGAGCGTCTGGATGTTGTGGCCCCAGATCGCCTCGAGGCACATGCGCACGCCCGGCGCGTGGAGGTGCGGCTCGAACGTGATGTATTTGGTGTGCTCCGGCAGCACGTAGTACGCGTGCAGCTCCTGGCCGCTTTCATTCGGCCGCACGTCGATGTCGATGCCGTTGCCGAGCCGCACGCTCGACCGCTTGTAGGTCGGCTTGTAGCCCTTCGGGAAGAACTTGAACGCGAACTCGAGATGCGCTTTCGTCTCGCGGCCGTTCGAGTGGAGATGGCCCGCGCTCAGCGCGAGCGACGAGTGCGCGGCGAGCAGGCGTCCCGCTTCCGGCGGAAAGATGTCGGCGTTGCGCCCGACTTCGTGGATCGGCCAGCTGCTGCCGCCCTCGTCGGCGCCGCTGCCGCCGCGCTCGCCTTCGACGACGCTCGAGTACGTCATGTGGTGGAAGACGTAGCGCCCGCCGACGGTCGACGTCCCGTTGCCGCGCGGCACGTCGTTGACTTCGCGCACCTCGACGGCGGAGACGTAGCGATCTTCAGTGAGACCCGTCGGGACCATGCCGACGTCGCCCCAGCGATCCGGTCCGATCGCGGGCACGATCACGTCCTTCGATCGCAGGATCAGATCCGGCTCGCCGATCGTCCACTTGTCCGCGCCATCGAACTGCAGCGGCTTCGGCATGTCGGCGGGATTGCCGCGCGGCGCGCCGCTGTCGGCCCACTTGGCGACCTTGGCGATCTCCTCGTCGCTGAGCGACGGATCGTGCTTGAACTTCTGGATGCCGATGTTCTTCTCGACGAAGAACGGCGGCATCGCGCCGCGCTGGCTGCGCAGCGCCGTCCGCGCTTTCATCGAGCGCGCCCACGGCCGCGCTTCCTCGTAGGTGACGAGCGACATCGGCGCGACGCCGTCCGGGTGATGGCATTCCTGGCAGCTGCGCTGCAGGATCGGCGCGATGTCTTTCGAGAACGTGACGTCGCTTGACGTCGCGGGCGCCTGCGCGCGCGTCGCGACGCTCGCGAGGCCAAGCACCAGCGCCGCCGGCACGCCGAACAGCCCCAACGTTCTTGACAGGCTCGGCAGACGATATCTCGCCATTGCTCCCTCCTGAGGTGCAGCGGGTTGCCACGTTATATACACCCGGAACGGTCCGGTTGCTCAACGTTTTTCGCGGGAAACCGCGGCCGCACGCGTGGCTATACTGAGCCCGCGAGAGCGCGATGAGAAGGGCGCAGATCCTGATCGCACTGGCGGCGGTCGGCGTGTGTGCGGGCCCAGCCTCCGCGCAGGTGGACCAGGCGCGCGCGGCGACGTACCTCAAGGAGGCGGCTGCGCTCTGCGAGCGCGAGGGCGGGCGGCTGTGGGGCGTCTCGCTGTGCGGGCCGATGGTGATTGCCGATCCGGCCACCGGCACGATGGCCACCAATCAGCCCCGGCCCGCCGCGCCGCAGCCGGCGGCTCTGGGATTCGCCAACGCGGCGATGGACTGGGGCGGCGTCCGGTGGACGACGCTCGTGTGGCCACTGGTGAATGCCGCGGACGAGCATGCGCGCGGGCGTCTCATGCTGCACGAGCTCTTCCACCGCATTCAGCCGCAGCTCGGATTGGCGGCAGGCGACGGACAAAACGATCACCTCGACACGCCCGACGGGCGCTACTGGATGCAGCTCGAGTGGCGCGCGCTGGCGCGAGCGCTGAGCACGACAGGTCCCGAGCGCGAGACCGCCGCTCGCGACGCGCTCGCCTTCCGGTCGGCGCGGCACACGCGTTTTCCCGGCGCGGCGGAGAACGAACGGCTGCTGGAGATGAACGAGGGGCTCGCGCAGTACACGGGAACGGTCGCGTCGGTCGCGTCCAGCGCGGCCGCCACGGCCGACGCCGTCGATCAACTGAACCGCGCGCCCGTCGCGACGCAGACGTTCGTCCGCACGTTCGCGTATCCGTCGGGCGCCGCGTACGGACTTCTGCTCGATGGCTGGTCGCCCGGCTGGACGCGCCGGATCACAGCCACCGGCGATCTCGCCCAGTTGCTGATGAGTGCCGCGCATCTCCAGCCGGCCAGCGACGTGGACAGCGCGGCGGCGAAATACGGCAGCCGCGAAGTGCGGACCGCCGAGGAGACGCGCGAAGCGGAGCGGCAGGCGCGCGTCGCCGAGTTGCGTCGCCGCTTCGTCGACGGCCCGGTGCTCGTCGTGCCGAACGGACGAAGCAGCGCATTCGCCACCGCCGGCATGACGCCGATTCCAGGCGTCGGGACGGTGTACCCGGCGTTCCGCACGTCCGCCGACTGGGGCCGCCTCGACGCGACGACCGTGCTGATGTCGGGCGATCGGCGGACGCTGACGCTGCCGGCTCCGCCGGAGACGAAGGGTCCCGCCGTGCGCGGCGACGGCTGGACGCTCACGCTCGCGCCAGGCTGGGTGATTCGTCCCGGCAACCGCTCAGGTGATTTTCAAGTGATGCGCGAGGCGCCGCGCTGACGATTTCCGGCGCGTCTGACGCGTGGCAGGATCACGCGGCGGGGACGAAACGTTCGTCCCCGCCGCGCGTGTTTCTTCAGAAGTGCATCTGCACGCCGAGCGTGAGGATCCGCGGCTGCAGCGCCGACGTGACGCTGCCGATCGCCGTTCCGTAGTTGGTCGTCTGCGAGAGCACTGGATGCGAGTTCAGGGAGTTGAAGAGATCGGCCTGAACCTGCCACGTGCCCTTGCCCATCGGCATCTTGAACTTGCGCGCGAAGCGCAGGTCCAGCTGATTCCAGCGCTCGAGATACAGGCTCCCCGGCGCATTCAAGTTGACGACCTCCGTTGCCTGCCCCGGCGTCAGCAGCGCCGCGGGGACCTGGTAGGTCTGCTGCAGGTAGTCGAAGTTCGTCGCGCCCGATCCGTAGCTGCGCGTCCCGGGATAGCTCTGGAACGTGCCGCTGATGTTCAGGCCGTACGGCAGCGGATACGTGCCGCCCAGCTTGAATTGCGTGCGGAACGGGATGTCGAACAGCGTCTGGTCGCAGTTGATCGTGTAGTTCGGGTCGCTCACCTGCGCGAAGCTGATCGTCCCGGTGCCGTCGGCCGAATCGCACAGGTTCGAGATCTGCCTCGCCATGAGGAAGCCGCCGAAGACCTGCGCGCCGCCGCCGAGGCGCGCCATGAAGGAGCCCTCGATGCCGTTGTACACGCGGTAGTTGTTCGCCGAGTTCTTGTCGATCACGGGCGCGCCCTTGCCGATGAGCGCCGGGTTGATCTTGTAGAGCGTCAGCGTGGCCGGCTGCGTGCCGCCGCACACGCCGAGCGGCGTGCCGGAGACGCAGGGATTGGGCACGGTGGTCGGCGTGAAGGCGCCGGGCACGTCGAGCGCCGCGTTGTCCGTGTAGATCAGGTTGTAGTAGTGGCGATGGAAGAATCCGCCGCTCACCGACATGCCGGGCCTCAGCTCGTGCTGCACGCTGACCGTCATCTCGAGGTTGTACGGCCGCGTGATCCCGGAATCCGGGATGCGCGTGACCAGGCCGAACGACGAGTTCGTCGACGGCCCGAGCTGGCTCACGCCCGGCACGAAGATGTTGCCCGTCGCCGCCGGGTTCAGCCAGTTCCGCGTGTCGGTCGACAGCACCATCGGGTTGTAGGCCTGCGGAAACGTCGTCGTGGAAAACGCGGCGTTGTACCTCGCGATGCTGGCTTTCAGCGCTGTCTTGCCGTTGCCAAACAGGTCGTACGACGCGCCGAAGCGCGGCGCCAGGTTGCTGAACGTCGGCATCGTCGTGGCCGGGAAGAGCGGCCGCTGCGCGTAGCCCTCGGCGAGCATCAACGCCTGCTGCTGCACGGACACGCCTTCCTCGGCGTAGCTCGCGTTGAAATACTCCCACCGGATGCCGGGCGTCAGCGAGAGTTTCTTCAGCGTCCAGGTGTCCTGGAGGTAGAGGCCGAGGTCCGCGTTCAGCTTGTCCTGCTCCTCGGTCGGCGTATTGAACAACGTCACCTGGAACGGCGTCGTGACGCCGTTGACGGTGTGATACCGCTCGTAGAAATTGATGGCGGGGTTCTGGAATCTGCGCTGCAGGCCGCTCTTGCCGTGCGACAACTCGAAGCCGCCTTTAACGGCGTGCGAGCCGGTCACGTACGAGAGCGCCGTCATGAGGGTTCCACGCACCGGTGTGTGCACATAGAACGGCGTGTCCGGCGCGCCCCACGTCTGGCCGTTGGTGATATTCACCTTGGGAATCGGATTGCACGTGCCGGCGGCCAGGCAGTCCTCGAGGCCGGGCTGCAGCTCGCCGGTCGTGTACGACTCGTTGTTGATCCCGATGCCGGCCTCGAACAACAGCCGCGTCGACCAGACGCCGGTCCACTTCGCCTCAGTCATGTAGTACTGCTTCGGCTGCCGCGTGCTGAACGTGTCCTCCGACCAGATCGTGCTGGCGCCGGCCACGCTGTTCTGCTCGTGGCCGCGGAACTTGATCAGCCGATCGAAGTAGAAGCTGAACTTGTTCTTCTGGCTCACCTGCCAGGTGACGCGCGTCATGTAGCTCTTGATCAGGTTGTTGTCGATGGCCTGGTTCGACAGGTCGGCGTTGAAGGCGGTATCGGTCGCCGAGAACGGCGTCGCCCCATAGAAGGAGTTCGCCAGCGTCTGATTGACGCCCCAATGCCGCGTCGATCCGAAGAACCACACCTTGTTGACCTTCAGCGGTCCGCCGGCCGACACGTTCAGGTCATGAATGCTCACCAGCGCGTTGCCCGCCTGCAGTCCCTGGCTGATCAACGCCGGCGTCAGCGGGTCGGCCTGAAGCGATTGTCCCGTGGCCGAAAAGAAAACGTCCCCCTTGAGCGTGTTGCCGCCGTCCTTCGGAATCATGTTCAGCCGGACGCCGCCGCCCGAGCTCTCGGCGGAGATGCCGCCGGTCTGATAGCTCATCTCGGAGAACATGCCTTCGTTGAAGTACTGCTGGATGGCGCCGTCGCCCTCAATGCCGTTGAGGCGGATGCCGTCCACCATGATGTAGTTGTCTTTCGGATCGCTGCCGTGCGCGGCGATGTAGGTCTGCTGCATCCCCTGCGCCCCGGCGACGTCAGGGCCCGACTGCGTGACGCCGACGAGCGTCGCGCCGACGGACTGAATGTTTCTGCCGCCGGTCGGCACGGCGTCGAGCAGCGTCTGCGGCAGCACCTGCTGCGTGACGGCCTGCGTCACGTCGACCACGGGCGACGCGCCGGAGACGGTGACCGTCTCTTCGATCGCGCCGACGCGCAGCTCGCCGTTGACGGGCGCGGTGAAGTTCGCGGGCAGCTCGATGCCGGCGCGCTTCACGGTCGCGAACCCGGGCAGCGTGAACGTGACGGTATAGGTGCCGGGCCGCAGGTCGAGAATCTTGTAGAGCCCTTCCGAGTCCGTGATCGCCGTGCGGACTTGCTCGATGAGCGCGGGGCTCGCGACTTCGACGGTGACGCCGGGCAAGACGGCGCCGGTCGTATCTTTCACGACTCCGGCGATGGCGCTTTGAGCGCGGGCAACGGTGGGAAGGAGCAACAACGCGAGGGCGCCGACGAAGACGGAGCGGACCAGACGACCGGCCATAATCTCCCCTCCTCAGGCAGAGTGACGAAGCGGATGAACCGGGTCATCATACGCCTGACGTGCGCGGAAGCAAGAACGGATATCGAGAGGCCGCAAGAAAAGTCAGGCACGAATCTCGCACCGAGAATGAGATTCCTGCCGGCCTGAGCCGGCGCATCATCTATTAAATGGCGCCGATGCAGCCGCTCCACGAACTCATCCACCGCATTCAGTGGGACCGCGAGTTCGGCAAGGGCGTCTTCGCGCTCGGCTACCGCGACCGGGTGGCGCGCGAAGAGAAGATCGTCCCGTTCGCATCCATCCGGATGGATCCCCAGCGGCCCGACACCTTCTCGTTCGAGGACGAGGACGGCATCGTCCATCACATTCCGCTGCATCGCGTGCGCACGGTCTATAAGGACGGCGCCGTAATCTGGCAGCGGCCGTGGCATTCATGAACGAACGAACACCACGGAGGACACGGAGGAACGGAGGAGTTGCGATATGGACTGGCTGAGAACCGACGTGCGCGTGGCGTTGCGGCTGCTGACCCGCCGTCCCGGCTACAGCCTGCTGGCGGTCCTCACGCTGGCCGTCGGCCTCAGCGTGAACACGGTCGCGTTCAGCGCCGTGAACGCGCTGCTCTTCCGGTCGACGCGAATTGCCCACGGCGAAGAGATCGGCTGGCTGAATCTTGGAACGCGCGTTCAACCGTACGCGGACGCGTCGCTGCCGATGTTCGAGCGCGTGCGGCGCGACGCCACGACGCTGCAGAGCGTCGTCGCCGAAGGACGGATGGCGCTCGCGTACCAGACCGGCGCGCAAACCGATCAGATCTGGGCGCTCGTCGTGTCGCCCGACTACTTCTCCACCGTCCACGTGCCGCTGGCGTTCGGCCGGACGTGGCGCGCGGACGAGACCACGGCCGACGCGCCGGCGATCCTCGTGAGCGAGCGCTTCTGGCAGTCGCGCCTCGGCGCATCGCGCGACCTGAGCGCGCTGGCGCCCATCGTGAACCGGCGCCCCGTCCGCGTCCTCGGCGTCGTGCGGGACGACTTCGAGGATCCGGGCGGCGTGTTCGAGCCGGACGTGTTCGTGCCGCTGACCGCGCGCGACGCGCTGGCCGTGCCGAAGGTCTTCGGCGCCGCGTCGACGCGCTGGCTCAGCCTGATCGCCCGGCCGAAGCCCGGCGCCACCGCCGAGGCCATCCAGGCCGACGTGCTGCCCCTCGTGCGCGACGAAACGCTGATGGCGCCGCCGGAGGGCGCGTCCGCAGAGGAGGCGCGCGTCTCGTACGCGCGCATCGCGGACGGCAACCCGTCGATCCGCCCGCTCGCGCGCTTCGCGACCATCGGCCTCGTCGCGGTCGGCGCGGTGCTGCTCGTCGCGTGCTTCAACGTGGCGGGCCTGCTGCTCGCCCGCTCGGTCGAGCGGCAGCGCGAGCTCGGGATCCGCTCCGCCCTCGGCGCGAGCCGCGCGCGCCTCGTCAGCCAGTTGCTCGCGGAGAATACCGTGCTGTCCGCGCTTGGCGCGTGCGTGGCGATCCTGTTCGCGCGCTGGAGCGCCGCGCTCCTCTCCGCGTTCAGCCTGCCGGCGCCGATTCCCGAGCGGCTGCAGTTTCCGACCGACTGGCGGCTGCTCGGCTACACCGCGGCGCTCGCCGCCGTCACGGCCGTCATTCCGGCGCTGGCGCCCGCGTGGCACGTGCTGCGCGGCGATCTGACGTCGTGGCTCAAGGCCGGCGCGGGCGCGGCGGGCGGACGCCGCCAGACGCAGGTGCGCCGCGCGTTCATCGTCGTGCAGACGGCCGGCTCGACGCTGTTTCTCGCCGTCGCGCTGCTCTTCGCGCGCAGCTTCGTCAACGCGCTCACGCACGAGCCGGGCTTCGAGACGGAACGCACGGCCGTCCTGCAGATCGATCCCGCGCACTACGGCTTCACGCCCGAGCGGTCACGGCTGCTGCTCGCCGCGTTGCGCGAGCGCGTGGCCCGGCTGCCGGGCGTGCAGGAGGTCGGCGTCGCCGATCGGCTGCCGTTCTTCATCGGCGTCAGCCGCACGCGCGCGATCTCGCTCGACGGGCGCGACTGCCGCGTCAGCCGGTGTCCCGAGGCCGACACGTACGCGGTCGACGAGGGATTCTTCCGCGCCATGAACATCCCGATTCGCTCGGGTCGCGCGTTCACGCGCGACGATGGCGCGGACGCGGTCGTGGTGAACGCCACCGCGGCGTCGCAGTTCTGGCCCGGCCGGAATCCGCTCGGCGAGATCTTCCGCGAAGGCCCCGACGCGCGCGCGCGGCAGGTCGTCGGCGTCGTGCCGGACGTGACGCAGCGCTCCTTCGGCGAAACGGCGCGGCCGCACTTCTACCAGACGCTCAAGGACGCGACCTACGACGGATCGATGAGCATCGTCGTCCGCGCGGCCGCGAATCCACGCGACCTGATCCTGCCGATGCGCGACGCCGTCCACGCGGTCGAGCCGGGCCTGCCGGTGCAATCGGCCCAGACGATGCGCGAGCGGATGGCGTTGCCGTTGTGGCTGCCGCGCACGGTCGCGGGCTTCTTCGGCGTGTGCGGCGCCGTCGCCGTGCTGCTGGCGACCGTCGGGCTGTTCGGCGTCACGTACTTCGTCGTGATGCAGCGCACGCGGGAGTTCGGCGTGCGCCTCGCGCTCGGCGCGACGGGGCCGGGCCTGCGGCGGCTCGTCGTCGGCGAAGCGCTTCAGCTCGTGACACCCGGCATCGCGATCGGCGTGCTCGCGGCCGTCGCCGCCGGACTCGCGGCGCGCTCGCTGCTCTTCGGCGTGACGCCGGCCAGCCCGGCGACCTACGTCGCCGCCGCCGCCGCGCAGTGGCTGGTCGCCGTGGCCGCGAGCTGGATCCCGGCGGTCCGGGCCGCCCGCGTCGATCCGCTCGCCGTGCTGCGCTCCGAGTAAATGACCGTGCACGGGAACTTGACGATCGGAGGTCCCCCGTCGTGAAATTCTGACCGATGACCCACACCGCGCCTCCCGATGGCGGCCGGCTCATTGTCCTGACCGCGCCGCTGACCGAAACCATCGACCACGCCGGCTACTTCATCCAGATGAGCATGGCGTCGCTGCCCATCTGGCTCGAGCGCATCCTCAACGACAAGTACCCGAAATGGCGCGACGTCGAGCACGACGGCGACGGCGCCGCGCGTTACATGCCGGCCGGCGCGCGCGTAGTCGAAGCGTCGCTGCTCCGCCGCTACCGGCCCGAGGACATCGTCTGCTGTTATCCGGCGGACCTGGACAAGTTCATCGGCCCCAACACGCGCGTCGTGGGCGTGTCGACGCACAACCCGCTCGGCGTCACGTTCGCGGCGGGCGTGTACACGTCGATCTTCGGGTCGTCGAAGCAGCCCATCAATTCGTACCACGCGCGCCAGATGTTCGCGGCGATCAAAGCGAGCCCGTATCGCGACCGCTTCAAGGTGATCGTCGGCGGATCGGGCGGATGGCAGATTGTCCAGACCGGCACGTACGACGAGCTCGGCGTCGACTGCGTCGTCGAAGGCCGGAGCGAGTCGAGCGACGCACTCGATCTGTTCGACAAGGCGGTGCGCGGCGAGCCGCTGCCGCGCCGCGTCGACGTCCAGCATCCCGCGAGCCGCGACGAGATTCTGTTCCCCGACAAGCGGACGACGTTCGGCGTCGTCGAGATGACGACCGGCTGCGGCCGGCGCTGTCAGTTCTGCGTTCCGGACCTGAACCCGCAGATCGATTTGCCGAAGCACAAGATCATGGGCGCCGTCCGCGCCAACGTGCGCGACGGCAACACGCAGATCTCGCTGGCCACCGAGGACATGTTCATCTGGGGCCAGGTGCACACGGAGACGCCGTTCTATTTTCCGAACCGCGAGGCGCTGCTCGATCTCTACGGAGCCATCGTCAACACGCCGGGCGTGGAGCAGCACGTCCTCAGTCACGCGACGATCGCGCCCGCTGTCGTCGATCCAGTGTTGATTGAGAAACTCTCGGCGCTGCTGCTCGACAAGAGCCCCATCCACCTCACGTCGCTCAGCACGCATCCGAAGGGCAAGGCGCTCGTCCCGCTGATCGGCCTCGAGACCGGATCCATCCGGATGGCGAAGCGCATCATGCCGAGCAAAGGCGTGCCGTTTCCGATCGAGGAATGGCCGAGCGTGATCGTGCAGGGCCTCGCCACGCTGAACCAGCACAACTGGTTCCCGGCGATGACGCTGATCGTCGGCAGTCCCGACGAGACAGACGACGATTGCCGCGCGACGCTGGACGTGATCTGCGAAGTCGAGCGGCGCGGGTTGTTCGCGTTCTTCATTCCGTCCATCTTCACGCCGCTCCACGACACGCGGATGGAAAAGCAGAAAGGCGTCACCGAGACGCGCGAGCTGACGCCGCTGCAGTGGCAGCTGATCATGAAGTGCTGGAAGATGAACCTGCGGCCCGGCCAGACCGCGTGGTGGGCGCCGATGGCGTGGCGCCTGGGCGCGCTCGGGCTGTGGGCCGCGAAACTGCGCACGCTCAACGGTCCGGGGTTCACGTGGCCGCTGTTCATGTTCGCGAGCGCCGCGCCCGAGACGCTGATGGCCCGGCTCGGGAAGCTCTACGTCGGGCGGCCGCTGACGATCAAGAGCCGGAAGGAGCTGCTGGCGACGATCAAGCCGCACCAGTGGCAGCACCTCCGCGCCGACGCGGGCGATCTGCCGGACGGGTTCACCGCGGGGCCCACTCCACGCAGGGGCGTCGTCCTTCCGATGACGCCGCAGCGGGTCGCGTAGCGCGCCGGACCAATTCGAAATTGGTCGCATCGGCGGGCCGCGCCGGCGTACAAGATCACTCCATGCTCGAGCGGTCGCTGGCGGAACGCGGGTTCGTGTTCGTTCGCGCCGCGGACATGCGCGCCGAGCTGGAAGCGGCCGGCCCGCTCACGGACTGGCCGGCCTTCGCCGCGAGCTGGAACGATCTCGAGATCGATCGCTATCTCGCTGAAGGACAGCGATCGCGCAGCCGGCGATTCGCGGTCTACAGCGCGGGCGCGGACGGCGCCGTCGCGCGTCAGCCGCATCAGCCTCACTATCAGCATCGCGAGTACAACGCGCTGTTCGGAGGGATCGAGCGCTGGTTCGCGCCGATCGCGCCGGCGGTCGGCGAAGGCGCGACGATGACGACGGTCGTGCGCTATTGCGCGCGGGCGTTCGGCGCGCTCGCGCCGGCGATCGCGCGGTGGCGCGTCGAGGCGCATCAGTTCCGGATCGCGGCGTCCGCCCACGCGCCGGGCCAGCCGACGCCGGAGGGCGTGCACCGCGACGGCGTCGATTTCGTCCTCGTCCTGCTCGTCAACCGCCAGAACATCGTCAGCGGCGTGACGACGGTGTACGACCTCGGCGGCGCGCCGCTCGGCACGTTCACGCTGACCGAGCCGTGCGACGCGACGCTCGTCGACGACAACCGCGTGGCGCACGGCGTGACGCCGGTCGCGCCGCTCGATCCGGCGCGTCCCGGCGCCCGCGATGTCCTCGTCGTGACGTTCAGACGCGGCGAGGCTCAGCCCGCGTAGATGAGCGTGTAGCCTTTTTCCTGCGCGCGCGTCACGGCGAGGACGCCGGCTGGAACGAAGCGGCTGTCCGGCACCGTATTGGACGTGAAGTCCTTGTAGACCGCGTCCATCGTGCTCCCGACCATCCCCGCGATCCCCTGCGCGGCGAAGCGCGTCGCCTGATCGCAGATCGCGATGTAGGTGCCCTTCTTGCGCACGTCCTCGATCGTCGTGCCCAGGTTCGGCAGCTCGAGCCCGTACGCGGACGACTGGTACAGATTGGTCGACGGCGCTTCCTTCGTCTTGGGATCCTTGAACTCGAGCATCGCGCCCATCGGCTTGCCGTACTTCGCCCAGACCGCGTCCGTGAACGCAAACGGCGTCGCGAAGTGCCGCATCACGATCACGATTGCCAGATCTTTGTCGGTCAGGTTATAGGCGGTCTTGTGCGAGAGGTACAGATTGTTCGCGAACAGGACCGCTTCGCCGGCGCCGTGCGGCGTCACGGCATCGATGACGATGCGGTGCTTGCCCGGGAATTTGTCCATCCAGTCGTCCTGCACGTGGTGCGCCGCCCGGAACGCGCGCGCGGCGGCGGCAGCGGGCGCCGGCGCTGACGTCTTCGTCTGCGCCTCGGCGGATGCGGCGGAGCCGATCCCGAACGCCGCGACGGCGGCACCCATGCGGGACAGGAACGAACGGCGGGCCGACAGATCGTGTGACATACGCTCTTTTCTCCTCCGATGACGCGCTACGACTGCGCGTCGAAAAAGCTGTTGACGCTGGGCATTGTCTGCGGGGGCTCGGATCTCGTCAAGCGCGCGCCCGGCGCGGGCGGACGCACGAGCGCGAAGAAATCGATGGCGGCCTGCACGTTGCGCTGGATGACGTCCTGGTCCGGCTCGAGCGACCAGTTGCCGCGATCCTGCAGGTTGCCGATGATGATGCCGTCGCTGCGCGAGTTCATGCTCGCGTTGCCCCCGTTGGGCGCGCGGCCGTTCGCGCGGTAGTTCACTTCGGGCTGCGCGACGAGCGCGGTCAGCTGACCCTTGATCGGCACCAGCTCCTTGTCGTCGAACAGCGTGAACGATCCGAGCCCCGTGCAGTTGACGACGATCGGTTCGTTCAGCGTCATCAGATCGCGCGGCGTGTCGAACTTGCGGATGACGATCTTGCCGCCGAACATCAGGAAGTCGCGCACGAGCGCATCCATATAGATGTTGGGCTCGATCGCCAGCGCGGGCGTGCGGATCGCGTACTTCGTCGGGAACGGGTGCTCGCCGGGACCCAGCACTTCGCGGTTGCGATTGGGCCGCAGCTCCGGCGGCAGCAGATCCGCGTCGGTCGCGCCGCCGGCTTCAGCGCCGCCGCCGCGTCCGCCCTGCCCTGAGCCTGCCGAAGGGCCAGGCCCGGCGGCACCACCGGGGCCGCCGCCGCGCCCCTGCTGATTCGGATTGTCGGTCGCGTTGTAGCTGTCCATCCAATAGACGCCGTAGTTCTGGCCGACCATCAACTGCAGTTGCCGGTACGAGAGCTCGGCCGCGCGGAGAAACTGCGCGTCCCACGCCGGCGTCCGCCGGTCATTACTTACAAGGGCGGTCGTGGGCGTGAAGCCGGCGAGCGACATGTTCGACGTCGTGTCCGGCGGCACCGTCGCCGCGTAGATCGTGACGTCGAAGCCGCGGCGCTGCAGTTGCCGGGCGGCGCACAGGCCCGGCGATCCACAGCCGATCACCGCGACACGGCGATCGCCGGTCGCTTGTGCGAACTCGGAGACCAGGATGCCGGCGCCCCACGCGAGCGACATGCCGGTGCCCGCGTAGCCGTAGTTGTGGATCAGCGTCTTCGCGTCGAGCTTGTCGGCGCGGAGAACGAATCCCGAATCGCGGTGCGGCCGCAGACCGACGGTCGTGCGGATGATGCGATCGAAGGACGCGCGGACCTGCGCGAGTTGAACGGGCGGCCGTCGCGGCATCGCGGTCGTGCCGCGTGAAGAACCCGTCGTCGCGCAGCCGCCGATCGCGTAGCCCGCGAACGCGAGGCTGCCGCTCGTAAGGAAAGTGCGTCTGTTCATGACGAGGCGGATTCTCTCACATTGCTATGTTTTTCCGGTACCGCGCTTGCCACATCCCCGCCGGAGGTACGCGACGCCCTGTGTCCCCCTGGGGGACGCCCTGAGAGTGAGTGTGAACCTTACACGGCGCCGCGCAAATTGTTCATGACGAAATCTGTGATCCAATCGATGGCGATTGTTGTACTCGCACTTGGCATCGCGTGCAGCCATGACACACCGACGTCGCCGACCGGGGCGTCGTCCACCACGCTCGCGGCGCGATCCGCCGCAGCGGCGCCCAACACGTCCGCCAGCGCAACGCCCATCGCCAGCGCCGATCACGGAGCCTCGGACAAGGACCACGGATCATCGGACGAGAACACATCCGAGTTGGAAGGCGTGATCACTGCGGTGGATGCGACCGCGCACACGATCGTCGTGCGCGGCACGACCGTCTCCGTGCCTGCCGGCGCCGTGATCCGCCACGGCCACACGATGCTGACGTTCGCGGATCTCACCGTCGGCACGCGCGTCCACGTGAAAGCGTCGCAGAGCGGCGCGACGACGGTCGCGTCTGAAGTCAACGTGCAGAGCGAGGACAGGCCGGACGACACGGCCACCGGCGTCGTCTCCGCGCTCGCGGGAACGTGCCCGGCGGTGACGTTCATGGCCGGCACGACGAAGGTGTCCACGACCGCGACGACGCGGTTCACCGACGGCACGTGCGCCGAGCTCGCCAACGGCGTGACCGCGCACGTGAAAGGCGCGCGTCAGGCCGACGGATCGATCGTCGCCGACCGTGTGTTCTTCGAGGACAACGACAAGGAGCACGTGCGCGCCAACGGCACGGTCAGCGGGCTCGCAGGGACGTGCCCCGCGCTGACCTTCATGGCCGGCACGACGAAGGTCACGACGGACGCGACGACGAAGTTCAGCGGCGTGACGTGCGAGACGCTCGCCAACGGCGCGAACGTCCACGTCGAAGGGACGCAGCAGGCGGACGGCACGCTGACCGCCGCGCGCGTGCGGCTCGACATGCCGGAGCCGAACGACGACCACGAAACCGATCACATGGAAGGCACCGTTTCCGGCCTCGCGGGCGCATGCCCGGCGCTGACGTTCTCCGTCGGCACGCTGAAGGTCTCGACGAGCGCGTCGACGATCTTCCGGGGCGGATCTTGTGGCCAGCTCGCCAACGGCGTCAGGGTTGAGGTCACGGGCATGTCCCAGGCGGACGGCTCTGTCGGCGCCACGCGCGTGACCCTCGACAACGACGGCTCGCGGTAGCTGGGCACGAGGGGCCGCGCGACGGAGATCGGGACCGGCGCGCGGCTCTCTTTCGTCTCTCTCCTGCTCCCCACATTCAAGGAGGTCTCCGTGAGACTGCGCTGGATCACAGTGGCGGCGCTGGTGCTGGTGTCGTGGGCCTCGCGCGCGAGCGCGCAGGCCGTCGGCGTGCGCGCCGGCGTGAGCGGCGATCCGAATCAGTTCTACATGGGGGTGCACGTCCAGACCGACGAGCTCGCGGACCATCTGCGGTTCCGCCCGAACCTCGAGATCGGGCTCGGCGACAACGTCACGCTCGCCGCGCTGAACTTCGAGTTCGCGTACGAAGTGCAGCAGAAGAAACGCTCCGACTGGAATCTCTACGTCGGCGCCGGGCCGGCGCTCAACATCTACCGGTTCACGAACACCACGCAGTCCGACGGCGGATTCAACATCCTCATCGGGCTCGCGCACAGGGGCGGCCTGTTCACGGAGCTGAAGGTCGGCGCGATCAACAGTCCGAGCGTCAAGTTCGGCGTGGGCTACACGTTTCCGCGCTGAGTGAAAGGAGCGTCCGATGACACGCATGACATCGGTGGTGGCGGTCGCGATTCTCGCGGCGGGCGGATCGCTCGCCCTGGTCGCCGAGCGCCGGCTGGCCGCGCCCGCGGCGGTGCCGGCCGCGGCGGCGTCGGTGTCCGCGGCGCCGCGCGCGGCGGGCGTCTTCCGGGACGTCACGATTCCCGAGGGGACGGCGCTGCCGCTCGTCCTCGACACGGGCGTCAGCACGGCGACGAGCCGGCTGGACGATCCGGTGCGCGCGCACCTGGCGCGCGCGATCGTGATCAACGGCCTCCCCGCGATTCCGCAAGGCAGCGAGGTCGTGGGGACGGTGACGGCGACGGAGCGGTCGGAGAAAGTCAAAGGCCGCGCGCACATCGCGATCCGCTTCGACAACGTCCGGCCGGCCGGCGTGCCGGAGGAGTACGGCATCCGCACGGCGGCGATCACGCGCACCGCGGCCGGCACGATGAAGAAGGATCTGCTGACCGTCGCGCTGCCCGCGGCGGGCGGCGCCCTGCTCGGCGGCGCGCTGGGCGGCGGCAAGGGCGCGCTGATCGGCACCGCGGTCGGCGGCGGCGCCGGCGCGGCGTACACCCTGGACAAGAAGGGGCCGGACGTCGGCATCGCGGCCGGCCGTCCACTGTCGGCGAGACTGCTCTCCGCGATCACGGTGCGCGTTCCTGTTCCGTAATCCTGCCGGTGCGTCATGCGGCTGAGTCTGCGGCTCATCGCGCTCCTGGCGACGGGCGTCACGCTGCTGACGCTCGTCGTCACGTGGGCCGACGTGCGCGCCGAACGGCTCGCGCTCGGCGAACGCCTGCAGCAGCAGGCGCAGACGGCCGCCGAGCGGCTGCAGGAAGCCGCCGAGCCGGCGCTCCGGCGCGGCGGACCGGGTCAGCTGACCGAGACGCTGGAGCGTTTCGGCTCCCGCGAGGATCTGGCCGGCGCGGCGGTGTGGGACGGCAAGCCGGCGCCGCTCGCCGCCACGCTGACGGTGGCACGCGCGCTCAACGGGCGCCCGGACGCCGTGCCGCGGTGCGACGCTTCGGCGCCGCACTGCGGCGCGTTCGTCACGCTGAACGACATGGCGCTGTTCACGTACTCCACGCCGTTCCGCCTCGAGCGAACGAAAGCCGGCGTCGTCACGCTCTTCTACGACGTCAGCGATTTCGCGGCGCGCAGCGCGCACGCGTGGCACAGCGCGCTGCTGCAGGTCGTGCCGCAGGTGCTGCTGATCGCGCTCGTCACCGTCGGCGTCGTCCACGCGTCGGTCCTGGGACCGATCAGGAAGACGGCGCACTGGATGAAGGACCTGCGGTTCGGGCGCGCGACGCCGCTGTCGGATCCCGCCGACGTCGGGCTGCTCGATTCGATCTCGACCGAAGCCGCCGGTCTCGCGCAGAGTCTCGCGTCGGCGCGGGCGGCGGCCGAGGAGGAAGCGCGGCTGCGCGAAGCGGCCGACTCGCTGTGGACGCCCGAGCGCCTGCGCGTCGGCGTCCACAACCGGCTCGAGGGCAGCCGTCTGTTCCTCGTGTCGAACCGCGAGCCGTACGAGCACGTGCGCCGCGGCCGCGCGATCGAGGTCCAGGTGCCGGCCAGCGGTCTCGTCACCGCGCTCGAGCCGATCCTGCGCGCGTGCGACGGGACGTGGATCGCGCACGGCTCGGGCGACGCCGACCGCGAGGCTGTCGACGAGCGGAGCCGGCTCCGCGTCCCGCCCGATCAGCCGCGCTACTCGCTGCGCCGCGTCTGGCTGACGCCGGAGGAAGAGGACGGCTACTACTTCGGCTTCTCCAACGAAGGCCTCTGGCCGCTCTGCCACATCGCGTACACGCGCCCGATGTTCCGCACGCGCGATTGGGAGCTCTACCAGCGGGTCAATCACCACTTCGCGCAGGCGGTCGTCGAAGAAATGGCCGGCGACGAGGCGCCCCTGCTGCTGATCCAGGACTATCACTTCGCGCTGCTGCCCGCGCTGGTCAAGCACCGGCGGCCGGACGCGCGCATCGGCGTGTTCTGGCACATCCCGTGGCCGAACCCGGAAGCGTTCGGGATCTGCCCGTGGCGCACCGAGCTGCTCGACGGCCTGCTCGGCGCCGACCTCGTCGGCTTCCACATCCAGGCGCACTGCCGGAATTTTCTCGAGACGGTCGACCGGTGTCTCGAGTGCCGCGTCGAGTGGGAGCGGCACGCGGTCTACCGCGGCGAACACGCGACGCTGGTCCGCCCGCATCCGATCAGCGTGGCGCTGCCCGAGTTCATGAACGAGGCGCGCGACGCCGCCGCGGCGCCCGACTGGGATCGCGCGGCGACCCGGCGGGATCTGGGCGTCGAGGGCCTCTACGTCGGCGTCGGCGTCGATCGCATCGACTACACGAAGGGCATCATCGAGCGCTTCCGCGGCATCGAGCGGTTCCTCGAGCGCTGCCCCGCGTACCTCGAGCGCTTCGCGTTCGTGCAGGCGGGCGCGCCCAGCCGGATTCAGATCGCACGCTATCAAACGCTGCTCGTCGACGTCGAGGTCGAGGCCGAGCGCATCAACCGGCGCTTCCAGACGGGCACGTGGCGGCCGATTCATCTCTTCCGCCGGCACCACAATCACGAGGAGATCGCGCGGCTGTACCGGATCGCGGATTTCTGCCTCGTGACCTCGCTCCACGACGGCATGAACCTCGTCGCGAAGGAGTACGTGGCATGCCGCGACGACGAGGACGGCGTGCTCGTGCTCAGCCAGTTCACCGGCGCGGCGTGCGAGCTGCGCGACGCGCTGCTCGTCAACCCGTACGACATCGATCAGGTCGCCGCGGCGATCAAGACCGCGCTCGAGATGCCGGGCCAGGAGCGGCGCGAGCGCATGCGCCGGATGCGGCGCGGCGTCCGCGAGCGCAACGTCTACAAGTGGGCGGCGGACCTGATCTCGGAGCTCGCCGACGTCCGCGCGCCGGCCGCGCGCGCACCCGCGGCAGTGGAGGCGGAATGGCTCTAGCGCGGGCGCATCGGCCGTTTCAGTTCGTCACGGCTTCGTACATCACGCGCATCGAGCGCCAGCGGGCGCTCACGGTGGGCGAATTGCGCGACGGCCTCGAGAGCTGCAGCGACGAATCGATCTTCCACCACACGTTCCAGAGCCTGGGCCAGCACCACTTTCTCACCGAGGGCTTCTCGAACGACTTCGCGCAGTGGGCGCTGGCGGGCCTGAACCGGCCGCGCCTCGCGGAACAGCTCGCCGGCCTCGACGTCCGCGCCTATTGCTCGCTCTCGGATCTGCGCGTCGACCTGCTGCGCGTCGTGGACGACTTCTGCCGCACCTACCCGGACGAGGCGGTGCGCGAAGCGTTCGAGGCGTTTCATTTCTGCGCGAGCGTCGAAGTGACGGTGCCGCTCGGCCGGGAGGCGTGGACGCTCGAGGAGTTCCGGGCGCTGCTCGAGCGCTGCGGCCACGCGTCCTTCCACTTCCACTTCCTCGTGTCGCGGCTCCGCCTGCAGCTCGAATCGAACGACTTCTCGCAGTGGTTCGTGGAAGAGCTCGGGCTCGAGCGGCTGGCGCAGCTCGCGAACCGGATCGACATCGTCACGCACACGCTGGACGGCGCGAAGGCGACGCTCGCGCGCCTCATCGACCGGGAGCTGGCCGCATGACCGGGGCCGCGACGGCGCCGCGCGCGATGACGCTCGACGACTACGTCCCGCTGCTCGGCCCGCAGGAAATCGACGAGCTCCGGGCGATCGCCGCGCCGCTCGCCGGACGCTCGGTCCAGATGGTCAACTCGACGGCGGTCGGCGGCGGCGTCGCCGAGATCCTCAACCGGCTGATCCCGCTCATCCAGGAGCTCGGGCTCGCGCCGCGCTGGGACGTCATGACGGGCGGCAACGACTTCTTCGAGGTGACGAAGGCGTTCCACAACGCGCTGCACGGCGGCCCGTACGACCCGCGGCCGCAGGATTTCGAGACGTTCCTCGCGTACTCGGAGCAGAACCGCGCGCGCCTCGCCTTCGACGCCGAGTTCACCGTCATCCACGATCCGCAGCCGGCGGCGCTCATCGACGCGCGGTCCGGCACGTCGGGGCACTGGATCTGGCGCTGTCACATCGATCTGTCGCGGCCCAATCGCGACGTGTGGGAGTTCCTCCGGCCGTTCGTCTGCCGGTACGACGGCGCGCTGTTCTCGGCGCCGGACTTCGCGCGGCAGCTGCCGATTCCGCAGTACCTCGTCTACCCCTGCATCGATCCGCTGTCGGACAAGAACCGGGATCTCGAGCCCGAGACCGTCGCCGCGATCGCCGATCGCTTCGGGATCGATCGCGCGCGGCCGATCGTGGCGCAGATCTCCCGCTTCGATCGGCTCAAGGATCCGATCGGCGTGCTGCGCGCGTACCAGATCGTCAAGCGCTACACCGATCTGCAGCTGGTGCTCGCGGGCGGCGGCGCCAGCGACGATCCCGAGGGCGAGAGCGTGCTGGCCGAGGTGCGGGACGCGGCCGAGGGCGACCCGGACGTCCACATCCTCAGCCTGCCGCCGTGGAGCGCGATCGAGATCAACGCGCTGCAGCGCGCGTCGACGATCATCGTGCAGAAGAGCCTGCGCGAGGGATTCGGGCTGACGGTCACCGAGGCGCTGTGGAAGAAGCAGCCCGTCGTCGCGTCCGCGGTCGGCGGCATTCCCGCGCAGGTGATTCACAAGCACACGGGCCTCCTCGCGCACTCGGTCGAAGGCACCGCCTACCAGATCCGCTTTCTGCTCTCGCACCCGGCGCTCGCGCGGAAACTCGGCGAGCAGGGGCACGAGCACGTGCGCGAGCACTTTCTGATCACGAGCAACGTCAGGCGCTACCTGACGCTGTTCCTGGGGATGTCCTGACGCGGACGTCCGGACGGCGACCGCCGCTTCGGCGCGGGGAAGGAACTGTGGTGGCGCGCGTCGCGCGTTAGAAGTTGGGCTTCACGTTGTTCTCGGCGCAGAGCATCCGCGCTTCGAACGTCGTGATGGCGATGTCGTTGCTCAGCTTGAGGAAGCGCGAGGCGCCCAGGCTCTGCTTGCGGATCATCGGGCTCGATCCCCGCACGAGCGCCTCCTGCGGTATGCGGTAGAGATCGCCGGCGCCGATCTCCACGTAGGCGCCGGGCTCGTTGATGTCGTCCCACATGAGCTCGGGCAGCACCGTCCGGTGCTGCGGTTTCGTCGACACGGCTGACTGTTCATGAGCCATCGTACCCTCCTGTTTGATCGCGTTCCTTCCCCGCGTGAAACAGCGGTGTGCGCTGGAATGACGTGGACCCGCGAAACGGATGCAAGAACGGATCACAACAACGTGCGGCGGCTTACGCAACAGGCGGGGCCCGGCGCGCGCGCGACACCACGCAGCGGACAAAACTACACGGTCGATCCGACCTCCTTACACAGTTGTGCGCGAATGACATCCTCGCGAGAGCCGCGTTCGCGCGACGAATACGCGCCGCAGCCCGATGGCAAGCATCCTGCTTCGGTGAATGCCGCCGAAGGAGGTCACGCGATGAACTTTGTCGAAGAACGGCGGCAGCCTGCGACATTCACGCAGCACATTTCGGGCGGCGAACAGTTCGCCCGCATCCTCATCGTCGACGACGATCCCGCGGTCCTGTGGTCCGCCGATCAGGCGCTGCGGCGCGCCGGCTACCGCACGACGACCGCATTCGACGGCCACGGCGCGCTCGGCGCGGATCGCCGGGACGGGCCGTTCGACCTTCTGATTACCGACCTGTACATGCCGTTCATGAACGGCGCCGAGATCGCGCGGCGGCTGCGCCAGCGGACGCCGGATCTCAGGGCCCTGTACTTAATGGTGTCGGGCGATCAGCTCTTCCCCAGCGCCGTCGCGTCCCAGTCCGACGACACGTTCATCGACAAGGCCAGCGGCCTCGGCGAGCTCCTGACGGCGGTCGCGAACCTGCTGCGCCGGGATCTGCGCCCGTCGGGAGGAACGACATGAAGCCATTCGTGGTCGCGGCTCTGTCCACGCTGCTGCTCGGGGGCGCCGCCCGCGGCGGCGGCCACTGGCACGACGACGAGAAGCATTTCAAGCAGCACGCGCTGCACGACGACGACGATCGCGACGTCGATCATCATGCGGACGGCTGCTACTTCCGGCCGGGCGACGCGCGGCTGATCGGCGAGTACTACGCGCCGCGCTATCGCTCGCTGCCGCCCGGGCTCCAGAAGAAGCTGATGCGGCGCGGCCGCCTGCCGCCCGGCTGGGAGCGGCGCATGGAGCCGCTGCCCATCGTCCTCGAACGGCAGCTCGTGCCGCTGCCGCCCGAGTACCGGCGCGGCGTCGTGGACGGACACGTCGTCGTCTACAATCCGAGAGCGGAAGTCGTCATCGACGTCGTCGGCTTGTTCGGATTGCGGTAATCCGGCTGCCGACTGGAGGTCACGATGCCGAAGCACATTCGTGGACGGTCATGGCTTGCCCTCGTCGCGGTGAGCGCGGCGTTCATCGCGGCGTCCGCCACCGACGCGCGCGCGCAGGGATTCGTCAGTCCTTTCATCGGCTACGACTTCGGCGGCGACGCGAGCTGTCCGCAGATCACGAATTGTCAGGACAAGCGGATGAACTACGGCGTGGCGCTCGGCACGATGGGGCCGATCTTCGGCTTCGAGGAGGAGTTCGCGTACGCGAAGGATTTCTTCGGCACCGCGCCCACGCTGACGTCGAGCGTCTTCACGGCGATGAGCAACGTCATGGTCGTGCCGCGTATCGGTCCGGTCCGCCCGTACCTGCTCGGCGGCATGGGCCTCATCAAGAGCCACGCCGAGTTCACGCCGGTCAGCCTGCTCACGTCCGACAACAACAGCTTCGGCTGGGACGTCGGCGGCGGCGTGATCGCGTTCGCCACGCCGCACGTGGGCGTGCGCGGCGACATCCGGTACTTCCACGCGTTCCAGGACGCGACGATTGTCGGCTTCATCGTCCAGAATCCGAAGCTGGACTTCGGGCGGGCCAGCATCGCGCTCATCGTCGCGTTCTGACGCGCGTCCCGGCATCCATCCTTCGTCGTAGCGCGTCGCGCCGGCGACGGACCTCGCGTCGGCGCTATGGTTTTCCGTCCCGGAGACCATGGTTTCCCGTCTTGTGGCGGGCCATCGACGGCCACATAGTGACGACCGGAGGCTCCCCGGTTCCCGGTACGGGGTCAGCATGTTTGAGGCCCGCGACAGCGCAAGTGGCGAATACAAGTACCTGATTGAAGTCGATCGGATTCGCAATCCCAGGGACGAGTATCTCTATGTCGCGTGCGTGGCCCAAATCGTCGGCCGTTCGACGGGTGATGTGATTGCGAACCACCCGCGCCTTCATTGGCACAACGGCGAGACACCAGAAGAAGCGATAGAGAAAGCGTTCGCTGAGGCGGAAAGCGTGCGGAAGGCCCCCGATCGGTTCTCGCGCGTGATCCAGTACGCCCGGCTTCTCTTCGACAGCCAGGTCGCGGCAGTGCCCGTCGGACTGCGCGCGACGAAGCCGGGCGCGCACAAGCTCGTGTATGCGAGTGACGACTATCTGATCGATTTGCAGGTGCAATCGTCGGGACACCTGCGAGACGAGACGGTGATGCTGGGACAGATTACCTCGCCGCAACATCCGAATCCTCATGTGGACGGCGCGCGCGTTCTGCTCGAGCGCGACACGCAGGCCATCGCTCGCGCCGTCACCAATCAGCTCGGTGAGTTCGACCTGGAGTTCGGCGGCCCGGTGTCCGATTTGTCGCTGACATTTGCGGTGTCGCAGGGCCGCGTGGTCGTCAGACTGCGAGATTTGACAACGGTACCGTCATGAAACGAGCCGCTCGTCTTCTGCTCTCCCTGGCGCTGATCCTCGCGCTGTCCTCATCGCATGCGCAGGCAGCCGGCACGCGCGTCATCGTGCGCGTCACCGGAGGATTGCCGGTCATCCAGAGTCTCTGCGCGCTCCTGGACTGCACGGTCAACTACGGGCTGGGAGATCCGGACGGACAGGTCTTTCTCATCACGACCAGCAGCCCCAGTCCGAGCATCTTCCTCACGACATTGAGTCTTGAACCGGGCGTCGTCGCCGTTGAATTGGATTTGACAGGCTCCATCCTCCAGAGCACGAGCCCGTCGGCGCCGCCGGCCCTGACAGATACGACGCCCGTGCCCTACTACGGCACGACCGTGTCGGACGGCTATGTGAATCAGCCCGCCAGTCAGATCGTCCGCGTGGCGGACGCGCAGCGCAGCTTCCAGGTGGCCGGGTCCGGCATCGTCGCCGTCATCGACACCGGCGTCGATCCCAATCAGCCGGTGCTGCAGCCGGTCCTGTTGCCTGGCTACGACTTCACCCGCAACAGGAATGGGGCGGACGAAACCGGCGACGTGCAGCAATCGACGGCGGACGTCGTCGACGGCGTCGGCCCGACGTACGTCAACGCGTCGACGATGGCGGTCATCGACCAGTCGACGGCGGATGTCGTCGATACGACGAGTTATTCGGCCTTCGGCCACGGCACGATGGTGGCGGGCATCGTCCATCTGGTGGCGCCGAGGGCGTGGATTCTGCCGCTCAAGGCCTTCGGTCCGGACGGCACCGGGTACACATCTGACGCCATCCGCGCCATCTACTTTGCGGTCCGGGCCAACGCCCAGGTGCTGAACATGAGCTTCAGCTTCGCGACGGCGTCGCCGGAGTTCCGCAACGCGCTTCAGTACGCGAACCGGAACAACGTGATCGCCGTCGCGGCCGCCGGCAACGACGGGCAGGAGGTGGCGGTCTATCCAGCCGCGTATGCCGCCGATGTGATGGGCGTGGCGTCGACGAGCGACGCCGATGCGCGCTCGTCGTTCTCCAATTACGGCCAGCCGCAGGTCTGGGTCGCGGCCCCGGGCGAGTGGATTGTGTCCACGTATCCGTGGGGTACGTACGCCGCGTCGTCGGGGACGTCGTTCAGCGCGCCGTTCGTGGCCGGCGCCGCGTCGCTGCTGCTGGATGTGAGCGCCAGCGCCAACCAGTCGGCTGCGGCGCAGGCGATCGCCCACGCGAAATTCCTCTCGAGCGACATGGGGAACGGCCGGCTCGATCTCTACCAGGCAGTGGCGGCGTGGCGGCAGGCGCTCGGATTGCAGTAAGACGGATCAGCGTGAGGTTCGCGGCATCTGTGACCGTGTGATCCCGATGCACAGATTATCGATGCCCGTGGCGTTGCTCGTCGCCGTGTCCGGGGTCGGCGCATTCGGTGCGGCGCCGACGCGCGGAGAAACTGGCGGTACGCTCGTCGTCGCGCAGACGAGCGAGCCGAGGACGTTCAATCCAGTGACGGCGACCGATCAGCCGACGCGCGACGTCCTGTCGGTCATGTCCGCCGATCTCGTGCACATCAATCGGCAGACGCTGCAGCCGGAGCTGGCGCTGGCGCGCCGCTGCGAGGCGTCGCCCGACGGCCTCCATTACACGGTCACGCTGCGCGACGGCCTGCGGTTCTCTGACGGCGCTCCACTCACGGCGGACGACGTCGCGTTCACGTTTGCGGTGTACTCCGATCCGCGTGTGAACTCGCCGCAGGGCGACCTGCTGAGGATCGACGGCGTGCCAATCACCGTCGTCAAGGTCGCGCCGCTGACGGTTCGCTTCGATCTGCCGGCGCCGTACGCACCCGGCGACCGCTTGTTCGACTCGTTCTGGATTCTGCCGAAGCACGAGCTCGAGCGCGCGTACACGCAGGGAACCTTCGCGCAGGCCTGGACCTCCAGCTCCCCTGCCGAGTCCGTCGCAACCGCCGGCCCGTTTCGCCTGAAGCAATACGTGCCCGGCCAGCGGGTGGTGCTGGAGCGCAATCCGTACTACTGGAAGCGAGATGAGGCCGGGAAGCCCCTGCCGTATCTCGATCGGCTGGAAATCGAGTTCGTCGCCGATCAGAACGCCCAGTTGCTGCGCCTGTTGACGCACGAGGTCTCGGCGGCCGGACGCCTGCGGCCCGACGATTTCGCGCGGCTTGCCCAGGCGCCGTTTCTGAATGCGCGCGACGCCGGCGCGGGCTTCGAATACAACTTCCTCTTCTTCAACTGGGACGCCTCTTCCCCGTCCGCGAAGTGGTTTCGATCGCTGACATTCCGCCAGGCCGTCGCCCACGCCATCGACCGCGATGCGATCGTGCGTCTCGTCTATCACGGCATGGCGTCGCCGATTTCCTCGCAGGTGACGCCGGGCAATCGCCTGTGGCGCGCTCACACGCTGACCGACTATCCGTACGACCCGGCTCGCGCGGACGCGCTGCTCCGGGAGGCCGGCTTCCGGCGAAACGAGGCGGGGGCGCTCGCGGATCGCGATGGGCATCCGGTCGAGTTCCCGTTGATGGTGTCGGCGAGCAATCAGCCCAGGCGGAAGATGGCGACGCTCATCCAGGAAGATCTCGCCCGGGTGGGTATCCGAGTTCGCGTGGAGCCGATGGAGTTCGGCGCGCTCCTCGACGCCGTCCTCAAGACGCGCAAGTTCGAAGCGGCGATCTGGGGCATCGCGAGCGGCGACGCCGATCCCAACGCGGAGATGAACGTGTGGACCAGCGGAGGCACGCTGCACGTCTGGAACATGAACGCGTCGACGAGCAAGACCGCGTCGACCGGCACGACTGCGCTCGAGCCCTGGGAACGAGAAGTCGACCGGCTCATGAGCGTGCAGATGACGACGACCGCGTTTGCGGCGCGCAAGGCGGCGTACGATCGGGTGCAGCAGGTCGTCTCGGCGAATCTGCCGATGATTTTTCTCGCGAGCCCGCACGTGCTGGCGGCCGCCGCTCGCGATCTCGGCAACTTCGAGCCGGCCGCGCTCGAACCGGTCCTGCTCTGGAACGCCGACCGCTGGTTCTGGCAGAGGCCTCAGCGATGAGCGCCCCGGCGCCCCGGCTGAGTCCCGCATCTGTCGAAGAGCTGGCCCGCCTTTCCGACGCGGCGAGCCGCAGGCGATTCTTCAGGACGCATCCGCGATTCATCCATGCGTCGATCGTCGAGCAGCTGGCGGACGCGGTCCGCGAGCGCGTGCACGTGGACGTGAACGAGGCGGCCGCGCTTTCAGAGGCCGCCATCGTGGCCGCGCGGCGCGTGTTGAGCGACGATGCGATGGCGCGCGCGCTGCGGGCAAAGGCGAACGCGCTCCGGTTCCGCAACGAGCTGAGGCCGGCTGTCGGTCTGTTCGACGAGGCTGCGCGGCTGTTCGAGCGAAGCGGCAACCTCGTCGAGCTCGGCCGCACGCTCAGCTCGTCCATCAAGGCGCAGCTTCTGCTCGGCCGATACGCGCAGGCCCTGGACGCGGCGAAGCGGGCGGAGAAGATCTTCACAGCACTCGGCGACGACCACCGGCTGGCGCGCCTCGAGATCAACGTCGCCAACATTCTGCATCGCCAGGACCGTTTCGCCGAGGCGCTCGAACGCTACGAGCGCGCGCTCGAGCGGCTGATCCCGTTCGACGATGCGGAAGGGATCGGCGTCTCGCTGCACAACATGGCCGTGTGCCTCATCGCCCTCAACGATTTCGAGCGCGCCGTCGCCACGTACGAGCGCGCGCGCGCGCACTGCGATCGCGCGGGCATGAAGGCCCTCGTCGCCCAGGCCGACTACAACATCGCGTATCTGCACTTCTTCCGCGGCGACTACAACCGCGCGCTCGACATGCTCCGCGTGGCGCGCGTGGCCTGCTCGGCGGCCGGGGATTTGTACCATGCCGCCCTGTGCAACCTCGACCAGGCCGAGATCTACCTCGAGCTGGATCTTCGCGACGAGGCCGCGGAGATGGCGCGGGACGCGCAGGCAATCTTCGAGCGCCTCGGCAACGCGTACGAGACGGCGCGGGCGCAGACGAACCTGGCGATCGCCCTCAGCCGCCAGGGCGAGCCGCTGCGAGCGCTGGAGCTGCTCGGACAGGCTCGCGCGCAGTTCGAGCGCGAGCACAACGCGGCATGGCCGTCCGTCATCGATCTGTATCAGGCGGTCCTGCTCGCGAACGAGGGACGGCATGTCGAGGCGCGACAGCTCGCGCTGGCGGCGCTCGCGGCCTTCCGCACGCTGGGGCTCCGCCGGAAGGAGGCGATCTGCGAACTGCTCCTGGCGCGCATCGCGCTGCGGACCTACGCGGTGTCGGACGCGGTCGCGCACTGCCGGAGCGCGCTGGCACGAATCGACGAGAGCGAGGCGCCGGTGCTCGCGCACGAGGCTCACTTCCTGCTGGGACAAATCGAGGAAGCCTCCAACAAACCGGCGGACGCCTATGCGTCGTATCGCGCCGCGCGGGACTGGCTGGAGTCGCAGCGCAGCGTCCTCTGCGGCGAGGATCTCAAGATCGCGTTCATGACCGGGAAAGCGGCCGTGTACGAGCGGCTCGTCGATCTGTGCCTGCACCACGCGAATCAGCAGCGCGCGGCCGTCGAAATCTTCGGCTACGTCGAGGATGCGAAGTCGCGGAGTCTGCGCGACGCGTTCTTCGAGCGCGTCCATCCGATGCCGTTGCTCGGCGCCGGGCAGCGCGAGATGGCCCGGCCGATCCGGACGCTGCGTGAAGAACTCAACTGGTACCACCACCGCATCGAGCGCGAACAGCTCAACCGCGACGACCGATCGGTGAAGCGCCTCGAGAGCCTGCAGGCGGAACTGCGGCGGCGGGAGCACGCCTTCATCAAGGTGCTGCGCGAGATGCCGCCGGGCGACCGGACGTCGATCGGCCTTCGGGACGCCGCCGCCGCGACGCCCGACGCGATACGGGCCACGTTGAAACCCGAGACGACGCTCGTCGAGTATTTCAGAACGGGCGATCGCATTCTCGCCGTGCTCCTGACGCGCGACGATCTGAAGGTGATACCGCTGACAACGGTTTCACGCGTCAGGCGCCCGCTTCGCATGCTGCAGTTTCACCTCTCGAGATTCCAATTCGATCTGGATCGCGTCGGCGCGTCCGCCTGCGACGCCACGCAGGTGCATCTGTACGAGTTGTATCAGGAGCTGCTCGCGCCGCTCCCGCTCGAGCGCGGCCGCCCCGTCGTCATCGTCCCTCATGATCTCCTGCACTCCGTGCCGTTTCACGCGCTGTATGACGGCCATTCATACGTGGCCGACACGACCGACCTGTCGTATGCGCCGAGCGCGAGCATCTACGCGCTCTGTGGCCAGCGATCGGCGCCGCATGGGAACGGCTCGCTGGTCCTCGGCGTGCCGGACGGCCGCGCACCGTTCATCCTCGACGAAGTGCGGGCCGTCGCGAATCTGCTGCCCCATGTGGAGGCGCGCATCGGCGCGGACGCGTCGATCGGCACGCTGCGGGCCCTGGGCCCCGGCCGCCGCATCGTGCACATCGCCACGCACGGATACTTCCGCGAAGACAACCCGCTCTTTTCCGGCGTGCGCCTGGGCGATTCGTACCTCACGCTGTACGACATCTCCAGTCTTCCGCTTCCCGTCGATCTCGTGACGCTCAGCGGCTGCGGCACGGGACTGAGCGTCGTGGCGGATGGCGACGAGCTGCGCGGTCTCACGTGGGGGCTGCTCGCGGCGGGCGCGCGATCGCTGCTGGTCACGCTCTGGGACGTTCACGACCGAAGCACGGCCGAGTTCATGAAATTCTTCTACCGTGGTATCGAAGCCGGGCTCGGAAAGGCGGCCGCGCTTCGGGCGGCGACGGCGGAGCTTCGTCGCGAATACGACCATCCGTACTACTGGGCGCCGTTCATTCTGATCGGCGCCGATTCCGCGTAGTTCGCCTGCCAGGACGCCGGCGTCGAGAGCACGGACGAGGGATCGCCCGATTCGCGGGCGACGATCTGCAGCGCGAGGCACACGCTCACAATGGCCACGGCCGGCATCCACATCCACGGATAGGACGTGAGGACGACGTACTGCTGCAGCGGTACGAGCATTCCGCCCCACGTCGGCATCGGATCTGCGACACCGAGACCAAGAAACGACAGGGTCACCTCGGTGATGATGAAAACAGGAATGCTCATCAACAGTTGCGTCCGTATGGCCGGCCAGAGGAACGGAAGGATGTGACGGCTCAGCACCCGGCTGCGGCTGGCCCCGGTGGCGCGCGCCGCCAGCACGAATTCGCGATGCGCCAGTGAGAGCACAAGTCCGCGGAACAGGCGGCTTGGCGTCGCGCACCCGAGCGCAGCCAGGAGCGCAAACACGATCAACACGGCCGTCGGTCCGCCCAGCGACAACGGGAGCGCCGCACGAAGCGCGACCACCACGTAGAACCACGGCAGGACGACGAACGCTTCGCTGATGCGCGTGACACATACGTCGACCACGCCACGACACATGCCCGCCCACGCGCCGAACACGACCGCCAGCGCGATCGACAGCAGCGCGGCCATCGGCGCCAGAAGCAGCGACACCGAGGCGCCGTGGCACAGCCGGGAGAACGCGTCGCGGCCGAACTCGTCGGTGCCGAGCACGAACAGGCGTCCTGGCTCCGGTGAGCCGAACAGGCGAACGGAGGCGGGCACGAGCCCGAGCCATCTGTACGGCTCCCCGTGCACGAACCAGTGCACTGACGCGCCGTGATAGCGGCCCGGTGGCGCGTAGGGGAAGTCCCGATATTGATGGCTGGGCGAATACGGCGAGAAGAAATCCGGAAGGATGGCAATCACGCCGATGAATGCCAGGAAGATCCATGCCGCGAGACGGACCTTCCTCATGCGTGGGTGACTCGTGGATCGGCGAGACTCAGCAGCACGTCGCCGATCGTGTTGCCCACCAGCAGGAAGAGTGCGGAGAACTGAACGAGATCGACGACGAGAAAGATGTCGCGCCTCAGCACGGCTTCGTACGCGAGCGAGCCGATCCCCGGCCACGCCATGACGACCTCGACGATGAGCGATGCGCTCACCAGCCCCGACACCGACAGACCCAGAAAGCCGATCAACGGGCTGAGCGCCTCACGCGTCGCGTGGACCATGACCAGACGAACGCGACCGATCCCCCGCGCGCGCGCGGCAAGCATGTGCGGCGCATCAAGCGCCGACCCGATCGCCGCGCGGGTGTGTTGGGCGATCGCCGGCAGCCACGCCGCCGCGACCGCCAGCGCCGGAAGCATCAGATGGCGCGCGAGGTCGAGGACATGGCGGGCGCCGTCGGCGGACGGGCGGGCCGTCGCGGACACGCCGCCGATCGGCAAACCGAGCTGCGCGGCGCAGGCGAGCAGCACGATCGCGACGACGACGGCTGGCGTCGACAGCAAGGCGGTCGTGATCGCACGGATGATCCAGTCGAGCGCCGAGCCTCGTCGAGCGGCCGCGGCAAGGCCGAGGGCCACGCCCGCAAGCCAGGCAAACGCGAGCGCCGCGAGATTCAGGAGCAACGTGTTCCCGAGCCGTTCGGCGAGCAGTTGACGGACCGGGCGCTGATAGACGAAGGAATCGCCGAGGTCACCGGCCGCGAGGCTCCGGCCCCATCGCCAGAACTTGACGTAGAACGGCTGACCGAGTCCGTACTGGTCGCGAACGCGATCAAGGGTCGCCCGTGAGATCTGCGGGTTCGACGCCAGCTCGTCGAGGTAATTGCCCGGGGCCAGATCGATCAGGAGAAACGTCACGAGCGCGACCAGCGCCATGACGAACAGCGAGTTCAGGACGCGCGCGACGAGGAACGTGGCCTTCACCTCGGGGTCCGAGTCGCGCACATTATAAGGGAGCAACTCGAGGCAGATCGCCCCCTCGGACGATCGTCTTCAGGATTTGCCTGCGCCCGCCGCTAGGTTTTCTCCGCTGGATCACCGGGATCACCCGAATTGGCGGCGCCTTCCGCGCGTCGTACCGTAAGCGCGTCATCGGGCAGCACGTCGCTCGAGGCTCCGGGCGGCGGTTTCCCGGTTCGTGTCGACAGGTTGCCGGTTCCGCGGCCGATGACGCCGCGGCAACCGAAAGGGGCGAAGCCTTGCTGGAGACGATGGTCGAGTCCGCACAGCACGTGGCCGGCGCTGCACGGGAACACTGGTACGCGCTCTGGACCCGCAGCCACGCCGAGCGGCTCGTGCACGATCAGCTCTCGGCCCGCGGCTTCGAGCTCTTTCTCCCGACCGTCAACGTGTGGTCGCGGCGCGGCGGCGCGCGGCACCTCGTCAGTCTTCCGATGTTCCCCGGCTATCTGTTCCTCCGCCACGCGATGGACAAGTCGTCGCACGTCGAGGTGCGCAAGGCGCGCGGCCTGGTGCGCATCCTCGGCGAAGGCTGGGACCGGCTGGCGCCGATCCCGGACGCGCAGATCGAGGCGATCCAGAACCTCCTCGCCGCCAACCTGCCCGTGATGCCGCACGCGTTCGTGCGCGTCGGCCGGCGCGTCCGCGTGACGCACGGCCCGCTGATCGGCGTCGAGGGCATCCTGGTGCGCACGCAGCCGGACAAAGGGCTGTTCGTGATTTCCGTCGACCTGCTGCAGCAGAGCGTGGCGGTCGTCGTCGACTGCACCGACGTCGCGCCCATCTCGACATCATGAACGCGACACCGCTGCTGGCGATCCTGCTGGCGATGGTCCCCGCGGCCGCGCGGGCGCAGGGCATGACGTACGTGATTCCCTCGCTGTCGGTCGCCGAGGTCGCGGATTCCAACGTCTTCTCGTCGCAGTCGTCGGCCGAATCCGACGTCGTGCTCCGCACGAGCCCGGCCCTCCGCGCCGGCTATCGATCGGCGCCGCTGCAGCTGACGGGCCGCTACACGTTCGACGCCGAGCAGTACCGCGATCATCCGGCTCTCGACGATGCGCTCGCCCGCCAGCAGGCGGATCTGAGCCTGCGCTACCACGCCGGACGGACCGCGACGTTCGCGACGTCGGCGTCGTACCTGACCACCCACATGCCGCAGGAGTTCAACGAGCTGACGGGCCTGAACGTCCAGCGCGCGCCGGCGACGCAGTTCACCGTGACGCCGTCGATGACGTATGACCTCAGCGCGCGGACGCGCGCGTCGGTGCAGTTCGAGTTCGCGCGCAGCGCGTTCTCCGAAGCGGCGCCGGGCGCGGCGCTCGCCGGCGTCGCGCCGTCGATCGTCACGCGCACGTTCACATTCGGCCTCGACCGGCATCTGTCGGCGACCGACGTCGCGCACGCGCAATACCGCGAACAGCAGTTCGCGTTCGGCGGTTTGCCGACGAACGACGCGAGCCCGGACTCGATCGCCCTCGGCAACGGCACGTCACGCGCGATGCTGGCCGGGTGGACGCGCGAGCTGTCCGCGCTGACGCGCGCGACCGTCATGGCCGGCCCGCGATTCTCCGGCGGCGCGGTCCGCCCCGAGCTCACCGCCGACATTCATCGCCGGCTGAAGTCCGGCGACGTGGCCGTGAGCGTCGAGCGGACGGAAACCGTCGCGCTCGGAGAAGCGGGCACGATTGAAGTCGAGCGGCTGACCGCCAGCGCAACCGTGCGCCCGACGCGGCGGCTCGAGCTTCGCGCGGGCCCGGGCATCAGCCACGACGCCGCGCACGTATCGGGCCTGGACGCGACCGTCTATCTCGTCGACGTCGCGGCAACCAGAGCGCTGACTCGCTGGCTCTCGATCGAAGCGTCGTACCAGCACGCGTGGGAGCGCGGCGACATCCCGCAGGCGGGGCCGCTCGCGTTCGCGCATCGCGTGTTCATGATCAGGGCGATCACCACCGCGCCGGGCTCGCCGGGCACGTCCGCGAGAGCCATGCGCGCCGCGCAGTAACGAGGTCTCCGTGTCCAGAAACGCCGCGCGCCTCTTGATCGTGCTCACGCTGCTGACGGCCGCGACCGGCGCGCGCGCGCAGCGATCCGGCGATCGCCGTCGCGACGCGGCGCCGGCGCCGCCTCCGGCCGCGGTTCCGGCGGCCGCGCCGGCGCCCGGCGTCGAGCCGTATCGCATCGGCCCCGAGGATCTGCTCGACATCTCCGTCTGGAACAACGACGCCGTGAGCCGCGTCGTCCCGGTGCGGCCCGACGGCCGGATCTCGCTGCCGCTCGTGCCCGACATGCAGGCCGCCGGACTCACGCCCGTCGAGCTGCGCGACGCGCTCCGCCGGAGCCTGACCGCGTACATCACGTCGCCGGAAGTCTCCGTCGTCGTCAAGGAAGTCCACAGCTTCAAGGTCTCCGTGCTCGGCGAAGTGAAGCTGCCGGGGCGGTACGAGCTGAAGAGCCGCGCCACGATCCTCGACGCGATCGCGATGGCCGGCGGCTTCAACGAATTCGCCGCGCGCGCGCGCATCGTCGTGCTGCGCCAGTCGGGCGCCGGCGTGCAGCGGCTGCCCTTCAACTACTCGGACTTCGTCACGCGAAACCAGGCGCAGGAAGGCACGCTCCTGCGGCCCAACGACATCGTCATCGTCCCGTAGGCCGGCCTATTCCATGACCGACGATTTCCAGGGCTCCGCGTCGAGCGTCACCGACGCGATCGTGCGGCGACGATGGATCGCGATCGTCGTCGGCGTCCTCGTGCTTGCGTCGTCGGCCGCCGTGATCGTCGCGCTGCCCGACGTCTACCGCGCCAGCGCCACGGTGCTGGTGCAGCGCGAGGAAGTGCCGGAAGCCTTCGTGCGATCGTCGGTGACGGGCGAGCTCGAGACGCGGCTGCAGACGATCGGTCAGGAAATGCTGAGCCGGATGCGGCTCGAGGCGCTCATCACGCAATTCGGGCTCTACCCCGGCCTGAGGGCGCGCGGGCCCATCGAAGACGCCGTCGATCGCATGCGCAAGGACATCAAGGTCGAGCCCAAGGAGGTGCCGAACTCGATGTCCCGCCCGACGACGGTCGCCTTCACGCTCAGCTACGTCGGCACCGATCCGCTCATCGTCGCGCAGGTGACGAACAGCCTCGCGGCCTCGTACGTCGAGGAGAACCAGCACATCCGCCACGGCCAGGCGCACCGCACGGCGGAGCTGCTCAAGACGCAGCTCGACGAGCTGAAACAGCGGCTCGACGCGCAGGACAAGCAGGCCGTCACGCTGCGCGAGCACTACGGAGCCGAGCTGCCGGAGCAGACGACGGCGAACCTCGCGGCCATCGAGCGGCTGAACACCGAGCTGCGGCTCAACAGCGACAAGCAGCAGCGTGCGATGGATCGCCGCGACGCCCTGCAGCTGGATCCCGCGGCCGCCGCGCGTCCCGCCGGCGACCTCACCCCGACTGCGAAGCGCCTCATGGATCTCACGGACGAGCTGGCGCAGTTGCGCGCGCGGTACACCGAACAGCATCCCGACGTCCGGCGCGTCGAGATGGAAATCGCCAGGCTCCAGAGCGCGCCGGGCGCCACGGCGGCCGGACGGCCGGCGGCGACGGCCGGGAGCGCGCGTCCCCGCACGGCGATCGCGGAAGCCGATCAGGAGATCCAGCGGCTGGCGCGCGAGGAGCAGGCGCTCAGAAAGCAGATCGCGACCTACGAGCACCGCGTGGAGAACGCGCCGCAGCGCGGACAGGAGATGAAGGAAACGTCGCGGGACTACGGCAACACGGCCGAGCTCTACTACTCGCTGCTGAAGCGGTACGAAGACGCGCGGCTCGCCGAGAACCTGGAGACGCGTCCGTCCGGCGAACAATTCCGCGTGCTGGATTCGGCGCTGCCGCCGGCGGACCCGGCGGCGCCGAACCGCCTGCAGCTGCTGCTCATGGCGTGCGTTCTGGCGATCGCCGCGGCCGCCGCCGCGGTGTTCGCGGCCGAGCAGCTCGACACGTCGTTCCACTCGCTCGACGACCTGCGCGCGTTCACGCGCATCCCCGTCCTCGCCACCGTGCCGCCGATCGTGACCGCGCGCGACGTCGCCGGGCAGCGCTGGCGGTTCGCCGTGGCCGCCGCGGGCGTCGGCTGCGCCCTGATGGTCATCGTTCTCGTGTCGCGCCACGTCGCGGGCGGCAACGTCCCGCTCGTGCTGATGCTGGCGCGCGGAAAGATCTGAATTTATGTGCGGCATCATGGGCTACGTCGGCGGGCGAGACGCCGTTCCGTTCCTGCTGTCGGGCCTCCGGCGGCTCGAGTACCGCGGCTATGACTCCGCGGGCGTCGCGATCATCAACGGCCACGGCCTGGAAGTCTCGAAGACGCGCGGCAAGATCACCACGCTCGAGCACCAGGTCGCGGGCGCGTCGCTGCACGGACGCGTCGGCATCGGCCACACGCGCTGGGCGACGCACGGCCGGCCCACCGAGTGCAACGCGCATCCACACGTCGACTGCGGCGGGCGCGTGGCCG
Organism: Terriglobia bacterium; assembly: GCA_020073005.1. GTDB lineage: Bacteria > Acidobacteriota > Vicinamibacteria > Vicinamibacterales > CAVVIG01 > SRVP-36. The sequence goes on along the minus strand of JAIQFX010000010.1, from coordinate 10,657 downwards.
TCGTCCACAACGGCATCATCGAGAATCATGCCGCGCTGCGCCAGTCGCTCTGCGCGGCCGGCCACCGCTTCCGATCGCAGACCGACACGGAAGTCATCGCGCATCTGATCGAGCGCTACGCGGACCAGGGCCTGCCGGAAGCCGTCCGGCGCGCGACGCGCGATCTGCAGGGCGCGTACGCGATCGCCTGCATCATGGCCGACGATCCGACGGTGCTCGTCGCGGCACGAGGCGGGAACTCGCCGCTGGTGATCGGATTGGGCGACGGGGAGACGTTCCTCGCGTCCGACATTCCGGCGCTGCTCGGCCTGAGCGAGCGCACGCTGGTGCTCGACGATCACGAGATCGCCGTGCTGCGCCCGGACGGCGTCACGCTCCGCACGCTCGACGGCCAGTCCGTCGAGCGGCCTCCGGCGCCGCTCCGGTGCAGCGCGGAAGCGGCCGAGAAGGGCGGCTACCCGCACTTCATGCTGAAGGAAATCTTCGAGCAGCCTGACGCGATCCGCAAGACGCTCCTCGGCCGCGTGGACGCCGCCAGCGGGAGCCTCGAGCTTCCCGAAGTGGAGATCCGCAAGGGCGCCGCGTCGCTGCACCGCGTGCAGTTCGTCGCGTGCGGCACGTCGTGGCACGCGGGGCTGATCGGCAAGCACCTGATCGAAGCCTGCACGGGCATCCCGGCGTCGGCCGAGATCGCCTCGGAGTTCCACGCGGGCGGGCCGGTCCTCGACGACCGGCACGTCCTCACCGTGCCGATCTCCCAGTCGGGTGAAACGGCCGACACGCTGTCGGCGCTGCACGCGGCGCGCGCCGCCGGCTCGCACTCGGTCGCCGTCTGCAACGTCGCCGGCAGCTCGATGGCGCGCCTCGCCGATCGCGTCCTGCAGACGCGGGCCGGCATCGAGATCGGCGTCGCGTCGACCAAAGCGTTCACCGCGCAGGTCAGCGCGCTGACGCTCATGGCGCTCAAGCTGGGGTGCCTCAGCGGCCGGCTCGAGCCGGCGCTCGTCCGGACGATCGCGAGGGATCTCTGCGCGATGCCGGCGCTGATGGCCGAGACGCTCGGCCTGAACGACGCCGTCGCCGGCGTCGCCGCGCGGATCGCGGATCGTCAGAGCGCGCTGTATCTGGGCCGCGGCCTCCACTACCCGCTGGCGCTCGAAGGCGCGCTCAAGCTCAAGGAGATCTCGTACATCCACGCCGAAGGCTATCCGGGCGGCGAGATGAAGCACGGGCCGATTGCGCTGATCGACGCGGGCACGCCCGTCGTCTGCGTCGCGCTCAGAGGGCCCACGTACGAAAAGATGGCCGGCAACATCGAGGAAGTGAAGGCGCGCGACGGCGTGACGATCGCGCTGACGACCGCCGGCGACTCCGAGGCCGCGCGGCAGGTCGACGTCGCGATCCCCGTCCCGCCCGCGCCCTACTGGCTGCAGCCGCTGGTGGCCGCGATCCCGCTGCAGCTGCTCGCCTACCACATCGGCGTCATGCGCGGCTGCGACGTCGATCAGCCGCGAAATCTCGCGAAGAGCGTGACGGTCGAATGACGCGGCCTTCGGCGCTGACCGCGGCGGACGTCGGCGTGCGGCCCGAACCGGACGCGGGCGCCGGGATCGACGCGCATCTGATCGGGCTGACCGCGCCGGACACCGCGGAGTTCGAGCAGTATCTCGTGCTCCGCCAGGCGATCGAGCGCGCCCACGCGGCGAGCGGCCTCAGCGTCCTCGGCGTCACCAGCGCGACGACCGACGACGGCAAGACGACGACGGCGATCAATCTGGCGGCGGCGCTCGCCCGCAATCCGCTCGCGCGCGTGCTCCTCGTGGACGCGGACCTGCGCGTGCCGTCCGTGGCCGCGCAGCTCGGCGGCGGCGAGTGGGAGCGGCCGGGCCTGGCCGAACTGCTGTCCGATCCGGCGGTGGCGATGGCCGACGCCGTCCGCCGCCGTCCGGCGTTCAATCTCTCGGTCCTGACCGCGGGACAGCTGAACGGCGCGAATCCGTACGAGCTGTTCCAGTCGGCGCGCTTCGGCGCGATGGTCGCCGACGCCCGCGCCGCCTACGACTACGTCGTGATCGACACGCCGCCCGTCGTCCCGGTGCCCGACTGCCGGTTGATCGAAGCCGGCGTCGACGGGTTCCTCATCGTCGTCGCCGCGCATCGGACGCCGCGCCGGCTGCTCGCTGAAGCGCTCTCGATTCTGGGACCGGAGAAGTCCCTCGGCCTGGTCTTCAACCGCGCCGATCGTCCCTTCCGCGGCTACTACAACGCGTACTACGGCTACGGGCCCACCGCGCGCCGCCGCGCATCCCGATAAACGCCTGTTTCGGTGGCTCAATGCTCCGGCTGCTCATCGTCGGCACGACCGCCCTCACCGATCGTCTGATCGCCGCCGTGGAGGCCGGCGCGCCGGATCGGTACCGCGTGATCGGCGTGGTCAGCGAACGCACCGCCGCGACGGCGATGGACCAGCGATATCCCGTGCTGGGCACGCTGGCGGATCTCGACCGGCTCGTCGACAGCCTCCAGCCCGGCGTCATCGCCATCGCGATGGCCGAGCGGCGGGGCTCGCTGCCGGTCCGCGAACTGCTCGAGTACCGCGTGACGCGCGGGATCGCGGTCGAGGACGGCGTCGAGATGTACGAGCGGTTGACGGGCGCCGTGGCGGTCGACACGCTGACGCCCAGCAGCCTCGTGTTCTCCGGGCGGCTGCAGGTATCGCGGTCCTACCTCGCGTGGACGCGCGCCATGGGGATCGCCCTGTCGCTCGCCGGCCTCGTCGCCCTCTCGCCGCTGCTGCTGCTCATCGCGCTGGCGATCGCGCTCGACTCGCGCGGGCCGATCCTCTTCGCGCAGCCGCGCATCGGCCGCGCCGGCCGGCCGTTCACGCTGCTGAAGTTCCGGACGATGCGCGACGGCGGCCACGGATCGGAGTGGGTGCGCGACAACGGCGATCGGATCACGCGCGTCGGCAAGTGGCTGCGCAAGTTCAGGCTGGACGAACTGCCGCAGCTCGTCAACGTCCTGCGCGGCGACATGAACCTCGTCGGCCCGCGGCCGCATCCGGTGACGAACTTCGAGACGCTGCGGCTGCTGTCGCGCAATCTCAACGACGCCACGGGCGTGGACATTCCGTACTACACGCTGCGCACGCTCGTGCGCCCGGGCATCACCGGGTGGGCGCAGATCCGGTACGGCTACGCCAACGACTTCGACGAAGAGATCGAGAAGCTCCGCTACGACCTGTACTACATCACGCACCTCTCGTTCGGGCTCGATCTGCGGATTCTGATCGAGACCGCGCGCGTGGTCTTGCGCGGGCAGGACTCGGGACCGGTGGTCGCCGGGGCGGCCCGGGCGGCGAACGTCACAGGGAGAACCGCGGCATGAAACGGACGGCGATGCGCTTCCTCGTGTGCCCGGCGTGCCGGCACGAATTGACGCTCGACGCGCAGGTCGTCGAGCACCGCGAAGTCGTCGAGGGGCGGCTGCGCTGCACGCGCTGCCCGAAGGAGTACCCGATCGTCCGCGGCGTGCCGCGCTTCGTGCGGTCCGGCGGCTACGCCGAGAGCTTCGGCCGCGAGTGGACGTGGTTCAGCACGCTGCAGCTCGACTCGTTCAGCGGCCGCGGCGAATCCGAGGCGACGCTGCGCGCGAGCACGGGCTGGACGGCCGAGGACTACGGCGGGCGTCTCGTGCTCGACGCGGGCGTCGGATCCGGCCGCTTCGCCGAAGTCGTCGCCCGGTACGGCGGCGAGGTCGTCGGCGTCGATCTGAGCGTCGCCGTCGACGCCGCGTACGCCAACCTCGGCCGGCTTCGTGCAGGCCGACATCTTCGCGCTGCCGTTCCGCGAGCACACGTTCGACCTGGCGTATTCGATCGGCGTGCTGCACCACACGCCGGATACCGAGGGCGCCTTCGCGAAGGTCGCCGCGACGGTGAAGCCCGGCGGCGGCCTGGCCGTGTACCTGTACGACCGGTACTCAATCGGCCGGCACTCGTCGGACCTCATCCGGAAGCTGACCACGCGGCTGCCGCACCGCGTGACGCTGGGCCTCAGCGCGTTCGCCATCCTTTATTACTACCCGTGCCGCCTGCCCCTCGTCGGGAAGCTGCTGCAGCTCCTCTGCCCCATCTCGATGCATCCCGACTGGCGCTGGCGGTGGCTGGATACGTTCGACTGGTACTCGCCGGCGTACCAGTGGAAGCTGGTCTACCCCGAAGTCGGCCGCTGGTTCCGGGCGAACGGCTTCGGCGAGATCGACATCTTCGACGGACCGATCCGCATGCGCGGCGTCAAGAACGCCGCCCCCGCCGGCACGCGGCGCGAACCGGGCCTGGTCGCCGCGCGCGCATGACCACGACCACTCGCACCGCGTCGCCCGTCGACTGGTGGCGGCCCGACCCGCCGGCCGTCGCGCTGGCCGGTCCGGCTGAAGCCGGACGCCACGGATCGGGCACGCCCGCGGCGCACGGAGCGCCGTTCTGGTGGCTCGTCGCGCTGACGGTCGTGATGCTGCTCGCGCCGCAGGATTTCGTCCCGGCGCTGGCGCCGCTGCGGATCGCGCTGCTCTCGGCGCTGGGTGCGGCCTCGGCGTACGTGTTCGACAAGCTGAAGCGCGGCGAGGCGGTTCTCACGATCGGCCCGGAGACGCGCTGGTGCCTCGCGCTGGTCGCGTGGGCCGTCGTCACGATCCCGTTCTCGCTGTGGCCGGGCGGCAGCGTCAACCTGCTGACCGACCTCTATCTCAAGTCGGTGATCGTGTTCTGGCTGCTCGGAAGCATCCTCCGCAGCAGCGCGCGGCTCCGCCAGATCGCGTGGGTGCTGAGCCTCATCGCGATCCCGCTGGCGCTCACCGGCGTCGCGCACTTCGCGAACGGCGACTTCTACCCGCCGAACCACGCGATCGAGGAGCGGATCATCGGCTACGACGCGGGCCTGGTGAAGAACCCGAACGACCTCGCGCTCGTGCTGAATCTCATTCTGCCGCTGACCGTCGCGCTGATGACGACCGAGCCATCCGGCGGCCGCCGCTCCGCGCTGGCCGCGATCGCGTGCTGCGAAGCCGCGGGCGTCGTCGCGACGTTTTCACGCTCCGGCTTCATCACGCTGGCGGCGAGCGGCGCCCTGCTGCTCTGGCGCATCGGCCGGCGCGCCGGGTCGCGATGGATCTGGGCCGGACTGGTCGTCGCGCTCGTGGCGCTGCCCGCGCTGCCCGGCGGCTACATGGAACGCCTGAGCACGATTGCCGACAAGGATGCCGACCCCACCGGTTCCGCGCAGTCGCGGTGGAACGATCAGGTGATCGCCGCGGGCTACGTCCTCGATCACCCGGTGATCGGCGCGGGCCTCGGCAACGACGTGCTTGCGATGAACGCGCTGCGCGGCGCCAAGTGGCGACAGGTGCACGACCTGTATCTGGAGTACGCGGTCGACCTCGGCCTGCCCGGCCTCGCGCTCTTCCTCGTGCTGCTCCGGCGGTGTCTCGCCGTCGTCACGAACGTCCAGCGGCGCAGCGCCGGCGCGCCGGGCGCGCGGTTCTTGTTCGCCATCGCGGAGGGAGTGTGGATCAGTCTCGTGGCTTTCGCCATCGCCGCCTTCTTTCATCCGATCGCTTATCACGTGTACTTCTACTACATGGCCGGCCTGGCGGTGGCCGCGCAGGCGACGTGCCGCGCGGAGGTGTCCGCATGACGCCGCGGGCCGGCGGCATCGCCCGGCGGCCGGGCCTGCCGGGGATCGAACTCTTCTCGAGCTGTCCCGCGTCGAGCGACGTGCCGCAGGACGTCTACCTGCGCCGCGTGATCGACGTGGCGCGCTGGAGCGAGGCGTGGGGCTGCACCGGAATCCTCGTCTACGCGGACAACTCGCTGGTCGATCCGTGGCTCGTCGCGCACACGATCATCCGCCACACGCGGGCGCTCTGCCCGCTCGTCGCGGTGCAGCCGATCTACATGCATCCGTACGCGGCCGCGAAGATCGTCTCGACCATCGGCTACCTCTACGGCCGGCGGGTGTACCTGAACATGGTCGCCGGCGGCTTCAAGAACGATCTCGCGGCGCTCAACGACTCCACGCCGCACGACCAGCGCTACGCGCGCGTCGTCGAGTACGCGCTGATCGTCAAGCGCCTGCTGAGCAGCCCCGCGCCGGTGACGTACCTGGGCGAGTTCTACACGATCGACAAGCTCAAGCTGGCGCCGCCGCTGCGGACCGATCTGCTGCCCGGCATCTTCGTCTCCGGCTCGTCCGATGCCGGCATGCAGGCGGCGCGCGCGATCGGCGCGACCGCCATCAAGTACCCGAAGCCGCCGGACCAGGAAGGCTCCGGCAGCGACGCGTCGATCGCGTTCGGCGTCCGCCTCGGCATCATCGCACGCGACGACGAGGAGGAAGCGTGGAAGATCGCGCACGAGCGCTTCCCCGACGATCGGCGCGGCCAGCTGACGCGGCAGCTCGCGCTCAAGGTCAGCGACTCGGCGTGGCACAAGACGCTCGGCGAAACGCAGGCCACGGGGAAGGGGCCGTACTGGCTCGGGCCCTTCAACTCCTACAAGACCATGTGCCCCTACCTGGTCGGCAGCTACGACGACGTCGTCGCCGCCGTCTCGCGCTACGTCCAGAGCGGATTCCGCACCTACATTCTCGACACGCCGCCCGACCCGACCGAACTCGGCACGGTCGCGGGCGTCTTCAGCCGCGTGGCCGCGCAGGGAGCGTGACGTCCATGATCGCGCGACTCCAGGATTACGTGACCCGCCAGGCCGACCGGCGCCCGGACGCGACGGCCGTCGTCCTCGACGACGCGCGCCTGACCTACGCTCAGCTCGAGGCGCAGTCGACGCAGTTGGCGCGGCTGCTCAGCGAAGGCGGCTGCCGCCGCGGCGATCGGATCGCCTGGCTCGGGCCGAAGTGCCCCGCCGCAATCGTCGCGCTGCTCGGCATCTACAAGGCCAACTGCGTGTTCGTGCCGCTCGACAAGCGCAACCCGGCCGTGCGCCTCAAGCACATCATCGACTCGTGCGAGCCGCGGTGTCTGCTCGCCGGCGGCGCGGCGAGGGAACGGCTGAACGAGCTGTCGGTGCTCGGCATGCTCACGCCGGCGATGAGCCTGGGCTGGCTGCACGGGGCCGCGCCGGGCGACGCGAGCTTCCTTGTCGACTTCACCGCGGAAGACGTGCTCGCGCAGCCGGCCGTGACGCCGGCGTCGGCGGCCTCCAGCGACGATCCCGCGCACATCCTCTTCACCTCCGGATCGACCGGCGTGCCGAAGGGCGTCGTCATCACCCATGGCAACGTCGCCGCCTTCGTCGACTGGGCGGTCCGCTACTTCGACATCCAGCCGGGCGACCGGCACTCGGGCCACTCGCCGCTGCATTTCGATCTGTCGACGTTCGACATTTTCGGCACGCTCGCGGCCGGCGCCGAGCTGCACATGGTGCCGCGCGGGCTCGAGATCCTGCCGAACCGTCTCGCCGCGTTCATCCGCGACCAGCGCCTCACGCAGTGGTTCTCCGTGCCGTCGCTGCTCTCCTACATGGCGAAGTTCGACGCGGTCGGCCAGGACGACTTCCCCGCGCTCCGCCGTCTGCTCTGGTGCGGCGAAGTGTTTCCGACGCCGTCGCTCGTGTACTGGATGCAGCGCCTGCCGCGCGTGACGTTCACGAATCTGTACGGACCGACGGAAGCGACGATCGCCAGCAGCTACTACACGGTCCCGGCCTGTCCCGACGATGCACTGAGCCCGGTGCCGATCGGCACCGCGTGCGACGGCGAGGAGCTCGTGATCCTCGATGACGCCGGGCAGCCGACCGCGCCGGGCGAGGTGGGCGAGCTGCACATCGGCGGCGCCGGCGTGAGCCCGGGCTACTGGCGCGATCCGAACAAGACGCGCGCGGCCTTCGTGCCGGATCGCCGGGCGGGCCGCACGGGGCGCCTCTATCGCACGGGCGACCTGGCGCGCCTGGGCACGGATGGCCTGATCTATTTCGTCGGCCGCGCGGACACACAGATCAAGAGTCGCGGGCATCGTATCGAGCTGGGGGAGATCGAGACCGCGCTCAGCGCACTCGCCTGCGTCCAGGAATGCGCCGTCATTGCCGTGCCGAGCTCGGGCTTCGAAGGCACCGTCATCGGGTGCGCGTACGTGCGCATGCCCGAGACGCGCGTCACGCCGTTGATTCTGCGCAACGCCCTGAGCAGCGTGCTGCCCGGCTACATGCTCCCCTCCGTCTGGCTCCCCTTCGATGTCTTGCCGAAGAACGCGAACGACAAGATCGACCGGCCCAAGCTGCGAGAGGAGTTCCTGCGCCGTGCAGCTCAAGCCTCTTGAACGCGCGGACGTGATCGAACAGGCGGCGCGCTGGCTGGCGGACAAGGCGAACAACCAGTGGCTGGATTTCGGCGACGGCTCCGGCAGCATCACGCCGACGTGGCTGAAGATCATGTCGAAGCGCCGCACGCACGTGATCCGCGTCTTCACCGAAGACGTGACCAACCGCCCGATCGGCGTCGTCGCGCTCGATCACGTCAATCCGCACTTCCGGTCGGCGACCGTGTGGGCCGTACTGGGCGACCGGACGTTCGCGCGGCAGGGCTACACGACGCGCGCCGTGTCCGGCCTGCTGACGTTCGGCTTCCAGCAGCTCGGCCTGCATTCGGTGAACACCTGGGTCGTCGCGCACAACGTCTCCGCGTCGATTCCGCCGCGGCTGCACTTCCGCGAGGTCGGCCGGCTGCGCGAATGCCACCGCATCGACGGGCGCTACTACGACCGCATTCTGTTCGACCTGCTCGCGTCCGAGCACCGGCTCCTGAACGATGTCTGACCACGCCGCCATCCGCGCGCACGTGCTGGCGATCTTCGAACAGCTCGCCATCGAGCCGCCCGACGCCGGCGTCGATCTGTTCGACACCGGCGTTCTCGACTCGCTGGCCTTCGTCCAGCTGCTGCTCCAGCTGGAGGAGCGGCTGGGCGTGACCGTGTCGCTCGAGGATCTCGAGATCGACCACTTCCGCACGATCGAGCACATCGTTGACTTTGTTGCCGCCTTCCATCAACGCCGCCCGCGCCTGGCCATCTGACGCCGCCCGGTTCGCCCGGACCCCGGAGACGGAGGCCGATCGATCCGCGCGCGTCCGCCTGCTGACGTTCACGACGCTCTTCGCCATCGGCGGCACCGAGCGGCACCTGATGAACCTCACCGACGGCCTCGACCACGCGCGCTTCGATCTCGAGTTCGCGTGCCTGAAGCGCGAGGGCGAGTTCCTCGCGGACGTCGAGGCGCGCGGCCTGCGGGTCCACGAGTACCGCGTGCGGAAGCTGTACGGCGCCCGCGCCTTCGGCCAGGAAGTGCGGTTCGCGCGGGATCTCCGGCGCGCGCGCGTGGACATCGTCCACACGTACAACTTCTATCCGAACGTCTTCGCGCTGCCGGCCGCCAGGCTCGCGGGCACGCCGGTCGTCATCGCGTCGATCAGGGACACGGGGCCGTACCTGACGCCGCGGCAGCGCGTCGCGCAGCGGATCGCGTGCCGCTTCGCGCATCACATCCTCGTGAACGCCGACGCCGTGAAGCGCTGGCTGGTCGGCGACGGCTACTCCGCCGCGAACATCACGGTCATCCGCAACGGCCTCGACCTGTCGCGGTTCTCGGTCCGCGGCTCGAACCTCGCCCTGCGCCAGGAGCTGGGCGTGCCGCCGAGCGCGCCGCTCGTCGCGATGCTGGCGAGGCTCGATCGCCAGAAGGGCGTCGAAGATTTCCTCGACGCCGCCGCGCGCGTCGCGCTGCAGGTGCGCGACGCGCACTTCCTGATCATCGGCGACGCCGCGATCCCCAGCCGCGACGGCTACCGGCGCGAGCTCGAGGCGCGCGCGGCCGGCCTCGGCCTCGCCGGGCGCATCGTCTTCACGGGATTCCGGATGGACGTGCCGCGCCTGCTGTCGCAGGTCGCCGTCTCGGTCCTGCCCTCGCTCAGCGAGGGCCTGTCGAACACGCTGCTCGAGTCCATGGCGGCCGGCGTCCCCGTCGTCGCCACGCGCGTCGGCGGGAACCCGGAGGTGGTCGAGCACGGCGGCACAGGCTGGCTCATCCCGCCGCGCGATCCGGACGCGCTCGGTCTCGCGATCGCGTCGATCCTGCAGTCGCCCGAGCGCGCGGCGTCGTTCGGACAGCGCGCGCGCGAACGCGTCGCCGAGCATTTCTCGCTGCACCGGATGGTGCGCGACACGGAACTTTTCTACGAGCGCGCGCTCGAGGCGGCGCGGCGCCCCCGCCGCGCGCGCGCGTTCTCCCACCCGGCCAGAAAGGAGAAGGCCAATCCGCTTCATCTATGAGCTTCCGTATGAGAGGTCATAGCTTCCCGAAGGAGGAATGGATTATGGGCAGATCGTTTTCAGCAGCGGCACTCGCCCTGGGCATCGCGGCGCTTGCGCTCGCGGTCCGGCCGGTCAGCGCGCACGTGGTGCCGACGCCGTGCGACTTCACGACCGGCGGTGGATGGATCGTCATCACCGAAGAAGGCGGCGACCAGGCCAACTTCGGCATCGTCGGCGGGTGCAAGCATGAGGGGTTCTTCGGCGACGTCAACTACATCGACCACAACTACGGGCCGCCCGGCCTGCACGTGCACAGCACCAGCATCGACGGCTACTTCGA
>JAIQFX010000154.1 GCA_020073005.1 Terriglobia bacterium | reverse complement strand
ATGGTTCTCGCAAGTAATGGAGCGGCTCCTGCACCGGCCTCATCGCCCTCGAATTTCGCCTTGAGCTGCGCTATTAGAGATCGCAGTTCGTCCCTGTCGTTCATCGGAATCCTCCGACTGTATCTTGCGGGCTAACGCCTGCGCATCACCAGCGGCGCGTTCCACATTTTCTCAACGCGCCGTCTGGTGCATGCGCGGTTAGCCCGCTCGTCAGTCATTGCAAGTTTCCCGAGAGGCGTCGCTGACTGAGCACGTATTCTGCCCGATTCCGCTGGCAGAGGACTCTCAGTGTTTCCGCGAGCCCAATGAAACCCACAAGATCAAACGGAGGCGTGAGCAGTGAGGAAGGCCTGCTCATAGCAACTCCGGTCGCAGAATCAAGCCGCGTCGGGTTCAGCGCGAATTCCGAATGTGCGAGGGCCTTGTTACGCAGCACACAACACTTGTCGTGCAACTGCCGTTCCGGTTCGGAGAGTCCATCGATTGCGGCAGCGCTGAGCCGAGATGCCGCCGGTGCGTCGCTGGACTGTTCATTGGACGAGAACGGCCGGACGTAGCACACCACCGCCGCAAACAGCAGGGCTTCGTACTCGACCGAGTTCGCGGGATGTTTCTGAGCCGCCGTCGCAAACTCAATCGCCTTTTCGAAATCGACCGCCGCGATCGAGTGTCTGTTGAAATCTGGGTCCGTCAGGATCGGCATATTTCACACGTTGGTTCAGTTGGGCTAACGTCCGCGCATCACCAGCGGCGCGCTCAACCGTTTTGCGTCTGCGCGCCGTCTGGTGCATGCGCTGTTAGACGGCGATCCCCGTTAAAGCGTAACTGTCGTTGCGCCGGGGAGAACGCACTGCTGCACCGCGAGCGTGTGAAGAAGTTCCGGGCGCAGAACCACCATCGCATAAGGATTGTGGTACACGCGTAGGCTCCGCTCGGACCGGGGCCCGCCATCGAGAATCGCTACCGCGCTCACCGACGTGTTCTGATGTGGCGTCAGGCCCCTATTTCCCCCGAAGAACGGCTCAGACACCATCGTCTCGCCGGCCGGCTGCTTCGGCACCGTCACGAGCACGCTGTGAGCCCCGAACAACGCCTGGACGACATCGAAATGAAGCGAGTACATTTTGAACGGCGTGTTGTCGTAGACGACCAGCAACGTCGGGAAACCAGAGAGACACGCCGCCTTCAACTGGCCTGACACGTTCTTGAGCTTCGACCGCAGACGATTCGGCACGAACCGTCCTGTAGCGTTGCCGGAATTCACCTCGTTCAGTTCCGCCAGATCCTCGGCATTTGGATCGATTTGTTTAATTTCGCAAACCACGCGTGCGGCGCCGAGCCGAATCGCGAAATCTGGGGTTCGTACGAGTTCTGCCGGAATCGGCTCGCACGGCACGCCATGAGTTGAGCAGAACTCTTCAAAGAGAGCTTCAGAAAAGGATCGTTTCGACATTCGTTGCTTTCTCGCCGTCTAACGTTGTATGGGTGGACGGCGCCAACTGACGTTGTCGAGTGCGAACCGCTCACCGATTCTCGCCGGCGCCATCTCACGTGCGCGCGATCTTGCCTGAGAGGTTGAGGGCAATCAAGCGCTTTCAGAAATCAAGCGCTTTCAGAGCAGTGATTTGGGCGATTGCTTATTGGCGTAGACCGTCGATTGGTGCCGGCCGGCAACGCTCGAAGATCGGTGCTTGGCCGGAGGGCGCCAATCGCCCGCTGGGCGCCGCCTCCAGTTGTCGGTTCAGTCAGGTTCGCGAGCGCCGTCGTCCGCCAACCAATCGATATCCAATCCCCAAACTCCTTCCCGAGTGATAGTTCCCGCGTCACGGTCGATATGGCACCCACCTTGTTGCATGCGCGACCAGGTGGCGGATGCGGGAACTCGAAGCGTCGCTCCAACAGTTCGGCGAGTTCATCCTGAAAGCGCAGTTGGTCAAGGAGAAAGCGGCCCCGTACTGCGTCCGCTGGGTACGCCAATTCCTGACGCGCCCCGCATCAGACGAACCGCTCGCCGATCAAGTCCGCGGGTTCTGCGAACAGCTGGAGCGCGACGGCAGGTGGCAGGACTGGCAGGTGCGCCAAGCCGAACACGCCCTGCGGATCTACTTCGTCAACTTTCTCCAGCGTACCGACTGGACCCGCGCGCCCGTCAACACGGCCGTCGATGAGGACGGCCGCACGAATACCCTGGCTGCGCTCGAGCAGCTGCGAGCGCGCATCCGAACGCGCCACTACTCGTACCGCACCGAGTGCAGCTACGCCGATTGGGTGCGCCGCTTCCTCGACTACCTCGCCCAACGCGAAGCTACACCCCGCCCGCGCGTGAACTTGGAATCAGTCCGGGATTACCTCACGCATCTTGCGGTCCGACAGCGCGTGTCCGCCAGCACGCAGAATCAGGCGATGTGCGCGATTCTGTTTCTGTGCCGCGAGGTGCTCGGGATCGAGGCCGAGGGCCTGACGCTCGCGCCCAGAGCCAAACGCGGGACCCATCTGCCGGTCGTCCTGAGTATTCCCGAAACGGCCGCGCTGCTGAGCGCCCTGCGGGGAACGGCCTGGCTAATGGCCGCGTTGATCTACGGCGGCGGGTTGCGCGTGTCGGAATGTTGCGAGCTGCGCGTCAAAGACATCGACTTCGATCAGGGACTGCTTTTCGTGCGCGGCGGCAAGGGCAACAAAGATCGGTCGACGCTCCTGGCGGAAGCCGGTCGCGACGAGCTCCGCGCGCATCTGCACAGCGCGGAAGCGCTCCATCAGAGCGATCGCCGCGCGGGCCTCGCCGGTGTCTGGCTGCCCGACGCGCTGGAACGCAAGTATCCCAACGCCGGCCGCGAGCTTGGATGGTTCTGGGTATTCCCCAGTCAGACCCTGTCGACCGATCCGCGCGCAGGCGTCGTGCGTCGCCACCATCTCAGTGACTCGGTCATTCAGAAAGCCGTCAAGGCAGCGGCGCGCGCGGCGAAGATCCACAAGCCGGTTTCCGTACACACGCTCAGGCATAGCTTTGCGACGCATCTCCTGCTCAACGGCGTCGATATCCGGCAGATCCAGGAATACCTGGGCCACGCGAATGTCGAGACCACCATGATCTACACCCACGTCGTGAAAGAACTGCGCAGCCCTCCGCGCAGTCCTCTCGACATTCTCCGCGGTCACAAGAGCTCCTGACCCGGATCCGGTGTGAGACGACTGAGACGATGAGACGGGTGTGATACGATTGACATCATGGCAGCTGCGATGATGACCGTGGACCAGGCCGTGCGGGCGCTTGGGATTTCGCGCTCGACCGTGTGGCGCCTCATCCAGCGCGGCGACCTGCCGAGCGTCCGTCGAGGTGGACGCCGGTTCGTCCCCGCGACCGCCATTCAGGCGCGGGCGCGGCGCCGGCGGACGACCCGAGTGCCTCCGTTTTCGCACGACCATCCAATCTTCCGGCTCGTCGGCGCAGGCCGCGGAGGCGGCGCGGCGCCTGGCGCCCGCGACAAGCACGCTGTTCTGGACCGGTGACGAACAGCGTTCTCTGGGATTCCAGCGCCATCCTCGCCTTGCTCGACGCAGACGACGCGGATCACGGGCGGGCGGTGGCGGCGGCGCGCCAGATCGCGTCTGAGGCGCGCCCGTGCTTCGTCACCAACTACGTCGAGGCCGAAGCGCACGCGCTTCTCTTGCGCAAGCTCGGGCGGACACTCGCGCGCCAGTGGTTGACCGCCGGCGGGTTGCCGGTAGTGCGGGCGCTGCCGTCCGAAGAGCAGCACGCGAAAGAGATCCTGGCGCGACATGCGGACAAGGACTGGACACTCTGCGACGCGATTTCGTTCGCCGTGCTCGACGCCCGTCACATCGCGCGAGCCTTCACCTTCGATCGCCATTTTCGGCAGTACGGGCGCATCCAGGTGCTCGGACTGCCGCGATGAACGCGGACCTTTCAGGCTCGCGATCCCGCGTACAATGAACAGCAATGTCGACGATTCTTCAGTCTCTTCCCGCCGGCCAGCGCGTCGGCATCGCGTTTTCCGGCGGCCTCGACACGAGCGCGGCCCTGCACTGGATGCGCGCGAAGGGCGCGATCCCGTACGCGTACACGGCGAACCTCGGCCAGCCCGACGAATCCGACTACGACGAGATCCCGCGCCGCGCGCTGCAGTACGGCGCCGAGAAGGCGCGGCTGATCGAATGCCGGCCGCAGCTCATCTCCGAAGGCATCGCCGCGCTGCAGTGCGGCGCCTTCCACATTTCGACGGCGGGCGTGCCCTACTTCAACACGACGCCGCTCGGCCGCGCCGTCACCGGCACGATGCTCGTCGTCGCGATGAAGGAAGACGACGTCCACATCTGGGGCGACGGGAGCACGTTCAAGGGCAATGACATCGAGCGGTTCTATCGCTACGGCCTGCTCGCGAATCCGAACCTGAAGATCTACAAGCCGTGGCTCGATCAGCAGTTCATCGACGAGCTGGGCGGACGCAAGGAGATGTCGGAGTACCTGAATCGCGCGGGCTTCGGCTACAAGATGAGCGTCGAGAAGGCGTACTCGACCGACTCGAACATCCTCGGCGCGACGCACGAAGCCAAGGATCTCGAGTTCCTGAACAAGGGGATCAAGATCGTCGACCCGATCATGGGCGTCGCGTTCTGGAAGGACAGCGTCGCCGTGAACCCGGAGACCGTCGTCGTGCAGTACGACGAAGGCCAGCCCGTCGCGTTGAACGGCAAGTCCTTCAGCGATCCGGTGCAGCTGATGCTCGAGGCGAACGCCATCGGCGGACGCCACGGCCTCGGCATGTCCGATCAGATCGAGAACCGGATCATCGAGGCGAAGAGCCGCGGGATCTACGAAGCGCCGGGCATGGCGCTGCTCTTCATCGGGTACGAACGCCTCGTCACCGGCATCCACAACGAAGACACGATCGCGCAGTACCGCGACAACGGCCGGCAGCTCGGCCGTCTGCTCTACCAGGGCCGGTGGTTCGATTCGCAGGCGCTGATGCTGCGCGAATCGGCGCAGCGGTGGGTCGCGCGCGCGATCACCGGCGAGGTGGCCGTCGAGCTGCGCCGCGGCAACGACTACTCCATCCTGGACACGAGGAGCCCGAACCTGACGTACAAGCCCGAGCGCCTGACGATGGAGAAAGGTGAGGCGTTCTTCACGCCGCAGGATCGCATCGGCCAGTTGACGATGCGGAACCTCGACATCTCGGACACGCGCGACAAGCTGCTCACGTACGTGAAGACCGGTCTGCTCGCGCCGACGGTCGGCGCGGATCTGCCGGAGCTCTCCGACGGCACGACTGAGAAGAAACGCTGAGTCCGCCTAAAGGCGGACGCCACGTGTGCGCCGTCTACCTGATCCCGCGCACCCTGGCGCTCGTCGCGAGCGCGTCGCCGTCTTTGATCTGTCCGCTGACGAGTTCCGTCCATCGATCGTCGGCCAGGCCGACGTGCACGGCGACCGGCGTGAAGCGCTTGCCGTCGTACCGCCACACGTCGCGAGTTCTGGTCTCCACGCCGCCGGCGGGCGGCGCCGTGTCCTTCACTTCCGGCTCGACGCCGCCGATCGCCTGCAGCACGTCGTTCGGCGGACGGAACGCGAGCGCGTTGTTCGGAATCCGGACGACGCGGCTCCGTCGCGCGCCGGAGAGAGCGACCTCCGCCGTCATCCCAGGCCTCAGCCGCTCGTCCGGATTGTCCACGGCGATGATCGCCGTGTAGCTGACGACCGTCGCCACCTGCGTGGTCGTCGCGGCGGATGTCGACGTCGCAACCGTCGTCGCGGCCGTCGTCTGCTCGGCCACCGGCTGCAGCCGTACCTGTGTCACCGTCCCCTGAAACGTCCGGTCCGGGTACGTCTCGACTTCGAACGTCGCGGGCTCTCCCGGCGTGACGCCGCTGATGTCCGACTCGTCGATGTCCACCTGCACCTGCATGTGCCGGAGATCGGCGGCGATTCTGAAGAGCACGGGCGACTGCACGGACGCGGCGACGGTCTGCCCGACG
>JAIQFX010000009.1 GCA_020073005.1 Terriglobia bacterium | reverse complement strand
AGGTGTTGCTGGAGCCGCCGAGCGGCAAACGGCGCGCGATGCGTGTCGCGAACACGAAGAGCGAGCTCGATCGGTTCGTCGCGGCGCTCCGCGCCTTCGACCTCCCCTGCGAGATCGCCTTCGAACCGACGGGCGACTACCATCGGCCGCTGGCCTACGTGCTCGGGCAAGCCGGCTTTCACCTCTGCTTGGTGTCGTCGATCGCCGTCGCGCGCACGCGGGAGGCCCTGTATAACTCCTGGGACAAGAACGACCCGAAGGACGCGCAGGTCATTCTGCAGCTGCTCAAGAATGGGACGACGCAGCGGTATCTGGATCCGCTCGTGTCCGGGCACCAGGATCTGCAGGAGATGGCCAACACCTATCAGCAGGTGTCGCTCCGCAAGGTGCGGCTCCAGCACAGCCTGGTCACGCATCACCTGCCGCTGTACTTTCCCGAGGCCGAACGATATCTGCACAGCTCACGGGCCGAGTGGTTCACGGAGCTGCTGCTCTTCACGCCCTGCCCGGCGGCTGTGCGTCGCTACACCAAGGCGGCGTTTGTCACCGAGGCCAGCGCGCAGATCAGCGGACGGAAGGTCGACAAGGCGAGGTGGCTCGCCGACTTTTACGAGACCGCCTGCCACAGCGCAGGACTGCCCGTGCCGGAGACGTCGGAGACGATCCGCATGTTTCGCGTCGTGCTCGAGGAGTATCGGGCCCTGTGCCAGCTGCGCAAGCGCCTGGAGGCGGAAATCACCACGTGCCTGGGGACGCTGCCAGACTTCGTCCGCCTGCAAACCGTGCCGGGCATCGGGCCCATTCTGGCGATGACGATCTTGGCCGAGGCGCGGGACCTCCGCCGTTTTGGGTGCGTGCGGCAATTCCTGAAATACTGCGGCTTCGACCTCTGCACCGAACAGTCGGGGCAGTTTCGCGGGACGACGCACTTGTCGAAACGCGGGAACGCGCGGCTGCGCTACGCCTTCTGGATGGCCGGCACTGTGGCCATTCGGATGCGACAGAACAGTTTTCGCCGGAAGTTTGAGGACTACATCCGCCCCGATCCGCAGAATGCGGACCGACGTCGGAAAGGGTACACGGCCGTGGCCGCGAAGATGGCCCGGGTCGTCTACGCGGTGGTCACCACCGGCACCGAGTATCGCCGCTTCCCGGAAGCGACGAGACCAGGCGGGAGGATCCCTTCGTCAGGGGCCGTCGAGGCGCATGCGACCTCGTAGATAATGCTCGGACCTTCCACCTGGAGTACGACGCTCTGTTAAGCCGTGTGAGGGCTGGCCGCTCGTGGGCCTGACCCTGTGTGACTATGGTCAGCGTGTGATTCCGCGACGGTGGAACCGCTTGGCGACGCGCATCGGTATCAACTGACCACGGCGTCAGCTCAGGGAAGCTCTGTCTCCTTGACTTCTGAGGTAGCCCGTTGTCGGTTCGCAACGCCGTCGGCAGGCCGCGGTCGATCGCCAAGCGATCCAGGATCCGCGTCACGGGGAGTCCGCCGAGCGCGCGCGCGGGCACCACGGCCACGGCTTCGGTTGTGGCGTCATCGACGATCGTCAAACACTTCAGCACGCGCCCTTCCGCCGTCCGGTCGAACACGAAGTCCGCCGACCACACCTCGTTCGGCGTCTGCGGGCGCACGAGCGGCTGGCGGTCGACCACGGGCACTTTCTTCCGTCGCCGCCGCTTCACCTGCAGACGCGCCTCGGTATACAGGCGGTCGACCCGCTTGTGATTGACGACGCGGCCCTCCTGGCGCAACTTCAAGTAGATCATGCCGGCGCCATACCGACGGTGCCGATGCGCCAGCGCGACGATGCGGTCCCGCAGCGCCGCATTGTGATCGAACCGCCGCACGTAGCGCAGCGCCGAGGCACTCATGCGCACGACCGTCAGCGCGCCGCGCTCGCTCAGTCCTTGCGTCACCATCTCCCGCACCACCTCCCGTCGAGCCGGTGCGGTTACCACTTTTTTCGCAGTACCTCGCGGGTCACCTCGTTTTCCAAGAGGGCGTCCGCGAGCAGCTTCTTCAGACGAGTGTTTTCGATCTCGAGCTCTTTCAGGCGCTTCGCGTCAGAGACACTCATCCCGCCAAACTTGCTCCGCCACAGGTAGTAACTCGCTTCGGAGAACCCATGCCGCCGGCACAGGTCCTTCACCGGCAGGCCGCCGTCGACCTCGCGGAGAAACCCGACAATCTGCGCTTCCGTGAATCGCTTCTTCATCGTCCGACCCTTTCGCTGGGCCGGACTCTAAACCAAAGTGCTACTCAAAAGTGGGGGGACGTCGTCACCTCGAGCCGAGCATGAGCCGGAAGGGCAACTGCTGGGACAATGCGGTCGCCGAATCGTTCTTCAGCAGCCTAAAGAAAGAGCGGATCAAGAAACAGATCTACAAGAACCGCGAGCTGGCGATCGCGGACTTGGCCGACTACATCGATACCTTCTACAATCGGACCCGCCGTCACAGTCATCTCGGCGGGCTGAGTCCGGACCAATTCGAGGCGGCTCACAAACCGCGCCGACAGCGTCTCCACTAAATCCTGGGAACTCCAGGTTCGCGGGCATCGGTACACAAGAAGGAGATCCGTCGGACAGGGATCCCGTTATACTCGACGCCGGCTCGTTTGCACTGATCTCCCCCGATGGTCTACGCCCAACCTCCGAAGCATTTCACCCATGGCTCCATCCTTCGATGGCGCAGGGTTGGAGGTCTGCTTCTCGCGGAAGTGCAGTACGAGCCGGGGCAGCGCGTGCCGCGTCACGCGCACGCGCACACCAGGTTCGTGCTCGTGCTGGCGGGTGCGATCACCGAGATGCGCGACGCCGGCACGCAGACGTACGGACCGTCAACGCTGCTGTACCGTCCGGCCCGCGAGCCGCACGCCTACGTCGTCTCGCGCGCGGGCGCGCGATGTCTGATCGTCGACGCGGACGATGGCTGGCTCGCGCGCGCGAAGGTGCACGCGCCCGTGGTCGAGCAGTCCACGGCGTTCCGCGGCGGCTTCCTCATCCACCTCGCGCACCGGCTGCACGGCGAGTTCCGGCTGCGCGACGAGGTGTCGCGCCTCGCGATCGAGAGCATCACGCTCGGCGTTCTCGCCGAGGCGTCGCGCCGCGTTGTCAGGACGCGTGATGCGGCGCCGACGTGGCTGCAGCAGGCGCGCGCGCTCGCGGAAGCGCATTTCGCCGAGCCGCTGTCGCTCGCCGCGGTCGCCAGACGCGTCGGCGTGCATCCGGTGCACCTCGCGCGCACGTTCCGGCGCGTGCATCAGATCACGTTCTCCGGCTACGTGCGGCAGGTGCGCATCGAGTTCGCGAGGCGCGAGCTCGTGGCGTCGACCGCGTCGCTGGGCGACATCGCCGCGGCCGCCGGGTTCTGCGATCAGAGCCACTTCTCCCGCCTGTTCAAGCGGCACACCGGTCTGACGCCCGCGGCGTACCGGCTGGCCCTCCAGACACGCTAACCCCGGACGTCACTTGAACCGACGTCTCGGTTCACCGAGCGGCTGCGAATTTGCCGGAAATGTGGTGCTGCCTCGATGCGTCAACTCAAGTGACGTCCGGGGCTAAGGCGATCCCACGATGTTGCGCGCGTGCAAGACGCGAGGCCGCGTCATGCGACAGGCTCACGCGCATGGGCCTGTTCTCCACGAAGTCGCTCGCGGACCTGCACGCCGAAGCCGACCGAAGCGTCCTTCGCCGATCCCTCGGACCGTGGAATCTGACCGCGCTCGGGATCGGATCGATCATCGGCACCGGCATCTTCGTGCTCACGGGAACGGCGGCGTCGCAGAACGCGGGGCCGGCGCTCGTGCTGTCGATGATCATTTCGGCCGTCGGCTGCGCGTTCTGCGGTCTCTGCTACGCCGAGTTCGCGTCCATGGTGCCTGTCGCCGGCAGCGCATACACGTACGCGTACGCGACGATGGGGGAGCTGCTCGCATGGATCATCGGCTGGGATCTGATTCTCGAGTACGCGCTGAGCGCATCGACGGTCGCAGTCGGATGGTCCGGGTACTTCGTCAGCCTCGCGCGCGACGTGGGCGTCGTGGTGCCGGCCTCGCTGGCCGGGCCGCCCGGCGCATTCAACCTGCCGGCTGCGGCGATCGTGCTGATCGTCGCCGCGTTGCTCGTGATCGGCATCAAGCAGTCGGCGGATACGAACACGCTGCTCGTGGCGATCAAGACCGTCGTGCTGATTGTGTTCGTCGTCGCGGGCGCGGCGTTCGTGAAGCGCGCGAACCTGACGCCGTTCGTGCCGCCGAACACCGGGGCGTTCGGGAGTTTCGGCTGGAGTGGTGTGCTGCGCGGCGCCGGCGTGATGTTCTTCGCGTACATCGGATTCGACGCCGTGTCGACGGCGGCGCAGGAGGCGAGCAACCCGAAACGCGACATGCCGATCGGCATCCTCGCCTCTCTGGCAATTTGCACCGTGATTTACATCCTCGTCGCCACGGTGCTGCTGGGGATCGTGCCGTATCAACAGCTCATGGTGCCGGATCCGCTGGCCGTCGGCATCGACGCGACCGGTCTGACGTGGCTGAGTCCCGTGATCAAGATTGCGGCGCTCTTCGGGTTGTTCAGCACGATGCTGGTGCAGATGCTCGCGCAGACGCGCATCTTCTATTCGATGAGCCGCGACGGCCTGCTGCCGAAGATCTTCGGCGTCGTGCACCCGCGCTTCCGCACCCCGCACCTGAGCACGATCATGACGGGCGCAGTCATCGCGCTGGCCGCCGGCCTCACGCCGATTACCGTCCTCGGGCAGCTCGTCAGCATCGGCACGCTCCTCGCGTTCGTGCTCGTGAGCGGCGGCGTCGTCATCCTCCGCCGGACCGCGCCCGATGCGCCGCGTCCGTTCCGGACGCCGTGGGTGCCGTTGGTGCCGATTGCCGGCGCGCTGATCTGTCTGGCGCAGATGGCGAGCCTTCCGCTCGCGACGTGGGAGCGGCTCGTGATCTGGCTGGCGATCGGGCTGGTCGTGTACTCCTCGTATTCGCGGCGATCATCTCGACTGGCGGTCAGTCGATGACGCGGGGTTTGCAAGCCACGTTGATCGCGTTCACGTGAGAAGCCGTCGCCGTCGGGCCGTCGCTATTGTTTCGCCGGGCGGCGCACCGCAGCGTGGGCGGCCATTCAAACGTCAATCGACGGCGCAGTCTACTTATCAGCTGTCTACGTGACGGGGAAGCTCACGTACACGCATTGCATACGCGGAATGAGAGGTCGAGTCGGGGGACGACTGCGGGCGACGGCATCGTGCGAGCGCGAAGACGAAGGATGGCATTGGACGCACGAGTTCGAGCGCGCCGAGACAGTTAGTGAGGCCGGTTCGCGGCCAGCGCAAAAAACATCTAACGTAGGGTGTCGCCGATCACCGTGAAGCTGTTCGAAAGCACGAGTGTTAGTTCAGAGCCGCTGTTCGACGGTGTCGCTTCGTTCCCAAATAGAAATGTGATCTGAACTGAGTCTTCGCGTGACGCAGGTTCAAACCACCACGTCTTCATGCTTGCGAGAGCCGTAGTCGACACGCGCTTCAGCGTCGGCGCCGATGTGCCGCGGGTGGCCGTTATACGAGCGCGTCGCACGTCGCCGCCAGGTCCGATTGCGCCCTTCACCACAACGGCACCACTGAACCCAGACAACCGCTCGTCGTTGTCGAGACCCTGAGCATCGACTGCGAAGAGGCAGCGATTCTTCAAGCCGTATCGACAGTGCTGCGGGGCGGCCGACGCCACGTCGATTCGACTGTCAAACCTCGAATCCGATCCATAACCCAGGGGCGTAATCGTGATGGACTCCTGGTGCTTCGAGGGCTCGAACACATACATCGCGCGCAGCTGCTGATAAGTGAGTAGAGCCTTTTCGGTGGGTTCCATCAAAGCAGGAACAAACTCTCCGGCGTAGTACCTCTGGTCGAACACAAAGATCGTCAAGCCAAAGTCAGAGAAATAACTCGCCTTCAGCGTTCGAACGAGACAATCGAGATTAGGCAATGTGAACGCAGGACGAGCGAGGCTCACCTGTAGGTAGCCTGGAACATCGCGGTAGCGCGAGGTGTTATCCACAGCGACGAAGTACGCCGGAGCTACACACGCCTCGGCTGAGAGTGGTCTGGCGCCGCTGGCCATTAGGCAGGCCGTCAACCCTAGAAGGGCAACGAGTCGAATCATTCCCATAAGTAGTTAACGTGGCGCACAACCGTTGCTCACGAGTACCCGTGAAATCGCCGTGGTGTCAGTTCTGCTGACGGTCACACCCAAACGGCCAGCGAGCTGCGAATCGCTGTCACCCGTCACATTGTGCAGCGCCTCATGCAACAGATCGGCTGGTGAGAAGAGACTTAAGGCCAGAGGATTTGTATTCACGTACACAGACGACGCAGGATCCCCGTTTGGAAATCTCACTCCTTGCGCTGCAGCCTTCACGCCCTTATCTTCTGCAAATATTTGACGTACGGGCGCCCGCTTAAGGATGTTCCGGTCGCCTTCAGTCGCCGTCGCCCAGTACACTCCCGCGTCAAATCGACTCATCCTCGTTCTCGGCCCATCGAACGCCTTTTGGCGACCGACTGCTGGCGCAATCTCGTCATAGATCACCGCTCTGGACGGGCTCGAATTGAAATAGGCGGTGCATGATGTAGATGTGAGCGTGAGCGTTGTCTTCAGCTGCCCGTACCGTTGAGTGTTGCTCTGACTGAGATCCACGGGATCTCCCGTTTCCGGAAGCCGTGGACACGAGTCTCTGAATTCAATGCCCACGTAGGCCGGCGGCCCGTCAGAAACATCCGCCACGCCGACCGATGTGCCATTCTTGGCCGCGCTTCCTCCGAGGAGCGACGCGAAGCCTGTGCCAAAGCTGATCGGCGATGTAAGCGGGACTGAGAGGCTGTCGTAATTCACCGCATACGGCTGTTTACTAAACGAGTATGCTGGAACCTCCGCGACTTGCCCAATGGAATTGCCATCGTTATCGAAGGCGTAGCTGCTACCGGCCAGCGGGTTGCAGTTCGGCTGCCCGCCGCTCTTACCGCCCCGACGGCGAGGCTCGATACCCTGCGCGGGCGCGGACGGTGAGCCTCTCCGGCGAGTCTACGGTCATGCGGATCGTACGGTAGGTGCCGTCGAGCTTCTGATTGATCGGCGTGTAGCCGATCGTGTACTGATTCCTGATCTGCTTCGCGATCTCCAGCGCGACGCCGTTGATCTCGTCGATGCCCGCCGGATAGTAGGCGAGGCCGCCCGTCTTGTCGGCGAGCTGATCCAGCTCGTGTCGGCCCTGCTTGACGCGCTCCTCGTCGCCGAAGAGTCCCACCGCGAAGATCACCGTGTCGCGCTGCTCGGCCTGCTTCTCGATCCGATCGCGCGTCGCCATGCTCGCGTTGTCGATGCCGTCGGTGATGACGAGCAGGACCTTGCGGTCGCGTGTCCCGTGCTCGGCGAGATAGCCCTGCGCCATGTCGATCGCGTCGCGCATCGCGGTGCCGCCGATCGAATCGACGCGCGCGATGCCGGACTCGAGGACGCCGATGTCGCTCGTGAACGGCACGTCGATGCGTGCCTTGTCGTTGAAGTTGAGGACGAAGATCTCGTCCTGCGGATTCGACGCGCGCGCGAGCGCCAGCGCCGCCGCCTCGACCTTCGTCCGCAGCGTCCGCATGCTGCCGCTGTTGTCGATCAGCAGGCCCAGCGAGACGGGGATGTCGTCGCGGCGGAAGATCGTGATCGGCTGCCGCCGTCCGTTCTCGTAGATCGTGAACGCGCCGCGCTCGAGGTTGGTGACCAATTCGCCACGCGCGTTCCTGACGGTCGCGTGGACGACGACGAGGCGGGTTTCTGCCTTAAACGCGGGCTGTTGGGCGAGGAGGGCGCTGGAGAAAGTTAAAAGTGAAAAGAGAAAACTGAAAACTGAAGACTCTCCGCTTTTCACTTTTCTGTTTTCACTTTTCAGTTTCAAGTGTCCCTGGCGCCAGCCGAACCTGGATAGGCGTGTCGGCCTCGAACGTCACCTCGCGGCCCTTGCCGAGCACGTTCGAGTACATGGTCTTGGCCGCGCCGTACGCGCCCATCGCGATCCCGACCGGGCGCGTGATCTGGCTCACGGCCGCGCCGATGAGCCCCATGCCGATGAAGCCGCCCATGCCGCGGCTGCCCGCGCCGTGCCCGGCGTTCTTGATCGTCCCATCGCCATCGGGGTCCGCGAAGCTGTGGCCGTCGTGCTCAACCGACGCGTGCAGCGTCATCAGCGACAGCGCCGGCGCGATGAACCGCGTCTTGGAATTCTCGAGCGTTGCGCCGCCCTCGTCGTCGACCGCGACGTGATCGTCGTCGCTCGCGTCCACCGAGTGCAACGCGCCGAGCAGCGGCATCGGCTGCTGGTTCGGCACCTGCACGTTCTGGAACAGGAAACGCAGCTGGCCGTTGCGATGGAACTTGCGCGCCGGCCGCGCGAGCGTCACTTCACCGGTCAGCTTCGTGCCCTCGGGAAGAATCACGTGATGATCCTCGGAGAACACCGGCTCCGTGAGCACGGCCTCGAAGGGCGTTCCGCGCGGTGTCTTCGACGAGTCGAGCGTGGTGGCGAGCCGGGCGGTCAGAACGCTGTCCGGCGCCGGTTTCGTCCCCGCGGGCGCCGCATCAGCCGGTACCGCACTGCCGAACGAGACGGGCGACGAAAGCTCGGCGTCGTACACGGTGCCCTTCGCGATGTACTGCGGATGATAGGGAAGCTGCTGCACCGCGGCGTCTTTCAGCTTGCTCATCTGACCCGGCTCGCGCAGCGACTTGATCTGCGAGAACGTGTCGCGGACTTTCTGCTTCGCGTCCGAGACCGCCTGCTTCGCTCCCGCGATGGCCTCCTCCTTCCGCTGGCTGATTTCGCCGCGCGCCCGTGACGCGAGCGTGGGATTGGCGTCGTCGTTGGTCGCGGCCGGCTCCTTGCGCGGTGACTTCGAGCCGCCGGCGAACTTCCGCGTCACGTTCGGGATGCCGCCCTTGACGACCGTGTCGATCGGCATCTCGTGACCCTCGGCCAGGATCAGCGTGTCGAACTGCAGCGTCGCGTGTTTGGTGGGCGAGAGGTTGCCGCCCATGTACGCGCGCGCGCGGACCAGCTTCGATCCGCTGTCGATCTTCGACACGTGGCCGCGAACCTTCGCGCCCACGTCGATCACGATGCGGTCGTAGGCATAGACCGGTTCCGTGATCGTGCCCGTCACCGCTTGTCCGACGCTCTTGATCTGGGTTTTCTCGTCGAGCGCGACGCGCAGCGGACGTCCCGCGCCGACGACGAGATCGATGGTGGGCTGATCGGACTGGGCGGCAGCAGGTCGGCCCGCGCCGACGGTGGCGAGCAGCGCGGCTAAGCCGGCGACGAAGAATCTGAGTCGCACGGTGACACCTCGTAAGGAATGAAGAGTGTTCATCCTACCGCGGTCACCGTGCGACGGCGTAAAGAAAGTGCGAATAGCGTGCGGGCGCCCCGATTACTTGCCGATCACGAGAATCGTGAACGAGCCGGGCACCGGCGTCCCGGGCGTCCCGCGGCCTCCGCCGGGCGGCGGCGGCGTCCCCGGTCCGCGCTCGATGCTCATCGTCAGAATGTGGTTCGTCTTCCTGTCGAACGTCACGGTGCGCGCGCCGTTCATCGTCTGCAGATTCTGCTCGACCTCGAAGCTGGTCGGGCTCTTCTCCTTGACGACCGTCAGCGTGCCGTTGCCGTGCGTGCTGAAGGCTTCCATCGTCGAGGGATTGAAGACGGCGCCGTCGGAGCCGCCCGCGAGCGGCAGCTTCGCGAGGATCTTTCCGTCGGTGGCGCTCAGGATCACCATCGTCGGCTGCGGCGGCTGCGCCGGCGGGTTGCCCGAGATGGCGCACGCCGCGAAGAGCACGTGGTTCTTGTCGTCCAGCGCGAGGCCGTTGCATCCGCCGACGTCGCCGAATGGATAGTGCGCCGTCGCCTTCATCGTCTTGACGTCGACGGCGGTCACGCTGCCTTGCGCGTCCTGCATCACGGCCCACATGTGGCCCTTCCCGTCGACGACCGCCTGTTCGGGCACGCCGCCGAGATCGATCGTGCCGACGACGGTGCCGTCCTTCGAATCGATCGCGATCGCGTCCTTCGTCGGGTGACTGAAGACGTACACGCGATCGTTGAATGCATCGAAGAGGATGCCGTCCGGCCGCGCGACCGGGCCACCGCCCGGCCTCGGGCCGGCCACGTCGATCTTCTTGATCACCTTCAGCGTCTTCGTGTCGAACATCGAGACGGGACTGCTGCTCGAGAAGCCGTGGCCGGATTTCGGATCGACCGCAACGCCGTTGCCGCCCGTATCGGGAATGTCGCTGACCGGCGCGAGCGTGTCGAGGTCGAAGACGGTGATGCGGCCCGGCGTCGCGGGGACGGCCGGCGTCGTGTCGGTCGCGGGCGCGCCGCGCTGGCCGCCGCGCGGAATGTAGAGCCGGCGTCCGGCGACGTCAGCGTAGATGTAGTCGAAGCCGCCCTCGCCGCCGACTCGCGCGGTCTTGAGTACTTTGTACGGTCCGGCTTGCTGAGCCAGTCCCGAAGCCGTGAACAGCGCCATGACGATCGCAGACGTCGAAACCAACCGTCGCATACGTGCCTCCTGAGATGACGGATCCGTGGCGACATACTGAGCCGCCACGCGCGCTCTGTCAAATCGAAGAGAACTGACGGCAGACGACGATCAACGCAGAAACCGCCGAAACCGCAGAGCAAAGAACGGTGAAATCGGTCATTCCGCGCGCAGGGCGATCATCGGATCGACGCGCGTGGCGCGGCGGGCGGGGACGAACGTCGCGATCAGTGAAACGATTGTGACAAGCGTGGTGACGGCGCCGTAGACCAGCGGATCGCGCGTGCTCACGCCGAACAGCGTGTTCTGAATCCCGTCGCCCGCGACGGCGACGAGCCCGAGCGTCATCACGAGCCCGACCCCCAGCCCGAGCGCAATCTGCAGCGTGCCCTGCCGCAGCACCATCGACAGAATGCGGCCGTAGTCGGCGCCGAGCGCCATGCGCACGCCGAATTCCTGCTTGCGCTGGTTGACCGCGAACGACATCACGCCGTAGACGCCGACCGACGCCAGCACGACCGCGACTGCGCCGAAGATCGAGAACATCGTGGCGATGATGCGGTTCTGGGCGACCTGGCCGTCGAGCTGCTTCTTCGGTGTGTCGACGAAGTAGAGCGGCAGGTTCGGATCCGCCTTGTTCGCGTCGCGACGGAGCGTGTTCGCCAGGAGATCGGCCTTCTGTCCGCCGCGCGGCTTCACGATCACCGTCGCGAACTGGCTCACGAGCGGCGCCGGCAGCGCGGGACCGAAGACGCTCGAGTAGAACGGCACGTAGAAGCCCGAGTCGTCGACGCCAGGATTGTTGAACGGGCCGAGCATCCGCACGGTTGAAACGACGCCGACGATCGTGCGCCATGGACCGAAGAGCGTGCCGTTGTTGCCGACGGTGCGGAAGCGGCGGCCGAGCGCGCTGTCGTTGCCGTAGTGCTTCCGCGCGAACGCGACGTTGACGATCGCCACCGGCAGCTTCGAGTCCAGATCGTCGTCTTTGAATGTGCGGCCGGCGATCAGCTTCTGGCCCATCACGTCGAAGAAGCCGCCCGTCACCTGCTCGTTGTTGGCCAGCGGACGATCCTTCTTGTCCTGGTACTTCTTGCCTTCGATCTCGATCGGCCCGTTGCCCGAGAAGACCATCCGGAAGCGATTGGTCAGCGCCACGGCCTCGAACTCAGGATCGGCTTTCAGGTCGCGCACGAGGCGGTCGTAGAACAGCCGGCGCGCGTCCTGCGTGGGGTAGTCGCCGTCCATCAGGCCCATGCGCGCGGACATGATGCCGCTGGTGTCGTAGCCGTAGTCGATCGTCTGCTGATTGAGAATCGACCGCAGCTGCAGGAGCGAGCCGATCAGCAGGACGAACGTCACGACGATCTGAAACACGACGAGGCCGCGCGTGACGATGTTGATGCCGCGGCCGGTGTTGCCGCGCCCGCCTTCCTTGAGCATCTCGACCGTGTTCGCGCGCGACGCCATGTACGCCGGCAGAAGGCCGGAGACGACGGCGGCGATCAGCGTGGCGCCGACCGTGAAGAGCAGGACAGGCAGATCGATGTCGAACGTGATCCAGGACGGAATCGGGTTGTCGAGGTTGCGAACCGACGCCGTCAGCCAGTCGTTGCAGACGTAGGCGAGGCCGATGCCGATGACGGCGCCGATGCTGGCGACGAGCAGGCTCTCGGTCAGCATCTGGCGCACGAGCCGGCCGCGCGTCGCGCCGAGCGACGACCGGACCGCGAGCTCCTTCGCGCGCAGCGTCGCGCGCGCGAACTGCATGTTCATCACGTTGACGCACGCGATCAGCAGCACGCCGACGCAGAAGCCGAGCATGGTCAGCAGCGTGCCGCGGAGCGGCAGCGGCGTGAACGTCTTGATGAGCGGCTCGACCTGCGCGGTGTTGTATTGCTTGTTGGTCTCCGGATACGCGTCGGCCAGCCGCTTCGCCAGCGTCGTGAATTCGGCGTTGGCCTGATCCAGCGAGACGTCCCGCTTGATCAGCCCGATGACGCCGGGGAAGTTGTTCTGCGGATCCTTCCGCGGGCGGACGGGGAACTCGCCGTAGAGCGGCAGCCAGATCTCTTCGTTCGTCGGGAACGCGAAGCCTTTCGGCATCACGCCGATGACCGTCGCCGGCGTGCCGTTGATGCGCACGCCCTTGCCGACGATGTCCTGCGCGCCGTTGAAGTCGCGCTGCCAGGTGCCGTAGCCGACGAGCGCGACTTTCTCCGCGCCGGGCTTGTTGTCGTCCGCCGTGAAGTCGCGACCGAGAATTGGGGAGATGCCGAGGATGCGCAGGAAGTTCGGCGTCGTGTAGACGCCCTGATACCGCTGCGGGTGGCCGTTCACCGTGACGTTGACCGTGGATCCGTTCAGGTAGGCCGCCATCAGCTCGAGCGACTTCTGCTCGGGCTCGACCTCCTCGTAATCCATCGACGAAATCTGGTTGTTGACGCCGAAGAACGTCCGGCTCGAGGGATCGATGAAGCTGACCCCGACCATCCGGTCACTGTTCGGAAATGAGAATCCTCGCAGCATGACGCCATTGACCACGCTGAACTGCGTCGTCACGCCGCAGATGCCCAGCGCCAGCACGATGACGGCCAGCGCGCAGAAGGATCTTTCTTTTATGAGGATGCGCAGGCCGACACGGAGATCCTGGCGAAAGGTTTCAAACATTTCGTGTTTAGACGCCGGGGCGGGCGAAAGCGTTCGGGTTGCCGGGTCCGAGGGACCCGGCCTACTTGTCCTGGACGCGCGCGGCCCGGAGGATGCCTTCCATGCTGCGCTCGTTGCCCTCGTGGCAGGCGTACTCGAGCATCGTGCCCTCGATCTTCGTCATCGGCACCATGGCGGTCCACGGGCGCGTCCACGTCGCAGGATCCTCGACCGTGAACTTGTAGCGGATCGTGCCGTCGCTCACGCGGGTGAAGCGCTCGACGAGGTGGAGGCTCTCGGTGGATCCGCGAAAGGCGGCCTTCTCGTTGAAGTTGATCGTGTCGACGACGAGCGTCTCGCCGTCCCAGCGGCCGCGCGAGTCGCCCATCCACGAACGCACGGTCCCGTGCGGGCGGCCGTCCATCGGCACGATGCGCGCGTCGTGAATCATCTCGTTGACGATGACGATGTGATCGCGCGTCTGGATGAACTGGACGTTGTTGTTGTAGACGCCCGGCAGCATCGGCGGTCCGGCCGTGGACCACACCAGGCAGCGCACGTTCAGGCCGAGATCTTCCGGACCGTCCGCAGGGCCGCGCGCGCGATTGGCCGCCGTTCGCGCCGCCGCGCGTTTTTGCGCGTCCGGCGTCAGCGGCGGGACACGGCCGTTCGGCGGATCGACGATCAACGACGTCCGTCGTTCCGTCAAGTGACGCGTGCCCTCGTCCCACCAGTCCGGTCCGGCCGTGTTGTTGGTCGCCTCCTGCCGCGCGATCGTCTGCTTCTCGTACGCGGCCGCTTCGGCGTCGGTCAGCACGTCCTTGCCCGCGAAGGCCTGCGGCCGCTCGAGCGGCGTCATCGTCGCGTAGTTCCAGAGGCCGGAGAAATCGGGATCGCCCCAGGATGTGCGCGGGGCAACCCACGGTTTGGAGGACGGTTTCGCGGACTGTGGCGCTGCGGCGGGAACCGCGAGCGTGACGGCGAGGAGACCGAGCGACGCCCAGGCAAGAAGGTTACGCCCGCCCATATCGGCGGGCCTAGAGTAACCCGAGTCGCTACGCGGCCGGCGTTTTGATTTTTCTGGACGGCAGTTGGGCCAGATCGAGTTTGAGCGGCGCCGCGCGATCGATGCGCATGAAGAAGCCGTCAGGTGTCCGCATCAGAAACCCGGCGTCGACGAGTGCGTTCAGCACGGCCGCACAGTAGGCCTGATCGAGCCCCGATAGGCGTCGAGCCTGCGGCTCCGTCAGACGAAGACCGGGCATCTCGAGGAACTCACACTGCACGCGGCGCACGAGATCGCTGAGGGCTTGCGCGGGAGGCGGAGTCGTGGGGTCCATCAATCACCCCTTTCACTGCTGCAACTGGTGGGAAAGGACTGATTCATTATAGGCACAACACTAGCAGGCGCGTGTGAAGATTGCGCGAGTTCTTCGTGTCGTTTGTACGACGTTGGAGACATAATCGGCGCCCGAGGAGAGTGCAATGAAGACGTGGATCAAGTCGCTGATCGTCGCCGCGCTCGTGACGTGCACCGGTTATGCGGCTCTCACGCCGGCGGCGCAGCAACGATCGGCATCGACACCGGAGAGCGTCGGCGTCTCGACCGAGCGGCTCGGACGGCTGCATCAGGCCATGCAGATGTTCGTCGACCGCCACGAAGCCGGCGGCATCGTCACGCTGATCGCGCGCGACGGCAAAGTGGTGGACGTGCACGCATCGGGCTTTCAGGACGTCGAGAGCCGCACGCCGATGAAGACGGACACGATCTTCCGCATCGCGTCGATGTCGAAGCCGATTACGACCGTCGCCGTGATGATGCTCTATGAAGAAGGCACGCTGCTGCTCACCGATCCGGTGTCGAAGTTCATTCCGGCGTTCAAGACGTCAACCGTGATGAGCGCGGACGGCACGACGACGCCGGCGCGCCGCGGAATCACGATTCGCGATTTGCTGTCGCACCGCTCGGGGATCACCTACGGGTTCCTGAATAACGGTCCTGTCGGCAATGCGTACCGCAAAGAGGGGATTGCGGACGGTCTGACCGTGATGCCGACGTCGCTCGCCGACGCGATCGACAAGCTCGCGGCCGCGCCGCTCGTGAGCCAGCCCGGCGCCGCGTGGAACTACAGCCTGTCCACCGACGTTCTCGGGCGCGTTGTCGAAGTCGTGTCTGGCAAGTCGTTCGACGTGTTTCTGCGCGACCGTATCTTCGTGCCGCTGGGCATGACCGACACGAGCTTCGAAGTGCCCGACGCGAAGGTCGCGCGCTTTGCGACCGCGTACGCGCCGGACGGCGCGGGCGGCATCAGGCCGATGAAGGATCCCGAGTCGTTCGGCAACGCCGTGTTCTCGCCCGGCGTCTCGTACAAGCCCGGCAAGAAATATTTCTCTGGCGGCGCCGGCCTGACGTCCACGGCCGGCGACTACGCGAGGTTCTGTCAGATGCTGCTCGACGGCGGCACGGCCGGCGCCACGCGGCTGCTCAGCCCCAAGACGATCGAGTTGATGACGTTGAGTCACACGAGCGATCTGCCGCCGGTCGGCGGATTGCTCGGCCCAGGTACCGCGTTCGGGCTGGGAGTCCAGGTCACGACCGACATCGCCGCGACGCAGACGATGGGATCGAACGGATTGTATGGATGGAGCGGGATCTACGGCACGGTGTTCTGGGTCGATCCGAAAGAGAAGCTCGTCGCGATCATGATGGTCCAGCGGTACCCGGGCTCGCCGGTCGCCGCCGCATTCCGTCCGCTGGTGTATCAGGCGCTCGTGAAATGAAGGGCCCGCGCGCGCGGGCCCTTCGAGAGTTGCGCTACTGCGGGAGCGCGAACGCGAGGTACTCGCCCGAGTAGTTGCCGCCGCTGACGGCGACGATGATGTACTGCTTGCCTTCGACCATGTAGGTCATCGGCGATCCGCTCTGCGGCGCAGGCATCCACACCGCGCCGACCTGCGCGCCCGTCGCCTTGTCGTACGCGCGCAGCATCGCCCCGCGCGGATGCTCCGGCGTCGTCGTCACCTGCGGATCGCCCATCACCACGAGCGTCTTCGTCACCATCAGGCCGACGCCTGACGTGCCCGCCTGACCCGTCTTCGGAATGTTCATGCCGCGCAGCGCCGGATGATTGCGGATGTTGTCCGGCGTGTCGCCGTGCGCGACCTGCCACAGCATCTCGCCGCGATCGAGACTGATCGCGGAGAGCAGCCCGTAGGGCGGCTTCGTGATCGGCAGACCTTGTACCGTCAGCCCGCCTGTTGCCGCTGCCGTCGGCTGACCGCCCGCCGTCGTCGGTGGCGGGGGAGGCGGCGCCTGCGGACGCTGCGGCGCGTCGGCGGCGCAGCAGTCGCCCGGCCCCATGACTTCGCGGAACGGTTGTCCGGCGATCCCGGACACGTAGCGGATGTCGGAGAAGCCCGGCGGCGGCTCGACGAGCGTCCGAGACGCCACGGTATTGGCCGCCTGCGCATAGACGACGTGCAGCTCGGGATCGCCGGCCGAGCCCGGCCAGTTGGTCGCCGTGCCGGCGCCGATCGCGCCGAGGATGCCGTTGACGTTGCCGAGAATCGGCGGCGTGAATGGCG
The DNA here is from genome assembly GCA_020073005.1 of Terriglobia bacterium. Taxonomy (GTDB): domain Bacteria; phylum Acidobacteriota; class Vicinamibacteria; order Vicinamibacterales; family CAVVIG01; genus SRVP-36. Next base: position 68,924 of record JAIQFX010000009.1, on the reverse strand, counting down.
ACGTGCCGACCTTGTAGCGCTTCAGCACCTCGAGCGCCTGCGCGCGCAGCTCCGGCGTGAAGTCGATCAGATCGTCTGGCGCCTTGAGGAAGTTGCGCGCGTACGCCGGCGGCTTCGTCGGGAACGGCTGCGTCGGCGACGTCTTTTCGCCGGGCACGTCCGACGCCTCGACCGGCCGCTCTTCGATCGGCCACACCGGCTGTCCCGTGATGCGATCGAAGACGTAGAGGAACGCCTGCTTGCTCGGCGACGCCACCGCTTTGATCGTCCGGCCGTTGACGTTGATGTCCATCAGGATCGGCGCGGACGAATTGTCGAAGTTCCACAGCGGATGGTGGACGAACTGGTAGTGCCATTTCTTCTGGCCGGTCCGCAGGTCCACGCAGACGAGCGACTCCGCGTACAGATTGTTGCCGGGCCGATGGCCGCCGTAGAAATCCGACGTCGGCGTCTCGACCGGGAGGTAGACGAGACCCGCGTCTTCGTCGACGCTGATCTGCGTCCACACGCCGGTGTTGCCGTTGACCGCCCACGATTCGTTCTCCCACGTGTCGTTGCCGGGCTCGCCGGGCTTTGGAATCGTGTTGAACGTCCACAGCAGCTTGCCGCTTTTCGCGTCGAACGCGCGGACGAGGCCCTTCGTGTTGTTGTGCGTCGAGACCGTCGCGCCCTCGCGCATCGACGAGCCGACGATGATCGTGTCCTTCACGACGGCCGACGTCGCGTGGATCCCGATCTCGCCGGTCTCGAGATCGATCTGCTCGCCCTTGCCTTTGACCGCGCCCTTCTTGAGGTCGACGATGCCGCCCTCGCCGAACGTCGGGATGAGCGAGCCGGTCTTCGCGTTCAGCTCGACGAGCCGGTAGCCCGTCGTCACGTAGATGACGCGCTCGTCGCCGCGGCCGTCCGTCCAGTACGACACGCCGCGGCCGGAGAGCTGCCGCGGCGACACCGCGGCGCGCTTGCCCTCGCGCAGGCTGTGCGTCCAGATCACTTCGCCGGTCTTGCCGTCGAGCGCGACGACCGACCGGCGCGTGCCGCCGGTCGTGTAGAGCACGCCCTTGATCATGATGGGCGTGCCCTCCAGCTTGAATTCGGGCCGCGGCCCGAGGTTGTCCGTCTTGTAGCGCCACGCCACTTCGAGCGTGCTGAAGTTGGACGCGTTGATCTGGTCGAGCGGCGAGTAGCGCGTGCCGTGCATGTCCGCGCCGTAGTGCGGCCACTCGCCGTTTTTCGTCGACGGCTGCGCCGCGAACTGGCGCCCCGGCTGCGGCGCCGCGCCGGCCGTGAGCTGGCCGGACACGCCGGCCGTGACGACGAGGAGTCCGACGGCGATCGACAGACCGATCGGGACGAACCGAGTCACCATTCGCGGCATCGCTGCCTCCTTGCTAGAAGCCGATCCTGAAGCCGAGCTGCGCCTCGCGCGGCACGTACGCGTTGCCGTCGGTCTGCTGGGGCTGGCCGAACAGCGCGGTCGTCGCCGCGTTGGTCGCGCTGAGCGTCGTCGCGTAGCTGCCGTAGTTCGCGTGGTTGAACACGTTGAACACTTCGGCGATCAGCGTCGCCCTGGCGGTGCCGCCGAGCTTGATGTCCTTCGTGATCCGGAAGTCGACCTTGTGCAGCGGCAGGCCTTCGAGCGCGTTGCGCGGGATGACCGTGCCAGACGTGATCGTCGCCGGACCGTCGAAGCGGTCCGCCACGCCCGCCGGAATCGTGATCGTCGCCGCCGTGCCGCCGGCGTTGGTCAGGTTCAGCCGGTTGGTGCCCGTCTTGCCGTACGGCGTCGCCGAGATGCTCGCCGAGTAGAGATTCCCGGAGCCGTAGAAGTACGTGACGCTGGTCGAGAAGCCGTACGGCAGCTGGTACATCGCGTACGTGCGCACCGTGTTGCGCTGGAACGCGTTCGACGTCGCGTATTCGCCGTCGACGTAGTTGAACGGATTGTTCGCGCCCGGCGACGTGTACCCGATGCCGCCATCGTCGTGCATCGAGAACATCAGCGTGTAGGTGACGCCGGCCTGCAGCTTGTTCTGCAGCCGCCGCGTCACGCCGGTCGCCAGCTGCGTCTGATCGCGATGGCCGTTCGAGATGAACGTCAGCACCTGGCCGTACGCCGGGTTCGGCCGTCCCGTCGAGGGATTCTTGTTGTAGCCGGTGACGGGATCGTAGAAGAGGTTCGGATCGTAGGTGCGCGTGTCCCGGTACTCGTTGAAGTGCGTGAGGTCGACGTCGATGCCGGTCACGCTGTTGATCTGTTTCTGGAAGCCGATGCTGCTCTGCCAGGTGTACGGGCTCTTGAAGTCGCCGACGATGACGCGCGGCGACTGGACCGGCGCTTTCGCGGTGCCGGCGAAGAGCTGATCGCCCGTGACGCCGTTGGTCGGGTTCGAGATGAAGTTCGCCCGGCCGTCGTTGGCGAAGGTCCCCGTGATCAGGTTGCTGTACACCTTCGGGCTGTAGGTGACGTTCGACACCGGCGACGCGTAGTAGACGCCCGAGCCGCCGCGGATCACCAGGTCGTTCTTCCCGCCCACGTTGTAGGTGAAGCCGGCGCGCGGCGCGAAGTCGCGCCAGTCGCGGATTTCCGTCTTGTAGCCGAAGTCGCCGCTCTCGACGCCGTTGTTGATCGGGATCGAGCTGGCCGTGACGCCCGGAGGCGCGGCCATGCTCGGGTCCGCGTCCCAGCGCAGGCCGAGGTTGAGCGTGAGCCGCTCGGACGCGCGCCAGTTGTCGCCGATCCACACCGCGTACATCGGCCGCAGCGTGTCGAACAGGTTCGTGAAGCCGTTGCGCGCGAAGTTCTGATCGAAACGCAGGACGAGCGGGCTCAGCCCGGCCAGGTTCCACTTCGTCGGATCGAGCGCCGCGGAAGCGGGCACGAGCTGGTTGAGATTCGCGGGCACGCTCGACATCGTGTAGCGGCCGGCCGCCTGAATGTACCAGTCGCCGGTGTCGTGCACGTGCAGGTACTCCGCGCCGACTTTCAGATCGTGCTTGTCCTTGTGCCAGCTCAGATCGTACCGCCCGCTCCACGTGCCGCCGGTGTGGTACTGCGGGTAGTTGTACGGCGCGCCGATCGTGAGACCGGGGAAGTCGTACTCGGGCACGCCGACCATCGACGGCTGCGGCAGGTTCGTCCAGTTGAAGCTCGCATAGCCGGCCTTCACTTCCTGAATCATCCCGCCGTTCTTCATGACGGTCGACCACGTGCCGAGCAGATCGCGCGAGAGCTTGTCCTGAATCGACGCGTTCGACGGATGCCCGCCGGCGCCGAGGATGAACGGATTGTTCCAGGTCCAGCGCGAGAGCCGCACCGTCAGGCGATTGTTCGCGTTGATCTGATCGTCGACGCGCCCGAGGAGGCTCTGCTGCGCGGTCTTGAAGGAGTTGCTGAAGGTCTGTCCCGGCAACGGCGTCGGGCTCGTGACCAGCGTGCCCGGCTCGCGCTCGTACTCGTACGACCCGAAGTAGTGCAGCTTGTCCTTGATCACCGGTCCGCCGAAGGTGCCGCCGAGCTGCTGATTCGAGTAGGGCAGGACGACGCCAGAAATTGGATCCGCGGCGTTCAGCCTGTCATCACGGAAATAGCCGTACGTGCTGCCGCTGTTCCTGTTCGTGCCCGACTTGGAAATCGCCTGCACCTCGATGCCCGCCGACCGTCCCTGCGTGATGTCGAACATCGTCGTGACGATCTGGAACTCCGCGATCGCCTCCCGGCTGAACTTCGGCTGGCCGAAGCCCGATCCAGCCGTCTTCTGCGTCACCTGCTGGCCGTCGAGGTTGAGCTGGAACATGTCGTCGGTGTCGACGCCGGGCCGGTTGCTGTTGACGTCGTTGGCGGTGATGCCCTTGACCATCTTCGACAGTTCCATCCAGTTGCGGCCCTGCAGGGGCAGATCTTCCATCTGCCTCCGGTCGACGTTGCCGGCGACCTGCGACGACGAGACGTCGACGAGCGGCGACTCCGCCGTGACGGTGAGCGCTTCGTTGATCTGCGCGACTTTCAGCGTCATCGGCACGGTCGCGTTCTGGCCGACGAGCAGCTCCACGCGCGCGAGCACGACCGGGGCGAAGCCGGACAGCTCGGCCTGCACCTTGTACGGACCCGGCTGCAGCCGCATCCGGTACTCGCCGCGCGCATCGCTGATCGCGACGGTCTGCACGCCGGTCTCGAGGTTCACCGCCGTGACCGTGGCGCCCGGCAGCACGGCCTTGGTGTCGTCAGTGATGGTACCGATGAGCGACGCATCCTGGGCGTACGCGGACGCGCCCAGGCAGAAGATACACAACGAGAGGACTACCACCGACCGCAGGCATCGCATCACGGTCCCTCCTGTTCAGTTGTTGTCGAGCGGTTCGCTGACTACCAGCCGAAAACGTAGCGTTCACGTCGCGGATCGGCGCCGCCGCGCAGCGTGCCCGTCTTCGGGTTGACGCCGACGGCGACCACGCCCGTGCTCATCGAATACGCGCCGACGACGCGCAGGAGGTGGCCGCGGGCGCGCAGATCGTCCATCACGTTCGCCGCGAGGCGGTTCTCGATCTCGAGCTGACCCGGCACGCTCTCGTGGTTGTCGAACGAGCTGTGCGGGTGATCCGAATTGATGCGCGGCGCTTCGATCGCGGCCTGCAGATCCATGTCGAAGTCCATCAGGTTGAGCAGGACGTTCAGGATCTGCTGATCCTGGCTGTCGCCGCCCGGCGTGCTGATGGCGAGGAACGGCTTGCCGTCCTTCAGGATGATCGTCGGCGTCAGCGTCGTGCGCGGGCGCTTGCCGCCGACGAGCACGTTCGGGCTCAGCGGATCCAGATCGAAGACCTGCATGCGGTTCGAGAGCGGCACGCCCGTGTCGCCCGCGATGAACGCGCCGCCGAGCAGCCAGCCGGAACTTGGCGTCGCGCTGAAGAGGTTGCCGTCCTTGTCGACGACGTCGACGCAGGTCGTGTCGCCGTTGGTGCTCGATCCTTTCTGGCCCTGCGAGTGCGGCGTGTAGCGCTGCGCCGGCGGTTTCACGCTCGAGTCGAAGGCGTACGGATCGCCGGGACGATGCGCGAGGAACGCCTTCGGCCCGATCAGCGCGCGGCGCGTCGCGGCGTACGGCTTCGAGAGCAGGCCCGCGATCGGCACCGACGCGAACGCCGGATCGCCGAGGTACGCGTTGCGGTCGTCGTACGCGAGCTTGATCGCTTCGTGGACGGTGTGGATGAAGTCGGCGGACCCGCGGCCCATCGACTTCAGATCGGTGCCTTCGAGAATGTTCAGCGTCTCGAGGAGCACCGGGCCCTGATTCCAGGTGCCGGCCTTGTAGACGTCGTATCCGCGATAGTTCGTCGTCGTCGGCTTTTCGATCGACCCGTGGAAGTTCGCGAGGTCCTCGTACGTGAACAGGCCGCCTTCAGCGTGATCGGCGTCGGCGATGCGGCGGGCGATGTCGCCCTTGTAGAAGGCGTCGCGCCCGGCGCGAATCGCGGCCTTGCGATCCTTCGTCTTCTCGAACGCGTCGTGCTCGGCCGCGACGATCGTCCGGAACGTCTTCGCGAGATTCGGCGACCGGAAGATCTCGCCGACCTCGGGCACGCGGTCGTTGGGATAGTAGAGGTGGCCCCACTTGTAGGCCATCGTGTTCGCTTTATTGCTTATAAGGAAGTCGCGCAGGAACGCGTACATCGGGAAGCCGTCGGCCAGCTCGATCGCGGGCGCCATCACCTGCTCGAGCCGCATCGTGCCGTAGTTCTCGAGCGCGATCGCCATGGCGTCCATCACGGCCGGCAGCGTCGCGCCCAGCGGGCCGTTCGCGTCGACCTTGCCCTTGGCCTTGAACGTCGCGGGCGTCGCCGCCTTCGGCGCCGTGCCCTGGCCGTTGATGACGACGACCTGCTTCGTCTTCGCGTCGTAGATCATCGTCGGCACTTCGCCGCCGAAGCCGAAGTGGGAGATCTCGACCACGGACGCCGCGAACACGGTCGCGACGCCGGCGTCGATCGCGTTGCCGCCCTGCTCGAGGATCCGGGTGCCGGCGTGCACCGAATAATGGCGGCCGCCGGCGACGATGCCGTGCTGCCCGACGATCTCGGGGCGCATCGTGGCTTCGCGCCGCGGCGCGACGCGCGTCGGTTCCAGTTGCGGAGCGGCCGTGACAGGGATCAGCAGAAGAGAGGCGAGGGCGATCGCGGTTTTCATCGCGCGATTGTCAGCGCCGGCCACGGCACTGTCAAGGAACAAAGCCCGGGTTCGTGCACGCCGGCTGAGGATTATTGAGGGATTCTCTAAGAAGAATTGAGGACGCCGGTCGACCCTCCCTCCCTATGATCCGGTGTGCCGTTGACGTGGACCACCGAGGCTCCCCCGCCGCGCGATGGTCACACCGGTCGTCCCGCGTGGTCCCGTGAGGACGCCTGGAGCTACCTCCTGGCGCTGGGCGGAGTGGCCGCGGCCATCGCCCTCAGCCGGCTGACCTGGCCGTACTTCGACCGCACGCCCTTCGTCCTGTTGTTCGGCGCGGCATTTGTCGCCTCACGGTGGTGCACGGAGACCGCGTCGGTCCTCTCGATCTTTCTCGGCGCGGTCGGTGCCGGGCTGATGGCGCCGCCGGGCGCGCCTCCGGCGTTCGACACCCCCGCGCTTCTCACCTTCGTCGGCGCCTCCCTCGTCATGAATCGCTTCGTCGTCGGGCGGAACCGGACCGAAGCGGCGCTGCGCGAAAGCGAAGGGCAATTCCGCGCGGCCTGGGACAACGCGGCGTTCGGCGCGGCCCTGCTCACGCCGACCGGCCTGATCGCGCGCATCAATCCGGCGATGGAGCGCACGCTCGGCTACCCGAGCGCGGCGTGGGCCGGCGTGCCGTTCTCCTACTTCTGCCCGTCCGCGGATCCGAGCGAGGAGCGCGCGCGATTCACCGCGCTGATGGAGGGCGCGGAGGAGTGGTCGCAGCGCGAGCAGGTGTTCCGCCGCGCGGACGGCGCGTCGATCTGGTGCCGCGTCACGATCTCCGCCATCGGCGCTGGCGCGGAGCGAGGCGGCACGACGGGCGCGCTGATGGTCCTCGAGGACGTCACCGAGCGGCGCCAGGCCGAGGAGGCGCTGCGCGCGTCGGAGGATCACTACCGGCGTATCTTCCACGCGAGCCCGGAGGCGATGTGGGTCCACGAGCCCGAGACCGGCCGCTTCCTCGCCGTCAATCGCACGGCGGTCGCGCGCTACGGCTACACGCAGACGGAATTCCTCGCGCTGTCGATCCACGATCTCTACCTGCAGGAAGACTGGGCCGACGTCGACCGGCACGCGGCCAACGACAGCGGCGAACGCACGGCGTGGCGGCATCGCGCGAAGGACGGCCGGCTGCTCGACGTCGAAGTCGAATCGAATCCGGTGCCGTGGGGCGGACGCACGGCGCGCCTGACGCTCATCACCGACGTGACCGAACGGCGCGCGCTCGAGGAGCGCGTGCGGCATTCGCAGAAGATGGACGCCGTCGCGCAGCTGGCGGGCGGCATCGCCCACGACTTCAACAATCTGCTGACGTCGATTCAGGGCTACAGCGAGCTGCTGCTCGCGCAGATGGGGCCCGACAAGCCGATGACGGCGGACCTCCACGAAATTCACACGGCCGCCATTCGCGCCGCGGCGCTGACGCAGCAGCTGCTCGCGTTCAGCCGCCGGCAGCGTCTGGACGTCACGGTGATCGACGTCAACGCGGTGGTGGCGCGCCTCGGCCAGGTGATGCGGCGCATCATCGCCGAGGACATCGAGATCGAGGTCGTGCCCGGCGTCGGTCACCTGCAGATCAAGGCGGACGGATCGCAGTTCGAACAGATGCTGATGAATCTCGTCGTCAACGCGCGCGACGCCGTGCGCGCGCCGGGCGGGCGCATCTGGATCCGCACGCGACGCGAGGAATTCCTCGGCGAGACGCCGGCGCGGCTGTCGTTCATGCGGCCCGGGTCCTACGTCGTCGTCGAGGTGGAGGACAACGGCTGCGGCATGGACACCGTGACGCAGGCGCGCGCGTTCGAGCCGTTCTTCACGACGAAGGAAACCGAGCGGGGCACGGGCCTCGGCCTCGCGCTCGTGTACGGCATCGTGCAGCAGTGCGGCGGACAGATTGACGTCGACAGCCAGCCGGATCGTGGATCGATCTTCCGCGTCTACCTGCCGTGGACGAACGAACCGTCGCGCACGGAGGCGAACCCGTTCGGATCGGTCGGGCTCGTCGGCACCGAGTCGGTGCTCGTCGTCGAAGACGACGCGCTCGCGCGCGTGTTCGTGGCGCAGGTGTTGAGACGGTACGGCTATCGGGTGCGCGAGGCCGCCGGGCCGGACGAAGCGCTGGGGATCGCCGGCCAGCCGGAGGTGCCGATCGATCTGGTGGTGACCGACGTCGTCATGCCGCGGATGTCGGGCCTGGAGCTCGGCGTCACGCTCCAGTCGCAGCGGACGGGGCGGCTGCCGGTCCTCTACATGTCAGGCTACTCGAACGAGGCGCTGACGCAGCGAGGCATGCGCACGGACTTCGCGGCGCTCCTCCACAAGCCGTTCTCGCCGACGGAACTCCTCGCGCGCGTCCGCCGCGCGCTCGACGCGAATTAGGGGGACGGGTCTCGGAGGGTGATGACGCCGAGATCCGTCCCCCTCCGTCATGCGTCGAGTTTGGGCTGTACCTCGTGGAATCCAGCGGCGTCCTGGTACGCCTTTGCCAGCGCGAGCAATTCCATTTCGCCGAACGGGCGCGCGAAGAACGTCACATTGGTCGGCGTGCCGCCGTCGCTGAAGCCGTTCGGAATGTTGATCGCGGGATAGCAGGCGAGGTTCGCCATGTTCGAATGCCGCTGCGCCGGCGACTGCGGCCGCGGCGGCTGATTGGCGTTGCCGCGCCCGCGTCCTTCACCGGAGCCTCGTCCCTCGCGACCATTTCTTCCAGGGCCGCCCGCGCTGAGATTCGACGCGACGACGTAGACGTCCACGTTCTTTGTCGCCTCGGCGAGCTTCACCATCATCATCATCCGCACGCGCTGCGACTGCAGGTACTCGACGGCGGGAATCAGCCGGCCGTTCGCGCGGCCGCCGCCGCGCGCCTCCTTCATCCGTCCGGCGCGCGCGTGCTCGTCGAAGAAGACCGTGGATTCGACGCCGAGCCCGCCGAGATTCGTCAGCGTCTCGGGAATCTGCAGCGGAATGAACGTCGACACGCCGATCGACTTCAACGTGTCGAGCGTCTTGGCCGCATTCTGTTTCACCGTCGCGTTCGTCAGCTCGTCGAACGATTCCTTGATGTAGCCGACGCGCAGCTTCCTGACGTCGAGCTGCGCGTTCCAGTTGAACGGCACGTCCGACACGCTCATGTCGCGGCCGTCCGGCTTGGCGATCGCCTGCATGACGATCGCGCAGTCCTCGGCGTAGCGGCAGATCGGGCCCAGCCGATCCTGCGTCCACGAGAGCGCCATCACGCCGTAGCGGCTGACGCGGCCGAACGTCGGGCGCAGGCCCGCGAGACCGCATCGCGCGGCCGGACTCAGAATCGATCCCGCGGTCTCGGTGCCGATCGCGAATCCGCAGCAGCCCGCCGCGGTCGCAGACGAGGGTCCAGCCGACGATCCGCTCGATCCCTGTGTGGGATCCCATGGGCTCTTCGTCTGGCCGCCGAACCACTGATCGCCGCTCGCCAGTTCGCCCGTGGCGAGCTTCGCGAGCAGGACGGCGCCCGCGTCGCGCAGCATTTCGACGACGCTCGCGTCGTAGTCGAACGATTGATCCTTGAACGCGGGCGATCCCCACGTCGTCTTGAAGCCCTTGACCGAGATGATGTCCTTGCAGCCCCACGGAATGCCGTGCAGCGGACCTCTGTACTTGCCCGCCGCGATCTCCGCGTCGGCCTGCGTCGCCTGCGCGCGCGCGACATCGTCGAGAAACGTGACGGCGTAGTTCAGTGTGGAGTTATAGCGATGGAGCCGCCCCAGATACATCTCGGTCAGTTCGGACGACGTGACCTGCTTCGTCTTGACGAGCTCCGCGAGATGGCGCACCGGCCAGAACGCGACGTCCTCGAGATTCGCAGGACGTTTCACCGCCGGCGGCGCGCTGAGCTTGAACGGCAGCTTCGTCTTGTTGACCTCGATGCCGGGAACGATCGCGCTGAAATGGAACGGCGGCGAGACGTCGTTCGGGATGTGGATCGCGCGGATCTCTTCGTAGCGCGTGAGGTTCGTGTTCGCGCTGTCGACCATCGCCTTGAGCTCGTCGTCGGTGAACGGCAGGCCGGACAGCTTCATCGCGTCGGTCACCATCTCGAGCGTGACCTTCTGCGCGCCGGCGTCCTGCATCCGCGCCCAGACGATGCCGGGCACGAGCGTCGACCCGAGGCCGATGCTCGCGAAGTGGGTCATGAACCGGCGTCGCGTTTCGTGAATCGCTGGCATGTCTCGATCTCCTGTGCGTGAGCCCGCACAGTATCGGTCAGATCGAAACCTGATGGGAGCGAAATGATGTAGGGCGAGCCTTTCAGCCGAGCCGGTCGCTCGGCTGAAAGCCTCGCGCTACACGTTGCATCAGCGCTGGCGAATCGTCACGCCGCCGTTGGTCGTGACGGCGCGGATCTTCGGACCACCCGCGCCGAGCGTCGTCGTGATGTGGCCGCCGCGCCTGAAGTTGCCCTCCACGTTGATCGGAAAGTCGATGTTCAGGCCGCCGTTGGTCGTGCCGGTCTCGAGCTGCGCCGAGTAGCCCTGCGGCACGTTGAGCCGCAGCCCGCCGTTCTTCGTCTCGACGTCGAGGCCCTGGCCGTCCCAGTGATCGCCGGTCAGATCGACGGTGACGCCGCCGTTGGTCGTCTCGCCGCGCAGATCGCCGCCGACGTTGGTCAGCGAGAGCCCGCCGTTGCGCGCGTGGAACTGCGCCGAGCCGCTGAAGTCGTCGATCGAGATGCCGCCGTTCTGCGTGTTGAGCGTCAGGATCGCGTTGCGCGGCACGTTGACCTCGAAGCTGACGCTCCAGTTCGCATCGTCACCGGTGCCCGGGCCCGCCGCCTTGATGCTGCCGCCGGCGGCCTCGATGCGCACGCCGGCGACCGTGGCGCGGGCCTGCGCGTCGGTGTCGGCCTGGGCCCGGATGACCGCGTGGACGAGCGCCTCGGCGCGATCCCATCCGCGGACACGGATGCCGCCGTTGCGGCCCGCGTCGATATCGATCGGGTTGACGCCGGGAATCGTGGTGTCGCGCACCTCGCAGAACGACGCGCGGCGGGAATTCCAGTCGCCGTCGCACCCGGAGAAGCCGGCGCGCGAAGAGCGGGTTTGCGCGGTTCCGGCGACGACAAAGGCGGTCGCGAGAGTGGCGGTGATGAATACTGTCCGGAGCATCGGTGTTCCTCCGGCCAGTTAGACGGGAGACGCCGATCCCGCGTTGGCTCTCGAATCGGAGGCGGCCTGCCCGGTTCGACCGTCGACCAGACGACGATCGAGGGGAAGCTCGATGGCTTCCGCCCGGCACTACGCCGCCGGCCGGTTCACAACCGTGCGATCAGCGTCGCGCCCGGTCACCCCAGCAACCGCCGCACATCCGCCAGCAGCACAGCAGGCACATCGCCATCATGATCGCCACGAAGACGAGGCCGATCCACCACGAGCCGAACCATGGCCACATTCAGCACCTCCTGGAGGATCGGACGAACGCGGCCCACAGAGAGATACAGGACCAAGATCAGTGATTTGGTTTCGGCTCGCAGACGACGACGCCCCGGTCGTCCTGACTGACGGCGCACGCTTCATCGAGCATGACCTGGAGCTTCTGTCGTGCACGGTGCAGGCGCATCTTGACGGTCGTCAGCGGCACGCCCAACAGCCCTGAGATCTCGCCGTCGGTCAACCCGTCGACGTCGTGCAGCAGCAGAACGGCTCGATAGGTGTCGGACAGGCGGGCGACGTACTGCTGCACGCACGCGCTCATCTCCAGTTGCTGAACGACGCGCAAGGCCGAGGGCGTCCGCGTGTCGGCGACGCGCAGATCTTCCAGTCGCTCGTCGCTGTTGTGGCTCAGGATCCGTGCGCGCTGGCGCAGGCGATCCAGGCAGACGTGCGTGGCGATCTGGTAGAGCCAGCTGAGGAGCGCGGCGTCGTCCCGCAGCGTCGCGCGGTCGCGGATCGCCCGGACGAACGTCTCCTGCGTGAGGTCCTCGGCCTCGGCCCGGTCGCGCACCAGCCGGCGGACGTACCGCGCGATGGCTGGACGGTGCGGATGGAGGTCAGCGTCCGGCGCCGCCACCGCGCGATCCTTTTGGCGTGGCGGGCGTCGGCCCGCCGCGCGGATCCGGGACGAAACGATCGCGCGACGGCATCTTCACCTTCGGCAGCGACGTCGCGTCGATCGCGGCGTCGGCGGGAATCAGATCGTTGAGGAAGAGCAGGTACGCCGTGAGCGCGTAGACGTCGGTGTCCCTCAGCGATCCGGGTTCGGTCGGCGGCATCGCGCGCCGGATGTAGTCGAATACCGTCGTCGCGTACGGCCAGTAGCTGCCGATCGTGTGCGGGATCCGCGGGTCGCGCGCGAACGGGAAGCCGTCGCCAGGCACGCGGCCGACGAGCCTATCGTTCGGACCTTCCTTGCCCGTCTTGCCGTGGCACGACGCGCATTTCGCCGCGTAGATCGGCGCGCCGTCGGCGGACGTCGCGCTGCCCGCTGGCAGTCCCGTCCCATCCGGATGTATGTCGATGTTCACCCTGGCGATGTCTTCCGCCGTCGCCGGCCGTCCGATGCCGAACGTCGAGGGCGCTTTGGCGGCGGCTGGCGCTTTCGACGTCGCTGTCTGCGCTGGGACGCTGGCGGCAGCGCCGATCAACCCGAGCGTCGCGACGAGCATGAGCGCGCGTGTAGCGATCATCCCCACGCCTCCTGCTTGTAGACGACCGTGCCGTCCGTCTTCACGACCCAGCCCGTGATCGGATTCATGTGATAGCCGGCCGCGCCCGGTCCGCGCTTCTCGAACAACTCGGCGCGCGTCGGCTGCCTGTAGCCCGTCTCGTCGACCGCACGCGACATGATGACCGCTTCGCCGCCGTCCCACTTCCAGAGATGACGGAAGCGCGTGTGCGCCTTCGACAGCACGGGTTGCTGCAGCTTCGCGGCGGTCCACGTCTTGCCGCCATCAGTGCTGATGTCGACGCGCGTGATCTTGCCGTAGCCGGTCCACGCGATGCCCTGGATCTCGACCCAGCCGCGCTGCACGCCGACCGGATAGGTGGGATACGTGATCAGCGATCGCGCGTCCATCACGAAGCTGAAGATGCGCGCCGTGTCGTTCGTCAGCGGATCGGTGTACTTGGACGTTTCCTCGCGCGTCATGAACGGCTTGTCCGACAGCTCGATGCGGCGCAGCCACTTCACATTGGTATTGCCTTCCCAGCCGGGCAACAGCAGGCGCGCCGGATAGCCCTGCTCGGGACGAATCGCTTCACCGTTCTGCCCGTACGCGATCATCGCATCGTCATGCGCCTTGGAGACCGGCACGCTTCGCGTGAGGACGGCGGCGTCGGATCCTTCGGCGAGAAACCACGTCGCCTTCGGCGACACGCCGACCTCTTTGAAGATCGTCGACAGCATCACGCCGGTCCACTCGCTCGTGCTCGTCAGTCCCGCGAGCTGCTGCGGCGTCGTCTCGGGCGGCGCCGTCCGGCCGAGATTGCCGGAGCACTCGAGGAAGCACACGCGGCTGACCTGCGGAAAGCGTTTCAGATCGGCGAGCGTGAAGACGATCGGGCGCTCGACCATGCCGTGGACGACCAGCGAGTAGTTCTTCGGATCGATCTCGGGCACGCCGCCGTGATGCCGCTCGAAGTGAAGATCCGACGGCGTGATGATGCCCATCAGATCCTGGTGCGGCGTGCCGGACGACGTCGCGCCGCGCGGCTGGCGCTGCGGCTTCTCGAACGCCGCGCGCGTGCCGAGCGCCTTGCTCGGTTTGCCGCGGACCTTGGTCGGATCGGCGGGTGCGGCAGGCGCTTGCGCCGCGGCGGCCTTTGAAGTTTTCCCCAGGGCGACAGCGCCGGCGGCGCCGACGAGAAGGTCGCGTCGTGTCACTTTCATGCGGGGATTCTACTCCTGTAAACTCCACTGTCGGAGGGGATATGAGCAAGTTGCGCCGGGCGATCGCCGCCGGATTCTGCGTGGCGGCGGGCGCTTGGATGATGTTGATGTCGGTGCACGCCCAGGCGCCGAAGGTCGACGCGAAGAACGTGCTGACGGGGCAGGCGGCGTTCGTCGACTACCGGACGATGAAGCCTGGGACGTTCCGGAAGATCACGGTCGCGGATCTGCCGAAGCCGTTCGATACGCAGTCGTCCGGCAATTTTCCGCGCGTCGTCGCGAGGCCGGCCGACGCCTGGCCGCAGGCGCCCGCGGGATTCAACGTCGATCTCTACGCGAGCGGCCTCAAAGGGCCGCGACAGATCCGCCTGGCGCCGAACGGCGACGTCTTCGTCGCCGAGAGCGCTGGCAATCAGTTGAGCGTGCTGCGCGGTCGCGACAAGGACGGCAAGCCTGAGCTGACGTCGGTCTTCGCGGCCGGATTGCGGCAGCCGTTCGGCATCGCGTTCTATCCTCCCGGTCCGAATCCACAGTGGGTCTACGTCGGCAACACGGGATCCATCGTGCGCTTCCCGTACAAGGCGGGCGATCTGAAAGCGACGGGACCGGCTGAAACAATCGTCGCCGAGTTGCCGGCGGGCGGCGGCCACTGGACGCGCGACATCGTGTTCTCGCCGACCGGCCAGCGGATGTGGGTGGCGGTCGGATCGGGATCGAACATCGATGATCCCGATACGCACCCGCGCGAATTCCATCGCGCGAACATTCTCGAGTTCAAACCTGACGGCACGTTCGTGAAGATCTACGCGTCCGGCGTCCGCAATCCGGTCGGTCTCGGCGTGAATCCAACGACGGGAGAGCTGTGGTGCTCGGTGAACGAGCGCGACGCGCTCGGCGACGACCTCGTGCCCGACTACGTGACGCACGTGCGCGAGGGCGGCTTCTACGGCTGGCCGTGGTACTACATGGGCGACAACGTCGATCCCCGTCTCGGCGACACGCATCCGGAGTTGACGGGGAAAGTGATCGTGCCCGACGTGCTGCTGTCGCCGCACAACGCGTCGCTCGGCCTGACGTTCTACGACGGCGCGATGTTTCCCGCGGCGTACAAGGGCGACCTGTTCGCCGCGGAACACGGATCGTGGAATCGATCGAATCGCACCGGCTACGAGATCATCCGCGTGCCGCTCGTCAACGGCAAGGCGTCGGGCGAGTTCCAGGATTTCGTGACGGGATTCGTGACGCCGGACGGCAACGTCTGGGGCCGGCCGGTCGCGGTCGTCACCGCGAACGATGGTTCCTTGCTCGTCACCGACGACGGATCGATGTCGATCTGGCGGGTGAGCTACGCAGGGAAGTAGAGAGTTTCCCGATGCACGCGCTCCAGCGGTTCGTCCTCGTCGCGTTGTGCTGCGTCGCCGCAGTCCAGTCGCCGCGCGCGCAGGACGAAGCCGCGGCGATCGCCAGCGCCAAACACGTCGTCGAGCTGCTCAGGCAGGAAAAGTTCGAGGACGTTGCGAAAGACTTCAGCCCGCAGATGACGGCGGCGTTTTCCGTGAAGCAGCTCGGCGATATGTGGTCAGCAGTGCGTGGCCAGGTGGGAGCGTTCGCGTCGTTCATCGACGAAAACGTGGCCAACACCGGTGCGATCACCGGTGTGACGCTCGGCTGCCAGTTCGAGCGCGCCGCGATCAACATCCGGGTGGCGTTCAACCCCGCCGGGAAGATCGCCGGACTGGGTTTCCCGCCACGACGGGCGAACGTCGAGCCATCGGTTCCGCCACCATCGAATCGCTTCACGGAGGAATCCGTCGTCGTCGGAAGCGGCGCGTGGGCGCTGCCCGGCACGCTGACCATGCCACCCGGCGATCGGTTGCCGGCGGTCGCGCTCGTCCACGGATCCGGTCCTGGAGATCGCGACGAGACCGTCGGGGCGAACAAGCCGTTCCGCGATCTCGCGTGGGGCCTGGCGGAGCGAGGCGTCGCCGTCGTGCGCTACGAAAAGCGAACCCGGCAGTACGGCGCGAAGATGGCGCTCAACAAGAACCTCACCGTGCAGGACGAAGCGATCGACGATGCGCTGCTCGCGGCGAAGCTCCTGCGCGAGCACGGCCGCATCGATCGCCGGCGCGTGTTCGTGCTCGGTCACAGTCTCGGCGGGACGCTCGCGCCGCGCATTGCCGCGCAGGATCGCGACCTCGCGGGCCTCGTGATCATGGCCGGCGCCACGCGTCCGTTTGCTGACGTCGTGAAGGAGCAACTCGCGTATCTGTCGTCGCTGGCCCCCGGCGGAGCCGCCGCGAATGAGGAGGCCGCGCTTCAGAGGTTGAGGAACAGCGCGCCGCCGGCGTACTGGACCGACCTGGATGCGTATCATCCCGCGCAGGTCGCGGCGACGCTGACGGTTCCAATGCTCATCCTGCAGGGCGAGCGCGACTATCAGGTCACGCTGCAGGATCTCGACGGCTGGCGCCAGGCGCTCAACGGTCACGCGGGCGTGGTGATAAAGTCGTACCCCACGCTCAACCATGTGTTTCTCGCCGGCGAAGGGAAGAGCGTCCCGGCGGAGTATGCTCGGCCGGGCAGAATCCCGGATTTCGTGCTCGACGACATCGCGAACTGGATCAAGCGGGAGGTTGCGAGATGAGTCACCGAATACTTTCGGCGTCGGCAGCGGCGGCCGCGCTCCTCGCGGGGCGGCTTCTCGCCGCGCAGACGGCGGCGCCTCCGCGTCTGCCGTACGCGGCCGTCCACGATCCGCAGTTCATCAGCGTCGCCGACGCGACGTTCATGACCGACGACGATCGCGTGATCGGGTTGATGAGCGGGACGACCGCGAAGGCGTACCCTGCGGGCATCCTGTCGCAGCACGGCCTCGTCGAAGATCAGTCACCGAAAGGACCGATCGCGATCACCTGGTGAAGCTACTGCAACACGGCCCTCGTGTTCAGGGCCGAAGCCAAGGGCCAGCCGCTGGTGCTGGACAACGCGGGCGTCGTCGAAGGCAACGAGGTCTTCAAGGATCGCGAGACCGGCAGCCGCTGGCAGCAGTCGAGCCTGCAGGCGATCTCCGGTCCGCTGCAGGGCACGCATCTCGATCTCTATCCGTTTCTGCTGACGAGCTGGCAGGAGTGGCGCCGGCTGCATCCGGACACGCTCGTCCTGAAGCCGCTGCCCGGCTACGTGGATCAGATTGCCGCGAAGAACAAGATGATTCGCGAAGGGCTGTCGGGTCTGGGCAGCGCGCCGGCCGACGTCACGTATCACGACGATCGGCTGAAGCCAAAGACGATGGTCCTGGGCGTCGACGTGGGCGGAGCGAGCAAAGCGTTTCCGCTCGAAGCGCTGCGACGCGTGCGCGTGATCAACGACATGCTCGGCGGGAAGCCGGTGCTGATCGTCCATCAGCCGGCATCCGACACGACGACGGCGTTCGTCGCGCGCGCCGGCTCGCGGACGTTGACGTTCAGCGCGTCGAATGCCGAGGCGTCGGCGCTCGTCGACAAGGAAACCGGCTCGCAGTGGAACGCGTACGGCGAGTGCGTCTCCGGCCGGCTGAAAGGATCAAGGCTCGAAATGATCGTGCTCGAGCCGGAGTACTGGTTCGCCTGGTCGGAGTTTCACCGCGACACGGCCATCTACACGACGCCCGGGCGCTGAACCAGGCACAGGCCCCGTGCCTGACGTGGCGGTGGCTGCACGGTATAAATCCGGATTAGGTTGCGCGCCCCGGCGCGCTGACGGAGAATTCCGCCAGTGCCGCTCTCAGTCGACAGCCGTCGCGCCGGCGATCTCGTGATCCTCACGTGCCGCGGCCGCCTCGTGGAAGGCGCCGAGTCGAGCATGCTGCAGAAGTATCTCGATGAGGCGATCGCGCGTTGTCCACGCGTCGTCCTGCACATGGGCGGCGTCGATTTCATGGACAGCAGCGGCCTCGGACTCCTGGCGCGGTATCTCATCCGCGTCCGCAACGCGCACGGCAATCTGAAGCTGTGCGCCGTCTCGGCGAAGTTCGACGAGGTGCTGAGGACCACGAAGCTGCGATCGATCTTCGAAACGTACGCGTCCGAGGCCGACGCGATCGCGGCGTTCGACCAGCCGGCCGCCGCTCCGTCTACGCCCCGCGGCCTGTGACGGGCGTCGTCAGCGTCGCGCCCTTCTTCGCGAAGATCATCGCCAGCAGCCGCGCGGGCTGCGTCTGGCTCGCGTTCTTCGAGACCTCGTGCGTCGCGCCGGGCTGCTCGTAGAACATCTGTCCCGCGTTGAAGGTCTTCTCCTCGCCCTGTCCCGAGATCTTGGCGATGACGGCGCCTTCCAGCACGTAGGCGAGCACGAATCCCGCATGCTGATGCGGCGCGCCGACGCGTCCCGGCGGATAGTCGACCCAGCTGACCGTGACTTCCCAGCCGTCCAGATTCACGTTCGGCAGGTCGTGTTTGAACACCGGCGGGCGCGGGGCCTGCGGCGCGGCGGCGGGTGTGGTCTGCGTCTGCGCGTCGGCGTGACGCGTAGATGCGAGGACCTCGGCGAACAGAGCGAATGAGGCAACGAGATCGCGGCGAGACATGATCATGGGAGGGATTCTAGCCGAAGGGGCTCGCGCCGCGAGCGTCTTACTGAGCCGGCCACGATTCGAACACCCGGGACTCGCCGTTCGTTCTGGCCAGATCCTCGAACGCCTTCACGATCGAGTCGCGGCGTCTGAAGAGGGCGTTCATGGCGTTGTTCTCCGTCAGCAGATCGCCGATCTCGCGCGCGACGGCGGCCCGGTCGAGCGCCTTCATACGATCGAAGAAGGGCCGGTCGATCTGCTTGATCGACTTGGCGGGATCGAACAGCTCGGTCATGGTGTCGGTAAAGCAGCGGGAACAGTCGATTTTGATGAAATTCCACCCGGGATCAAAGAGCCAGTTCCCGGCGTTGGGATCGATGTCGCCGACCAGATCCGCGAACACCTCGACGCGATGCAGCTGCCGGTTCCACCGTCCGGTATCCGGGTCGCGCGCGTTCTGCGCGCGGATCTCACTCAGCATCCGTGTGTGTTCCGCGAAGAGCTGTATCGAGACCGGCTCGCCGCTGATGTACCGCTCGACCGTGGGCGGCACCATGTCCATCTGAAGGAGCCGGTCCATCTTGTAGGCGGCGATCTCGGACTTGTAGCTCTCGAAGAAGCCGTCGCGCCGGCCGGGCGGCAGCGCCTTGACGACGGCGCTGGCCGCGAGACCGCCGGATGTGAAGAACGCGTGTCGCGGCCCGGTGACGCCGGTCTTGAACCCTTCGAAGCGTTCAATCCTGGCCGTGCGGAGATACGCCTCGAACTCCGCGTAGCGTCCGATCCAGATCTTGGAACTGGCGGGCGCAGCGGACTGCAGGGAAAACGCGGCGCAAATGATCAGCGACAACGACAACCGCATGGCGGTTCCCCCGGCTAATGCTGACGCGACCGCGCGGTGGATCTGAGTGTGGTCGGGGCGACTGGATTCGAACCAGCGACCCCCTGCGCCCAAGGCAGGTGCGCTACCAGGCTGCGCTACGCCCCGACTGATTCGATCATACCCCGGCCCGGCGCGCCCCTTGGTGACAGAACTGTCGGCGCGTGTTCAGGAATGAAGCGCGGCCGCCCGGCTCGGATACGGTTCCGTGAACCCGGGACGGCGGAATGCCCGCAGATTCGCGCCAGTTCGCGGTCCGCGCGGGCGGCATGGAATCGGCAACAGCGGGTGGGCCATGCCCAACACGCCGCACGACACGATCGACGACGCGGCTTTTCTGGCCGAGCTCGAGAATTTCGACGGCTCGCTGGGGGAGGCCGTGACCAGCGCCAGGCAGCCGGAACGCATCGACCTGCTCGACAAGGCGTTCGCGTTCACGAGGAACGATGCCGTCGTCTCGCAGCCGTATCACGCGTTCGGCGCCTTGCGGGTGTTCGATGACGTGAACGGCGCGATCGCGCGCGCCGAGTCCAGCGTGCCCGAGGCCTCGCACGACGCACCGCGCCGCGCCGCGCGACATAACGACGCGCCCGCGCTTGCTGTCGTCCTCGTGTTCGTGATGGGCCTCGCGGCCGGCGCGAGCGCGGCGGCCATCGTGTTCTACGATCGCGCCGCCCAGATCGTCGCCGCCTGGACTGCGCCGCAGCCGTAATCGGACCAACAGCATCCCGACCATCTTCGACGCCCTCGCGTGCGCGTGCCTCGCAGACAGCGTGTGTGCGTTTGTGCGGGCACGGCCAGCGCCGCGTTTCCGGCAGTGAACGAGGCACACCGCCGTGAATTCCGGCGCGTCAACAGGCGGCATGAAAGCCGCTTATGGTCCAACCGGAATGCCGACGTCCGATCTTCCCTCATTGCTCGACGATGCGGGCTTCCTCGCGGAGCTCGAGCGCTTCGAGCGGCTGCCGAAGTGCGACATTGAGGAAAAGCCAATCACTGACGCCCAGCTGGAGGCGATCGAAGACGTCTCGCGCCGGCCTGCGGACGCGGCGGATCCCGGATTCGACGAAGCCGCGCAGCGCCGCGCGCACGCTGCGCTCGAACGCGCCCTCGAGCCCGAATACCACGAGCAGCAGCATCGCCATTCGTACACGCCTCGGTCGGGGCGCGTGCCGACAGTCGTCGTCCTGCTCGTGACGGTCCTTGGATTGGCTGCCGGCGCGGGAGCAGCCGGTGTGATGTTCCGCGACCGCGTCGCGCAGCTCGTCGTCCACCGAATCCACACGAAATAACGACGCGTCCGGACGGGTCCGACGCGGCATCCGAATTGCCCCACACTCCATGATTTCGTAATTCTCGTCGCCTTCCCGACAGGACGACCATGGTCCGCCGAGCCGCACTCCTGCTCCTGATCGCCGTTGGCTGCGCCGTGCCCGTCGCCGGGCAGGAGCGCCGCGGTCCGATTACCGGCGTCGTCGTCGATCCGTCCGCCGCGGTCATTGTCGCCGCGACTGTCGTCGTCGAAGGTGACGGCGGACGCACGGTGACCGTGCGCACATCGGTCGACGGCCGCTTCACCATTCCGCAGCCGCCGGCCGGCATCCTCGTCCTTCGCGTGACGGCGACGGGTTTCGCGGACGCGGTCCTCGCCGTCGACGAGCCAGCTCTGCACGGCGAGTCGCTCCAGGTCGTGCTGCAGCCGGCGGGCCTGTTCGAAACGGTGACGGTGACGGCGTCGCGCAGCGATGAGCGTCTCGCGACTCCGGCCGCGACGACGGTGCTGACGTCGGTGGAATTGACGAGCACCGCCGCGGGGCCCGTCGATGATGCGCTGCGCAACACGCCGGGATTCGGGCTGACGCGCCGATCGTCCTCGCGCGTCGCGAATCCATCGTCGCAAGGCGTGTCGATCCGCGGTCTTACCGGAAACGCCGGCAGCCGGACACTGGTGCTCGCCGACGGCCTGCCGCTCAACGATCCGTTTGGCGGATGGGTGTACTGGAATCGGATTCCGGAGGCGGCCATCGATCGGATCGAAGTCGTACGCGGCGCCGCCGGCGATCTGTACGGCGGCGACGCGATCAGCGGCGTGATCCAACTTCTGACGTTCTCGCCATCGAAGCCGCGCGTGCGCGCGACGCTGGATGCCGGTTCGGCCAGCACGCAGCGCGCGTCGTTGTTCGGCGGCGGACGGCGGGACGCGTGGAGCGCGTCGATCGCGGGCGAATGGGTCCACACCGACGGTGAGCCCGTGGTCGCTGCAGCGGAGCGCGGTCCGGTCGACGTGCCGGCGTACAGCAACTATCGAGGCGGGCTCGTCACCCTCGGGTACGACAGCGGCGGCTGGCGCGCGAGCGGCCGCATCTCGTCGTACCAAGAGGGGCGCGGCAACGGGACGCAGCTGATCACGAACGACACGAACTGGCGCCAGTTCGCCGGCACGGCGTCGGGCAATCTGGCCGGCGGCATGTGGTCGATGCAGGGCAGCGGCGGACGCCAGCATTACTTCAACAACTTCTCGTCGATCCCGGCCAACCGTCTCACGGAGCGCCTGACAAGCGAGCAGCGCGTCCCTTCGTCGTTCGCGACCGGCGTCGCGCAGTGGGTGAAGCCGTGGAAGTCTCATGTGTTCCTGATGGGCGCCGAGGCGAAGCGCACGGAGGGCACGGTGAACGACACGCCGTTCTCGACCGCGGGCGTCGCGGGACCGACGGTTGTCGCCGGCGGCGTCGAGCACGTGGAATCAGTGTACGGACGCGCGGCAATCCTGGCGGCGCCGCGTGTGACGGTGATCGCCGGCGCGCGCGCAGACTTCTGGACGTCGACGCCTGAAGAAACCGGCGCGCCTGCGCATGCAGTGAATTTCTTCAGCCCGCGCGTGTCTGCGTCCTGGCAGGCGAGCGAATCGATCGCCGTCCGCGCGTCGGCCACGAGAGCCTCGCGCACGCCGACGCTCGACGAGCTGCATCGCAGTTCCCGCATCGGCAACACGCTTCAGCTGGCCAACTCGCTGCTCGATCCCGAGCGTCTGACCGGCCTCGAAGCAGGCGCGACGCTCATGCACACGCGGACCTCGATGCGCGCGACGTGGTTCTGGAACGATCTCACGCAGGCGATCACGAACATCACCATCGGGACGACGCCGACGCAGGTCACGCGGCAGAAGCAGAACGCGGACAACGTGCGCGCGCAGGGCCTCGAGCTCGACGCCGACGTCCGGCCGTTCCAGGCGCTGAAGCTGAACGCCGGCCTCGTCTTCACGTCGTCGCGCTTCCGCAACGAAGTGGCGAACCCGGCGCTCGAGGGGCTGCAGGTGCCGCAGATCCCGTCAGTGCAGTTCAACGGGGCCGTCACGTGGACCGGCCCGCGCACGCTGACGCTCTCCGCGCAATGGCGCGGATCGAACCGTCAGTTCGAGGACGATCTGAATACGCTGCCGCTCGCCGGGTACGCCGTGCTCGACGTGTACGCGAGCCGCGCGATCACGAAAGGGCTGGACGCGTTCGCGGCGTGCGAGAACGTGTTCGACGCGGAATATCAGACGGGCAAGACCGGCAACCCGCCGCTCACGAAGATCGGGTGGCCGCGGACGTGGCGGGCGGGCGTTCGTGTGACGCTGCCCTGAGCTGACCGAGCCGCGCCGCGCCCAGCGCGCCCACGAACTGCACGAGATCCGAATTCGGCAGATTGACGGCGGCGCCGAGACGCCTGGCCAGCAGACGCCCCATCGATTCGAAGCGGAGAATCCCGCCGACGAGCGTGTACTCGGGCTCGAGCTGCACGCGCCGCATCAACTGAATCGAGCGCTCCACGAGCGACTCAATCGCGCCCTGCATGATGTCGGACGGCGACGTGCCCTGCGACAGGTGGTTGATGACCTCCGATTCCGCGAACACCGCGCAGACGCCGGAGATCGCCGCCGGCGATTTCGACGTCGCCGCCAGCGGGCCGATCTCATCGGTGCCGTAGCCCATGTAGCGCGCGGTCTTCTCGAGGAACGCGCCCGTGCCCGCCGCGCACTTGTCGTTCAGCCGGAACGATCGGACCTTGGACGCCGCGTCGACGCGCGTCGCCTTCATCGTCTGGCCGCCGACGTCGAGGATCGTGCGCGTGCCGGGATACAGGAGCGTGGCCCCGCGCGCCGCGGCCGTCAGATCGGTGACGTACACGTCGGCGAACGTCACCTGGTGGCGGCCGTAGCCGGTGGCGATGAGATACGCGATGTCCGTTTCGGGGATCCCGGCGTCGGCGAGCGCGGCGTCGTACGCGCGTCGCGCCGCGTCGGCCAGCTTGAATCCCGTCTTCATCAGCGCGCGGCCGGCGATGCGCCCTTCGTCGCCGAGAATCGCGGCCTTGGTGTACGTCGAGCCGACGTCGATGCCCGCCGTGAACGTCATATGCTCCGCGCTCTCAAATCTGAATTCTTCACTCTGAAATCTGAACTCTCACGATTGCCGACGATGTGATCGAGCGCGAACAGCGCGGCGCCAATCGCGCCCATGAAATGCGCCTCGCTGCTGACGTTCACCTCGAAGCCGAGGGCTTCGTTCAGTCCGCGCACCATGCCGATGTTCCTGGTCACGCCGCCGGTGAACGTCACCTCGCGCTCGATGCCGACGCGGCGCATGAGACCGACCGAACGCGACACCATCGAGCGGTGAATGCCGAGCAGGATGTCTTCCACTTTCTTGCCGCGGCCGAGCCATGACAGCACTTCAGATTCGGCGAACACCGTGCACGTCGTCGTGATCTTCACGGGCTTCTCGGACTGCAGCGCGATCCCGCCGAGATCCTGCAGCGGGATGTCGAGCGCCGATGCCACCGCGCCGAGGAAGCGGCCCGTGCCGGCGGCGCACTTGTCGTTCATGCAGAAATCGACGATTTCGCCCGTCGGCGCGATCCGAATCGCTTTCGTGTCCTGACCGCCCATGTCCACGACGGTCCGCGTGCCCGGAAACAGATGCACGGCGCCGCGGCCGTGGCAGCTGATCTCGGTCACCTGCGTGTTGCCGAACGTCACGCGATACCGTCCGTAGCCGGTGCCGACGACGTAGCCGACTTCCTCTTCCTGGATGTGCGCGTCGGCCAGCGCCTGCACGTAGGCGTTCTCGGCGGCGACGACGACGTTCGCGCCGGTGTCGATGAGGGCGCGGCCGACGACGGCACCGTGCGCGTCGACGATGACGGCCTTGGTTTGCGTCGATCCGACGTCTACTCCGGCTGCGTACGCCATTGATGCCTCGCTCGCCTGAAAGGCTCGCGCTACAACTCTTGCCTCGCGCTACAACTCTTGCCTCGCGCTATACGCGCCTCGCGTTTCGAGAGTCCAGTCCTTCGAAAAACGCGTCGATCCGGTTCTTCAACTGCGCTTCCGACACGACGCGTTTGTCCATCATGTCGGACTCGATGAACAGGCTGGGGATGTCGGTGCGGGCCATCAGCGCGCGCCGGCTGTCGGCGAGGCCTGTCGACACCGTGCGGCAGCTTTTGATCGGGTGGTACACGACGCCGTCGACGTGAAACGGCTCGAGGATCTCGGCGATGGCGCGATCCTGATGGAACATGCTGTCCATCGCGTGGCGCACCGAGATCAGAACGCCTTCGGCGAGACTCTCGAGCGGGCGCGAGAGGTCGTACTCGAAGCCGAGATCCGCGCCGCCGGAAGCGAACCACAAGTACGTCGAGTTGACGAACACGCCGCCCCATTCGGAAAACATTTCGTTGAACCGCCGGAAGATCGGATAGCAGGGCACGCCGACGAACACGAGCCGGTGCTTCTCGGCGTCGATCGTGCCGAGCCCGTGCGCGGCCTTGTGCTCCATCTCCTCGACGAGATCGTCGAAGTAGCGCCGGCCCTCCGGCGTGCCGCGCAGGCCGTTCGCGACGCCGAGGTACACCGTGCCGTCGGTGAGCGCGCCGAACACGGCCGGCTCGTGCCGGTTGAGCGCGATCACGCGGCGCCAGGCCGCCGTCATCGCGTTGGCGTGCCCGAGCACCTCGCGCAGGCGATCGATATCGAAGTGCTTGTCCGTCACGTGCTCGCACAGCGCGATGAGCTCCTGCAGCTGCGCGGCGACGTACGCGCAGTCGGCGGAGAAGTCCGGGTTGCCCGGCCACGTCTGCCCGCCGGCGCGCCGCGTGCCCGGCACGTCGAGCGTGAACACCGGGATGTGGTAGAGCCGCTCCCAGATCTCGGCCCACTTCACGTACGTGTTGCAGGCGTTGGTCGCGACGGCCAGCGACGGCGGCGGCAGCGTGCCCATCGGATGCGCGCCCTTGCGCAGTTGCACCGCGACGTCCGCCTTGACGTAGCCGCAGATGTCGGGCGAGTAGCCGTAGTCCTCGGCTTCGTTCAGGTATTCGTGCGCCACGCGGCGGACGGCCGTCTGCAGCGAGTTGATTTCGGGAAAGCTGAGCTCGAAGTCGAACACGCGCAGGAGCTCCGCGAGGCTGCCCATCACGAAGACGTACGCCGTCGGATGGTTCGCGTGCCCGGCCGCGGTCAGGCGATCGAACCAGTCGCGGAACAAGGACGCGCCGGCGGTCACACCGCGTCCGACGATGCCGTTCGGGGAATGGGGCGTCATGTGAAGAGCACGTTCTCGACGAACGTCTCCAGCTGAATCTGCAGATGCTCGAAACTCGTCATGTTCTCCTCGAATTCGCTGACGAAGTACGGCACGTGCGCCTCGTCGAGGGCGCGGGCGTACGCCACCTGCTCGTCGAGGCCCGGCTCGCACATCTTCGCGGCGGTGACGATCGCGGCGCCGGCGCCGGATGACCGAATCCGCTCGAGCAGCATCCGCTCCTTCGGTTTGCGCAGGTCGTGCTGGACCGGGCTGTAGGAGGAATGCTCGAGATACGCGTTCGCCAGGTTGTGCAGCGGGTCGCCCATCGCGCTGACGTCGGTCGTGATCCATCGCAGGCCGATCAGCAGGTCATCGTCGACGACGTAGCAGGACTGCGCGATCGTCCGCAGCAGATCGAGCGGCGGCTGTTCGCAGAAGCCGCCTTCGAACACGACGCGGAGGCGATCCTGCGGCCGCGCCGTGCGCTGCTCAACCTGCGGCAGCAGCGTCTGCAGCAGCGCGTTGTGTTCCTCGCGCGGAATCGCGCCGCCGATCGCCATGAGGACATAGGCCTCATCCGCCGCGAGCAGCCACGGCCGATCGCGCCTGATCGCGTAGAGCTCGCGCAGCAGCCGCCGGTTTTCGTTGAAGACGCCGATCGATCGCTGCAGGTCGTCGTCGGTCACGGCGCGGCCCGCGATCGTCTCGATCACGCGCCGCAGCCGGTCGTACTCGTGGCGCAGGTAGTCCACGGCCTGCGGGGAATTGGCGTTCTGCGGCAGGTACAGGATTTCGCAGGGATAGTCGACGTTGCGCCCCCAGACGGCGGCGAGGTTGCGCGCCGCGTCGCAGATCGGATGCGTGACGAACAAGTCGAGCTCGACGTGCCCGCTCAACGCGAGCTCGAGCGACGTCTTGACGATCGAACAGAGATACGACCCGAACCGCGCCTCGGCTTGCCGCGGCTCGATCGGCGCGCCGTGAATCTTCAGCGGCAGGAGCCCGGCGGCGTGCGCGATCTCCTCGGGGAAGTACACCTGGAAGTGTCCGACGACCTTGCCGCCGTCCGCGCGCCATCGCTTCACGGTCGGATACTCGGTGTCTTCGAGCAGATCGCGCAGCGAGGCCAGCGCCGCATCGAGCGGCTCGAGCGCGACGTTGCCCAGCGCGCCTGGCGCGCTCATGCGTTGCTCCAGACGGGCGCGCGCTTTTCGAGAAACGCCTCGATGCCCTCGATGGCGTCGTGCGTGTGCATCAGGGCGTCGAGATACAGGCGCTCGAGATCCGGGAGCACCATGCTCACCTGACGCCGCAGCGTCGCCCGGCTGGCGAGCGCCGCGAAGCGCAGCGCCGCCGACGAACGGGGCGCCAGGTGCGCCTCGAACCAGTGATCGACGGCCGCGCCGAGCTCCTGCGGGGGCGCCGTCACTTCGATCAAGCCGGCGGCCGTCCACGCCTCGACCGGCGCGGTCCGGCCGGTCAGCACCGCGCTTGCGGCGCGCGAGGCGCCGACACGCAGCGGCAGCAGCGCCGCCGCGGCGGGCGGAAAGACGCCGAGCGTGATCTCGGGCACGCCGAGCATCGCGGTCGTGCCGGCGAACACGAGGTCGCACGCCAGCGCCAGCTCGAAGCCGCCGCCGAGGCAGCGGCCGCGGACGATCGCCGCCGTCGGCGCGGGCGTGGCGAGCAGCTCGCCGATCAATCCGTGCAGCTCGGTGAGCGCCGTGTGAATGACGCCGGGCCGGTGCTCTTCGACGCTCGCGCCGAAGCTGAAGTGATCGCCGGCGCCTTCGATGGTCACGAGTTTGAGAGCGGGCATGCCGTGCACGCCCGCCAGCGCGCGCCGCAACTCGCGCATGACCGCGATCGAGACGAGGTTCGCCTTCGGCTCGTCGATGACGAGCCGCAGGTGACCGCCGCCGTGACGGAGCTCAGTGTTCACCATGCAGGGCCTCCGACTTCGGTTGAATCGCGTCGCACAGCTCGTCCGTCCAGCCGTCGCCGCGGGCCAGCCGCCGCCGCAGCTCCGCGAAGTCCACCTCGCGGCGTCCGGGCGGGCCGTCGTTGAACGCGCGGAATCCCGCGCGGCCCTCGGTCATCATGTTCAGCGCGAGCCAGCTGCGATTGGTCTCGCAGTTCTGCTGCCAGTGCTCGAGCTTCTTCTTGCGCAGGCTCTCGATCGTCTTGTGCAGGCAATCGGGGAAGGTGAGCAGCAGTTTCGCCGACCACGCCGCGATCGCGGCGTCGAGCCGGCTCAGGTCGATCTTCGACGCGGCCATCAGCGCCTTCGCCGCCTTCGCGCGCTCGGCCGGCACCGGCTCGCCGTACACGATCGCGCCGTGCTCGTCGATCCAGCGGTCGGTCACGACGAGCGGATTGGGAATGAACGCGCCGTCGTGCACGAGCGCCGGGACGATCTGGTTGAGCAGCCCGAGCCGCATCGCCTTGTGCGCGGACCACGGCTCGCACAGCGTGCAGCTCTCGATCGCCTGCGCGAAGCCGACGTAGAGATGCAGGAAGTCGGTCGACCCGCCGTCGGGCGCCGATCCGTGGCGCGGGCCGGCCTGGCCGAAGCGCGCGAGGTCGGAGGCGATCGAGAAATCGCACGCCATGCCGATCTCCTGTCCGCCGCCCACGCGCAGGCCGTTCACACGGTTGATGACCGGCTTGTCGCACATCAGGATGCCGGTGACGATGTCGTTGAAGAGCCGCATGTACTGCTTGTATTCGCCCGGCTTGCCGCCGTAGTACTCGGCGTACTCCTTCGTGTTGCCGCCCGAGCAG
Source organism: Terriglobia bacterium (assembly GCA_020073005.1). Lineage (GTDB taxonomy): Bacteria > Acidobacteriota > Vicinamibacteria > Vicinamibacterales > CAVVIG01 > SRVP-36. Next base: position 40,065 of record JAIQFX010000009.1, on the reverse strand, counting down.
AAGGCGCGATCGCCGACCGCCGTCAGCACGACGCTCACCGCGCTGCGGTCCGTCGACGCTTCGCGAAACGCGAGGATCAGCTCCCGCAGCGCCGCCGTCGTGTAGCTGTTCAGCTGCGCCGGATTGTTGATCCAGATCCAGACGTCGTGAAGATCGGGCACGAGGCGGCCGTCCAGATCGCGCGCCGGACGGCGTTCGTACAGGATGTGCTCGAATCGCGTGTCGGGGACCAGGCGGTGATCCTTGAGCGTGTTCCCACTATTGGTAGTGCTCACAGCGCCTCCGTCTTCTCGGGGATGAGAATCGCGCGGCGATCCGCGCCCGCGTGCGAGTCCGCCAGCTGCGCGAACAGCGCCGGGCCGTCGGCGATCGGCCGCCGCTCGATGAACGGGCGCAGCGTCACTTGTCCCGACGTCACAAGCGCGATCGCGTCGGCATAGAGCGAGGGACTGCAACCCCAGCTGCCGAACGCCTGCGCGTCGAGCGCCATCAGATTGGACAGGCGCACCTGCGGCTTGTCCATCGTGAAGCCGATGATGCCCAGCGTCGCCGCCGGCACGAGCAGGCTCCAGGCCAGCTCCTGTCCGGGAAGCGTTCCGCTCATCTCGAAGATCTTCCAGCTCGTGGGCGTGCCGCTTTCGGAGACGAGGCGCTTCTTGATCGCGGCGCCGTCGGTCTCGCGCGCGTTGAACCGCCACTCGACGCCGAATGGCGCGAGCCGCTCGAGCTTCGCCGCGTCGATGTCGATGACGGCGACCCGCGCGCCGCGCGCCCGCGCGATCTGCACCGCGTACGTCCCGATGCCGCCGGCGCCGACGATGATCGCGAGATCGTCGCGGCTCACGCCCGCCCGCAGGATCGCCTGATAGGGCGTCGTCACGGCGTCGGCGACCACCGCGAGCTCGGCGAGCGCGTAGCCGCCGCGATCGGCGCCGAGCGTCACGAGATGGCGCGCCGGCACGACGATCTCGTCCGCGAAGCCGCCGTGGACGTGATTGCCCGGCATGATCTGGTTCAGGCAGGCGTTGTCGTGGCCGGAGCGGCAGAGCACGCAGTCGCCGCAGGGCAGCACGGCGGGCACGATCACGTCCCGGCCGATCAGCGTCCGATGCGCCGGGGCCGCGTCGACGACCGTGCCGGCGATTTCGTGGCCCAGGACCAGGGGGAGGGCGTGGCGGGTCCGGACCTGTCCCGTGTAGAAGCTGATGTCGGTGTGGCAGAGGCCGCAGCCGGCCACGCGGACGCGGGCGTCACCGGGACCGAGGGCCGGCAGCTCGAAGGTGTGGAGCGCCAGCTCGCGCGGTGAAGTCAGCACCAGTCCGCGTGTCTGCATGGGACGGCGTGAGGCAAGGCGCGTACCGTCGAGGGCGCCCGGCGCGTTTGAACGCAGGTTCAAATGCCGTGGCGTTTCAGTGGACGCGCGCGAGGCATGGGGGCCGCTGCCGCCGAGGCGGCGCCGCGTCGCCGGATTTCCGGCACTCAGCCGCTATCCGGCGATATTGCCGACACATCGCGCCGCCCCAAGGGTGGAGGACAGACGCCGTTCCTGGAGAAGAGCGAGCTGTGGGTGGCGGATCTCGAAAGCGGGCGCAGCGAACTTCTGCTGCGGGGATTCGCCGTCACCGGCTACGACATCTCCGAAGACGGTCGTCGCGTGGTCTTTGCAGCCGTCGATGAGAAGGCCCTGACGCACCTGTGGCTGGCCGCAACCGATCACCGATTTCCTCGGAGGCCGAGATCGCTGCGGTCGCAGGAGTGCGCGTCATCAACTACGCAGACGTGAATCCTGGGCCGGTGGACGGCACCTATACGTTCTCCGTCAGGGCAGCCCAAAGAAACCTGTACCGGATTCCGATCCAGTGAGTGATAGATTCTTCAGCGCTGCGGTTTTTTCGCGAGCGACCGGTAGTACTCTTCGATCGCCTGCCGGAAGCCTTCCGGCACCTGATCGGATCCTGACAGCGACAGCGACTCGTTGCTCTGCTCGACGCTGCGCCGCAGGTTGAACTCGAACTTCTTCATCTTCTCCAGCGCCTGCGCCTGGAGCTGCTCGAGCCCGCGCGGATCCGCGTAGACCTTGTCATTGTCGAACCGCTGCAGGTCGCGGATGATGTCGTCGAGCGGACGCGGGTCGACGCCGGTCTGCTGCAGCTGCTGCCGCAGCGCCTGCGCGTCGTTCAGCCACTCGCGGTACTGCCCGCGCCACTGGCGGATGTCGTCCGGATTCCAGACGCCGCCGTTCCAGTAGCCGCCGCCCCAGTTGCGCGCGTCGCCGCCGTAGGCGCCGCCGCCGCGCGGACCGTTGTTGTCGCCGCGGTTGCCGCCGCCGCCCTGCTGGCCGCCTTGCGCCTGCTGACCCTGCGAACCCTGCTGACCCTGCTGACCCTGCGAGCCTTGCTGACCCTGCTGGCCTTGCTGCCCCTGTTGGCCCTGCTGACCTTGCTGGTTCTGCGAGTTCTGCTGGCCCTGTTGACCCTGTTGACCGCGCTGACTCTGGTTGCCCTGCTGATTCGATCGATCGCGCATGCGCTGATCCATCGACTCCATGCCGCGCACGAGATCGCGCGCCTTGTCGGCCGCGCGCGCCTGGGCATCCTGCTTCGCCGACTTGCCCATCGCCGACGCCGCTTCGCCGATCTTCTTCTGCAGCGCGTCGAGGTTCGCGCCGATGTCTTCTTCCATCGCGCGCGCGTACTGCGACGGCGATCCCTGCAGCGCGCCCTTCGAATAGCGGATTTTCTCGCGCACCCGCTTGTCGCGAATGCTGCCGGCCGCATCGTCGAGCTTGCGCGCGGCGTCGCGCTCGCTGGGCCGGATCTGATTCGCCAGCTTCTCGAGCTGGTTCTGCAGGTCCGCGACCTTCGCGTCCATCTGATCCTTGCGCTGGCCGATCGCCTGCGCCTTCTGGTCGCGGCCCGCGCCCGCATTTTCGAGCGCGTTCACGTCGTTGGCGACTTCCTTCTGTTCGTTCGCGAGCTCCTGCGCCTGACGCTGCGCGTTCTGCAGATCGCGGTCGCCGCGCCCGCCTTGATTGCGCTGCAGCTTGTCCTGCGCTTCCTTCAGCCGGTTCAGCGCTTCGGTCGCCTGCGCGCCGCCGTCCTTGGCGCCGCTCGCCGCCGCGCGCCGCATCGCGTCGGCCGCGTCCTGCATCCGCTTCGCGGCGTCCTGCAGGTCCTGCCGCTGCTGCGGCTGTTCGCGTGAAAGCTGCTGCAGCTGCCGCGCGGCCTTCTCGAGCTCGTCGGCGAGCGCGCGCTGGCTGGCGCTGCCGCCGCCCTGCGACTGCTGGCCGGCCTGCGCCATCCGGCGCTGCCGCTCGATTTCCTGCTGCTGCCGCCGCGCGAGCTCTTTCAGCTTGTCGGCGAGATCGTCGATCTGCCGATCGTTCTGCTGCTGCTCGGCGCGCTGCTGCATCTCGTACTGGTTCGCGAGCTTGTCGAGCTCCAGTTCGAACAGATCCGCGAGATCTTCGGCGAGCTGATTCTGCTGGCCGCCCCCGCCGCCGCCTCCGCCGTTCTGCATCTGCACCTGCAGCTCGTACTGCTGTTCGGCTTCCTGCAGAATCTTCAGCGCCTTCTGCTCGGGTGAGAGCGCGTCCTCGGCTTTCAGCCCGCGCAGATCCGTCTCGGCGGACTTCATCTCGTCCACGGCCTTCGGCAGGATCTCGGCGATCTTGTTGTAGGACGGATCGACGGATCCGAGCCGCGACTTCAGCTTGCCGACGAGCTCTTCCACCTGCTCGCGCAGCTTCGCCTGCGCGAGGTTCAGGAAGACGACGTTCTCGCGGAACTTGTCGGGCTTGGTCTTCGCCTTGTCGCGGACCTGATTGAAGGTCGCCGCGACGATCTCGCGCTGCTGCTGCGACAACTGGCCGACCTGCTGGCCCTGTCCGCCGCCGCCCCCGCCGCCGCCCGCCTGCGACTGCGACGGCTTGTAGTCCTTCTTGAACGGGCGAATCTGCACGAAGTAGATGTCGCTCGTCGCGACCTTCGGGCCCTGCACGACGTCGGTGTCGGTCGCCTTCGCGTAGTACGACACGAAGTCGCCCGGCTTCAGCCCGAGCTCCTCGAGATAGATCGTGTGGCCGGCGCTGACTTCAGGGAGCGGCTTCGGCCCGCTGAACAGATTCACCGACTTCGGCGCGCCGCCGTTGACCGAGTAGAAGAGCTGCAGCTGCTTGACGCCGTAGTCATCGTCCGCCCGCGCTTCGAGGAAGAGATCCTCGACCGGCGTCGCCTGCGAGTCGCGGCCCGGCTTGGTGAAGTGCACGGCCGGCATCTGATCGTCGATGACGTCGATCGTGTACTGCTGCGAGGCGTCCACCTTCTCGCCGTGCGGGCCGGTCAGCTCGATGCGATAGAAGCCCTGGCCCTTGATCGTGAAGCTGCCCGTCAGCGTGCCGTCGCCCTGCTTCGTCAGCGGCTCGGCGCCGCCGTCGTTCAGCAGAATCCTGCCGTTCGGCGTCGCCATCGTCGGGACGATGTGCAGCAGCACGTCGGTGCCGCGGATCGCCGCGACGTCGCCGCCGCCGTCCTGCTTGCGCGGCGGCAGGTTCGTGTAGGCGGGGAAGCGGTACTCGAGATCCATCTGCGACACGGTCGGCAGATCGACGACGTCCAGCTTGAACGACGGCGAGCGCACGCCGTTGGACTCGAGGAAATAGTCGGTCGGCTTCTCGAGGTGGAAGAGCATGCCCTCGAACACGCCCGGAGCGCCGGCCCCGGAAGCAACGAGGGAGACGCGCTCGTACGGCACGGCGGGCGACGTGCGCATCATCACCGTGACGTCTTTCGCGGTGAAGCCGATCAGCTTCGCGCTGACCGCCTGATCCGCGCCGCGCGGCACCTTCGCGTTGCCGGGGTGGACCTCGATCTTGTACGGGCTGGACGCTTCGATGCTGCGCGAGATGACGAGCAGCGCCGAGATGCCGTGGCGGAGGAACGCCGGTCCGATCGCGAGCACGATGGCGAACGCGGCGGCGACGCCCGCGAGCGTGTACGCGTGACGCTTGAACGCCGCGCGATCGTATTGATGCCCGTGCTCGTACGCGCGGCACTGTTCCACGGCCTGCTCGACGAGCTTTTCCACGAGGCGCGGCGAGTGCGACTCCGACGGCGTGCCGTGCAATCCGGTGGCTTCGACGGCGCTGATGATCGCCGCTTCGAGCGTCGGGTCGCCTTCTTCGAGGTACATCGCGACCTGACCGTCGGACACGCGCCGGCGCAGCGGAACCACGAGACCGAAGTAGACGAGCCCGAGGAAGACGAAGAGCGCGATCACCCGGAACGAAATGATGGAGACGGGGCTGAAGCGGAAGGACTCGAGGCCCTGCGCCGAGAGCAGGAGCGCCGCGACCGTGCCCGCGACGACGATGACCGCGCCCCGCAGGGCGAGCCGCTGCCGCCAGCGATTCCGCACTCCGCGAATGACGTCGACGAGCTCAGCGCGATGGTCCATTTCGCCGGTCTCCCTTTGAGGGAAAGAGTAGCACTCGCGGCCGGAAAACGCTCACCTGAAAGGCGCTCGCTACAGGAATTTCTCTTTTCGCGACAGGTGGTTCGAAATCATGGTTTCGACGGCGAGGAGGAACAGGCCGCCGAGGAGCAGATACCACCACAGGCTCTGGCGCCGCTCGGCCTCCTCGCGCGTCATCTCCTGCGCCGCAACCGGTTCGGAAACGACCGCTGTCGCGTGCCCGGTCACCGTGGCGACCAGCTCGGCTGGATCGAGCGGCGCGAGGTCGGACTCCGGCGGGTCGAGGTTGACGGCGATGGACTCGGGCCGTCCGCTCGTCGCGCCCGCGGGACGGATCTCGTAGACGCCCTGCTCGTTCAGCTCGAGCAAGCCTTCCGCGCCGGACTCGCTCGTCCCTCGCTGCGTCATGCGCTGCCCCGACGGCGTGACGACGATGCGGTCCGACTTCGTCTTGGCGCGCGCGGCGAGATCGAGCACCTGGCCGACCGTCATCCAGGACGTCGGGGTCTCGTAATTGGCGAGATAGCGCGCGAGCTGCTGCACGAGCGGCAAGTACACCGGCTTGACCGCGATGTCGGTCCACGAGTCGTCGAGCGTCGTCGTCCAGACGATCACGCGGCCCGCGCCGACCTTGCGTTCCGCCGCCGCGACCGCGCCGTCGTCGTACCGCGCGAGGACGCGATCGTTCGGGCCCGGCTGCAGCGTGCGGTACTTGAAGACGTGCGCGGCGGAGAAGTCGCCGCTGCGCGGCGCCTTGAAAACCTCGAAGACCTGGTGGCTGTAATCAAGAAAGCCGAGCGTCGCGCCGCGGCCCGACGTGCGGTCGACGGCCGGACCCAGCTTGCCGGGGAACAGATCCGCCTCGGACGTTGCCCCCTGGGGCCACGACGTGCGGTCGCCGCTGACGACCAGCAATCCGCCGCCGCGCTCGACGAACTTCTTCAGCGCGCCGGCGCCGCCGGCCGGCGGAAACATCGTGTCGTTGAGAATGATGACGGCGCGCTTGTCGAACGACGTCGGCGTCGCGCGCGAGGCCGTCGTCACGTCGATCTGGAAGAGCGGATTCGTGCCAATCGACAGTGCCTTCGCCAGGAACAGGCTGGCGTCGCTGCTGCCTTCGGCGCCGTTGACGATCTGAAGCGAGACAGGGACCGCGGGCGACAGCACGAAGTGGAACACGTTGTCGGCCGGCAGCGGATCCGAGCCGGCGTGCACCGAGCCGCGGACGTTCGGTCCGACGAGCGTGAACTGCGTGAACGTCACCGATCCCGCGGCGCGCGGCGGCACGGTGGCGCGCACGGATTCGATCTCGTGCCCGTCGACGGTCAGCGTGACCGGGACGTCTTTCAGCGGCGCGTCGCCTTTGTTGCTCAGCCCGGCCGTGACCGTGATGCGCTCCTGGCCGGAGAACGACGCGCGCGCGAACGAGACCGACGGCACGGCGAGATTCGCCGCGTCCGGCGATGCGACCGACACCGTCTTCACGACGACGCCGTCGGGGAAGCGGACTTCCTCGGATCCGCTCCAGCCGGTCTTCTGAAAGTCGCTGATGACGACGACTTCGCGGCGCTTGAGCGACGAGCGGGCCAGGATGCTGTCGGCGAGCTTGAGCGCGGGACCGTAGCGCGTCGCGCCGGAGCCGACCCTGGCGGCGTTGATGGCGCCGTTCAGCCGGAATCGATCCGACGTCGCCCGCATGTTCTCCTCGGCGTTCTTGGCGAAGAGCACGAGCGTCGCCTTGTCGTCGGCGCCGAGGCCGTCGACGGCCGAGTGCGCCGCGCTCTGCGCGCGGGTCCAGTGATCGCCGTAGCCCATGCTGGCGGATTGGTCGAGCAGGATGACGACTTCGCGCGCGCCGCCGCTGATGACCTGGGCCGCCGCGTTCTGGCGCAGGAACGGCCGCGCGAACGCCGCCACGATGAGCGCGATCGCCGCCGCGCGCAGCAGCAGCAGGAACCAGTGGCGGATGCGCCGCCGCCGCACGGACTGGTACGGAATCCGCCGCACGAACATCAGCGACGGAAACTGCACGACGTGCTTCTTCTCGCGCTGGATCAGATGGATCAGTACCGGAATGGCGAGCGATCCGAGACCGGCAAAGAAGAGTGGAGTTAGAAACGACACGGGTTCAGGGTACCGGGTTCAGGGTTCTCGGTTCGCGCGCTCACCAGCCACCGGTCACCGTACTCTCATCAGCCGCTCGCGGCTCGACAGATAGCTGAAGAGCGCGCGGTCGAGCGGCTCGGACGTGTTCAGCACGGTGTAGTCGATGCGATGCTCGGAGAACTTCGTCGTCAGCGATTCGATGTGCGCGTTGATCATCGCGCGGTATTCCTTCACGAGCGACTCGGGCACGACGGGCACCTGCTCGCCGCTCTCCAGATCCTCGAAGCTGGACGCGTCCTCGTAACCAAAATTGAGTTCGGCATCGTCCAGGACGTGAAACACGATCAGATCGTTGCCGAGGAACTTGAGCGGCTTGACGGCCTCGAGGATCGACTCCGGCTCCTCGTAGAAATCCGAGAGCAGGACGAGGATGCCGCGGCGCTTGAAGTGCTCGGCCATCTTGTTGAGCGGCACCGCGAGATTGCCGGAGCGCTCCGCGCGGGCGCGGTCCAGCGTGTGGAGCACGACGTTGAAGTGCTTCGCCGAGGGCGGCACGTGCGAGACGATGTCCTGGTCGAACGAGATCATGCCGACGCGATCGCGCTGCCGCTGCGCGAGATAGGCCAGGCAGGCGCCGACGTAACACGCGTAGTCCAGCTTCGAGACCGAGCCCCGGCTCGCGAACTGCATGGACCGCGAGACGTCGAGCAGGATTGAGACGTTCGTGTTGGTGTCCGCCTCGTACTGCTTGACGTAATAGCGATCGGTGCGCGCGTACAGCCGCCAGTCGACGCGGCGGATGTCGTCGCCGGCCACGTAGCCCCGGTGCTCGGCGAAGTCGATCGACGCGCCGAAGAACGGCGCGCGGTGGAGGCCGTTGATGAAGCCCTCCACGACGGTCCGCGCGAGCAGCTCGAGGTTGCCGATCCGCGCGAGGACCTTCGGATCGACGAACCGCGCGCCGGGCATGTTGTGGTGCTGTTCCATGACGATCGCTCGCCTGACAGGCTCGCGCTACATACCTGATTTCGGAACTGGAACGGCCGCGAGCAAATCGTCGATCAGCGCGTCGGACGTGATGCCTTCCGATTCGGCGCGGAAGTTGGTCAGCACGCGGTGCCGCAGCACGGGATGCGCCAGCGCGCGGATGTCCTCGAAGCTCACGTGATAGCGGCCCTGCGTCAGCGCGCGCGCCTTCGCGCCGAGCACGAGGTACTGCGCCGCGCGGACGCTCGCGCCGAACGCGACGTATTTCTTCACCGACTCCGGCGCCTGGCTCGCCTTCGGCCGGCTCGTGCGCACCAGGTGCAGCGCGTAGCGAATGACGGCTTCCGCCACGGGGACGCGCCGCACGAGGCGCTGGAACGCGACGAGGTCGTCGCCGTTCACCGGCCGCTGGAAATGCGGATCGATGATCGCCGTCGTCGTCCGGACGACGTCGAACTCCTCGTCTTCCGGCGGGTGCTCGATGACGATGTGGAACATGAACCGGTCGAGCTGCGCCTCGGGCAGGGGATACGTGCCCTCGAGCTCGATCGGGTTCTGCGTCGCGAAGACGAAGAACGGCTCGGCGAGCTCGTACGTCCGTCCCTGAATCGTGACGCGATGCTCCTGCATCGCCTCGAGCAGCGCCGACTGCGTCTTCGGCGGCGTGCGGTTGATTTCGTCGGCGAGGACGATGTTCGCGAAGATCGGCCCGGGCGCGAACACCATCTGGCGGCGGCCCGTCGCGACGTCCTCGTTGATGATGTCGGTGCCGGTGATGTCCGACGGCATCAGGTCCGGCGTGAACTGGATGCGGTTGAACTTCAGGTCGAGCACCTTGGCGAGCGTGGCGATGAGCAGCGTCTTCGCCAGTCCGGGCACGCCGACGATGAGGCTGTTGCCGCCGACGAACAGCGACAGCAGGACGAGCTCGATGACGTCGGACTGGCCGACGATGCGCTTGGCGAGCTCGTCGATGATCTGCTGCCGGCCGAGCTTCATCTTGTCGGCGAGCGCGATGTCGTCGGCGGACTGGAAGTCCGCTGTGTTGTCCTTGGTGAGCTCCACGATTGGTCCTTTCGGCAGTAGTCGTTGGTCGTTAGTCAATGACGAATGACTCACGACCATCAGTGAGTGATTCCGTATATCACGTAATTGACGCCGAGTTTGTACGCCTCGTTGTTCTCGTCGATCGGCTTGAACCCTGTATCCGAGAACTCCCAGTATTCCGAAATGTCCGTGTTGAAATTCGCCAGCGCGACGATCCGCTTCTGCGGATCGTTGTCCTCGAAGATCGCGCGGAACTCCGCCCTGCCGCGGTCGTAGTACTGCGGCACGTCGAGCGTCTTGATCTCGAAGAACGAGTGGAAAATCGGATTGGCGAGATCGAGATCTCTCCAGCGGCCCTCAGGCAGAATGCGCTGCATCTGCTGCTCGAAGTTGCTCCAGTCGTACGGCCCGCGATAGTCGTCGAAGAACACGAACCCGCCCTTCAGCAGGTACGCGCGGAAGTTCGCCGCCTCGCCGTCGGTCATCACCCATCGGCCGGGTTCGGACATGTACGACACGGGATACTTGAACAGATCCGGATCGTCGAGCGCCATGACGTTCGACTGTTCCATGTGCGGACCGAGCAGACTGATCTCGTTCAGAATCTTCGTGAAGTGCACTTCGCCTTCGGGATAGTCGTGCGACCAGGCGACGCGCTGCGTCTGGTACGGGATCGGCGGGCCGTAGCGCAGGCGGATGAACGTGTACTTGCCGTCGTACGGAATGTTCGGCAGGATCGGCGCGCCGCTGCCGCCGCCGAACCGCGGCCCGCGATTCCCGCCGCCACCGAATCCGCCGCGCCGTTGCGCCACGGCCGTGCTGACGCCGGCCAGCACGAGAATCGCGACGAGCGAAGCGAACAGCCCGGTCTGTCTCACGGCTTGTCCTTCTTCGCCTGCAGATCGCGAATCGCCTTCGTCTTCAGCGCCATGTCCGTCAGCAGCGTTTCCATCTGCGCGTCGTACTGCGCCGGATCCATCGACGCCTTGAGCAGCCTGAGCGCGGCGATCTCCTGCTCGAGCCTGTCGCGCTCCTCGACGAGCGCCCGCATCGCCGGATCGCTCATGTCCACCTTGGCCGTGATATCGCTGCGGCCGGTGCCGAGAAACGCCTGCGCCGCCAGACTCGGCAGGCCGCCCTCGTCGAGCGTCGCGTGCTCGGTGAGGATATAGCCCTTCTGCTGAAACGCCTCCGCCACCTTGGCCTTGGCGTACTCGAACGCTTCGAAGACCGAGACGTGCCCGTTGCGATCGCGATCCGCCGCGTCATCGCCGAACGCCGCGATGAAGAACTCCGGGAACATCGTCTCGTTGCGCTCGCCGCCGGTCTTGGTCGCCGTCACGACGACGCGGCCCGGCGCCGACACGGCCGGGAGAAACGCGCCGCTCGAGCTGCTCGTGTCGACGAAGACGACGTGCGTGGACGTCAGCGTGCCGAGCAGCTTCGCGTAGTCGGCCGCCGTCAGATCGGGCCCCGGCAGATTGAACGCCGCGGACGTGCCGTCGAAGCTGCCGTGTCCGATCAACAGCACGAACACGGTGTCGCTCGGCTTCGACCGCCTGGCGAGATCGGCGAACGCCTGCGTGACGCCTTCGCGCGTCGCCTTGCGATCCGCGAGCAGCGTGATATTCGCGTCGGGAACGCTTTCTTTCTTCTTCGCCGCGTCGATGAAGCTCGCCGCCCACTTCTGGAAGTTCGCCGCGTGTTCTTCGTCGCCCGGCACGCCGACGACGACGAGGACGTGCGTCTGCTGCGCGAACGCGTACGACGGCACGAAGCCGAGAAGAAGAACGAAAAGACAGACGTTTGACCGCAGAGATCGCAGAGAGCGCAGAGTGAGGAAGTTGGTACTCACGCGAGGCCCTTCATGCGGCGATAGCCCCATTCCGCGAACACGAACGTGACCAGCGCGAGAAACAGCGCCGGCATGTCCCACAACTCGCGCTCTTCGACGACCGTCACGCCGCGTCCGCTGTAGCTGATGGCTTCCGGCAGCGACGCCACGTTCGCCGGCGTGAAGTAACGCCCGCCGGTTTCCTCGGCCACGCGCTTCAGCAGCGGCGCGCGCATCGCGGCGTCGAAGTACTCGGCGTCGCCGGCCGACACGCGCACGTGCATGTCGGCGGTGCCCAGCGTCTTGCTCGCTCGCTCGGCCGTCACCTTGATGCCGTAGACGCCGGGTTCATCCGGCACGAAGCTCGTGCGGTAGTCGCCGTCGCGCGAAACCGTCCAGTCCACGGGCAAATCCGTCGTCTTGCCCGACGGCGACGTGATGTGCGCGACGACGCGGCTGTCGTTCACTTCGACGTACGCGCCGTCGAGAATCTCGGCCGCGAGCTTCACGGGCTCGCCCGGCTCGACGCGATCCGCGGTCGTCGAGATGTTCACCTGCTCGGGCACGCCGTCCACCATCCAGCGCACCATCCGGCGCCAGAACATCGAGTGCGTCGTGTCGGTGACCGCCATCTTCGCGTCCATGCGCCACGTCCACACGTCCTGCACCGGCATGGCGATCGCCTTGCCGCGGCCGTAGCGCTGATACGCGAGGACGATGTGCTCCTGCCGCGTCTTGTCGGCGCCCGTCAGCAGAATCGTCGCGCCCGGCTTGGCCTCGCGGACGGGATTGACGGCGGACAAGTCCGGCATTGCGTCCCACTTCTTGTCCGACGCGTCTTCGGTCGCCATCAGTTGCGTGACCGGGAACGTCGCGCCCGCGCGGGTCGGCCTGACCGTGAGCGGCGTGAAGTACTTCGTGTTCGGCGCACCGGCGAGGACGACCGGAAGCACGTCTCCGACCGGCGTCCCGCCCCAGCCGCCTTCGGCGAACGAGCGCCGGCCGCCGAGCATCAGGAGCGCGCCGCCGCGCTTGTTGACGAAGTCCGCGATCATCCGCAGCTGTTCGGGCGTGAACGACGCCGCTTCGACGCTGCCGAGGATGAGCGCGCGGTAGGCGAACAGCTCTTCGCGCGTTCGCGGAAATCCGCCGACGACCTCGTCCGGGCTGCTGACGTGCTGCCGGTAGTACTTGTTCTCGGCCGTGCGGACGAGCGTGACGACCTGCAGATTCTTGTCGTCGGCGAGCTTCAGGTTGGCGTCCTGCTCGAGCGCGCGGCTGACGAACTTCATCTCCGACCGCGGCTCGCCTTCGTAGTAGAGGACCTTCTCGACGCGATCGTTGACCTGCATCAGCGCGTCGCGCGAATTGTTCTGCGTGACCTGCTCGCCCGTCTGCACGGGCACCTTGAAGCGGAACACGCGCGCGCCGGCCTCGGCGGCGGTGAAGCGCACCTTGACGGTCGCGGACTCGCCGTCGGGCGGCAGCGCGACTTCCTGCGTGCTGATCAACCGGCCATCGTCTTCAACGGTGATCGGGACCTTCTGGCCGCCGTAGCCGGTCTGCGACAGCACGACGTCGACGACCATCGCGGAACCCTTCAGGACGGACCGCGGCGTTTCAACTCGTGTGACCTGGATGTCGCGCTGGAATTTTTCAGCGCCGACGCCGACGGTGAACACGGGAATCGATCGCGCTTTGAGGCTCGCGAGCGTCTCGTCGATCGCCGCATCGGATGTGTCCGCGCCGTCGGTGACCATCACGAGCCCGGCGAGCGGCAGGCCCGACAGCTCGTCGCGCGCGCGCTCGAGCGCGGGCGCGAGCCGGGTGGCCGTGCCGTCGAACTTCGCGCCGGCGGCCGTCGCGACGCGGCCCGAAGACGACGCGAAGCTGAAGAAGCGGAGGACGAAGCGCTGCGAGAGCGCCGACAGCAGCTTCGCGTCCTTGCCGGCCAGTTGTTCCTGGATGAACGCGCTGCGCGGCTTGCCGTCGAGATCCGCGATCATCATGCTGCGCGAGTCGTCGACGAGGACGCCGAGAAAATTCTGCTGCGGGACCGCCGCCTTGAGGATCAGCGTCGGCCGGAACAGACAGAAGAGCAGGATCGCGAGCGCGCCGAGGCGCAGTCCGATGAGGACCGCGCGATCGCGCAGCCGCTCGACGGCCGGCACACCGCGGTACGTCAGCAGCGCGCCGACGGCGACCGCGAGACCCGCCGCCACCGCCAGCAGCACCGGGCGCGACAGCCCCCAGGTGAAATCGCCCTGCTGGAACATGAGGGGCGGGTACTTGAAGAGGAAGCGGAAGAGGCTCTCGAGCACCAGGCGCTCATTCTATAGGACAGGCGTCCGGCGCGTACCCGGCCCATTTTTTTCATAAGCTAGACTACGGCCCGTGACCGCGCTCGTCGTCGCGACAAGCAATCCGGACAAAGTACGCGAGATTCGGGAACTGCTGGCCGGCGTGCCCTACGAGATTAAGACGCTGGCCGCGTGGCCCCAGTTGGCGGCGCCGGACGAGACCGGACGGACGTTCGAGGAGAACGCGCGCGCCAAAGCGCTCTCCTACGCCGCGTTCACGGGCGAGCTGACGGTCGCGGAAGACTCCGGACTCGAGATCGACGCGCTGGACGGCGCGCCCGGCGTCGAATCGGCGCGGTATGGCGGGACGAATGCCACGTATCCGGAGAAGTTCCTCCTGATCTACGACGCGTTGCGCCAGCGGCGCGCGCTCGACAGCCCGGCCCGGTTCGTGTGCGCGCTCGCGCTCGCCAGGGGCGACCGCGTGCTCTTCGAGGCGCGCGGCACGGTCGAAGGACGGATTGCGCCGGCGCCGAAGGGCGAGGGCGGGTTCGGCTACGACCCGATCTTCTTCTATCCGCCGTTCAACGCGACGCTCGCCGAAGTCGGGAACCGCAAGGGCGAGGTGAGCCATCGCGGCGCGGCGTTCCGGAAACTCGCGGCGTTTCTCGCCACGCTCGCCTGAAAGGCTCGCGCTACAGGCTGAACAAGTCCCGCCGCCAGCGGCGCTCGTGGTTGATCAGCCACGTCTTCTTGTCGAGGCCGCCGCCGTAGCCGGTCAGCGATCCAGACGCGCCGATGACGCGGTGGCAGGGCACGATGATCGCGATCGGATTCGCGCCGTTGGCCGCGCCCACGGCGCGCGCCGCGTCCGGCGATCCCACGGCTTTCGCGATCGCGCCGTAGCTCGTCGTCTCGCCCGGCGGAATCGCCCGCAGCGTCTCCCACACCCGCAGCTCGAACGGCGCGCCGCGCATGTCGAGGGGGATCCCGCTGATGTCGGCGTTCGTGCCCTCGAAGTACGCGCGCAGCCATTCGCGGGTCTTCCTGATGACCGGCGGGTCGTCGTCGACGATCTCGTGCGGCGGGAACCAGCGGCGGAGGCGCGCGTCGAGGCGCGGCAGCCGCCGGCGCGGTCCCGTGAATTCCAGCGCGCAGAGGCCCGCCTCCGACGACAACGCGAGCATGTCGTCGAGCGGCGTCTTGAGGATGGCTCTCGAGAGTTTCATACGCCACACGACGTACAACGCAGAACCCGCTGAACTCGCAGAGCAACCAATTGAGTTTCTGCGTGTTCTGCGGTTTCTGCGTTGATCGTCGTCACCGTGCTCTTACAAGATGTCCGACGATCGCGCGCTGCTTCTCGACGAGCTGCGTGATCCCCTGGTCCGCCAGATCGAGCAGCGTCAGCAGCGCGTCGCGGCCGAACGGCATCGCCTCCGCCGTGCCCTGCACTTCGATGAACCGGCCGTCGCCGGTCTTCACGATGTTCATGTCCACATCCGCCCGGCTGTCATCGTCGTACGCCAGATCGAGCAGCGGCTCGCCGTCGACGATGCCGACGCTCGTCGCGGCGACGTAGTCGCTGAGCGGGATGCTCTTGATGGCGTCGCGCGCGCGCAGCTTCTCGAGCGCGAGCGCGAGCGCGACGAACGCGCCCGTGATGGACGCCGTTCGCGTGCCGCCGTCCGCCTGCAGGACGTCGCAGTCGATCCAGATGGTCCGCTCGCCGAGCGCGGCCAGGTTCGTGACCGAGCGGAGCGATCGCCCGATGAGGCGCTGGATTTCCTGCGTGCGCCCGCCGATTTTTCCCGCCGACGCCTCGCGCTGCGTCCGCGTGCTGGTGGCGCGCGGCAGCATGCCGTACTCGGCCGTCACCCAGCCCTTGCCCGTGTTGCGGAGGAACGGCGGAACGCGATCTTCGACGCTGGCCGCGCAGATGACGCGCGTGCGCCCCGCGTCGATCAGCACGGAGCCTTCGGCGTGCATCAGGTAGTTCGCAGTCAGAGTCGTCTCGCGGAGCTGGTCGGCCGGGCGTTGATCGGAGCGCATGGAATCCTTTGGTGTAGCTGTCAGCTCTCAGCTTTCGGCTCTCAGCTGCTGACAGCTGAAAGCTGAGAGCCGACAGCTCTTCATTGTACCCATCCGAGGTTCCTGATCAGCGGGCGGCGCAGATCGACGTGGCCGGCGAGCGTGTCCACTTCCTTGCCGTCGACGAGCACCTGCACGGACGTGATGGCGGGCAGATTCACGGTCAGGGCGTCGACGATCGTGTAGACGGTGAGCAGCTCGTCGATCGTGCCGCCGGGATGCGCGGACGCGACCTCGCGGCTCAGATCGACGTACGCGGTGCCGCCGTCGGCGATGAACACGGCGCGCAGCGTCGTGCCCGCCGGCACGGCCGACACGATCGGCGCGGGCACGGGCGCGATCTGCGCGGTGATGATCTCGCGCGCCTGGTCGCCGGCGGTCTCGCCGTACGCGATGTCGCGCTCGACGCTTGTCAGGTGCGCGCCGTCCTCGGCGACGTAGAACAGGTGCGCTTTGATCTTGCGGCCCTGCGATGCCGAGGCGGTGGGAGCGGCGGCGACGGCCCGGGCCGGCGTCCGGCGCTTCAGCCGCGGCAGGCCGACGAAGAGCACGAGGCCCAGAACGACCGCGGCCAGCAGGACCGTCGCGATGGCGATGTGGCGCTGTGTCATCAGCGCGCGCCTCCGGCGGCCTGCGCGTCGCGGTATCTGACGACCGCGTCGGCGAGCGCCTGCACGAACGTGTTCGCGAACGCGTCGCCGGTCAGCAGCGTTTCCTGATCGCCGTTGGTCAGGTAGCCGAGCTCGATGAGGACGGCCGGCATGTTCGCCGACTCGAGCACGCGCAGCGGCGCGCTGGCGACCGCCTCGCCGGCGAGCGGAATCCGATCGCGGAGCTGCGTCTCGAGCAGCTCGGCGAACGACGTCGACTGATCGAGGTGCCGGCTCTGCGCGAGCTCCCACGGCACGAGCTCGATCTCGCGCATGACGCCGTTGAACGCCGGCACGCGGTCCGCGCTCGACGCCGGCACGGATCCCGTGTCGAACGCGGCATAGAAGATCGTCGCGCCCGCCGCCGCGGGCCGCGGCGACGCGCTGGCGTGGAGGCTGATGAAGAGGTCCGCCTTGTTGTTGTTCGCCATCGCCGTGCGTTCGTCGATCCCGACGTGGCGATCGTCGTCTCGCGTGAGGAGCACGCGGATGCCGAGCCGGCCTTCGATCGCCGCCTTGGCGCGCCGCGCGATGGCGAGCGCGAGATCCTTTTCCTTCGCGCCGCTCGCGCCGGCGGCACCGGTATCGTCGCCGCCGCCGTGGCCCGGATCGATCACGAGCGTGCGGAAGGGCGGCGTCGCCTGGCCCAGTGCCGGCAGATCCGGCGCCGCGCGTCCGGCCGGCGGCGCGGGTGCGGGCGCGGTTTCCGCCAGCGCGGCCAGATCGATGACGACGCGCAGCGTCGATTCCAGCGTCTGCGTGCTGGCCTTGAAGCCGGCGAACCGCGGTCCGACGTCGAACGCGAGCACGGATGGATCGATCAGGTGCACCGCCAGGACGAGTCCTTGCGCGCCGAGACCCGGCAGCACCGGACTCGGGACGTCGAGCGCGTCAGCGTCGAACTTGACCGAGAGACGGTCGTTCTCCTGCGTGATCGTGCTCGTCGCGCGCGGCGTCGCGTCGATCGTCAGGCGGCCCGACGTGCCGACCGCGTCGTAGCGCAGCTGGATCCGCGGCACGCGAAGATCGCCGACGATGAGCAGCCGCGACGGCTTCCGGAGATCCAGCTTGACGTCGTAGATCGTGGCGAGCGCGCGGCTGATGAACTCCACCGGCACGAGCCATCGCCGTCCGCTGCGGGTGAGCGGCGCGGGCAGCGCAATCAGCCGGCCCGACACCGACGCGAGCGCCTGCGCCGGCTGGACGACGATCGTCTTGCCCTTGGAGGACACGGTGATCGCGCCGAGCGACTCCTCGCGCACGGCGAGCTGGAACGCCGTCGCGAGATCGTCGAGCGCGACGAATTCCTGATCGCCGGTGACGGTCAGCGGCAGCGTCCGCCGTCCGTCCCTGGCCAGCAGCGTGAGCGCGGGCGCCTGCGAGGGCTGCGCCTGCGAGATTTGTGGAGACTGGCTCGACAAGACGGCCGCACGCGCGACCAGCAACGCGACGATGAATCCGGCGAGAGGGGCGCGAGAGGTGAACGGGATGAACCATTGTATCGAAAGCCCCGCGCTTGAGGCACAATCGCGCCTGTGGACGACGCCGACGCGTTCCTGCAGGCGGCCATCGACGAAGCCGGGCGCGGACTGGCGGAAGGCGGCATTCCGATCGGCTCGGTGCTCGTGCACCGCGGCGCCATCCTCGGCCGCGGCCACAACCGCCGCGTGCAGCAGGGGAGCGCGATCCTGCACGGCGAGATGGACGCACTGGAGCGCGCCGGACGGCAGCCCGCGTCCGTCTACCGCGAGTGCGTCATCTACACGACGCTGTCGCCGTGCGCGATGTGCACCGGCGCCATCCTTCTCTATGGAATCCCGCACGTGATCGTCGGCGAGAATCAGACCTTCCTGGGCGAGGAGCAGTGGCTGCGCAGCCGCGGCGTGCGCGTCGACGTGTGGCAGGACGAGCGCTGCATCCGATTGATGCGCGAGTTCATCGCGGCGCAGCCGCAGTTATGGTGTGAAGATATCGGAAAGTGAATTGGGTGGTTGAGTAATTGGGTCGTTGAGTAATCGCTGCTGGAGCCATTACCCGCTCACCCAACTACCCACTCACCCAATTCGGCCTACTTCATCTCGGCGTGGTAGGTGACCGTCTGTCCCGGCTGGATGTCGACGTCGAACTGCACCGGCGGCCGGCCCTGCGCGCGGATCTCGACCTTGTGCGGTCCCGCCTGGAGATTCAGATGCTGCAGCGCGCCGTCGAAATCGTCGACGATGCCCGCGTAGTAGCCGTCGACGAAGACCTGCGCGTCGCGCGGCGCGCCCTGGATCTTCAGACCGCCGTACGCGACGGCGCCGGCGCTGACGTCGTAGCCGGCGGGCGGCGGATACGCGTAGCCGTAGCCGGGGTAGGCGTAGCCGTAGGGGTACGCGTACGGGTACCCATAGTAATAAGGATAGCCATACGGGTAGTACCCGTAGCCGCCATAGACGCCGAAGCCGAACGATATGCCCGGCCGGTAGTACGGGTAGTAGTACGGCCGGTATGGTCCGTGGCCCCCGTAGCGCCCATAAATCGGCGGCCGCACGCCGGGACCACCGCGCGGTACCGCGCGTCCGACCGATCCGCTTGGGCCACGACCGCCTGGCGCGCGACCACCACTGGGCGCGCCGCGACCACCGCCGCGTGACTGCGCGGCCGCGTCGTCGGCCGACACCGCCAGACACATGAGGCACACAGGTAGTGCGAGAAGAACAGCGGTGAGCTTGGAGTGCTTCATAACCCGACCCGAACACTCAGGCGGCGAGGCTGGCAGTTCTATTTTAGCGCGGATAGTACCGGACGATCCATTCGGCCACGCAGCTCGGTTTGTCGCCGCCGTCGCGCTCGACGGTCGCCTGCCAGGTGACCTGCACGCCGCCGGTGACGTCGTCGACGGCCGCGGGCGTGAAACGCCCGCGCACGCGCGAGCCGGAGGGCACGGGCGAGACGAAGCGGACCCGGTTCACACCGTAGTTGATGGCCATCCGCAGTCCGGTGAACTGGACGGCCTTGCGCATCAGCTCGCTGATGAGCGACAGCGTCAGGAAGCCGTGCGCGATGGTCGTCTTGAACGGCGACTCCGCGGCTGCGCGCGCGGGATCGACGTGGATCCACTGGCGATCGCCGGTCGCGTTGGCGAACTCGTCGATGCGCTGCTGTGTGATTTCGACCCAGTCGCTCACGGCGAGCTCTTTGCCGACGCGATCGCGGATCGTAGTGACGTCAACGTCGATCATGATCTCGCTCGCCTGAAAGGCTCACGCGACGGTACTCAGCCCTCAAAACTGCTCTTGTTCGCGGCGACCAGTTTCTCGAGCAGCGGCGCCGGCTCCCAGTAGTCGCCGAACCGCGCGCGGTACTCCTTCACGCGCGACAGCACCGTCGCGAGGCCGACGGTTTCCGCGTAGAACATCGGTCCGCCGCGAAGACGCGGATAGCCGAAGCCGTAGCAGTAGATGACGTCGATGTCGCTCGCGCGCGTCGCGTAGTGCTCCTCGAGCACGCGCGCGCCTTCGTTGGCGAGCGCGGTCATGATGCGCGCCAGGATCTCTTCGTCGGCAACCGGCCGTCGTTTGACGCCGCGCTTGGCCGCTTCCTCGTCCGCCATCTGCTCGATCACTGGATCCGGCGTGCGATCGCGGCTGCCCGGCGCCGCGTACTTGTACCAGCCGGCGCCGGTCTTCTGCCCGTAGCGCCCCATCGCGAACAGACGATCGGGAATCGCGGACTGCGGTCCTTCCGCGCGCGTCTTGCCGATCGACGCGAGGTACTGCCGGATGCGCGCGCCGACGTCGATGCCCGCGATGTCCTGCATGCCGTACGGTCCGACCGGCAGGCCGAAGTCGGTCAGCACCTTGTCGATCTGCGGGACGCTCGCGCCCTCCTCGAGCAGCAGGTACGCCTCGCGCATGTAGTAGGCCAGCATGCGATTGGCGACGAAGCCGAAACAGTTGCCGACGACGACGCCGACCTTGTTCAGCTTCTTCGACAGCTTGAGCGACGTCGCGATGACTTCCTTGCTCGTCTCGCGGCCGCGGACCATTTCGAGCAGCTTCATGACGTTGGCGGGACTGAAGTAGTGGTGGCCCAGCACCTGCGGCGGCCGGCCGCTCGCCTGCGCGAACTGATCGATGTCGAGCGTCGACGAGTTGCTCGCGAGGATGCAGTCCGGCCGCGTCACCGCGCCGAGCTCCTTGAACGTCGCCTTCTTCAGGTCCATGTTCTCGAACACGGCCTCGGTGACGATGTCCACCCGATCGAAGCCGTCGTACGTGATCTGCGGCGTGATCAGCGCGAGCGTCCTCTGAAGCTGTTCCGCCGTCATCTTTCCCTTCGACATCGTCACTTCGTAGTTCTTGCGGATCGTCGCCATCCCGCGGTCGAGCGCGGCCTGGTCGACTTCCTTCAGCAGGACCGGGATGCCGGCGTTCGCGTAGTTCATCGCGATGCCGCCGCCCATCGTGCCGGCGCCGACGACGGCCGCGCGCGTGATCTCGCGCGTCGGCGTGTCCTTCGGGATGTCCGGAACCTTCGCGACTTCGCGCTCGGCGAAGAACATGTGCCGCAGCGCCTTCGATTCGATCGAGACGACGCAGCCGGCGAAGAGCTCGCGCTCGCGGATCGAGCCTTCGTCGAACGAATGCGTCAGCGCCGCCTGAATCGCGTCGACGGCGACAAAGGGCGCGTGCGCGCCGCGCGCGGTCTTGCCGAGGGCGACGCGTACGGCCTCGCACGTCGCCATGCCGCCGCTGACATCCTCAGGCTTGATCTGCAGGTCGCGGGTCTTGCGAATCTGTCTGGCGGCGGCCTTCATTGTCGCGAAGGCGATCGCGCCGGTCAGCAGATCGCCTTCGACGATTTGATCGATGATCCCGGCGGCGAGCGCTTTCGGCGCCGCCACCGGCTTGCCGTCCGTGCACATCGCGAGCGCCATCTTCGCGCCGCACAGCCGCAGCAGCCGCTGCGTGCCGCCGGCGCCGGGAATGATGCCGAGCATCACTTCGGGCTGGCCGACCTTCGCGTCCTTCGACGCGACGCGGAAGTGGCACGCCTGCGCGACCTCAAGCCCGCCGCCGAGCGCGTTGCCGTGGATCGCGGCGACGAGCGGCTTGCCCGCGTCCTCGACGCGCTTGAGCAGCGCGTGCGTGCCCGCCGACCGCGACATCGAGTCCTCGCGCGTCTTCAGCGCGTCGAAGATCTTGATGTCCGCGCCGGCGATGAACGTCGTGCCGGCGCCGATGAGGACCATCGCGTCCGCGCCCGCGTCGGCGACGCCGCGCGCGACCGCCTGATCGATCTGCTCCCACACCGCCGGCGCCAGCGCGTTGACGGGAGGATTGTCGATGGTGAGAACCGCGACGCGGTCTTTGAGTTCGTAACGGACGAGGTCAGCCATAGGTGGGTTCAGGGTTCAGGGTTCCAACTCTTCAGTGTTTCAGTTCTAACTTCATGGTTCGAGGTTTCCCCGTCGGTCCTCGACAACAATGCATGTCGTGGTTCCGTGCGCGTAGAGCTTGCCCTTGCTGTCGACGATTGTGCCTTCCGACGTGGCCACGCGTCCGCCGACGTGAATGACTTTCGCTTCGCACCGGATCGGGCCGACGTCCTTCGTGAGCGGCCGCGTCAGGTTCACCTTCAGCTCGAGCGTGGTGAAGCGTGTGCCGGGCGGCATCAGCGTGTTGATGCAGCACCCGAGCGACGAGTCGAGCATCGTCGCCGCGAAGCCGCCGTGCGCGACGCCCATCCCGTTGTAATGCTTGTCCTCGATGGTCGCCGCGAACACGACGCGGCCTTCCTCGGCCTCGACGATCCGGATGCCCAGCAGCGCCAGCATCGGCGGAGGCTCGTACTCGCCGGCGATCATCCGCCTGAAGTACTCGAGACCGCTGAGGCCGCTGCGGATGTGCGCGCTCATGGCTTGGTGTCGGCCTGCAGGCGATTCACGCCGCTCAGGGTCGCGGCGTGCTCGTCACGCAGCACGCGATACAGGATCTTGCCGACCGCGCTCATCGGCAGCGTGTCGCGGACCTCGACGCGGCGCGGCACCTTGTACTCCGTGAGGCTCGTGCGGCAATAGGCGACGATGTCCTCCGCGCTCGCCGCTGATCCCGGCTTGAGCGCGATGCACGCCTTGACGACTTCGCCGTGGTACGCGTCGGGAATGCCGATGACGGCCGCGAGCCGCACGGCGGGATGCGTGTAGAGAACCGTCTCCACCTCCGACGGATACACGTTGAAACCGTCGACGATGATCATGTCTTTCTTGCGCTGGACGATCGACGTGTAGCCGTCCTCGTCCATCGTCGCGATGTCGCCGGTGTGGAACCAGACGCGGCCGTCGGCGCCGCGCCGCAGCGCGCGCGCGGTTTCCTCCGGCTTGTTCCAGTAGCCCTTCATCACCTGCGGCCCGCAGAGGCAGAGCTCGCCGGCCTCGCCGAGCGCGACTTCGCGCGTGCCGGTCTCGACGTCGACGATCTTCTGGTCCGTGTCGGGCACGGGCAGGCCGATCGTGCCGGCCTTGCGACAGGCGAGCTGCGGCGTCGAGTGCGTGACCGGCGACGTCTCCGAGAGCCCGTAGCCTTCGTTCAGCGGCCGGCCGATGCGGCGCTCGAATTCTTCGATCACTTCGACGGGGCACGGCGCGCCGCCGCTGTTGAAGAGGCGCACCTGCTGGAGCCCGTATTCGAGCACGCGCGGGTGATGCAACAGCGAGACGAACACCGTCGGCACGGCGGGGAAGTACGTCGGCCGGAGATCGCGAATCGACGCGAGCACCTGCTCGGGATCGTACTTGGGATGGATGATCTGCAGCGCGCCGACGCGGAGGCCCACCATCATGCAGACGCTGAACGCGTAGATGTGGAAGTACGGGATGACGACGAGGTAGCGCTCGGTCCGGCCGTAGACGTAGACCGGATTGGTCCAGCACTCCGTCTGCACGACGTTCGCGAAGATGTTGCCGTGCGTCAGCATCGCGCCTTTCGGCGTGCCGGTCGTGCCGCCCGTGTACTGCAGGACCGCGAGATCGTCCGGCGCGATGTCGACCTTCGGCAGCGGGGCCGGCGGCGTCGCGACGAGATCCGCGAACGTCAGCGCGCCGTCGAGGCGCGGCGGCGCCGCCGCGGCCGCCGAGTACTCCGCGAGCGACGTGACGATGACGTGTTCGAGGTCGGCCCCGGCCCCGAGAATCATCGGCGCGAGCGCATCGAGCGTGATCGCGAGGCGCGGCGTCGAGTCGCCGACCACCGTCAACACTTCGCGCGCCGTATAGCTCGGGTTGATGTTGACGACGACGGCCCCGAGCCGCAGGATCGCGAACGCCGCGATGATGTACTGCGGGCAGTTCGGCAGCATGATGCCGACGCGATCGCCCTTGACGATGCCCAGATCGGCGAGCGCGCGCGCGACCGCGTCCGACCGCCGCTTGATCTCGACGAACGAGAGCTCGGCGCCGAGGAACCACGTCGCGGTGCGATCGCCGTTCTCGACGGCGCTGATGCTCAGGATGTCGGACAGCGGCCGGCCCGGGTACGTCAGGTGGGGCCGGACCCAATAGTCGTAGTGCCGCAGCCAGGGCCGCGCCGCGTAGGGTGATTCGCGCATGTTGTCAGGCATGTCCGCGGGTTACGCGATCGTGCGCCCGCCGTCGACGACGATCGTCTGGCCGGTGATGTAGTTGGACGCGTCGGCGGCGAGAAACACGGCGACGCCTTTCAGCTCGCCGGCCGCGCCGACGCGCGGAATCGGATTCGACTCTTTGATCGACGGCTCCGTCATTTCGATCGCGGCGTCCGCGAGCCGCGAGTGGAAGAAGCCCGGCGCGATCGCGTTGACGCGGATGCCCTGGCGTCCCCACGACGCGGCGAGCTCGCGCGTCAGGCCCATCAGCCCGGCCTTCGTCGCGGCGTAAGGCGCGTAATGCGGGCCGTGCACCGACGCATGCAGGCCGGAGATCGACGCGATGTTGATGATGCGTCCCCACTGGCGCTTCAGCATGTCGCGGCCCGCGGCCTGCGAGAAGAGAAACGCGCCGGTCAGGTTGATGTCGACGACCTTCTGCCACTTGTCGAGGGGCATGTCCTCCGGCTCGGCGGCCCACGTCACGCCCGCGTTGTTGATCAGGATGTCGACCTTGCCGTACGTGGCGATCGTCTGGTCGACGACGCGCCGCACGTCGGCCTGTTTCGCGACGTCGCAGAGCGCGCCTTCGGCTTTGAACCCGCGCTTGCGCATCGCCGTCACGGTGGGCGTCAGCCATTCGTCGCGCCGGGCGCAGAGCATGAGCGACGCGCCGGCTTCGGCGAGGCCCTCGGCGATTTCCTCGCCCAGGCCGCGCGAGCCGCCGGTGACGACCGCGACCCGTCCGGTCAGATCGAACAATTCGTTGATGGTGGGCACGTTGTTCAGGCTTATACTTTCGCACCCACTGGACTGTCAACATGACACGGACACAATCACTCACGATGGGCGGACAGTTTCTCACCTCGACGGTCGGACCCGACGAAGTGTTCGTGCGCGAAGAGCTGACCGACGAGCAGCGGCTGTTCGGGCAGACGGCGGCGGAGTTCATGCAGAAGGAAGTGCTGCCCGTCGTCGATCGGCTCTACAAGCACGATTGGGAACTCACGCGGCAGCTGCTGAAGAAGGCGAGCGCGCTCGACCTGCTGCGCCTCGAGATTCCGGAGCAATACGGCGGCCTCGGCCTGGATTTGATCAGCGCGTCGTTCGTCGGCGAGCAGATCGCGGTCAACCCGTCGTTCGGCGGATCGCTCGGCGCGCACACGTCGATCGGCACGCTGCCGCTGGTGTACTTCGGCACCGACGAACAGAAAGCGCGCTACCTGCCGCGGCTGTCGAGCGGCGAGCTGATCGCGGCGTACGCGCTGACCGAACCGCAGTCGGGATCCGACGCGCTGGCCGCGAAGACGACGGCGACGCTGACGGCGGATGGCCGTCACTACGTGCTCAACGGCACGAAGATGTGGATCACCAACGGCGGCTTCGCGGATCTGTTCACGATCTTCGCGAAGGTCGACGGCGACAAGTTCACGGCGTTTCTCGTCGAGCGATCGATGGGCGTCGCCAACGGGCGCGACGAGATCAAGCTCGGCCTCGACGGATCGTCGACGACGGCGCTCATGCTCGACAACGTGAAGGTGCCGGTCGAGAACGTCCTCGGCCAGATCGGGCAGGGACACAAGGTCGCGTTCAACGTGCTGAACTTCGGGCGCGTGAAGCTCGGGTCGCGCAACATGTCCGGCGTCAAGCTGGCGCTCAGCCACGCCGTGAAGTACGCGAAGGAGCGGCGTCAGTTCGGCAAGGCGATTTCGGAATTTGGTCTCATCAAGCAGAAGCTCGCCGGGATGGCGGTGCTCGGGTTCGTCGGCGACGCGATGTCGTACCGGACGCTGGGCGACGTCGATCGGCAGATCGACGCCGGCGATCGCGCCGACGGCGCGCGCGTGATGAAGACGATCGAGTCGTTCTCGGTCGAGTGCTCGATCAACAAGGTGTGGACCAGCGAGGCGCTCGCGTGGGCGGTCGACGAGGGGCTTCAGGTGTTCGGCGGCAACGGCTACTCGCGCGAGTTCCCGCTCGAGCGGATGTACCGCGACGCGCGCATCACCCGCATCTACGAAGGCACGAACGAGATCAACCGGATGCTCGTGCCGACACGGTTGCTGAAGCAGTCGCCGGAACTCTTTACGGCAGCCTCTGCGCGCGCGGCGTTCTCCCAGCCACCGGCCCCCAGCCACCAGTCTTCAGCCACCAGCCACCAGCCACCGACGACGGAGCGCGAGTTTCTGGCCAACGTGAAGAAACTCGCCGTGGGGCTCCTCGGTCGCGCGTCGGCGACGTACGGCGAGACGCTGAAGGGCGAGCAGGAGGTGCTCGCGCAGATCGCCGACGTCATCATCGAGGCGTACGCGATCGAGAGCGGGCTGGCGCGCGCGGAAAAGCTCGCGACGCGCAACGACAGCCGCGCGAGTCTCGCGGCGGACGCCGCCCAGACCTACACGGGCGACGCGGCGGACCGTGTCGCGCGCGCGGCGCGGCAGGTCGTGGCGGCGCTGGCGGCGCGCGGCGCAGACAGCTCGCTCGCGGCCGGCGTTCGTCGGCTGACGACGTACGCGGGGGTCGATGTGATCGCGGCTCGCCGCAGAATCGCTGACGCCGTGATCGAGGCGGGGAAGCATCCCTTCTGATGGGCTCCGCCTACGCGCTCGTCGTCCTGTTCGCGATCAACCTGATGAACTTCTTCGACCGCCAGATCATCGGCGGCGTCGGGGAAGGCATCCGGCGCGAATGGGGTCTCAGCGACACGGCGCTCGGTCTGCTCGGCACCGTCTTCACGCTGCTGTACGCGGTCGTCGGCCTGCCGCTCGGACGGCTGTCGGATCGCAACGAGCGCCGCAAGATTCTCGCGGGCGGCGTCTTCTTCTGGAGCCTGCTGACGGCCGCGTCCGGCATCGCGCGGAGCTTCTCGCAGATGGTCGTCGCGCGGCTCGGCGTCGGCATCGGCGAAGCGACGTGCTCGCCGGCCACGACGTCGCTCATCGGCGATCTGTTTCCGACGACGTCGCGCGGGCGCGCGATGGCGATCTGGATGCTGGGACTCCCGCTGGGTCTCGGTCTGGCGAACGGCGCGGGCGGATGGATTCTGCAGAACTGGGGCTGGCGCAACGCGTTCTACATCGCGGCCGTGCCTGGAGTGCTGTGCGCGATCGCCGCGCTGAGAATTCGCGAGCCGAAGCGCGGCACGGTCGAAGAGCACGCGGTCGGCGAGCGGCGGCGCGACGGCAATCCGTTCCTGCTCGTCCTGTCGATTCCGACGATGTGGTGGATCATCGCGTCGGGCGCCCTGCACAACTTCAACATGTACGCGCTCGGCGCGTTCGTCTCGCCGTTCCTGGTCCGCTTCCATCACATGAGTTTCTCGAACGCCGGGTGGACGGCCGCGGCCGTGTACGGCTTCTCAGGCATCGTCGGCCTCGTCGCGGGCGGCACGCTCGCGGATCGTCTGTACAAGCGGCGCGTCGACGGCCGGTTGATTGTCGGCACGACGGCGATCGCGATCTGCGCGCCGCTGATGTTCCTCGGGCTCATGCAGGCGGGCGGCGACGTCTGGTCGTTCGCGCTGCTGATGGGCACCGGCTGCGGCGTGATGTACGCGTACTACTCGACCGTGTACTCGACGATTCACGACGTCGTCGAGCCGGCGCTGCGCGGCACGGCGATGGCGCTGTACTTCTGCGCGATGTACCTGCTCGGCGCGTCGCTCGGCCCGGTCGGCACCGGTCTCGCGAGCGACTACTTCACGTTCCAGGCGGCGAGCGCGGCCGGCGCGGTCGAGCCGCTGCCGTTCGGCGCGCTGATGCTGGCCGAGCTGCGCAGCCTCGTCGGCGAGTCGAAGGGTTTCAATCTGCGCGCGCTCGAGCCGTTCCGCGCGGAGGGCCTGCACACGGCGATGTACATCGTGCCGATCCTCGCGGCGATCCTCGCGCTCGTGCTCTTCGCGGCATCCCGCACCGTGACGAAGGACGTCGAGCGGTTGCGGTCGTGGATGCGGCAGCCTGTCGAGAAAGCGTCATAAAGACAATGAACGCAGAGACCGCTGAGAGCGCAGAGTGAAGAAATGGTAGCGCTACGTTTCGCTCTGCGGTCTCCGCGCTCTCTGCGTTCCATTTCGCAGTGCAGCTAGCCGACAAAGTCATCATCGTCACCGGCGGCGGCAACGGCATCGGCCGCGCGCTGTGCCGGCGGTTTGCCGCCGAAGGCGCCAAGGCGATCGTCGTCGCCGACATCGACGCTGCCGCCGCGCGCCAGGTCGCGGACGAGATTCGCGGCGAGGCGATGGCGACCGATGTCTCGCGCGAGGACGAGGTGAAGCGCCTCGTCGCGCAGACGATCGAGCGGCACGGGGCCATCGATCTCTTCTGCTCGAACGCGGGCATCGCGATCACCGGCGACGAGCAGACCTCGATCGACGACTGGATGCGCTGCTGGGACGTCAACGTGATGGCGCACGTTTACGCGGCGCGCGCCGTTCTTCCTTCGATGTTCGCGCGCGGCGAAGGGTATCTGCTGCAGACCGTCTCGGCCGCGGGCCTGCTGACGCACATGCAGTCGGCGACCTACGCCGTCACCAAGCACGCCTCGCTCGCGTTCGCGGAGTGGCTGTCGGTCGCGTACGGCGATCGCGGCATCAAAGTCTCCGCGCTCTGTCCGCAGGGCGTGAAGACCGACATGCTCTTCAGATCCGAAGACGGCTTGAAGAACGCGAAGCGCGCGTTCCTGCTCGACGGCGCGCTCGAGCCGGAGCAGGTCGCTGACGAAGTCGTGAAGGGAATCGGCGACGAGCGCTTTCTGATCCTGCCGCATCCTGAGGTCGCCGAGTACTTCCGGCGCAAGGCCGGCGACTACGACCGCTGGCTGAAGGGAATGCGGCGTCTGCGGAAGACCGAAGGGCAGGGCTAGTTCGGCGTCGGCCGCTCGATGCGGTCGACCACCAGTCTGAGTCCCGTCGCGCGCGACGATTGAAGCTTCAATCCGAGATCATCCTGCACGGCGGTGAATACGGACGGAGCGTCTGGCCGCAGCGCCGCGGCCTCCGGCCGGCGACTCGCCATGAGGTCAACGGTCATCTTGACTCGATAGAAGCCGGTCAGCCCCGTCTTGTCCACGACGCTCCGGCCGGTGTACGTCCGCAAGGCTCCGGCCAGGTTGGCCAGCGTCGTGTCCCCTTCCATCAGGTCGTCGACGACGCGCTCGGCGGCGAGTTGCGCCTCGCAGTCAACTTCCGTCGGCGTGAGCCCTCGTCCAAGCTTGCCGTCGCTCCGCGCGAGGACGAGGTCGTACACGGGCAGTTCCGGATGCTCGACGTGTGCGATCAGGTTGAAGCGCTCGGCGAGCATGGCACGCATCATCGCCGCGCGATCCTCTGGCGTCGCGCGAGTCAACGTCGAGGTCGCGATGACGTCATAGCGTTCCGTCGTCGCCCAGTCGGGCAGTCCGGCGATGTCGGCCGGAATCGCGGGAGGATATGCCCGTGCGATGAGTTGGCCCGCGCGAACGTTCGTGGCCCGAATGCCTCCGTCGGGACGGTCGGTCACGCCCGAAACACGTGGTTGATCCGTGTTTCGCTCGATCGACACGACGTCGAACGTCGGGCCTGCCGGCGGGGACGATGCAGGCGCCTGGGCTAAGCCGGCGGACGTCAGGAAGAGCAGGAAAAGCGGCAACGCCGGAGGTCTGGCGCTTTGCATGATCAGCACTCCTTGCACATCGCTCGTCTTCAGCCTTCAGACGGCAGCGGTCACGCTTCGGCCTTCACGCGTTCGCAGCCTGTCGGTTTGAACACTCGCTCCTTCGACGCAGGATTCCTGGCCAGCGCGGCGCCGACGCGCGTGGGCCGGCGGACGAGATCGCCGCCACAGTTCGGGCAGCGGCCCTTCAGCTTCGTTCGCGCACACGTCGCGCAGAACGTGCATTCGAACGAACAGATCATCGCGTCCGCAGAATCCGGCGGCAGATCGACGTCACAGCACTCGCAGTTCGGTCGCAGTTGGAGCATGTGAAATTATCTTCCAGCCACCAGCCACCAGCCACCAGCCACCAGCCACCAGCCACCAGCCACCTGACAACAAATTTTCGTGGCAGTATATGCGACGCCCATGCACATTCACGCCGCGATTCTCTGGGAACAAGGCCAGCCGCTGTCGGTCGAAGCCGCCGAGCTCGACGGTCCAGGCCCGGGCGAGCTGCTCGTCGAAATCAAAGCCGCCGGCGTGTGCCACAGCGATCTCCATCCCGCGCGCGGCGACTGGGCGATGAAAGTGCCGGTCGTCCTCGGGCACGAGGGCGCGGGCATCGTGCGCGACGTGGGACCGAACGTGACGCGCGTCCGCAAGGACGATCACGTCGTGCTGTGCTGGGCGCCCGCGTGCGGCGTCTGCCCGCCGTGCAAGGAAGGTCGCGCGGTTCTGTGCGATCGCCTCGAGAAGGTCACGTATCGCAACAAGCTGCCGTCGGGCGCGGCGCGTCTGCACGCGCGCGGGAAAGACGTCGCGCCGTTTCTCGGGACCGCGTGCTTCTCCGATTTCGTCGTCGTGCCGGAAGAAGCCGCGGTGCCCGTACCGCGCGATCTCCGGCTCGACGCGCTCGCGACCATCGGCTGCGCGGTGCTGACCGGCGTCGGCGCGGTCACCAACGCCGCCCGCGTGCCGGCCGGATCGCGCGTCCTGGTGATCGGCGCCGGCGGAATCGGACTCAACGTCATTCAGGGCGCGGCGATCGAGAAGTGCGAGCAGATCATCGCTCTCGATCTCCGGCCGGCTCCGCTCGCGCTCGCGAAGCAGTTCGGCGCGACGCACTGTATAGAGGGGACGGGAGTCGCTAGTACAGGTACTAGTACTGGTCTTAGTACTAATCAGCGACTCCCGTCCCCGGTACACGACGTTCCGGCCGCGATTCGCGAGTTGACCGGCGGCCGCGGCGCGGATTTCGTGTTCGACACGGTCGGCAGCCCCGCGACGCTCGCCACCGCGATCGCCTGCACGCGCAAGGGCGGCGCCGTCGTGCTGACTGGCTTGTCGCGGCAGGACGCCCAGGGATCGATTCCGATGTTTCCGTTCGTCATGCAGGAGAAGCGGCTCATCGGATCGGTGTACGGCTCGGGGCAGCCGCTGAAGGACATTCCGCGCCTCGTGTCGCTCTATCAGGCGGGACGGCTGAAGCTGGACGAGCTCGTGTCGCGGACGTACCCGCTCGACAAGGTGAACGATGCGCTGGCCGCGCTCGCCGCCAGCGATGGTGCCAGGGGCGTCATCCGGTGGTGAGTTGAATTCAAGCACTGGGTCACCTGGTTATCGAGTCATTGGGATTGAGGAGGCTGCCGATGTCCCGTCGCATCCTGTTCGCTCTTGCCGCCATCGCTGCGGCCGGTTCGCTTCGCATGCTGGCCGCGAGTGACACGATCAACGTCGACGGCGGGCAGATCGCCGGCGTGACCGTCGAGGGCGTGCGCGTCTTCAAGGGCATTCCGTTCGCGGCCCCACCCGTCGGCGATCTCCGCTGGAGACCGCCGCAGCCCGTCGTCGCGTGGATGGGCGTCAAGCGCGCCGACACGTTCGGGCCGCAGTGTCCGCAGACGCCGTATGCCGACGGATCGCCGTACGCGATGGAACCGGCGCCGATGAGCGAGGACTGCCTGTACCTCAACGTCTGGACGACGGCGGGTGCCAACGACAAACGTCCCGTGATGGTCTGGATTCACGGTGGCGCGTGGACGCGCGGTTCGGGATCGCTGCCCGGCTACAACGGCTGGGCGCTCGCGAAACGAGGTGTGGTCGTCGTGACGACGAACTATCGGCTGGGACCGCTCGGGTTTCTCGCGCATCCCGAGCTGACCGCCGAATCGCCGCAGCACTCGTCTGGCAACTACGCGATCCTCGATCACATCGCCGCGCTGAAATGGGTGCGGAAGAACATCGCGTCATTCGGCGGCGATCCGTCGAACGTGACGATCTTCGGCGAGTCCGCTGGATCGTGGAGCGTGAACGCGACGCACGCGACGCCGCTCGCGCACGGCCTCTTCCACAAGGCGATCGGCGAGAGCGGCGCGCAGTTCGCGCGCACGCCGACGCTGAGCCAGGCGGAACAGGGCGGCGTGGCGCTGGCGAAGGCCGTCGGCGCCGATTCACTCAAGGCGCTGCGCGCGGTTCCGGCTGAGAAGCTCGTCGCCGCGCCGTCGTTCCGGACATCTATTGATGTCGACGGCTGGGTCTTGCCGGCGGACGTGCGGACGCTCTTCGCGCAGAAGAAGCACAGCGACGTGCCGGTGCTCGTCGGATCGAATGCGAACGAGTGGACGACGCTCAGCAGTCCGGCGACGTTCCCGAAAACGCTGGACGCGTTCCATCAGCGGATCGAGTCGCAATTCCCGGGACTCTCGAAGGAGTTCGACGAGGTCTATCCGGTGACGAGCGAGGCGGACATCGCGGCCGCGATGCTCGGTCTCGGCCGCGACACGACGTTCACGCTCGAGATGCGGACGTGGGCGCGGATGGTGACGGCGGGCGGGCGGAAGGCGTTTCTCTATCAGTTCACGCACGTGCCGCCGGGTCCGCGCGCGAAGGAATGGGGCGCGTATCACGCATCCGAGATCGGCTACGTCTTCGGCAACCTCAGAAATCCCGGTTTCATGTACACCGATGCGGACCGGAAGCTCTCCGATGCGATGTCGAGCTACTGGGTGAACTTCGCGAAGACCGGCGATCCCAACGGCAAGGGCCTGCCGGCATGGACGGCGTACGACGCCGACGGCGAGCCGTACATCGATCTCGGCGACACCGTGCAGCTGAAGCGCCATCTGCTCAAGGCGCAGCTCGATTTCCTCGAGCACGCGCAACAGGCGCGGGCGGGCGGGGCGCGGTAGTCGCGGTTGTAGCGCGGGGCTTTCAGCCGAGCGTCATCGCCCGCCGGCTGCGGTCTTGCGCACCGGCGTCGCCGGCGCTTCGGTGACGCACATGAAGTTCGCGGCGTCCTCCGTGTTGCCGGTGCCCTTCCAGCGCGCGACCTGCGGATACAGACAGAGCGGCCGCGTGCGATCGACCTTGCCGCCGGTCGAGTGCGACGCGATCAGTTTTTCCGGCGCGACGCCTTTTTCGACCCACTGCTCGAGCGCCGCCAGCGTGTCGAACTGATTCGGGCCCGGCCCGCCGCTGCAGTGGCCCATGCCCGGCGCGATGAAGAAGCGGTAGAACTCGCGCGTCTTCTCGAGCCCGCCCATCGTCTTGACGACGCCATCGTAGTAGGCGACGGTGTCCTGCGGCGGCACGACCGGATCGGCCCAGCCCGTGTACATCAGCAGCTTGCCGCCGTGCTTCTTGAACGGCGTCAGATCCTTTTCGACCGCGCTCATCCACGGCATCTTCCGCTCCGCGTACGCGAGGTCGCGGTCGTAGTCGATCGTCCGCGGATCCCAGTTCGGATCGTGGAAGAGGAAGTACTTGAAGAAGCCGACGCGGCTCGGCTCCGGCGGGTCCATGATGTATTGGCGCCAGCTCTGGATCGGGTTGTCGCCGAAGCCTTCGCTGCCGCGCGGCCAGCCGGTGAAGATCTGTTCGCCGGTCCGCGGGTTCTTCGCGCCCTCGTAGATCTTCCGGACGGCGTCCACTTGCGCGGTCGACAAACAGCTCGCCTCGTCGCCCCCGTTCTTGCAGAGCAGCTTGCCCGGATCGAAATGGCAGCGGCGCGGATCGTCGATGATGCCGTCCTTCAATCCGTCGAGCCCGTCGCACGACTCGACGACGGCCTTCGTGAGAAGCGACAGCTTGCTCTGCGAGAGGATCGGCGAGCCGTCCCTGGCGTGCGACGCGTTCCACGACCAGAGGAAGCCGAACGTCTGGCGGATGCGATTGCTCGCGGGATCGCCGGCGATGATGCCGTCGTAGTCGTCCGGGAACCGCTGCGCTTCGGAGAGCGCCTGATGGCCGCCGCTCGAGCAGCCGTTGAAGTACGCGTGCTCGGGAAAGCGGCCGGCGTTGTTGTGGACGATGAGCTTCGACGCTTCCGCCGTCACGTGAATCGCGCGGTACGCCCAGTCGACGATCTTCTCCGGATGCCCCTGGCCGAACTTCATGTCGTCGCCGGCGTGGCCCGTGTCGGTGCTCGCGACGGCGTAGCCGCGCCGCAGGCCCGCGGCCATCGCCACGTAACCGATCGCGCCGGAGTAACCGCCGTTGCCGACGCCTTCCAGTTTGCCGTTCCACGCGTCGGCCGGCGGAATCCAGACTTCGAACTTGATGTCGGAGTCGCTCGTCGGCCGCGCGGTCGCTTCGACGCGGCAGAACGCGGGCAGTGTCATCGTGTTGGCGCCCGTGCCGCCGGGCGGCGTGAAGGGGCCGGCCGGGACGGCGGTCGCGGATTTGATCGTGACCGTGGGAATCGTCAGGGCGGCGAGGTTCGCGCACGCGGTGCCGCCGGCCGCGGCCCCCGTGGCCGACAGTGCGACCTCGGCAACCGCCGGGATCAGCGCGAGGACGAGACCGGCAAGCAGGCGACGCGTCATTGAGAGAGCCCTCCGTTGGGCGTGATTATACGCAAGGGCGCGCGTAGAATCCGCGCGCGCTGCCGAATTTGTTCATCGAGTCATCTGGTTGTCGAGTCAGTGAAGGAGGCGTGGACGGCACAGAACGCGCGCGACGTCCTGAGGGCGCACCGGACGACGACGAGCCAGTAAGACGAGGCGATGTTCATACCGTCAGGACGACCTTCCCTGTGACCTGACGGTTGGCCATCAGCGTCAGCGCTTCAGACGCGCGCGCGAGCGGGAACGTGGCGGACACGTGCGGTTTCAATGTGCCGGCGGTCCACCAGGCGGCAAGCTGGCGCATCGAATCCGCGAAGCGCGCGGGCTCGCGGCGCGAAAAGTCGCCCCAGTAGACGCCGACGATCGACGATCCCTTGATGAGCGGCAGGTTCAGCGGCATCTTCGGGATCTCGCCCGCGGCGAATCCGATCACCAGAAAGCGCCCTCGCCACTTGACCGCGCGCAGCGCCGGCTCCGCGTACGCGCCGCCGACGGGATCGTAGACGACGTCGGCGCCGTGGCCGGCGGTGAGCTGCTTGATGCGCTCGCGCAGATCTTCCGTCGTGTAGTTGATCGTCTCGTCGGCGCCGTGCGCGCGGCACACTCCGAGCTTGTCGCCGCTCGAGGCGCAGGCGATCACGCGGGCGCCGAGGATCTTTCCGATCTCGATCGCGGCGATGCCGACGCCGCCCGCCGCGCCGAGCACGAGCAGGGTTTCGCCGGGCTGCAGCTGCCCGCGATCGCGCAGCGCGTGATCGGCCGTCCCGTAGGTCAGCACGAACGATGCGGCGGTCGTGACGTCCATGCCCGCCGGAATCGGAAAGAAGCGATCCGAGGTCGCCACGATCTCTTCGGCGAACGCGCCGTATCCCGTGCAGCCCATGACGGCGTCACCTGGCTTCACGTTCGTCACGCCCGCGCCGACGGATGTCACGATGCCGGCCAGCTCGCTGCCCGGCGAGAACGGCAGCGGCGGCTTCACCTGGTACTTGTTCTGGATGATGAGAACGTCAGGGAAGTTGACGCTCGCGGCCTTGACGGAGACGACGATCTCGCCGGCGCCTGGCGCCGGCGACGCGACGTCTTCGAAGACGAGCGATTCGGGCGGCCCGTAAGACTTGCAGAGTATGGCTTTCATGAATTGAGTAGTTGGGTAATTGGGTAAGTGGGTAATGGCATTACGAAGCGGGTTCGCCCGCGGTGACGGGAATGCACTGGCCGGAAATGTTTCTCGCATGGTCGCTGCAGAGGAACGCGGCGAGCGACGCGATGTCTTCGGCGGTCGACATCCGCCGCAGCGGCGATCGCTCGACGAAGGACTGCCGCATCTTCTCGACGTCGACGCCGCGGACGTCGGCCTGCCCCTTGATCACCCGATCGATGCGATCGCCGGCGACCGCGCCCGGCGCGATCGCATTGACCGTGATGTTGTGGCGGCCGAGCTCGAGCGCGAGACCGTACGTCATCCCGATCTGTCCGGCCTTTGCCGAGCAGTAGCCGACGCGGTACGCAAGCCCCCGTCGTCCCGCCATCGACGCGATGTTCACGATCGATCCGCGTCCCGCCGCGATCATCGCGGGCACGGCGAAGCGCGCGCACAGATACGCGCTCGTCAGGCACGAGTTGACGGTGTAGAACCAGTCGTCGACCGTGTAGTCCTGGATCGGTGTGGTCGGCCCGCCGTCGCCGGCATTGTTGACGAGCGTGTCCACGCGGCCGAACGCCTTCACGCCCGCATCGACAATCGCGCGAGCGCCGGCTTCGGTGGACGCGTCGGCCGTGACGGCGACCGCCTGGCCGCCGGCATCCTTTATTAATGTGACGCTCTCGTTCACCAACGCCGCTGAGCGCGCGGCGCAGATGACCTTCGCGCCTTCCTTCGCGAACAGCTGGCTCATGACGCGGCCGATGCCTCTACTCGCGCCGGTGACGATCGCCACGCGATCGGTGAGCAGTCCCACGTTATCCTCCAATGACACGCGCCTCTCGCAGGCGCGCGATCTCCTTCGCGCTCATGCCGAGCCGATCGCCCAGCACTTCCTCCGTATGCTCCCCGAGCAACGGCGCCGGCGTGCGCACAGATCCCGGCGTCTCCGACATCCGCACCGGAGGCGCGACGACTTTGATCGTGCCCGCGACCGGATGCGTGCTCTCGACGAGGGATCGCCGCGCGGCCACCTGGGGATGCGCGACGACCTGATCGATCGTGTTGATCGCGCCGATCGGCACGCCCGCCGGCATCAAGGTCGCCTCCCACTCCTCGTACGTCTTCGTCAGGAACGCCGCCTGCAGACGCTCGACGAGCGACGGCCGATTCGCGTGGCGCGCGGCGTTGGTGATGTAGCGCGGATCCGCGGCCATGTCCGCGACGCCAAGCAGCGGACAGAGCGTGCGCCACACTTTGTCGCTGCCGACGCCGACGGCGATGTCGCGCGTCTTCGTCTGAAACGTCTGATACGGCAGCACCGCGCCGTACGCGGTCCCCATCGGCCTCGGCACGACGCGATCGGCGAGGTAGTTGCCGATCATCCCCGAGAGCAGGCCGAGCTGGCCGTCGAACATCGAGACGTCGATGAACTGGCCCTTGCCGGTCCGCTCGCGCGCGTGCAGCGCCGTCAGGATGCCGAACGCGGAGTACATGCCGGCGGTGATGTCCGCGATCGACACGCCGCAGCGGACGCCGCGCCCGCCGGGCTCGCCCGTGATGCTCATCATGCCGCTCTCGGCCTGCGCGACGAGATCGAGCGCGGCGCGATCGCGATACGGCCCGTCCTGACCGAAGCCGGAGACCGAACAATAAATGATGTCCGGCCGGCGCTCGCGGGCGCGGTCGTAATCGATCCCGAGCTTCGCGACGGCGCCGATGCGCAGGTTCTCCAGCACGACGTCCGCGCGGTCGAGCAGCCGGAAGAAGATCGCCTTGCCGTCGGGATGTTTCAGATCGATCGCGACGCTTTTCTTGTTCCGGTTGAGGTTGATGAAGTACGACGTCTCGCCGCCGTAGAACGGCGGGCCCCACGATCGCGCGATCTCGCCTTCGAGCGGTTCAATCTTGATGACCTCGGCGCCGTAGTCGGCGAGCAGCGTCGAGGCGAACGGTCCGGCCAGGGCGTGCGAGAGATCCAGGATGGTGACATCGTCGAGCGCCAGCGTCATGCGGCGGACATTCTGCGGGAAACGTGGACTGCTTGTAAAATGCCGGGCATGCATGAAGCCGTCATCGTCTCCACCGCGCGCACGCCGCTCTGCAAGAGCTGGCGCGGGGCGTTCAACATGACCCACGGCGCGTCGCTCGGCGGTCACGCCCTGCGCCACGCGATCGAGCGCGCGAAACTCGAGCCCGGCGACGTCGACGACGTCCTCATGGGCTGCGCGAATCCGGAAGGCGCGACCGGGCGCAACATCGCGCGGCAGATCGCGATCCGCGCCGGCTGTCCCGTCACGACCTCGGGCATGACCGTGAATCGCTTCTGCTCGTCAGGCCTGCAGACGATCGCGATTGCGTCGCAGCGCGTGATGACCGGCGAGGGCGAGATTTACGCGGCCGGCGGCGTCGAATCGATCTCGTGCGTCCAGAACGAAGCCAACACGCACATGATCAACGACGACTGGATCGTCGCGAACAAGCCGGCGCTCTACTGGCCGATGCTGCAGACCGCCGAGTACGTCGCGAAGAAGTACGGCATCGCGCGCGAGGCGCAGGACCTGTACGGCGTCCAGAGCCAGGAGCGCGCGTCGGCCGCGCGCATCGCCGGCAGGTTCACGGACGAGATCGTGCCGATGGCGACGAGGATGAAAGTCGTCGACAAGGCGAGCGGCGTCGAGTCGATCAAGGAGGTGCACGCGGCGCAGGACGAAGGCATCCGGCCGGACACGACGTACGAGGGCGTGGCGAAGATCAAACCCGCGATCGAAGGCGGCGTGATCGCCGCCGGGAACGCGAGCCAGTTTTCCGACGGCGCGTCGGTCGCGATCGTCATGAGCGACAAGATGGCCGCGAAGCGCGGCCTGACGCCGCTCGGCGTGTTCCGCGGATTCGCGGTCGCCGGCTGCGAGCCGAACGAGATGGGCATCGGTCCGGTGTTTGCCGTGCCGAAGCTGCTCAAGCACATGGGGCTCAAGGTCGGCGACATCGATCTCTGGGAATTGAACGAGGCGTTCGCCGTGCAGGTGATCTACTGCCGCGATCGGCTGGGCATTCCCGACGATCGATTGAACGTGGACGGCGGCGCGATTGCCGTCGGTCATCCGTACGGGATGTCGGGCGCGCGGCTCGTCGGCCATGCGCTGATCGAAGGCAAGCGCCGCGGCGCGAAGAGAGTCGTCGTGACGATGTGCATCGGCGGCGGGATGGGAGCCGCGGGACTTTTCGAGGTGGTGTAAGTGCGGATTGAGGAATGCGGAGTGCGGACGGTGTGACGCTTCCCGTCGGCACGACACTCGGCGGCTACGAGATCATCGCGCCGCTCGGCGCCGGCGGCATGGGCGAGGTGTATCGCGCACGCGATACGAAGCTCGGCCGCGACGTCGCGATCAAGGTCCTGCCCGATCTGTTCGTCAACGATCCCGAACGCGTCGCGCGGTTTCAGCGCGAAGCGCAGGCGCTCGCCGCGCTCAACCATCCGAACATCGCGGCGATCTACGGCCTCGAAGAGACCGGCGCCACGCGGTTCCTCGCGATGGAGCTGGTCGACGGGGAGTCGCTGGCGGAGCGGATTGGGGGCACGGGTCCCGGACGGCAAGGATCACCGAGACCCGTCCCCCTTGACGACGCTCTCGCCATCGCGCGACAGATCGCCGGAGCGCTCCAGGCGGCGCACGACAAAGGGATCGTCCATCGCGATCTGAAGCCGGCCAACATCATGCTGACCGCGGACGGTCGCGTGAAGGTCCTGGACTTCGGGCTGGCGAAAGTCGAGGCGGGTAAGGCTGGCGGGCCAGGTGGGGCGGGTAGGGAAACGCAATCACCCACGCTGACGTTCGCCGCGACGCAGGCGGGCGTGATGCTCGGCACGGCCGCGTACATGAGCCCCGAGCAGGCGAAGGGGCGCATCGCCGACAAGCGCACCGACGTCTGGGCGTTCGGTTGTGTGCTCTACGAAATGCTCACGGGCAAGCGCGCGTTCGGCGGCGAAGATCTCACCGACACGATGGCGGCCGTCGTGCGAGGCGAGCCGGACTGGAATGCGCTGCCGGCGGATCTGCCGCCCGACGCGCGCACGATCGTGAAGCGCTGCCTCGAGAAGGATCGCGCGCAGCGGCTTCCCGACATTTCGGTCGCGCTGTTTCTGCTGAACGAGCCGCGCTCCGCGACCGCCGCGAGCGCGCCGCCGATGGCCACGTCGCGGCCGCTGTGGAAACGCGCTGCCGTTCGCGATCACGGCCGCGGTCGCCGCCGCCGTCGCGGGCGCCATCGGGTGGAGCGTCCGTCCGTCGCCATCGACGCCGGTCGTCACGCGCTTCACGATTCCGCTCGGCGACGGCCAGCAGTTCACGAAC
>JAIQFX010000081.1 GCA_020073005.1 Terriglobia bacterium | reverse complement strand
TGATTCTGCTTGGGGTTCGATGTATTGAACAGGATGTCATACTGCTTCGTCTTCGAATTCCAGTTGTACGTTTGCGTGATCGGCCCGCCCGGCGCGATGGCGGTGAAGAGACCGGTGTTCAGGCGCGCGTAGTACCGACCGTAGCTCGCTTTCGCCACGGTCTTGCCCGTGTCGTCGAGCTTCACCGTCACGCCGAGGCGCGGCGACGCGTTGTCGTATGCGATGGCGTCGGACACGCCGGCATACGTGCCCACACTGTTGGCGAACGTCGGATCGAGCTGGTCGGTCGACGGGATGTCGCCCAGCGAGCGATCGAACCGGACGCCGAGGTTCAACGTGACTCGCTGTGCCACGCTCCAGTTGTCCTGCACGAACGCGCCGGTCGTTCGCACCCGACCGATGGTCGAACTCGTGGTGCGCACAGTCATGCGGTACGGCAGGCCGTAGTAGTCCAGAAACGACGTCCCGCCGGTGAGCCCCTGGTTCGACAGGTTCGTCCCCTGCGAGTACTGGACGCCGAACTTGAAATCGTGAGATCCGCGAATGAAGTTGTCCGCATTGCGCGTCAATGTCGCGGACAACGTCGTTTGATTCTGATTCTGCTGCGTGTGCAGTTCGGTCGTGTTCACGCTCGCGACGCCGGTGCCGGTGTCGACGTGACCAGGCGTCGTGAAATCGCCGGAGTGGGGATCGAAGTGATCGCGAATGTAGATGCCGCCCCCCTTCACCTCGAACAACGTCCTGTTGCCGAACGTGCGGTTCCAGCGGCCCACATAGATCGGGTTTCGGCCATGCTCGTCTCTGAGCGTATTGGCAGGATCGAGAATGTCCGGCGATTCGGGCAATCGGAAGTATTCGTCACTGAACTGGAACTCGAACGTGTCGGTGTTCGTCGGGCGGGCGTTCACTTTCGCAAACGGCTTGTAGTTGTGGTTCATGGGCGCCGTCGTCGGATCCACGCCGATGTCCGACGACTTGTTGTTCGTCAGCTCGATCATCCCGATCACCCACAGTTTGTCTTTCTTGATCGGGCCGCCGAGTGAAAAGGTGAAATCGCTCTGGTACGCAATGTGGTACGGGAAACTGGCGTCGGGCGTGTTGTTGCCCACCAGACTGCCGCCGGTATAGAAGTAGTTGCTCGAACCCTTGAGCTGGTTGCTGCCGGACTTCGTAATGATGTTTACGACGCCGCCCTGGAAGCCGGCGTATTCCGCCGACGCACCCACGCCCACGACCTGCACTTCTTCGATCGTGTCGGGATTCGGAAAACTCCACACTGTGCCGCCGGAAGGCGCCGCAACCTCGACGCCGTCGTTCTGATACGAATTCTGATCGGCGCTGGAGCCGTACAGCAGGAACGATGCCGAGTTCGCGTTCACCGGATCCGACCGCACCGCCGGGGCGGCTGTGACGACATCGAACCACGATGTACGCGTAGTCGGGATGTTGTCGAGGAGTTGCTGGTTAAAGTTCGAGGAGTAGCCGGCGTGCGTCGTGTCGACGACCGGCGCGGCACCTGTGACCGTTACCGATTGCTCCATCGCACCGACGGTCATCGTGACCGTCAGATCGACGGCGCGGCCGACTTCGACGCGCACACCTTCGCGCCGCAGCGTTTCGAAGCCCTGCAGTGTGAAGGTGACGAGGTACTCGCCAACGGCAAGGTTGTCGAACCGGTAGAGGCCTTGATCGTTGGTCACCTGAACCGCCGGCGGTCCGATTCGCGCCGGGCTGGACACCTCCACGGTCACGCCGACGAGGATGGCGTTGGAGCTGTCGCGGACGATGCCGCGAATGCCACCCGTGGAAACCTGCGCCTCGGCAACAGTCGCGGTCGCGAGGCCCAGACAGACCAGAAGAACCCGTCGAATCACCTGTTTGATCGCACATTTCATATAGGGGCTCCTGAATGTCCTGGTCTACGCCTACGCCGAAGGGTTTTTCTGGCCGAACAGTTCCGCCACGGCGCGATGTGCCTGATCGATGGCGACGTCGGTGTACGCCGTGGCGCCGGAATCCGAATTCGCAATCGTGATACGGCCGAACGGCTGGCGCCCGACCTCGTGCGGCGCCTGGCCCTTCGGCCAACGCGGGTCGTAGAGTGGGTTGTACTCGTACCCGTACCCGTGCGGCCAGCGGTTGACGATGATCGCCTCAATGTCGCGCGCAGGGTCGAAGCCGCCACCGCCGAGAACGCGGGCAAACTGATCCCGGATATTGCGTTCGAACGTTGAAAACGGTGTTTGCAGCAGCTCGATCCGTCCGGCTTTGTGTTGCTCGCGGGCGGAGGACAAGCCTGGCTTGTTCGGCGTCCGGGTGAGGTGTACCAGAATCGGCTCGTCGGGCGCGCCAGACGCCGCCTTGTAGTCGCCCATTGCTGGACCGGCCGTATTCAATCCAATGCCGCTGTGCCACATGCCGGGCGAAGAGATGTTCGACACGCCGAGCTTCTCGAAGGCCTTCCAGTTCCTCAGACCGATGCTCGTGTAAACGAGCGGAACCTTGACCAAGTAGTGCAACGCCTCCTTCTGCTTCTGCGGCAGGTCGGGGCAAAGGAAGGGGATCATCATGTTCCAGCACGCCATCACGACGTTCTTGCCGCGGACGGTGAACGTCTGCTTGCCGCGCGCGTACGCAACCTCGACTTCTTTGGCGCTCGACGCGCTGCCGGCGTGACGCACGCGCACGACCGTGCTGTTGAGTCGAACCCGGACCGGCGAATCGGCACGGTCGAGCTGGCTGTAGTCCGCGACGGCCGCCACGATGTCTTCAGCCGTATGCCCGGGCATCGCACCGGGAATAAGTGATCGCACGAGGAGCCGCGCGATAGACGCGTTGCCGTCCGGGTAGTGGAAGCGGTACGAGCCGCCGTTGGCGTACCCAGCCGCCGTGTAACTCATGCGCGGATCGCCCGTGCGGTCGCCGAGCCCGAGCCCTGCGAACCCGGGATAGCCCATGCCCCAGCAATCGAGCGCCGGCTCGGCGTCGATGCCCACACCCCACTCGCCTTCCGTACGACGCTGGTAGATCTTCACCGCGTCCGCCTGCACCTTCGCGACCGTGAGCAGGTAGTCCTTGTAGCTCATGCGCGACAGGCGATCCTTCTTGTCCGCGACCGAGAGTCCAGGCATGTAGTCGACCGGCTCGTCGAGCTGCACGCGCATCCAGTCGCGCTGTGCCTCACTGGACAATGGGGTCTGCGCCAGAAAATCCGTCCACGCTGCGCTGTTCGCGCCGCCTCGCCCGCCGCGACCGCCGCCGCCCGGAGTACCGACGACGAGCTTGTCGGCGCCGAACGTCTCTTTGTCGAAGAAGTAGGCGCTACGAAGACCGTTCACCTGGAGCCCGCCTCCGCCACCCCTGGCGTTGAATTTGGCGCTGAGCGCTGGCGGATCGACGCCGAGTTCCTTGAATAATCCGTCGGCCGTGTTGCTGAATGGCGTGGGGCTGTCGATGCCTGCGGTCCCGCCATTCATCAAGAGCATTCGGCCGGCAATGTGGAACTCGTTCCGCTTCGCATGCCCGCCGAAATCGTCGTGGTTGTCGAGGACGAGGATGCGCGCGTCGCGACCCGCGCGCGCGCGGAAGAAATGCGCCGCCGCGAGACCGCTGATCCCGCCGCCGACGACGACGAGATCGTACGATTCGCGCGTGTCGGCGGGCGTGCCCGCCGTCTTCCAGAAGGCGCCGGCGTCGCGCAGCTGGTGGGATACCTCCCACGATCCGTCGTGGCTGCCGCGCATTCCCGTTCGCGTGGGCGGGTAATAGACATCGCCCGCGGCGGCCTGCATCGCCTCCTCGGCGCGCAGCGAGGCGATCAGCCGATCCGATAGTCCCGCGCCCACAACTGTTCCGCCGACGCCGATTGCGACACCGTTCAGAAAATCGCGTCGGGTGATCGGGCGATCGATCCCGAGGTTCTTGTCGCCTGCGTTGGCCACGTCAAATCTCCTCTCCCGGCTTACGGCGTCTTCTTCGCCGGCGCCGGCGAATAATGCAGGGCGACCACCTTCCAGGTGCCGTCGCGCCTGAAGAGCACATCGGTCTCCTGGTACGTCTCGTCGCTGTCGCCGCGTGTGG
Source organism: Terriglobia bacterium (assembly GCA_020073005.1). Lineage (GTDB taxonomy): Bacteria > Acidobacteriota > Vicinamibacteria > Vicinamibacterales > CAVVIG01 > SRVP-36. The sequence continues at coordinate 21,180 of JAIQFX010000081.1, read as the reverse complement.
AGTGCGTCTTCACGTGCAGCAGGTAGCTGGCGACGGCCGTGTCGCCGCTCGGGCCGATCTTGACATGCAGTTCGGCGATGTCGGCCGCGAGCACCTTGCCCCCGCCGTTGATGAAGCGCGTCCAGCTCTGCTGATACGCCGCCTTGTCGGTCCGCCCCGACGGCAACCACTGGGTGAAATCAGCCGCGAGGTACGAAAAATACGTCCTGAGATCGTTGGCGGCGTACGCGCCGTTGTACTTCTGCTCGAACTCTCGAATCTCTTGTTCCGCCGCGGCGGGCGACGGACGCGGCGTGGCGGTCTGCGGCAGCGCGGCCAGCAACCCGATGGCGAGAACGACTGCGTGTGTCATGCAGGCATCTCCAGCGCGCCGCGTTGCGCGCGCCTGAACAGAAACCATCCGAGCGCCGTCGGGCCGACGACGCCGACGATCAACTTGGTCTCGAACAATGCGACGCTCGTGACGTCGGACGTCGGCAGGAACGCCGCGCCCAGGCCGAGGACCGTCGTGCAGAGACCGACGAGGCCGGCGCCCCGCGCGAGAGCGGTGACGCCGTCCGTCCTCACGAGCGCCAGAAACAAATAGATGAACGGAATCAACTGAATGACCACGGCGGCCTTCAGCAGCACCTGATACGCCTCCGCGACGCTCGATCCGACGAGCGAGAGCGCCGTGAACAGACCCGCCAGCAGCGCGCACGTGATCAGCGCGACATGCGGCGAATGCCACCGCGGGTGGACACGGCCGAGGGCTTGCGGCAACGCGCTCGTCAGACCGGCGACGAACGGGATCCGCGACGACCCGGCGAACCAGGCCGAGGCCGCGCCGCCGGTCGCCAGCCCCATGACGATGGCGAGCGGCACAACGATCCAGCCGACATGGGCCGCGTGCGCGCCGGCGCTGACGGCCTGCATCACGCCCTGGATGACGCCAAGTTGCTCGACAGGCACGAGCGTCAGCACTGCGCCTGTGACCAGCAGGTACGAGACGATCGACACGACGCCCGCAATCGCGATCGCCGGCCCGAGGTCGCGCGCCGGATTGCGGATTTCGTCGCCCATCGTCGACGCCAGCTCAATCCCGACCAGTGCGTTGCACATCACGGCGAAGCTCGTCGTCATCTCCCACGTCACGCGGGTGATTCGCGGCGCGTGCGCACCGACGCCGTTGGACCATGCGGCCGCGGCCGCCGCCAGGACGAGCGCGACACTCAGAAAGGCCGCCAGCCCGCCGACGTTCTGAATCCACTTGCCGACGGCCAGCCCGCGGATGTTCGCGAAGGCGATCAGCGCGAGCCAGCCGAACGACACCGCCGCGACGAACAGCTTCTGATTGACGAGGTCCGCGGCGCGCGCCTCGCCGCCCGCAAACGCAAAGATGCCCGTCATGTAGACCAGGAGCACGGGTACATAGAACAGGTTGTTGGTCCAGTAACACCACCCGGACAGGAACCCGTGCGCTTCACCGAACTCCTTCCGCGTCCAGAGATAGATGCCGCCCTCTCCCGGATGCCGCCGCGCCAGCGTCAGCACGGCGACGGCCTCGGGCACGAAAAACGTGACGAACGCCAGCCCCCACAACAGCAGCGACGTCCAGCCGTAAACGGCGACCGGTGGCACGTTGTTGATGTTCACGATCGCCACGATCTTCAGGAGCACCAGGTCCCAGCGTCCCAGCGTGCGGGGGATCTCCAGGGACGGGCCCGTGCTCATGAATCAGAGTCCGCCTATCGCGACGAGCTTGGTTTCCATGTACTCCTCGAGACCTTCCGATCCGGCCTCGCGCCCCACGCCGCTCTCCTTCCAGCCGACGAACGGGGCCTCGACGGCCTGCGGCGTCCACTCGTTGACCCCCACCATGCCGAAGTCCAGTCGCTCGGACGCGCGCATCGCCGTGCGGAGGTCGTTCGTCCACACGTACGCCGCGAGCCCGTAGCGCGTGGCGTTCGCCACCGCGACCGCCTCGTCCACGTCGTCGAAGGAGGCGACCGGCATGACCGGGCCGAAGATCTCCTCCTCGAAGACCGGCATCGACTGCCGCACGTCCGCCACGACCGTCGGCTCGTAGAAGTAGCCGCGCGGCCGGTCGGGCGGCCGGGCGCCGCCGACCCTGATGGTCGCGCCCGCGGTTCGTGCCGACGCGACGAGCGCTTCCACGTGCGCCCGCTGCTTCGCGTTGATCAGCGGGCCGACCTGCGTCTCCGCCTCGAGCCCCGATCCGACGCGCAGCGCGCCGACGGCGGCCGCCACACGGTCCACGAATTCCTCCGAGACGCGGCGGGCCACCAGAAAGCGCTGCGGCGCGATGCACACCTGGCCGCCGTTGCGGAATTTGGCCGCCACGGCGCCGGCGGCGACCTGCTCGAGATTGACGTCGGGGAAGACGAGCACGGGCGCGTTCCCGCCGAGCTCCAGCGACAGCCGCGTCATGGTCCGCGACGCGCCATCCATCAGGTGCTTGCCGACGCGCACGCTGCCGGTGAGATGAATCTTCGCGCACGCCGGATGGCGGAGCATCTCCTGACCGATCGGATCCGCCTCGCCGTTGACCAGATTAGCCACGCCGCCCGGCGTCCCGGCCTCGATGAGGACGTTCATCATCTCCATCGCCGTCAACGGCGTGTACTCGGACGGGCGGATGACGACGCAGCAGCCGGCTCCGAGCGCGGCGGCGGCGGCGCGGGCGATGTTGTAGGCGGGAAAATTCCACGCCGTGATGATGCCCACAACGCCGATCGGCTGCTTCAGGACGGTCAGCCGTCTGGTGCCGACGCGAGAAGGCACGACGCGGCCGTAGGCTCGCTTGCCCTCTTCCGCGAACCATTCGAACAGATCGGCCGAGACCATCCACTCGCCACGGGCCTGCACGAACGGTTTGCCGCTCTCGAGTACGGTGGTGCGCGCCAGCGTGTCGGCCTGCGCGCGGATGAGATCGGCGGCACGCTTGAGGATCGCGCCGCGCTCGTACGGCGTCCGGCCGGCCCACGCGCCGAACGCGCGTGCGGCCGCGTCGATCGCCGCCTGACAATCGGCCGCCGCGCCGTACGGAATCTCGCGAACGGATTCCTCGGTCGCCGGGTTGACGACGGCTTTCGTCCGGCCGCTCGACGCGTCGCACCACTCGCCGCCGATCAACAGCTTGTAGGAGTACTCCATTTGCCGCCCTATCGCTCGAAGACGATGCGGCCCGCGAGCAGTGTCATGTCCACGGAAATCCCGGAAAGCGCCTCGGGCGCGACGGTCAGTGGATCGCCGGACAGCACCGCGAGGTCGGCCCACTTGCCCGGCTCGATGCTGCCCCGGTTGCCTTCGTCGCCGGTCGCGACGGCGCCGCCCATCGTGTACCCGTACACGGCCTCTTCCGCCGTGATGGCCTGCCCGGGCGCGATCAGACACCCTTCGCTGTCGCGGCGCGTGATGGCGGCCGTCATGCCGGCGAGCGGGTTGTCATCTTCCACGACCGGCGCATCCGACGAGAGCGCGACCCGGACTCCGGCATCGAGCATCGCGCGGATCGGATAGGTCCTGGGCAGAAACGCCTCTGGCAGGTAGCTCCGGAAGTTCACTCCGAAACTGCGAATGAAGATGGTCTGGGGCGCGGCGATCACGCGGAGCCTCGAGGCGCGCGACAGCTGCGTCGCATCCGGAAGGCCGAAATGCTCGATGCGGTGCGCCAAACCGCGCGGGTGCAGCCCGAGGCTCTCGTAGATGTCGAGCATCTGGTCGATGGCGACGTCGCCGATGGCATGCGTGGCGATTCGCCATCCAGCCTCGTGCGACTCACGGCACAGCGCCTCCAGTTCCGCGCGCTCGAATCGCAGCACGCCTTTGCGGGCGACGTGGCGGTAGTTGACGCTCAACGCGGCGGTCGCGCCGCTCAGACCTCCGTCGGCAAGGAACTTCACCGTGTCGACACGCAGCATGTCCGACGCGTGCCGCTCCGGCAGCGGCACCGGCGCCGGCACGCCGTCCACGCGGCGGAGCGGCATGACGTTGACGCGCGCCGGCAGCGCGCCCTTCGCATCGATGGCACGGTACACCCCCAGCAGCTGCGGCGACACGCCGCAGTCGGCCGACGAGGTGATGCCGAGCGAGAGCTGATGGCGAAGCGCGGCGACGATCATCGCTTCGTAGTCGTCCGGCGTCGGCGGCGGCATGACGCGGTTGATCAGCCCCATCGCCGTTTCGTGCAGCAGGCCGTTGGGCCGGCCAAGCTCGTCGCGCTCGATCACCCCGCCGACCGGCGCCGCGGTCCCGGCCCCGATGCCGGCCCGCTCAAGCGCGAGGCTGTTCACGGCGTAAATGTGTCCGCACGTGCGCGTGAGGACGACGGGGCGGTCCGGGGCCGCGCGATCGAGATCGGTGCGCGTCGGCGCCCGACGGTCGCGCATCGCCGCCTCGTTGTATCCGCGTCCCACCAGCCATGCCTCTCTTGGCAGCCGATCGGAGAACCGCCGCACGTCGTCGACCAGCTGAGCGACGCTCGTTACGCGCCTAAGGTCGAGCATCGACGTCAATAAGTGGCCGATCTTCCAGATGTGAGCGTGAGCGTCGTTGAATCCTGGCACGACCGTGCGCCCCCCGAGATCGATGCGTCGCGTGCGGGCGCCGGCGTCGCGCAACAGATCCACGGAGTGGCCGACCGCGGCAATCCGGCCGTCACGAACGGCGACCGCGCTGACAACGGAAGGCGTCGCCTGCGTCAGCACCTGCCCGTTGTAGAGAAGGAGGTCGTTCAACTCGTTAGCCTCACGCCGGAGTGCCCGCATGACGCATGGAGACGACCTCGATTGCGCGGCCGACGACGTCGAGCCCTTCGCGGAGCATGTCCTCGGGCATCACGAGCGGCGGCAGCAGCCTGATGCAGTTGCTGTACAACCCCGCTCGCATGACGACGACACCGCTGGCCACGGCCTGCCGCGCGATCTGCAATGTCTGTTCAGGCGTCGCCGGCTCTTTGGCGTCCCGATCACGCACGAATTCCACGAGCCTCATCGGGCCGAGGCCGCGAACATCACCGACGATCGGAAACCGCGCCTTCCAGCCGTCCATTGCGTCGTGCATGACGTCGCCAAGCCGGCGCGCGTGAGCAAGAAAGTCCGGCTGACGAATGATGTTCACCGCTTCGATGGCCGCCGCGCACGCGACCGGACTGCCGCCGTAGGTACCACCGATACCTCCAAGGTGGGCCGAATCCATGATGTCGGCACGGCCGGTCACCGCCGCGATCGGCATCCCCGCGCCAAGCGACTTGGCCGTCGTGATCAGATCCGGAACGATGTCGTAGTGTTCGACTGCGAACAACTTGCCGGTGCGACCCATGCCGCACTGCACCTCGTCTGCAATCATCACGATCCCATGCTCGGAGCACAGCTCGCGAATTCGCCGGAGAAACCGTGGCGGCACAGGGAGAAATCCGGCTTCTCCTTGCACCGGCTCGATGATGATGGCAGCCACGGCCTTGGGATCGACCTGCGCGACGAAGGCGTTCTCGAGCTGGCGGATCCCGAAATCCACATACTGCTCTTCAGTCATTCCCTGCGGCGTGCGATAGAGGTTTGGGATTGGAAGCCGAACGATCTCTGGGGCGAACGGACCGAAGCCGCTCTTGAACAGGCCATACTTGCTCGTCAGGCTTAGCGTCAGGAGCGTGCGCCCGTGATACCCGCCTTCGAAGCAGACGATGGTCGCCCGGCCAGTGAATTTCCGCGACAACTTGACCGCGTTCTCGACCGCCTCGGCACCGCTGTTGGCAAAGATCGTCTTCTTCTTGAACGTTCCAGGCGTCACCTCATTCAGCAGCTCCGCCAATCGAACGTAGGGCTCGTACGTCGCGACGAGCGAGCAGGGATGGATGTACTTCGCCGCTTGATCCTGAATGGCTTTCACGACGGCGCGCGGGGAATGCCCCACCGCGAGCATTCCGATGCCTCCGGCAAAATCGATGAACGTGTTCCCGTCGACGTCGAAGACGAGACCTCCGTCCGCACGCTCCACGACGACATCGGTCGCGCGGCCAAGGCCAGCCGGCGCCGCCGCGGCTCGGCGAGCAATCAGATCACGCGCGCGAGGACCAGGAACTTCCGTGTTCAATCTGATGTACGACATCGCATGTTTCCGTGAGGCGCCTCGCACCTCTTTGTCGGCTCCCAGAACAAGGAGCACGCTGAAGTTGTCGCAAACGGGATCGTTGAGGTAATTCGCCAGCAGCGCCCGCGGCTCGAACCCCACGCCGAGCTGCATGGACAACGTCGAGTCCTTGATGCGACCTTCGACGACACCCTTGTAGTAGTCCTGCGCCGACATCCGATCTTTGACGGCGCCGTAACCCGGGATCATTCCCGCCGTAACTTGGCCTCTTAGTCCAAGGCGCCAGACCGCCTCCTGCCTGGCGGCGTATAGCGCGGTCGCCAAGCCGCGGCCACGATACTTGGGCTGGACTCCGACGTCGGCCCCGTAGAGCCAGTCGCCAGCCGGCTCGTGTGACGTGAGCCAGCCGCCCTGGATGATGTCCGCAAAGGTGTGGTTGACGTGCTCGAAATCGAAATGCAGGCGGAGCGTCGTCGTCGCCCCGACGACGGAGTCGCCGTCTAGCACGACAAACTGGCCGTCGGGAAACAGGTCGATGTGTTTCAGATAATGAGCCGATTTGAAGCGTTCGGCATCATCGAGGGTCGGAAAGCAGATGCGCTGCAGGTCCTCGAGCTGCGGGGCTTGCTCGGGCCTGGTCTGCATGACCACGAGGCCCTCTGGCAGCCGTCGGTAGTACCACATGGAAGTGGCAACCTTGTATATGAAGAATGCAAGCTTGTCAACGGTCAGTCAGCGACGTCGAGGTGCGGGAACGTACGGTAATTCCGCGGGCCCCATGGACCGAACGCGCTGAGCGCGACCAGACAGAAAATAGTCTATCGGCTGGCCGCAGGAGGGCAGACCACCGCCGTGCGCAGGTGGCGGCGCACGGCGCTCAGCCGGGATTTCCAGCGTTCGATCAACGCCCGGCCGTCGACGGCTTGACATCTGGAAGCGCGAGCGCGACAAACTCCGCCGGATGATCTTTCGCACCAACCGGCACGACGATGTACTGCTTGCCCTTGTGCATGTAGGTCATCGGGGCGCCCGTCGTCCCCGACGGCAGCTCAATTTCCGAGATGACCTTCCCCGTCGCCTTGTCGAACGCCCGGAACTTCTTGCCCCAGGCCCATGACACTTGCGGCGTGCCGATGACGGCGTCGCTGCCCTCGCCGATGAAAAGCAGCGTCTTGGTCAAAAGCGGCGCGGGGCGGTTAGGCACACCGAGCGGCGGAAGATGCAGGTCCTTCAAGAGCGGATGATCGCGGGGGCCGTCGCCGTTAGCTGCCATCCAAACCTGATCGCCCGTGTTGAGGTTGAACGCGGTGATCCGGCCGTACGGGGGTTTGACGAGCGGCAGCCCATGGACTTGCGGTCCCAGTCCCTGCACAAAATCGGGGGCAGGGTTCGCCGCCGGCTGACCTCCGCCTCCCGCGTAGTCCATCGTCGCCGTCTCACTGCCCTTGGTGCTCGCGACCGCGCGCACGCCGGGGAGCGTCAACGACACTGCGTAATACATTCCTGTTTCCGGATCGAAGGCGCCCGTGTGCCAGTTGCCCGCGCCCCATGCGCCAGGTACCGTGAACGTGCCTTTCTTTCCGTCGGCGTCCGCGCTCCGGATTGAAGGCGGCGTGTACAGTGGACCGAGGACGTACGGCTTCAGGATCTCGAGCGCGTCCCGCCGCAACTCCGGCGTGAAATCGATCACGTCGTTTTCGGTGATGCCCTGACGATCGAACGCCGGCGGCTTGGTTGGAAACGGCTGCGTTGGGGACGCCTGCTCGCTCGGCACGCTCGAGGGCGGAACCGGCCGCTCGACAATCGGCCACACGGGCTCACCGTTCGCGCGGTTCAGCACGTACACGAACCCGTTCTTGTTCGGCTGCATGACGGCCTTGATACGCCGACCGTTCACGGTGATGTCGCCGAGAATGGCGGGGCCGACGTTGTCGTACTCCCAGAGGTCGTGGTGAATCATCTGGTAATGCCAGACGCGTTTGCCGGTCTTCGCGTCGAGCGCGACAAGGCTATCGGAATAGAGGTTGGCGCCAGGCCGCCAGCCGCCGTAGGACGACGCCGTTGGCGCCGTGAGCGGGATGTAGACATAGCCGAGCTGCTCGTCGGCGGTCATGGGGTTCCACGCGCCGATATCGCCGGCCACCTTCCACGATTCGTTGCCCCACGTGTCCGTGCCGAACTCGTCAGCGTGCGGCACCACGTGAAACGTCCATAGCAGCTTGCCGCTCCGAGCGTCAAAGCCTCTTACGTCCTCAGGCGCCGCTTCTTTCTTGTCGCCGCCGTCGCCCGCGCCCGCCGTGTTGCCGGTGACAACGACGACGTCGCCGATCACCAGGGGCCCCGTGCTGTCGTTGAAGCGGCCGGCTAGCGGCTGGCCTTCGTCGAAGTGCAGGCTCGTCCGCCCACGGTCGCCGAAATCCGGGTACAGCTTTCCGGTCTTGGCGTTGAGCGCGTAGAGGTACTCGCCGCGGATAACGAAGATCCGTTCATCGCCGTTGCGGCGCCAGTAGTCCACGCCGCGCGTACTCTGGCCCAGCGCCTCCTCCGGCGTCCGGGCCACCGGCTCCTGCTGCCAGATGGTATCCCCCGAGCCGGCGTCGAACGCGCTGACAAACCCGTGCGCGTCCTGCGTGAAGAGCACGCCGTCGATCATGATCGGCGTCGACCGTAGGTAGGCGTTGACGCGGAGGCCCGGAAACGAACTTGTCAGCTTTTCATCGACCGCTGGTCTACGCCAGGCGATCCGCAGGTTCTTGACATTGTCGCGGGTGATCTGATCGGCCGGCGAGTAGCGCGTGAACGCCTTGTCGCCGCCGAAATACCGCCATTCCACCGTGCGCCCTTGCGAACGGACGGTGGCGGCGGCAGCGATCAGGACGAGCAGCAGACCGGCGTCAGCCAATTTCCGAGGTCGGCGCATGATGTCCTCCCCTTCGCTAGACTTCAGAACTGCTAACGCACGCCATCGGATACTCGGCAATCATTACAGTGCCGGGGCTGTGGGCAGCAGCGGCATCGCGCGTCGCTGCAGCACTTCTTGGACCGCGCGGTGCGCTTCCAGGAAGGCCGCATCGGTGTGCGGGCTCGCAGCCGCGTCGGAATTCGCGATCGTGATCAAGCCGAACGGCTGCCGCCCGATCACACACGGGCGCGCGTCGGTCGACGTGAACACCCACTCGAGCGGATCGTACAGGCTGTTGTACGTGTACGCATAGCCGTGGGGCCAGCGGTTGACGGTGATGGCGATGATGTCGCGCGCCGAATCGAAGCCCCCCGCGCTCAGCGTGCGCGCCAGCTGATCGCGGATCTTGCGCTCGAAGGTCTCGAATGTCGTGGCCAGCAGGTCCGCCCGCCCGATCCGGTGCTGCTCCTTCCGAGGCTTACCCGGGGCGCTCGGATACCGCGTCAAGTGGAGCACGATGGGCTCCTCTGGCGCTTGCGGATGGTGCAACTCACCCAGGCTCACCGCCTCGGCCAAGGACACACCGGTGTGATACATCGTCGGCGAATTGATGTTGCTCGTACCGATCTTCTGGAACGCCATCCAATTGCGAACCGCCACGCTCGTATAGACCAGCGGTCCCTTCACGCCAAACGCCAGCGCTTCCTTCTGCTTCGCCGGCAGCTCTGGCGCCAGCGCGGGAATGAACATGTTCCAGCACGCCATCACGCACGCGCGCCCGCGGACCTGGTACGTCTTGCCGCCCCGCACGTAGCTGACGATCGTATCCTTCGCCGCCGACGGATTGCCGTCGTGCTTCACGTTGACCACGGTGCTGTTCAGTCGGATGCGCGCTGCCTGGCCGTCTCGATCGAGCCGCGCGTACTTCACACGCGCGGCGCCGACATCCTCCATCGTCGTGCCGGGAACGGCGTCCGGGATCAGCCAGCGCACGAGCAGCCTCGCGATCGTCGCGTTGCCGTCGGGAAAGTGAATCGCGCCGCCACCGCCGGATCCGTTCTGCCGTCCGTGCTGACCGCCGGGCAGGTCGGCCAGCACGCCATTGGGCGTCGGCTCGAGGTTCATGCCCTGGAAGCCGGGCAGCCCCATCTGCCAGCCGAAGAGCGCGGGCAGGGCGTCAATGCCGACACAGAAATTTCCGGCGCCCGTGTTCTGGTAGAACCACAGCACCTGCTTGTCCGCCTTAACGATGTTCAGGACGAAGTCCTGATAGCTCATCTTGGCGAGACGCACTTTCTTCTCAGCCGACGAGAGCCCCGGCATGAAGTCCGGCAGCTGGCCGTTGAGGCGCACCATGTCCGCCCGCGCCTGCGCCGAGAGCGGCATCTCAGCGAGATACTCGGGGGTGTACAGTGCGCCCCGTCCGCCGCGTCCTCCACCGCCCGCGCCACCGCCGGCTCCCCTGCCGCCCTCGACAGCTGCGCCTTTTCTGACGACGAGCTTGTCGACACCCCACGTCTCCTTGTCGAAGAACAGCGCCGAACCGTTGAGCCCGAACGAGCGATAAAGATCGCGATTGGTCGCGTTGGCTGCGACGAACCGATCCAGATCGATGCCGATGTCATGCAGGAGCTCGCGTGCCGGCAGGTTGTAGTGGAGCGGGGACTCGATGTTCAGCGTGCCGCCGTTCAGTGCGAGCATACGGCCGTTGTAGCTGAACTCGTTGCGCTTGGCATGACCGCCGAAGTCGTCGTGGTTGTCGAGGACGAGCACCTTCGCGTTGCGACCCACCTGCTTGATGAAGTAGTGCGCCGCGCCCAGACCGCTGAGGCCGCCGCCCACGACGACCAGGTCGTAGGACTCGCCGGTGTTGATCGCGCCACTCAGATCCCACTGCCTCGTGTCGCGCAACCGGTGCGCGACTTCGAACGATCCCTCATGGCTGCCCCGCATCCCGGCCCGCGTCGGCGGGTAGTAGTCCGCGGCCTGTTCGGGCGCGAAGTCCTGCTCGACCGCGAGCGCGCGGGCGAGCTCCGGCGCCAGCATCGAGCCGCCGACCGCCAGACCGACGCCATTGAGGAAGTCGCGCCGCGTGATCTCGCGGTCAAGCCCGAGACGGCGATCGGTGGCATCCATGTATGGCTCCCTAGAGTGACGATCCACTGAGGTTCGACAGATAGCTGCGGCTGCGGGACTCGACAACCTCGCCGACGGCGCGATACGCCATGTCGATCGCGGCATCGGTGTGCGAACTGCCGGCCGCATCCGCATTAGCGATCGCGATCCGCCCGTACGGCTTCCGCCCGACGACGCACGCGCGGTCGTCGGGGGTGGAGAGCGCCCAGTCGACTGGATCGAACAGCGTGTTGTAGTTGTACGTGTACCCGTGTGGCCATCGGTTCACGGTGATCGCTTCGATGTCCCGGGCCGGATCAAAGCCGCCTTCCGACAGCGTGCGTCCGAGCTGCCCCCGGATCTCACGCTCGAACTGCTCGAACGTTGTCTGTAGCAGATCCGCGCGCCCGAGGCGATGCTGATCCTTGCGCGGCTTGCCAGGAGCGCACGGCGTTCGCACCAAGTGGAGGACGGTCGGCTCTTGAGGCGTGCGCGAGCATTGATACTGGCCGATCGTCACCGGCTCAGGCAGCTGCACGCTCGAGTGATAGCCGCCAGGTGCGTTGATGTTGGCGACGCCGAGCTTCTGAAACGCCGTCCAGTTGCGGATGAGGACGCTTGTGTACACGATCGGCGCCTTGATACCGTACGCGAGCGCGTCCCGCTGCTTCTGGGGGAGCTCGGGACAGATGTACGGAATCACGGAATTCCAGCAGGCCAGCACACAGTGCGTGCCGCGGACGCGCAGCGTCTTCCCCCCTTTGACATACGTGATAAGCACATCCTTCGCGGCCGACGGATTGCCCGAATGCTGGACATTCACCGCCATGCTGTTCAACCTGATGCGCACCGGTGCGCCGTCGCGATCCAGCCGCGCGTAATTGGCGCGGGCAGTCACGACATCTTCCTGCGTCGTCCCCGGCATCACGTCGGGAACCAGCGATCGCACCAGCAGACGCGCGATCGTGGCGTTGCCGTCGGGAAAATGAATCGCGCGGCCCGCGGCGTTCGCGCGCTCCTGGTTCTCTCTCCCGTGCGCGCCGCCGGGCTCGTTCACGAGCACTTCGGGCGGCGTTGGGTCGAGCTTCATCCCGTGGAAGCCGGGATAGTTCATGTTCCAGGCGTAGTAGGCGGGCAGCGCGTCGATGTGCATAAGGAAGAGCCCATCACTGCGCGTCTGGTAGTACCACACCGCGTCGGGATGGACCTTCGCGACGTTGAGCAGGAAGTCTTGGTAGCTCATGTGAATGAGCCGCTGCTTCTTCTGGTCCGACGAGAGGCCGGGCATGTAGTCCGGCTCGGTCCGGCTTTCGATGCGCTCGATGTCCTTCCTAGCCTGGTCGTTCAGAGGCGTCTTGGCGAGGAACTCCGGCCACGAGGTGACCGGCGCGGCGCCGCGTCCGCCGCCGCCGGGCGTCCCGACGACGAGTCGATCGACGCCGAACTTCTCCCTGTTGAACCAGACGCCGCTACGCAGGCCCAGGCGACTGTACGTGCCGCGATCGTACGCCGTTTCCTGCTCGAAGCGGTCGATGTCGATCCCGATCGCGCGCAGCAGTCCCATCGCCTGCGGGCTGTACTGTCCGGGACCTTCGATGTTTAGCGTGCCCCCGTTCAGGACGAACGTGCGATCGTTGTAGCGGAACTCGTTGCGCTTCGCATGGCCACCGAAGTCATCGTGGTTGTCGAGCACGAGGATCTTCGCGCGCGGTCCGACAGCAGCGCGAAAGAAGTGGGCTGCGGCGAGCCCGCTGATGCCGCCGCCGACCACCACAAGATCGTAGGCCTCGCCAGTGTCGGCGGCGGCCTGCGTCCACGTCTTCGAATCCCGCAGCAGATGGGCGGTCTCGAAGGACCCGGGGTGGCTGCCCCGAAGCCCGGTTAGCGCCGGCGGATAGTAGTCGGGCGCCTGCTCGGGCGAGCCGGCGCCTTGGCCGAGGCCCCAGGCCTCCAGCCATGGCGGCGCGAGCATGGAGCCCGTGAGCGCGACGGCGGCGCCGTTCAGGAAATCGCGCCGCGAGACGTCGCGGCGCATACCAAGATCGCGATCATCTGTCATGGTCGTGCCCTACCACTGCAGCTTGGCGCCAATCCTCGCGACGCGCGGCGGTGTGATGGCCACCGGCCGCAGGAAGGCGCTGCCGGAGCTCGTCGTCAGCGCCTGCTCGGCATTGGTGTTAAAGAGATTGTAGACATCGAAAAACGCGGTGGCGCGCGCGCTGCCCTGCAGCTTGAACGCTTTCTCTGACCTCAGGTCGAACACGTTCATGTTCGGCGTCCGCTCAGCGTCGAACGGTTCGGCCAGAATCGTGGCGTTGCCGTAGTTCAGCGTGGCTACGAACGTGCGCCCGAACGGCGTCCCCGACTGGTGCCTGAAGATGGGTGTGACGCGCACGTCGGCCGGCAGCCGCAACGTGGCGTTGATCTTCCCCTGCCACGTCGCGTACTTGTTCACGCCCTCGCTGGTGTTGATAAAGCCGTTCGGCGTAAACGACGTGCCAGCACCGAGGCCGGTCTCGTGGCTCCACGTCTCGGCGAAGCTGGCCAGCAGCGACCAGCGGCCGGTCTCGCGTCTGGTCGCCGTGATTTCCCACGTGTGGTAATCGCTGTTGAGGGAGTCCGGCAGATTGGTGGTCAAATTGACGGCCGTCAGACCGTTGAACTGTGCTGCCAGGTTGTACGCCGTGAACGTCGCGCCGTCATCCGCCGTTCCCGCGCGACCATCCGGGCCAGGATCTCGGACCGAGATCGGCACGTTGTATCCATCGAACGGACGATCGGCGCGGATTGTCCCGCGAACCTGCCGCCGACCGTTCCAGACGTACCCGGTGCGGATGCCGAAGTTAGCCGCCACCTCGCGCTCGACGTACGTGGTGACCTGCCTCGTAAAGGTGTTCTGGAGGTTCGGATCGAGCGCGGTGGACACGCTGCCGCCGGACACTCCGAGCAGCGCCGCCTCTTCACCGGGATCCCAGACGCCGTTGCGGTTGAGGTCGGTCGTCCAGCGGTACTGTCGGTACCATGTGGCGGCGTTCGGGTTGATACTGCTCGCGAAGTCCGCGCCGGGATACAGCCAGAACTGCCCGTAGCTGGCCTTGGCCACCGTCCGGCCGTCCCCCGTCAGGTCGTAGCTGACGCCGAGACGCGGACCCCAGTTATTGTTCCAGGTGATCACGTTGCCGACTTCTGCGAACTGCGCGCCGCCCGGTCCTGTTTGAGCAGGCAGAAACGCCTGCTGCCGGTCCCACCGGAGGCCGAGCGTCAGCGTCGTCCGCTTGTTCAGCTGCCAGGTGTCGTTTGCGTAGAGCGCGTCGCTCAATACGCCGCTCTGCGACGAGGACGGCGACTGGTACACGTAGACCTGGCTCGGCACGCCGTTGACGAGCAGCGAGAGCGCGTTGGTCGCGCTCGTAAATCCGTAAAACGGGTTGATCACGGTGTCGCGCATGATCTCGCCGCCGAACTTGAAATTGTGGCTCCCGCCCCAGCCCGATCGCGAGTAACTGAGCGAGCCGTTGACCTGTGGACGATGGCGGTCGAAGTCGATGCCATACACGCCGCCCGCGACGAAGTTGTTGCCGGTGTCCTCCACGCGGGGGGCCGAGCTCTTGCTCGTTCTCCACCACAGCGACTTGTACGCGCCCGCACGGACTTCGAGCAGCAACGCGCTCCTCAGCACGGAACTGTATTCGACCTTCCACACGTTGGTCGGGAAGTGAGAGTCCCACACGGTGTCGGCGTGCATGATGGCCGGCGTTGCGCGCCCGCCGGCGATCTGGATCGCTCCCAGGTAGTCCGGCTGGTTCTTGTCGGCGTGCTGGTAGTACCCGATGATCTTCTGGGCCGACGTGAGGTTGTAGGTGACCTTGCCTGTGCCGACCGGCACCCATGTTTCCTGAACGTCGTCAACGAGCGTCGGATAGCGCTGGCCCGTGCTCGTGCGCCGGAACGCCCCGTACCACCACAGCTTGTCCTTCTTGATATAACCACCGAGGTCCGCGTTGAAGTCTTTGAAGGCGGTGAGGCGGTTGGTGTCGACGGCCGCGAGCACGTTGCTGCCGGTCACGCCGGCGGCCAGTTGCGCAGCGTCGATGTTGTGCCCTTCCATCGCGTCGGTCTCGTAGTCGCCGTACAAGGTGCCGTGGTAGTTGTTGCCTCCGGACTTTGCGATCAGTTGGCTCA
Organism: Terriglobia bacterium; assembly: GCA_020073005.1. GTDB lineage: Bacteria > Acidobacteriota > Vicinamibacteria > Vicinamibacterales > CAVVIG01 > SRVP-36. The sequence goes on along the minus strand of JAIQFX010000081.1, from coordinate 5,891 downwards.
GCACACCCGGAGCCGGCATCTCCGCGGAGTTGCCGACCGCGTTGACCGCGATCTCCGCGTACGATCCGTAGTCCGTGTAGTACATGTCGCTCCCGCCACCGCCGGCGCCCTCGTTCACCATGATCCCTTCGACCATGCCCCGGTTGACACCGCCCGCGCTGGTGAGCCCGTACGCCGTGTACGGCTGCTGCGTGAGCGCGCCGCTTCCGCCCACGTCCAAACGGCCCATGGACACGGCTGGCGCCTGGGCCACCACCGCCCAGAAATCGCGCGAGCCCGGCAGGGCGGCTAGCTTCTCCGCATCGAAATGGGTGGTGACGTTCGTCGACTGGAGGTCCACGACCGGCGAGAGTCCGCTCACCGTGACGTTCTCGGTGACCGACGCCGGGTTCATCTCGACATTCACTGTCGCGGTGAAACCAAGGCTCACCCGAATCCCTTCGCGCCTGGCGGTGGCGAAGCCAGGCAACTCGAACGTCAGCGCGTAGTCGCCCGGTGAGAGCGCCGGGAATCGAAAGAGCCCGCCGCGATCGGTCACAGCCGTGGGCGATCCCATGACCGCCGGCCCCGACAGGCTGACCGTCACGCCGGGAAGGACCGCCTTCGTGCTGTCAGCGACAGTACCGTTGATCGCGCCGGTCGTGCTGCTGATGGTTTGTGCGAGTGCCGGAACGGCGGCCACACAAAAGGACATGGAGACCAGTGCCACGAAAAACATCGTGCGCTTCATCATCGACCTGCCTCCGTTCAACCGATCCACTGCGTCATTGTGCGGGGCTTAGGTGAGTCCGGCGCGAACGAACAGTTCCTCGACCGCGCGATGCGCCTCGTCTATCGCCTGATTGGTGAAGGCGGCCGCACCGGCATCGGAATTCGCAATCGTCACGAGGCCGAATCGCTGGCGGCCGATCACGTGCGGACGCTGCTCCGGCGGCACGTCCGGATCGCCGAGCGTGTCGTAGGTGTAGCTGTACCCGTACGGCCAGCGATTCACTGTCAGCCCAACGATGTCCGTCGCCGGATCGAACCCGCCGGATCCGAGCATCCGCGTCAGGTGACGTCGGATCTCGAGCTCGAACTGCTCGAACGTCATCGACAGCAGTTGCTGCTGTCCCGCACGGTTCTGTTCCTTGCGTGGCAAACCCGGCTTGTTCGGGTTGCTGGTCATGTGCACGAGGATCGGCTCGTCCGGCGTCGTGACGCCCCGGTAGCCGCTGATGGTCGTCCCCGGGTCGAGGCTCGTGCCCGTGTGCAGCATGCACGGCGAGTTGATGTTCGAAACGCCGAGCTTGGCGAAGGCCGTCCAGCGCCGGATCAGCACGTTGTTGTACATCATCGGCACCTTCACTGAGTACGCGAGCGCTTCCTGCTGCTTCGCGGGCAGCTCGGGCATCAGCGCCGGAATCAAGCTGTTGTAACAGGCGAGCACGACGTTGGCGGCTGACACGCCGTGGACCTTGCCGTCGCGCAGGTACGCGATGCGCACGGATTTCGCTCGGTCTGGCGGCCCGGCATGCTGGACGCGCACGACGGTGCTGCTCAGCCGGATCCGCATCGCGGCAGTCGACTCGTCGAGTTTCGCGTAGTCCACCGGCGCTTGCAGAATCGTCTCCATCGACTGCGCACCCGGCACCGCAGACGGCAGGAGGCGGTTCACGAGCAGCCGGGCGAGGGACGCGTTGCCGTCGGGAAAGTGGAACGTGTAGGACGATTCCCTGAACCCCTCGCCCACTTCCAGGCCCAGGCCGTTGAAGCCGACCGATCCGCGGCGGGCGGCCTCAAGCGCTGGCGTCGTATCGACGCGCTTGTTGTTGCGTCCGCCCTGGCCCATGAAGAACGGGATGGCCTCGGAGCTCACCTTCGCATGCTGCACGAGGAAGTCCTGCCAGCTCATCGTCGCGAGCTTGGCGATCTTCGCCTCGACGCTCAGACCCGCGAGGTAGTCGGGGTTCTTGCCGTAGACGCGGATCAGATCCTTGCGCGCCTGGTCGGAAAGCGGCGCCTTCGCGAAGAACTCCGGCCACGGGATCCGCCCGTTGCCGGCGACCAGCCGATCCTCGCCGAAGTGCTCCTTGTCGAAGAACATCCCCGGACCGAGATCGAGCTTCTGAATCGGCGCCCGCGCCGCGAACTCGTTGTTGCGCTCGACCTGGATGCCAAGTTCTTCGACGAGCCGTTTGGCCGTGTAGCTGTACGGGAACGGCGTGGCGATGCCCATCGTGCCGCCATACCCAATGAACGTGCGGCCCTGATACTTGAATTCGTTCCGCTTGGCGTGCCCGCCGAAGTCGTCGTGATTGTCCAGGACGAGGATCTTCTGGTTCTGGCCAAGCGCGCGCCGCCAGAAATGTGCCGCCGCGAGCCCCGAGATGCCGCCGCCGACGATGACCAGATCGTAGACCTCGCGTGTGTCGACATCGAGTGCTGGGAACTGACGGTAGTCGCCCCGTCCCAGCGGACCGAACCCGGCGATCGCGACCGGGTCGTTACCTCGAAGTCCGGTGCGCAGGGGCGGATAGTCGGCGGCAGCTGCCGCTGGTGCTTGCGCCGGCTCGGCAGCGGCAACAACACGCGACCGGGCCGCCGCGTACGCGCCGGTAATGCCGATGGCCACGCCGTTCAAGAAATCGCGGCGCGGAATGCGGCGGTTCATGCCGAGATCGCCATATTCGCGAAAGGCACTCATAGGTACGTCCTCCTCTACTTCAATCCCGCGCTGTGCGACGAAAGCGGTCAACCTGCCGCGAGTTGCGAGGCGACGGCAACAAAGCACTCGGAGAGCACCGCAAGTCCCTCCTCGAGCTCATCGTCCGTGATCGTGAGGGGCGTGAGAAACCGAACGACGTTGCCAAACGTGCCGGCCGGGATAAGGATCACGCCGCCTTCGCACGCCAAGCGAATGATCTCCTCTGTTTCGTGCTTCGCCGGCTCGCGCGTGTCGCGGTTCCTGACGAGCTCGATACCAACCATGGCGCCACGCCGACGGACGTCGCCGATCAGCGGACAGGCCGTCGCCCATCGTCGAGCGTGCGCTTCGATCTGCGCCCCGATGGCTTCGCTCCGGCGAACCCGATGGCTTCGCTCCGGCGAAGCAGATCGCCGGGTTCAAACAGATCCAGCACCGCGTGCGCCGCCGCGCAGGCGAGGGGATTGCCCCCATAGGGGCCACCGAGGCCGCCCTTGACCGGCCCATCCATCAATTCAGCCCGACCGATGACGGCCGCCAACGGCAGCCCTGCCGCCAACGATTTCGCGATGACCAGCAGATCCGGTTCGACGCCCTCGGACTCGCAGGCGAAGAGACGACCGGTCCGACCGAAGCCCGTCTGCACCTCGTCGACGATGAGGAGGATGCCGTATCCCCGACAAAGCGTGGCCAAGCGGGCCAGATAGCCGCTTGGAGGCACGACGAATCCGCCCTCGCCGAGAATGGGTTCCACGACAACGGCGGCGATTGTGCGCGGATCCGCGTGCCGCTTGAAATGGTGTTCGATCTCGTCAACGCAGGTGAACCTGCAGGCGGGATAGTCCGCCCGGTACGCGCAGCGATAGCAGTACGCGTAGGGCACGCGCAGCACGTCGGCGACAAACGGCGCATAGCCGAGCTTGTAGGGCTCGACCTTGCTCGTGAGGGACAACGCAAGCAGCGTACGTCCGTGAAAGCCGTCTTCGAAGCACAACACGCCGGGTCGGCCCGTCGCGTGACGGGCAATCTTTACGGCGTTCTCAATCGCTTCGGCGCCGGAGTTGACGAACAGCGTCTTCTTCGGGAAGTTGCCGGGCGAGAGCCGCGCCAGCCGTTCGGCGAGAGAGACGTACGACTCGTAGGGAAGGACCGAGAAGCAGACGTGCGAGAAGCGATTCGCCTGGTCCCTGAGTGCGGCGACAACAGAAGGAGCCGAGTGCCCAACGTTCATGACGCCGATGCCACCGGCAAAGTCGAGATAGACGTTGCCGTCCACATCGGTCACGCAGACGCCATCGGCAGACGCGGCAAACACGGGCGTGGAATGCGTGACGCCACGCGGCACCGCCGCGTCGCGCCGCCTCATGAGCGCCTGCGATTGCGGCCCGGGGACCTCGGTGCGAATTCGGATGTGTCCCATGCATGAATCCGAGCCGCGCTGGGAATCACGGTCGAGGTGGCGCGCCGCCGTGTTCTACTAGAAACATGTATGGTTGTCAATGTGGCGAGCACACGATCCAAACGTAGGACGGTGTACGATGCGCAATCGGCATGAAACGAACACGCCGGAGCGCGCAGGGTCGCGGGGCCCGAATCGGCCTGCTCACCGTCAGTGAGACCGCGCGGATTTTGGGGGTGAGCCCATCGACGCTCCGCTTGTGGGAGAGCGTGGGTCTGGTCACACCTGCTCGCAGCAACGGGCGATACCGCTTGTATAGCCCCGAGCTCCTCGAGGTGCTCAAGCGGATTAAGTACCTGCGCGACGTCAAACAGCTCAATCTGCCAGGCATCCGACAGGTGCTCGGCAGTACGGCAACGCCGAAATCGACAAACCAATCCCGGCCGACCGATCTCGGCCCAAAACTTCGGCGCCTCCGCAAACGAACCGGCCTGGGTGTTGTCGAAGCGGCTAAGAAGGCCAAGATCTCCGCCGGATTCCTGAGTGCGATCGAGCTGTCCCGTGCCAACCCCTCGGTCGCGACGCTTCAGCGTCTCGCCGCCTCATACGGGACGACGGTGTTGGACTTCTTTGATTTGCCGAAACAGTCCAGCCACCTGGTCAGACCGAGGGACCGGCGCGCGATCCAGACCGCGTCCGGCGTGAGAATTGAGCTCCTGTCCATTGGCGCGCGACAACTAGAAAGCCAGCTCTTTCGCGTGCAGCCGGGCGCCGGCAGCGACGGATCGTATTCGCACCAGGGCGAGGAGTTCATCTACATGATCTCCGGCGCGCTTGAACTCTGGCTCGATGAACTTCACTGCCACACGCTGAATCAAGGCGACAGCTTTTGGTTCGAGAGCACAGTCGGCCACCGTTGGTACAATCCATCGAGCGAGGAAGCGGTGCTCCTCTGGGTTAACACGCCTCCGACTTTCTAAGCACGTCGGTCCTCTGAGGCCCCGCTTGTTCTGTAATACCTGACGCAGAACGTCTTTGAGGCCGCGACAGCTGCGCGACACAGTGTGCCCCTTTTTGTGCCACCACCAGATAGTCTGACGATGACAGACCGTGAGCGTGGGTGATACGCACCGAAAGGGTTAACGAGCAGCCCTGAAGGAATTGGAAAGAATCTGGTGCGGCTAGCGACTCACCCTTTCAAGGCCACAACGCGGGCGAATCTCGCTGGGACGCCAGCCCGCGCAAACAGCCGGGACTTCCCGCCTCTTCGTTGGTAGGAATTTCCTGCCGAAGATCTTTCAGCGGTGCCTGTGTTTGTGCCCTTCTCATGGCCGATTCAGCGCGATGGTGCAGGATGAGGACCGCGCGCGAGTAGCGTATCCGTGCGCATGCCGTTCGACAATGCGGAAGCGTGAGCCACCTGCTTTGGTCTGCGGTGCGCCGAGGGAAGGACCGTTGATGGCCATGACCGTCGCGCTTGTATGACGACACGGGCGACCGGCGGCTGCCGGGCCCTCCGGATACACACGTAATACACACACGGCGTTTCGCGTGTGCGTTTCGATCAATGTTTATCGAAGGAAAAGAGTGGTTGCGGGGGCGGGATTTGAACCCGCGACCTTTGGGTTATGAGCCCAACGAGCTACCGGACTGCTCCACCCCGCGTCAAGAATCCCTAATGTTAGCATAGGCACTCGCCGCATCCAAGGACATCACATGTCTCGCCACGCGCCCCTCACCGCCATCGTCGCTCTGTCGACGACGCTGAGCACGCTGCCGCTCGGCGCGCAGACCGTGACGGGCCGC
>JAIQFX010000153.1 GCA_020073005.1 Terriglobia bacterium | reverse complement strand
GCGATCGTCACCGTCGCCGCGCGCGGCGACGGATTGGGATTGGCCGTCGCGACGAACGACGCGTCGCCGGAGCCCGTCGATCCCGGGCCGACGCTGAGCCAGGTCGGATCGCTGCTCACCGGGTTCCAGCTGCACGCGGCCGGCGTCAGCACGCCGACCGTGCCCGATCCGCCGGCGGCCGGCACGCTGCCGGTCGACGACTGCAGCGCGTACGAACAGGCCTGCCCCGACTGCGAGATCGTCACCATCTGACCCGCAATCGCCACGGTGGCCGTGCGCGACAGCACCAACAGGTTCGCCGCCACGCCGATGCTGACCGTGCCGCTGCCGGACGCCGCGTTCGGGGCGAACGTCACCCAGTTGGCGCTGCCCGACACCGACCAGGCGCAGTTGTCGCCGTTGGCGATGACGCCGATCGCGCCGCTGCCGGCGCCCGTGCCGAATGGACTGCCGAGCGCCGCCGTGTCGAGCGTGACGCTGCAGGCCGCGGCGCCCTGCGAAATCGTCAGCGTCTGACCGCCGACGACGATCGAGCCCGTGCGCGGCGTCGTGGCCGAATTCGCGTTCACCGTGTACTGGAGCGTCCCCGAGCCGCTGAGGCTCGAGCCGCCCGACGTGATCGTCACCCAGCTCGGCGTCGACGTCGTGTCGTACCCGCACGCGGCGGGGGTGGTAATCGTCGACGAACCGAGGCCGCCCGCATCCGAGAACGACGCGGACGAGGGATCCACGGCGACCGTGCAGTCGACGCCCTGCTGGTTCACCGTGAACGTCTGGCCCGCAATCGACGCCGTGAGCTGTCGCACGCCGGCAGCGAGGTTCGGCGGGATCGTCACGGTCACCGTGCCGTTGCCCGAGCCGGCGGCCGGTGAGACGCCCAGATCCAAACTCGACGCACTCCAGCCACAGATGCTGTCGGACGCCGTCACGCCAACCGACGTGATGCCGCCTCCCGCTGGCGCCGACAGACTGATCGGGTTGATGACGAACGAGCACGCCGACCCGAACTGCGAGATCGTGTAGACGCCGCCGTTGACCGTGATCGTCCCGCTCCGCTGCGAGGCGAAGGGGTTGGACGCGATCCTGAAGCCAATCGTGGCCGCGCCCGTGCCGCTCGCGGCGCTCGTCAGTGAGATCCAGCTCGGCTGCGACACGCTGGCCGTCCACGAGCAGTGGCCGGCCGTCGAGAGATCGAACGTCCCGGCGCCGCCGGCCGCGCCGATGGTGGTCGACGCGGGCGACACGTCGTACGTGCACTGCGGCAGCGCCGCCACCGTCACCGTAACTGGAATCACGTCGTACTCGTTCGTCGTGGGCGCCGACTTCAGTGCCAGCACGCCCGAGTACGTTCCGACGCCGAGCGTCGTGACGTGCAGGTCGAGCGAGACGCTGCCGGGCGCCGTGCCGCCAGGAGCCGACAGCGTCGCGCCCGGAATGCCTTCGATCGCGACGTTGTAGGCAGGCGTGCCGCTGGTGGTGTTGACGCCCACCGCAATCGCGCCCGGATCCGGGAACGTCTGCGTGTACGACAGCTGAATCGACCGCGGCACGAACGTCACCGCCGGCGACTCGCCGATCGCATTGTCCACGTAGACGACAAACATCCTCGACAACGTGTGCGACGCGTTGTCGGTGACGACCACGCGCATGGCGAACAAGCCCGGCGCCGTCGGCGTTCCCGACAGCACGCCCGCCGGCGACAGCGTCAGTCCGGGCGGCAGATCCCAATCGGAGAGCGCCTGAATCGCATACGGCCCGACGCCGCCGACCGGCGCCAGCGACGCCATGTACGCCACGCCCACGCGGCCCGGCGCGAGACTGTCGGGCGTCAGCGCCAGCGGCGAGACGTTCAACAGGTACGAGACCGGCACCGACTGACCGATGGAATCGGTCACGGTCAGCTTGAAGCTGTAGCTTCCGGCCGTCGTCGGGACGCCCGCGAGATGATCGGGCACGCCGTTGCTGCCGGAGACAATCGCCAGCCCCGGCGGCAGCGGCGACAGCACGGTCCACGAGAACGGCGCCACACCGCCGCGATCCTGAACGAGCGCGAAGCGATACGGCACGCCGACCGACGCGTCGTCCATCGTCTGCACGTTCTGCACCGCGGCGATCGGACCCGGCGTTCCCGCCGGCGTGACGACGAGCGTCGGCGCCGGCAGGTGATACACGCGGCCGGCCGCATCTGTCGCGATGAGACCGATCGAGAAGGAACCCACCTGCGTCGGCGTCCCTGACAGCGTCCCGTCCGCGCCGAGCGTGAGGCCCGGCGGGATCGGTGCGGCCGACGACGCGCTGAACGAATAGGGCGGCGTCCCTCCGGCGACCTTCACCGTCGTCGAGTAGGCGACGCCGGCCTGCGCGTTGGGAATGATGAAGTTCAGGAGCGGCGGCGTGACGACCTGCATCGGCGACACGTTCATCGTGAACGTGCGGTCGGCGAAGTTCGCGCCGTTCGCCGTGTCGGTCGCTCGCAGCGTGTAGGTGTAACCGCCGGCCACCGACGGCTGACCGATAAGGGTCGTCGATGTCGGAACAGCCGGATCGGTCACGATCGACAGACCTGGCGGCAGCGCGCCGCTGACGCTCCACGAATACGTGGAGCCGCCGTTCGTCACGAGCGACTGGAAGAAACCGCTGCCCACATACACGTCGCCCGGGTTCCCCGACTGCACGCGGAGTCCGGACGGACTGTTGACGACGAGCTGGGCCGTTCTGGCGAACGAGTTGCCTGCGGCGTCCTGCGCGCGAATCACGAACGTGTAGACACCCGTGCTCGTCGTCGTGCCGGACAACAAGCCCGACGCCGAGAGCGTGATGCCGGGCGGCAGCAGATCGGCCGTCGGCGAGGCGGGCTGGCGTGACGCTGTAAACGTGTACGGCGCGGTGCCGCCGACAACGGTGAACTGCTGGGCGTAGGCCTGGCCGGTGATCGCCGTTCGCGGCTGGCCGCTGAGGATGTTGATCGCCGACACGTTCACCGAGAACGTGCGGACGGACTGCGCGCCGTTGGCGTCGGTGAGGACGAGATCGAACGAGTACTGGCCGGCCACGGTCGGCAGACCGCCGATGAAGGTCAGGCCCGGGAACGACGTGGGCGGAATCTGCGCGCCGCTCAGCAGCGACAGACCGGGTGGCAGCGAGCCCGAGGCCACGCTCCAGGTGTACGGCGGCAGGCCGCCGTTCGGGCTGATCGACGCGCTATACAACTGGCCGACGGTGCCGTCCGGAAGCGCCGTCTGCAGCAACGGCAGATTCGGCGGCAGCAGATTGACCGGGCGCACGAACAGGGTGAAGCGGCGCGTGACCGAGTTCGGGCCGTTGGTCGCCGTCACCGTGATCGTGACGGTGCCGGCGCCGCTCAGCGGCGTGCCGCTGATGGTGCCCGTCGCCTGCGAGACGCTCAATCCGTTCGGGAGCCCGCTCGTCGAAATGCTCCACGAAACGGAGCCCGCGCCCGTGGCCGCGAACGTGTAGCTGTACGGCTGTGTAACCGTGGCGATCGGCAGGAAGTCGGATCCCATGATCGCGAGCGGCGAGATCTTCACTGAGATTGACGGGTTGGTGCTGAGACCGGTCGCGGAGTCTCTCACGGTGGCGTTGAAGCTGTAACTGCCGGCGCTGGCCGGCGTGCCGCTCAGCAATCCGGCGGACGAGAGCGTGAGACCGGCCGGGAGGGCCGACCCTGGCGTCACGCTCCACGTGAGGGTGCCCGCGTTGTCGAACCAGACGAGCTGCGCCGAGTACGGCGCGCCCACCGATCCGTCGGCGAGCGTGTTGCCGGTGAAGTTCGCCACGGGCACGACGGTCAGCGTGAACGTCCGCTCGCCGATGTTGCCGCCGAAGTCCTGCGCCTGCAGCGTGACGGTGAATACGCCGGCGGCCATCGGCGCGCCCGCGAGGAAGAAGCTGCTGCCGGGCGTGGCCGTTCCAAGTACCGCGTTGCCGGTTTCGAGCGCGAAGCCCGGCGGAAGCGGCGTCAGCGCCGTGACCGTGTACGGCGCGGTGCCTCCGCTCGGCGACAGATTGATGCTGGCCGACGAGCCTTGCACGAGCGTTTGCGTCGCGCCCACGCCGAACGTCACCGTGCCGGCGGCCGGGCTGATGATGATGTTCTCGTTGCCCAGGAACGAGTGGCCGTCGTTGTCCACGATCGTGATCGGCACGTTGAACGTGCCGGTGTCGAGCGGCGTGCCGCCGACCATGCCCGTGGACGCGTCAAGCGTGAGGCCGGCCGGCATCGTCGCGGTCCAGGTGTAGGCGCTCGTGCCGCCGATGGCGAGCAGCGGCTGCGAGTACGCGACGCCTCGAGTCAGCGCGGAAACGAAAAGGTTGCCCTGGTTGTCGCGCACCGGCAGGCTCGTGTACTGCAGGTTGATCGCCGAGATGGGCCACGTGAACGTCTGCGTGGCCGTGGCGGCGACCGCGTCGGTCACGCGCAGCGTGAACGTGTAGGTGCCCGTCTGCAGCGGCTTGCCGACGATGTAGCCGACGCCCGGAGCCAGGTTCGAGCTGACGGTATCACCCGAGCTGACGAGCGAGATTCCCGGCGGCAGCGAGCCCGCCTCGAGCGACCAC
>JAIQFX010000152.1 GCA_020073005.1 Terriglobia bacterium | reverse complement strand
ACGCCGGCCGTCGCGAGCGCGGGCAACGCCGCGCTGGCCAACGGGACGGCCGCACACGCGCTCGACTACGACGACATGTGTTTCGTATCCCTCGCGCATCCGAGCGCGCCTCTGGTGGCTGCCGCATGGGCGGTCGCCGACTTATGCGGAGCCAACGGCCGCGCGCTGCTCGACGCGTACGTCGTCGGGTTCGAAATTGAAGGACGGCTCGGCCGCGCCATGAACCCGAGGCACTATCAGCGCGGTTGGCACTGCACGTCGACCATCGGCACGATCGGCGCCGCGGCTGCGGCGGCGCGACTCCTGGGCCTTGATGAAACGCGCGCGGGACACGCGCTCGCCATCGCGGCGTCCGAAGCATCCGGCCTCAAGGAAAACTTCGGCACGATGGCGAAGCCGCTTCATGCGGGACTGGCGGCGCGCAACGCCGTCCTCGCCGCGCAGCTCGCGCGCGCCGGCTTGACGGCGAGCCCGGCTGCCATCGAGGGTCCCCAGGGGCTGCTCGCCGCAATGGACAGCGAGCGGCCTGCGCTTGCGCCGTTCACCGACGATCTCGGCATCCGCTGGGAAATTCTCGACACGGGAGTCACCGTCAAGCTGTATCCATCCTGCGCGGGGACGCATCCGCCGCTTGACGCGCTGCTGGATCTCCGGCGCGCCGAGCGCTTCACGGCCGCTGATGTCGATCGCGTCGAGATCGGCGTCGACGCGATCACGCCGACGATCCTGCTCTACGACCGGCCGTCGTCGGGCCTCGAAGGGAAGTTCAGCATGCCGTTCTGCGCGGCGGCGGCGCTGGTCGACGGCCGTGTCGGCATCGACACGTTCGACGATGGCCGCCTGCGCGATCCGAAGATTACGGAAGTGCAGTCGCGCGTGACGATGCGCGTCGACGCGACGCTTGACGCGTCGGCGCCCGCACTGACCCAGGCGCGTGTGACCGTGACGCTGAAGAATGGCCGCGTGCTGAGCGCGGCGGCCAACGGCGCGCGCGGCTATCCCGAGCGTCCGGCGAGCGACGATGCGCTGGCGGCGAAGTTTCTCGCCTGCGCGACGCGCGCGATGCCGGAGCCGGCCGCGCGAAACGCGCTCGCGCTGCTTCACGATGTCGACACCGCCGCCGACATTCGCTCGCTTGTGGTGTAGCGCGAGCCTTTCAGGCGAGCGATGTCAGGGTCGCGATGTCGGCACGTGCCCGCGCTTCCACACCATGAACGTCCGCGTGAATTCGATCACGGGCGTGCCATCCTGATTCATGCCCGTCGTCTTCACCGTGACGATGCCGACGTTCGGCCGCGACCTGGATGCGCGGGTCTCGAGCACCTCGCTCCGCGAGTAGATCGTGTCGCCCTCGAAAACAGGATGCGGCAGCCGCACGTCGTCCCATCCAAGATTCGCCACCGCGTTCTGCGTCAGGTCCGTGACGGACTGTCCGGTCACGAGCGAGAGCGTGAAGCAGGAGTTCATGAGCGGCTTGCCGAACTCCGTCTTCGCCGAATAGTGCGCGTCGAAGTGAATCGGGTTCGTGTTCATCGTCAGACACGTGAACCAGACGTTGTCGGCGGCGAGCAGCGTGCGGCCGAGCGGGTGCTCGTACACGTCGCCGACGGTGAAGTCCTCGAACACGCGTCCTGTCCAGCCTGGTTTAATCGCCATTCAGCTCTCTCCGCTCACGCTCGGCTGAACGCCTCGCGCTACACCTGACGGTCGTAGGGCGAGCCTTTCAGGCGAGCCATCAGTACGAGCGCGGCAGCCCGAGCACGTGCTCCGCTACATAGGCGAGGATCAGGTTGGTCGAGATCGGCGCGACCTGATACAAGCGCGTCTCGCGGAACTTGCGCTCGATGTCGTAGTCCTCGGCGAATCCGAACCCGCCGTGCGTCTGAATCGCGACGTTGGCCGCCTCCCACGACGCATCGGCGGCGAGCAGCTTCGCCATGTTCGCTTCGCTCCCGCACGGCTCGCCGTGATCGAAGAGCTCGGCGGCGCGGAAGCGCATCAAGTCCGCGGCTTCGATGTTGACGTGCGCGCGCGCGAGCGGGAATTGCACGCCCTGGTTCTGTCCGATCGGCCGATTGAACACGATGCGCTCCTTCGCGTAGCGGCTCGCGCGATCGATGAACCATCGGCCGTCGCCGATGCACTCGGCCGCGATGAGAATTCGCTCGGCGTTCAACCCGTCGAGCAGGTACCGAAAGCCCCGGCCTTCGTCGCCGACGAGCGCATCGACCGGAACCTCGAGATCGTCGAAGAACAGCTCCGTCGTCGCGTGATTCATCATCGTGCGGATCGGCCGGACCGTGAGGCCGTGGCCGATCGCCTGGCGCAGATCGACGAGCAGAATCGAGAGCCCGTCGCTGCGCTTCTTCACTTGATCGATCGGCGTCGTCCGGACGACGAGGAGCAGCAGGTCGGAGTACTCGACGCGCGAGATGAAGACCTTCTGGCCGCGGACGACGTAGCGATCGCCCGTGCGCGTCGCCATCGTCTTGAGCTGCGTCGTGTCGGAACCGGTCGTCGGCTCGGTGACGCCGAAGGCCTGCAGGCGGAGTTCGCCAGTTGCGATCTTCGGCAGGAACGCGCGCTTCTGCGCCGCCGATCCGTGGCGGAGCAGCGTGCCCATCGTGTACATCTGCGCGTGGCACGCGCCCGCGTTGCCGCCGCTGCGATTGATCTCTTCGAGGATGATCGACGCTTCCGTGACGCCGAGGCCCGAGCCGCCGAACTCCTCGGGGATCAGCGCGGCCAGGTAGCCGGCGTCGGTCAGCGCCTTGACGAACGTCTCGGGATACGCGCGGGCCGCGTCGAGCTCGCGCCAATAGCTGTCGGGGAACCCGCCGCACAAGTCGCGCACCGCGTTCCGCAGGTCCTGATGAAGTTCCGCGCCGGCCACGGCGCCCATCATACCCGGGATACTCGGGTTACGATGACGCCAGCCATGCCGTCGATCGCCGATCTCATCGTCCGCCATCTACGCCCGAAATCTCCGGTCGTCCCGGCGCCTGCCTGACGACGCTCGGTCCAGGCGTCGCGTCGGTCGTGAACGGCGTCGCGTGCGCGTGGCTCGACCGCGCCCCGGTCCTTGTCTTCACCGACAGCCATCCACCGTCGGCCGGTGGCATCTTCGAGCACCAGCGCCTCGATCATCGCGCGTTGCTCGCGCCGGTGACGAAATGGTCGGCGACGTTATCCGAGGAAAACGCCGACGAGGTGATGCGTGAGGCGATCGATCGCGCGATGGCGGAGCCGCGCGGGCCGGTGCACCTCGAGTGGCCAGCCGATCTCACGGCGCAGTCATCAGTCGCCAGTCGCCAGTCATCAGTCGCCAGTCGCCAGTCGACAGCCGTCAGTCTCGAGTCGTCAGTCACCAGCCACCAGTCACCAGCCACCAGCCACGACGTGGCGCGATTCGAGGCGCGCGAGGTCTGCCCGACGCCACCGCGGTTCGCGCGCTGTGCGCGAGCCACGATCTGCCGGCGATGGTGACCTACAAGGCCAAGGGTGTCGTGCCCGACGCTGACCGCCATTTCGCCGGGGTGTTCACCAACGGAGCGATCGAAGCGCCGTTGCTGGAGGAATCGGATCTGCTGATTGGCGTCGGCCTCGATCCTGTCGAGCTCATTCCGCGCCCGTGGCGCTATGAGCAGCCGATCGTGAACTGCGGACGCTGTGCGATGGACGACCGTCACGTGCCGTTCGCGGCGCAACATGTGACGGACGTGCCCTCGGGCCTGCGACGGATCGGCGCGCTGTTGCCTCGGTCGACGTGGGATCTCGCCGCCGTCCGTCATCGCGTCGTCGCCGATCGCGGGCGCCTCTGTCCTTCGAGCGAGCGTCTCGCTGCCCATCGCGTCGTGCAGATCACCGCTGACGCGGCCGCACCGACGGCGCGCGTCACCGTCGACGCGGGCGCGCACATGTTTCCGTCGACGATGCTGTGGCCGGTCGCTGAGCCGAACCGCATGCTCATCTCGAACGGCCTGTCGACGATGGGGTTTGCGCTGCCGGCGGCGATTGGCGCCGCGCTTCAGGACAACACAGGTCCGGTTATCGCGCTGACCGGCGATGGCGGTCTGCTGATGTGCGCCGCGGAACTATTGACCGCGGTCCGCGAACGGCTTCACGTCATCGTGGTCGTGTTCAGCGACGCGTCGCTCAGCCTGATCGACATCAAGCAGCGTCAGCGCGCGTACGCGTCGACGGGCGTGTCGCTCGGAGCGATCGCGTGGCGCTCGCTGGCGGAGAGCTTCGGCGCTGCGGCGCACGTCGCGTCGACGGAGGCTGAACTGACGCGCGCGCTCACGCGGGCGCTCGGCCATCGCGGTCCGAGCTTGCTCGAAGTGAAAGTCGATCCCGCCGGCTATCCCGAAACGCTCCGGGCCGTCCGCGGTTGAGGCGTGATAACATCACGAGACCGCATGATGGGCACAAGCCCGACCGAGCTCCGGCTGACCCTCGCGCCGCGCAAGCGCTTCGAGGCCATCGACGTCAACACCCGCATCGCCGAAGAGGCAGGCGACCTGCTGCACCGGCATCGCCGTGCCCTCTACTGTTCCTTCCACACGACGGCGGGGTACCTCGAACAGAGTCTCTCGGCGCGTCTCACGCACAACCAGGATCGCCTCTCCCAGTTCTTCCAGACGTTCCGCGCCGTGTTTCCCGCCGGCGCGCCGTACCGCCACGATCGCATGGAAGAGCGCTCGGAGCTGAGCGACGCGCAGAAGGAAGTCGAGCCGCGCAACGCCGACTCGCATCTCACCTTCATCGGCGCGGGCCTGCGCAACTGCGTGACGTACAACACGCGGCCGGACGCCCCGGTGTACTTCATCGATCTCGACGGGACGAGCAGGACAATGCGGCGCGAGCGGACGACGACCGTGCTCGCGTACGACTCCGAGCGCATCGTCGCGAAGATGTCGCTCCGCGTGCCGGTCTCGAAGCACCCGATCGATTCGGTGAACCTCGCCGATCCGCGGCTCGGCCTCGTCGATGAAGTGAACGCGCTGCTCGCGAAGACGGGACTGGACCGCGGCCGCGTCGACATGATCGTCGATCCCGCCGAGCGCAACGTCGGCCTCACCGTGAACGAGTACGAGACGCTCCTGATGCAGCACGATCTCGTCGACGTGCTGAAGAACCCGCTGCGGTTCGCGAAGATCAAAGGGCGGAACATGCTCCACGATCCGCGCGCGATTCCCGGCAAGACGCTGAGCTACGCGAAGTACGACATGGTCCGCGTGATGAACTCGTTGATGGAGGCGCTGCGCCTCGATCAGTCGTCGCTCGAGCGTCTCGTCGCGAAGATCATGGCCGTGCCGGCGAAGCGGTTCATGCGATCGCGGCGCGTGAGCTTCCTGGCGGCGTCCGATCCCGACAGCGCGGCCGCGCGGCTCGTGCGCGGCACCTATCAGAGTCCCATCCTCGTGCAATGGCAGCGTCCCGAGCGGCAGGCGCGCCGCATCGACGTCACGATCGTCCAGCTCTCCTAATCGCCTCGCTTCGCGCCGATGGCGCCTGCACTACAATCTGATCAGTGCGACACTCCAAGGAGCCCGCCGTGATGATCAGCCGTGAGCTTGCCAAGGCCTTCAACGAACAAATCGGTCACGAATTCGGCGCGAGCATGCAGTACGTCAGCATCGCCGCGCATTTCAACCAGCGTCAGCTGACCCTGCTGGCCAAGCTTTTCTTCGCGCAGGCGGAGGAAGAGCGGCAGCACGCGATGAAGTTCGTGCAGTACCTGCTGGACACCAAGGGCGAGCTGAAACTGCCCGCGGTGCCCGCGCCGACTGCGACGTTCGCGTCCGCTGAAGCCGCCGTGCAGGCCGCGCTGAAGTGGGAGCAGGACGTCACGAGCCAGATCACCGCGCTGATGGATCTGGCCGGGAAGCAGAACGACTATCTCGCGCAGAGCTTCCTGCAGTGGTTCGTCGACGAGCAGCTCGAAGAAGTCGTCAAGATGGATCGGCTCCTGAGCATCATCCAGCAGTCGGGCGAGAAGAACCTGCTGATGGTCGAAGCCTATCTGGTGCACCTCGAGAAAGCGAAATAGATGATTCGCAAGCTCCCGTCGGGGCGCTATCGCCTCTACTCCAGATCGAGGAATCCGAAGACGGGGAAGCGGCGCAATCTCGGCACGTTCGGATCGCGCAAGGCCGCCGAGCAGCACGAGCGCGCGATTCAGTTCTTCAAGCGCCGCTGATCTTCACCCGGCCGCCAGGATCTTCCGCAGGCCGTCGGCGACCGCGCGGCTCTCGTCGTCCGCCGTGACGATCTCGATCCCCTCGGGGCCCGTCACGCCGAGCCGCAGCTCGACCGCGCGCGCCATCTGCTCCTGCTCGAAAATCTTCCGGCCCATGATCGCCTGGTTGGCGCCGAGCGACTTCAGCATCGCGAGCCCGACGGCGTCGACCGCGACCCGATCGTCGCCCGCAATCATCACGTTGGCCGTCTTCAGCTCGCCGCGCGACGGTCCGCCGTCGGTGAATGCGACGATGCCGTCCAGCACGATGAGGTCGGGTTTGTAGCCGGTGCTCAACTCCGCGATCATGCGGCGCATGTCGGGAGACGAGTGCATCGTCCGGCGAATCGGCTTCGGCGTCAGGCCGACGGCCAGCTTCAGCGACATCGTGAAGACGCCGCCCGCGCCGTGCGTCTTGAGACAGCAGGTCGTGACCATGTATTCGGAGTCCACCACGAGTCGCGGCAGCGCGAAGCCGTCCGGCCAGTGCGTGCCGGCAGCCGGGAACGATACCCAGTCGCGATCGCTGTTCTGCTCGAAGTCGACGACGTCGAAGCGCATGTCGCTGGCGAGATCGAAGATGCCCTTGCGTTCCATGACGCCGTGGGTCTGCGGCGGCCCGCTCGATTCACCCAGTGTGACGCTGCGCGCGCCGCGCTCGCGGAGCTCCGTCACGATCTGCGCCAGCGTGTCGTTGTGCGTCGAGGCGGGGGTGTCGTCGGCCGAGTTGAAGTTCGGTTTGAGGACGACCCGCTTGCCGTCGACGGGCCGCACGTCGAGAAGCCGGAGGGCCTGCGAGACGCCGCGTTTGCGATCGCTCGTGCGCACGAGCGCGACGCGGCTCCGGCGCGGAGAGACGATCTGCGCCAGCCCGTCCGCGCTGATAAACGGGGCCAGCGCGAGGCCGGCGGAGGCGGTGCGGACAAAGTCACGCCGATTCATCTGATGCGTCGACTGCGGCATGGTGGCCCTCCTTGCTGGCGAGTGTGCCGCAGGCCAGATGCAAGAATCGACGCGGCTGATTTTCGCGAGCATTTCGCGAGCGCTGCCGGAAGGCCGACGCCGCGCACGCGCGTGCTAGGATTCGCGCACCATGAGAATCACCCACGCGGCAGGAGTCGTCCTGCTCGGCCTCGCGGCCGGCTGCGCGCAGCCGGCGCCGCAGTACGACGTCGTGGTCCGGCACGGCACGCTGTACGACGGCAGCGGCGCGGCGCCCGTCGTCGCCGACGTCGCGATCGCCGGCGACAAGATTGCCGCCGTCGGTGACCTGTCGAAAGCGCGCGGCCGCGAGGAGGTCGACGCTACCGGGCTCGCAGTAGCTCCCGGCTTCATCAACATGCTCAGCCACTCCGAGACGTCGCTTCTGGCCGACGGCCGGTCGCAGGGCGCGATCCGGCAGGGCGTCACGCTCGAGGTGTTCGGCGAGAGCTCGATGGGTCCGCTCAACGAGCAGATGCGGAAGGACCAGGCTGCGCGGCAAGGCGACATCAAGTACGACGTCGACTGGACGACGCTCGGCGGATATCTCGACAAGGTCGTGGCGCAGGGCACCTCGTCGAACGTCGCGTCGTTCGTCAGCGCGGCGACCGTGCGGATCAACGAGATCGGCTACGTCAATCGCCCACCGACCTCCGACGAGCTGGAGCGGATGCGCGGCCACGTCAAGCTCGCGATGGACGAGGGCGCGATGGGCCTGACGTCGGCGCTCATCTACACGCCGGGCACGTTCGCGAAGACCGACGAGCTGATCGCGCTCGCGAAAGTCGCCTC
>JAIQFX010000080.1 GCA_020073005.1 Terriglobia bacterium | reverse complement strand
TCGGCGCGCAGTGGGGCGATGAAGGCAAGGGCAAGATCGTCGACATGCTCACGCGCCATTTTTCCATCGTCGCACGTTATCAGGGCGGCCACAACGCCGGTCACACGGTGTACGTCAACGGCGCGAAGTTCATCCTGCGATTGATTCCCTCGGGGATCCTGCATCCCGGAATCACCTGCGTCATCGGCAACGGCGTCGTCGTCGATCCGCAGGCGCTGTTTGCGGAAGTCGACGAGCTGAGCAAGAACGGCATCGACGTGGGCAACCGCATCCTTGTGTCAGATAAAGCCCATCTGATTCTCCCGTATCACCGCGATCTGGACCTGCTGTCCGAAGCGCGGCGCGGCGAGCGGAAGATCGGCACGACGTCGCGCGGCATCGGGCCGGCGTACGAGGACAAGATCGCGCGGCGCGGCATCCGCGTCGGCGATCTTGCGGACCCGAAAGGCCTGGAGCAGAACGTCCGCGACAACGTGACCGCGCGCAACCGGCTCGTCCAGGATTCGACGATGGACTGGAAGCCGGTGCTCGAGCAGCTGCTGAAGCACGCCGAGCGCCTCAAGCCGATGATCCGCGACGTGTCGGTCCTGTTGACGCAGGCGATGCGCGAGGGCCAGTCGATCATGTTCGAGGGCGCGCAGGGCACGCTGCTCGACATCGATCACGGGACGTATCCGTACGTGACCTCGTCGAACGCGTCGGCCGGCGGCGTCGCCACCGGGCTCGGCATCCCGCCGCGCGCGATCGGAAAGGTGCTCGGCGTCGCCAAGGCGTACACGACGCGGGTCGGCGAAGGTCCGTTTCCGACCGAGCTGTCCGGCGAGATGGGGAACCGGCTGCGCGAGACGGGCAGCGAGTACGGCGCGGTGACCGGGCGTCCGCGGCGGTGCGGCTGGTACGACGCGGTCGCAATCCGCTACGCGGTGCGGATCAACGGGCTCGACGGGCTGGCGCTGACCAAGCTCGACGTCCTCGACGGCTTCGAGCGCCTCGACATCTGCACGTCGTACCGCTGCGGCGGGCGCACGCTGACCGAACTGCCGTCGGACGTGGGGCAGCTCGCGCAGTGCGAGCCGGTCTACGAGTCGATGCCCGGCTGGTCGGCGCCGACCAAGGGCGCGAAGAAGTTCGACCAGCTGCCGGAAGCCGCGCGCAAGTACATCGCGCGTCTCGAAGAGGTGAGCGGGGTGAGAGCGGTGATCGTGTCGACTGGTTCGGAAAGAGACGATACGGTGGTCAGAGACGATCAATTGCGGACTGCGGATTTCGGATTGCGGATTTAGGCCTCCGCTCTCCAATCCGCACTCCGCAATCCCCAATCCGCAATGTCGTCAGGCTTTGTGCCGCCCGCAGAACTCCTCGACCTGCGCCGGGTCGGCGTCCCCGAAGTTGACCCCCGCGCGGTAGCGCGGCGGGCTGTTCGGCGGGATCTCGAACGACGACCACGCGATGTCGGCGTTGAACGGAATCTTGGCCGAGTCGTCTGTCAGCGTCATCTTGATCTTCTGATTCGGTTTCAAAATCGTCGCCGAGACGACCTGCGCGCCGACGGTCGAGAGATCCTGGACCGCCGCCGGCTTGCCGTCGATCGTCGCGTCGACCTTGCCCTTCATCTTGAACCGCGGCGCGCGGCGCGTGCCGCGCTGGTCGAGCGGCGCCGCCGGCGCCGCGGCGGCGCCGGCCGGGCCGCCGCCAATCGGTGTCCGCGGCACGACCCGCGAGAAGTCGCTGTCGTGCGCCATCACGCGGATCTCCGACGCCGTCAGCGTCTTGTCCGCCTTGATGCGTGTGATGAGCGCCGCGCCGCGCGGCGTGGCCGCGAAGGCGCGCTCGAGCGCGATGACGTCCGGCTTGCGTTTGGTGATCGTCTCCAGCGCCAGCGGCGTATTGGAATCAGCAAACGGCAAGAGCTCGCCGGTAATGCCGGCGGCGACGGCGCGTTCTTTGAGCGCGTTCAGCGCGTCGGTGGGTCCTACGATGACAGCACAGGGATCAGGCACAGCCCATGAGTATATATGCGGAAGGCAGAAAGGCAGGAGGGTCCGGAAGGAAGAACGTAGAAGGCAGAAGTCCGAAGAGCAGTTGTGGCAGAATCGCGCGCGGTGAATCCCCCGTACTCCGACGTGACCGTGGGCGATCTGCTGACGCGCCTCGCGCGGGCGCTTCCGGCACACGACGCCCTCGTCTACGCGCGCGCGCCGCGCTACACGTTCGAGACGCTCGAGCGCGAGGCGCGCACGATCGCGCGCGGCCTGATGGCGCTCGGCGTGGAGTCCCGCGAGCGCGTGGTCGTCTGGGCGACCAACGTGCCCGAGTGGGTCGTGCTCCAGTTCGCGCTGGCCAAGATCGGCGCGATCCTCGTGACGGCCAACACGTCGCTGCGGGCGAAGGACATCGACTACCTGCTGCGGCAGAGCGAAGCGGCCACGCTCGTCACGATCCGCGGCTTCCGTGACGTGGACTACGTGGACGCGCTTGCCCAGGTCGGCGCCCTCGGGGGCAAGATTCCGAGCCTGCGCCGCAACATCTATATAGGTGGGGATACGCCCGAGGGGTTCATGCCTTACGAGCAGTTGCGCAGCCTGGCCGATCGCGTCCCCGAGTCGGACCTGAACGCTCGCGGGCGCGCCGTCGGCGTCGACGACGTCATCAACATGCAGTACACGTCGGGCACGACGGGCTTTCCCAAGGGCGTGATGCTGTCCAGCCGCAATATCGTCAACAACGGCTCTCAGCTCGGGGCCATGCTCGGTTACACGCCGGCCGACCGGCTCTGCCTCTGCGTGCCGCTCTTTCATTGCTTCGGCTGCGTCATCGGCGTGCTGGGCGCGTTCACGCACGGCGCGTGTCTGTGCCCGATCGAAGCGTTCGACGCGAAGAACGTCCTGGAGACCGTTCATCGCGAGCGGTGCACCGCGCTTTACGGCGTGCCGACGATGTTCATTGCGGAGCTCGAGTGTCCGGAGTTCGCGCGGTTCGATCTGACGTCGCTGCGCACCGGCGTGATGGCGGGCGCGCTGTGTCCGGAGCCGCTGATGCGGCGCGTGATAACGGACATGCACCTGCCGGAGATCACCATCGCGTACGGCATGACCGAGTCGTCGCCGGGCATCACGATGACGCCGCGCGACTCGTCGATCGCTCAGCGGTCGCAGACCGTGGGCATTGTCCTGCCGACGCTCGACGTCAAGGTCGTGGATCCAGCGTCAGGCGACGCCCGCCCGACCGGCGAGCGCGGCGAGTTGTGCTGCCGCGGCTATAACGTGATGAAGGGCTATTACAACAACCCCGAGGCCACGCGCGCCGCCATCGACGCCGACGGCTGGCTGCACACCGGCGACGAGGCGAGCATCGACGCCGACGGCTACGTGCGCATCACCGGGCGCATCAAGGACATCATCATCCGCGGCGGAGAGAACATCGCGCCTAAGGAGATCGAAGACCGGCTGCGCGAGCACCCCGCGGTCGCCGACGCGTACGTCTACGGCGTGGCCGATCCGTTTTTCGGAGAGGCTGTTGCGGCTGCGGTCCGGCTGAAGCCGGACGCGACGAATCAGAAGACAGAGCCGCTCGTGGCTGCACTGGCGGCGTGGTGTGCGGAGACGCTCGCCAGGTTCAAGGTCCCGAAATACGTGAGGTTCGTGCAGGAATTCCCGTTGACGGCGTCAGGGAAGATACAGAAATACAAACTTCGAGAGGAGCATGAACGAAATCTGAAACTGAAAACTGAAAACTGAAAAGAGAAAAGTGGAGACCGCCTTTACTTTTACTCTTACTTTTCAGTTTTCTCTTTTCAGTTTCAACTTTCAGAATATTCTCGCATCCTGCAGCGGCCACCACCGCACCTTCACCTTGCCGACGATGTACTTCTTCGGCACAGGGCCCCAGTGGCGGCTGTCCGAGCTGTTGTTGCGGTGGTCGCCCATGACGAAGTAGTAGCCCTGCTGCACGACCTGCGGGCCCCAGTCGTCGTGGCTGCGGAATTCGGCGGGCACGTAGTCGTCGCGCAGCGGGATCTCGTTCACGTAGACGTGGCCGTCGACGATGCGGACCGTGTCGCCTTCCTTCGCGATCACGCGCTTGACGAACATCTTCTCGGGATTGAGCGGGTAGTAGAGCATCACGATGTCGCCGGGCCGCGGATCGCCGAGCTCGTAGACGAGCTTGTTGACGATCAGGCGATCGTGATCCTCGAGCGTCGGCGCCATGCTCAGGCCGTCGACGCGCGCCACCTGGAAACCGAACGTCACGATCAGCGTCGCGTAGACGGCCGCGGACACCAGCGTCTGCAGGCCCGCGACGATTTCCTGGCCCATCCGCTTCCAGGCGCTCACGGCCGGAACGTCCGTACCGGGCGGGACGTGGGCCGCGAAGGGCTGAGGGCTGAGGGCTGAGGGCTGACCGGCGTCGGTCGGGGCGAGGTCGGCCGCGACCACGTCGGGCGGCGCGACGTCCGCCGGCGGGCGCTGGAGCGCGAGTTCGTCCGACAACGGCATCTGGATCGCGTCGACCGGTGAGAAATCCTGCTCGCTCATGGGGATTTGATCGGCTTTCAGAATACCACGGAGCCGGCCGCGGCCGGCCGGCTCACGTGCGTGTTTACCGCCGCAGCGCGGCCATGAACGGCTGCGCCGCCGCCGGCGCCTTCACGCTGCCGCCGAGGACGACGTCCTTCGCCGTGACCTTCTTCCCGTAGAGATCCTCGGTGTCGTCCGTGTCGGGCTTGACGACGCCTCCCGACAGATTGACGCCGGCGAACAGTCCCTGCGTCCGGGAGTACGCGAGCACTTCCGCTTTCATCTGCGCGTCGGTCGCGGCCCGGGCATCGCGCCCGACCGGCCCGCCGGCGATCGACGCTTCGGCGCCGAGCGAGACCTTGTTGCCCAGCATCTTCTCGGCGCCGCCCTTGTTCATCACGAGCAGCACGAGATCGATCGACTGCGCGCCGATCTGGAGGCCCCAGCTGCCCTTGCCGACTTCCATGAAGACCGGCGCGCTCCAGGCGCCGTTGTGCCGGCAGCTCATCAGCCCCTTGCCGTACTCGCCGCCAAAGACGAACGCGGCCTTCTTCAGGCCCGGCACGACGATGACGCACTCGGCCTTGTCCCACAGATCGGTGGGGATGTCCTTGTCCGGCGCGGCGTGAATTTCCTTCAGCACCGTCGCCGCCTCCTTGATCCGCTCCGTCTCTTTCTTCGAAAGTCCTGCGGCGTTCACGCTCGTGGCCGCCACGGCCAGCGTCAGTATTCCAATCAGTGCGCGCATCGGCCTTACCTCCTCGGTGGCCATCCCCGCGGGGGCGATAGGGACGCCGTCTGCAAGGTTACCATCCCGAGCGTGGGATTACTGCGTAAACCGCTTGACCTCGCTCGGGGCGCCCCGTAGCATTTAGGACCATATGACGCGAAAAATCGCCGCAGCGATCGCCCTCTGTGCCCTGGCCGTCGTCGTCTCCGCGCGCGTGAGCGCGCAATCGGCGGGTGGCCGCGCGCCAGCCGCGACCCCGACGTTCAGCAAGGACGTCGCCCCGATCCTGTACAAGAACTGCACGAACTGTCACCGGCCCGGCGAAGTGGCTCCGATGTCGCTCCTGACGTTCAAGGACGCGCGCCCCTGGGTGAAGTCCATCTCGACGCGCATCTCGGCCGGCACGATGCCGCCGTGGCACGCCGACCCCGCGCATGGCGAGTTCCTCAACGACCGTCGCCTGTCCGATCGCGACAAGGCGACGATCCTGGCGTGGGCCAACGGCGGCGCGCCGGAAGGCAACCCGTCGGACTTGCCGGCGGCGCCGACCTATGTCACCGAGTGGCTGATGGGCCAGCCCGACGCGATTTTCAGCATGCCCGAGGATTACCCGATTCCAGCCACGGGCGAGATTCCGTATGAGTACTTCGAGATTCCGACCAACCTGACGGAAGACAAGTGGGTGCAGAGCCTCGAGGTGCGCGCCGGCGACCCGGCGGTCCTGCATCACGTGATCGTCTACGCGCGGACGCCCGCGATGGAGGCGGCGATGAAGACGGCCGCCGCGGCGATGCTCACCGGCGCGCGCCCGAACGGGGCCCAGGACAGGCCGCGTCCAACGCCGCCGTTCTCGCTGCCGGAGGAGATGACGAAGATTCCCGCGGGGCAGACCGGCGGACGGCCGTTGCCGCCGGATCAGCGGAAGCCGCTGGGGCCGAACGATCGTCCGGCGCCACGCGCGATGGGACCGATGCTCGGCGGGTTCGCGCCCGGTCAGTTCGTGCGCACGTATCAGGACGGGACCGCGATCAAGCTGGCGGCCGGCACGACGCTCATCTTCCAGATGCACTACACGGCTACTGGGAAGGCGACGAAGGATCGCACGAGGATCGCGGTGAAGTACGCGCCGCGCGCGCCGCAGACCGAAGTCCGGTTGGCGTCGTTCATCAACGGCAGCCTCCACATTCCGGCCGGCGACCCGAACTATCGCGTGGATTCGGAACTGACGATCAACCAGCCGATGACGCTCTGGAGCCTGCTGCCGCACACGCACGTGCGGGGCAAGCGCTGGGAGTACACGGTGACGTATCCGGACGGCCGGAGCGACATCGTGCTGTCGGTACCCCACTACGACTTCAACTGGCAGACGGACTATATCTTCAAGCAGCCGCTGAAGCTTCCGGCGGGCTCGAAGCTCCACGCGACGGCGTGGTACGACAACTCGCCCGCGAACAAGTCGAACCCCGACCCGAAGAAGGACGTGTGGTGGGGCGATCAGACGTGGGAAGAGATGATGTTCACGTCGATGATCTTCAGCCTCGATGGGGCGCAGACGCCGCCGACTGCCGGACAAGAGAAGTAAGAACTTAGAAGTAAGAAGGAAGAAGTTACAAGGGCTGAGGGCGGAGGGTTGAGGGCTGAAATCAGCCTTCAGCCCTTTGCTCTCAGCCTTTTTGTTTCACGCCGGCCTCGCGCGCAGCACACCGACTTTCACGAGCAGGCCCGTGAAGTCGTAGATGCGGCGCTCGTGCGCGAACAAGCCGTCCTCGGTGAACTGAAACAGCCGCGAGTGCTTGATTTCAATCCGCCGGTTGGTCCCCGGCAGTCCGAAGAACTCCTTCGAAGATGGTCTGAAGCTCGGCTCGCGTCATGACCCCTCCCTCCGCAAGAGCGGGGAGTATACTCCCGCGCTGTGATGACGGACACCCTGCGAAGGGTCGTGGTCGCGGCGGGTTTGCTGGCGATGGTGGGCGCCGCCGATCCGTCGCGCCCCGTTTTCGGCGCGGGAGTGCTGCGGCGGGACGGCGTGATCATTCCATTTGCCGCGTTCGACGGAAAGAAGTGGGTGGCGACGTGGCCCGCGCCGACGCGCCAGGATCTGACGGTGCCGATCAGCGTCGGCAGCGTGCCGAAGCGCTGGTGGGGCCCCACGAAGGCCCTGGAGACCTGGCAGATCGTGACGGCCGCCGGCGCGCGCGCCGTCACGGTCGTGCAGCCGGACTGGGTGAACGTCCACTGCGTCCGCCAGGTCGGCCTGCGCACGGACTACCGGACGCCGGCCCCGCCGCCGCCGACCGAGCAGCCATACCCGAAAGACGGCCTCGCGATCTCGCCCGCGCAGCCGGTCGAACCCATCCGGATCCTCGAGCCGAATGGATCCGAGGCGCGGTCGCTCATTCCCGCGGTGTTCGAGGCCTTCAATCGTGGAGAGCGCGAGGTCGAGGAGCGCTTCGGCCATCCGTTTCCGCGCCGGTCAGAGGGCGTGGAGCCGGAAATCGAGGCCGTGTACGCCTACGGCGATGCTTTCCGCGTGTACTACGTCGAAGCGACGCGACGGTATCGCCCTCTGGGCAGCCCTGAGTGCGCGACGCTGGCGTTCGGCACCGGGTGGTTCACGCGCATCGGAAACACAGTCACCAAACTCGAAATGGCCGTCGACGTGCTGGCCTGCACGCGGCCGGGCGCGAGCTACATGCTCCCGCTCGGCGCGATGCGGATCGATAACCGCCTCTTCTGGATCGCGCAGTTCTCGGGATGGAACAATGAACGCTTCGCGGTCATCGAGATCAAACCAAAGGGCGTCGAGGCCCTGGTGAACGTGTGGGGAGGTGGGT
Organism: Terriglobia bacterium; assembly: GCA_020073005.1. Classification (GTDB taxonomy): domain Bacteria; phylum Acidobacteriota; class Vicinamibacteria; order Vicinamibacterales; family CAVVIG01; genus SRVP-36. The sequence goes on along the minus strand of JAIQFX010000080.1, from coordinate 15,628 downwards.
GTTGAAAGTGAGAAGTGGGAACTTAGAAATGAAAAGTGTACTTGTCGCTGCCGCGCTCGCTGCGATCATCGCGATGCCGGGCGCGCTAGCGCAGGCGCCGGCGCCGCTGTGGGACACGGGGACGTTTTCGATCCTCGGCTACGACCCTGACACCGGCGAAGTCGGCGCGGCCGTCCAGTCGCGCGTGTTCTCGGTCGGCAACGGCGTGCTGTGGGCCGATGCCGCCGCGGGCGTGGCCGCGACGCAGGCCATCGTCGACGTCGGCTACGGACCGCAGGCGCTCGAATTGCTCGGCCGCCGCATGGCGCCCGACGCCATCATCAAACGCATCCTCGATCAGGATCCGGATCCGCTGCCCGAGAACTGGAGCAAGCAGGGCCGTCAGTTCGCCGTGATGAACCTGAACGGCGAGTACGCCGCCTACACCGGACCAAAGGCGACCGAGTGGGCGGGGAACAAGGGCGGAAAGTTCTGCACGGCGCAGGGCAACATCCTCGCGGGCCCGGCGGTCGTCGACAACATGGTGGCGAACTTCGAGAAGACGAAGGGCCATCTGTCGCAGCGGCTGGTCGCGGCCCTCGAAGGCGGGCAGGCCGGCGGCGGCGACAAACGCGGGCAGCAGTCGGCGGCGCTCATCATCGTCAAGAAGAACTGCGGCGTCTGGCTCCACAACGACACGGTGCTGCGGCTGCAGGTGGACGACAATCCGGAGCCGATCAAGGAACTGAAGCGGATCGTCGAGTTGTGGAATACGCGGCGGCCGAGATCGGTCACGCCGGAATGCAAGTAGTCGTTCGTCGTTAGTCATTGGTCGTTAGTCATTGGTCGTTCGTCAAGATCGTCCGATGACCAACGACTAATGACCAACGACCAACGACTACTCAGCCCACACGCGACAGAGATTCACGATCACCTCGACCGCCTTTTCCATGTCCTGCACCGACACCCACTCGAGCCGCGAGTGGAAGTTCTGCTCGCCGGCGAACAGGTTGGGTGTCGGCAATCCCATGAAGGACAGACGAGAGCCGTCGGTGCCGCCGCGAATCGGCTTCGAGCGCGGCTCGAGTCCGGCGCGTCGGATTGCCTCGCGCGCGTGCTCGATGACGGCCGGATAGCGGTCGAGCACTTCTTTCATGTTGCGGTACTGCTCCTCGACGGCGATCTCGACGCGCGACCCGGGATACCGGCTCACAGCGTCGCGCGCGAGCGCCTCGACCGCCGCTTCCTTTACCGCGAGCCCCGCGGTGACGAAGTCCCGCACGATGAGCCGGACGGACGTCTTGTCGACGCTTGCATTCACGACGTACGGGTGCACGAAGCCGTCGTAGGCGTCGGTCGTCTCGGGTGACAGCGTCTCACGTGGCAGGCGATCGATGAACGCGGCGGCTGCTTTGATCGCGTTCACCATGCGGCCTTTCGCAAAGCCAGGGTGCGTGTTGAAACCGTGAAACGTCACGGTCATCGCGTCGGCCGAGAAACTCTCGAATTCGATCTCGCCGCGGCTCCCGCCGTCCATCGTGTACGCGTACTCCGCGCCGAACGCGGCGACGTCGAAGTGTTTCGTGCCGCGGCCGATCTCTTCGTCCGGCGTGAACGCAATTCGAATCCTGCCGTGCGGGATTTCCGGATGCGCCACGAAGTGCGCGGCGGCCGTCATGATTTCGGCGACGCCGGCTTTGTTGTCCGCGCCGAGCAGCGTCGTGCCCGACGCGGTGACGATGTCGTGGCCCATCTGCTCGGCGAGCGCGGGGCACTCGGCCAGGCGAAGCCCTGCGGTGGGATCGTCGGGCAGCAGCAGATCGCGCCCGTCATAGGCGCGATGGATGAGGGGCCGGACGTTGGCACCCGACATCTCGGGTGAGGTGTCGACGTGGGCGATGAACCCGATCGTCGGCACGTCTGAACGCGTGATGGTCGCCGGAATCGTCGCCGTCACGTAGCCGTGCGCGTCAATGGACGCGTCGGCAAGACCGAGCCCGCGCAGCTCAGCCGCGAGATCGCGAAGCAGCACGAGCTGCTTGTCGGTGCTCGGATACGTCTGCGACGTTTCGTCCGACTGCGTATCGAACTGGACGTAACGCAGAAAGCGATCGAGGACGGTCTCCACTTGTAGCGCGAGCCTTTCAGGCGAGCGTGAACGTGGCCATGACCGGCGCGTGGTCGCTGGTCCCGACATCCTTCTGCACCGGGCACGCGGTCGCGCGCGTGGCGAGCGGCTGGCTCGCGAACACGTAATCCAGCCGCCAGCCGATGTTGCGCTCGCGCATATTGCGCCACGGCGGCCACCACGTGAAGAGGCCGTCGTTGCCGGGATCCAGCGCGCGGCCGACGTCGACGAAGCCGTGATCGAGAAAGCGCTCGATGAGCGCGCGCTCCTCCGGCAGCTGGCCGATCGCGCGCGGCTTTCGCTCCTTCGGGTGGACGTCGATGTCCGCGCGGGCGACGTTGATGTCGCCGAGGATCGCGAGCGGCTGGCCACGCGCGTGGAATCCGGCGGCCCACGCGTCCATCGCCTCGAGGAAGCGCATCTTGGCGGGGAAGTCCTTGCCGCCGTTCGGCACGTAGACCGACGCGACGGTCAGATCGCCGATCTGCACGGTCGCGATGCGATTCTCGAAATCGAATTCGGGATGGACGAAGGCCGGCGCGTCCGGCGCGAAGGCGTGACTGACGTGCAGCGCGACGCCCGAGTAGCCCTTGCCGCCGTGCCAGTGGCTCCAGTAGCCCTCGATGCCGAAGAGCGCGGCGGGAATCTGGTCGGGCGACGCCTTGAGTTCCTGCAGGCAGACGACGTCCGGGCGCTCGCGCGCGATCCACTCGTGGACCTGCGCCTCACGCGCCCGGATGCCGTTCACGTTCCAGGTGGCGAGTTTCAGAACCTTGCGTGCGCGGCCTGCCGCTCCGCCGCGGGCACGGCCATGATGTCGGCGTGATCCGCGACGTGCTTCTTGACGATCGCTTCGGCCTTGGCCATCGCGTCGGCGTCGCCGAGGCGATAGACGGCGTTGGCTTCGATGAGATCCTTCTGATGCGACGGCGTCGCGTCGATGCTCTCGTAAATCGCGGCCACCGGACACGCGGGCACGCACGCGCCGCAGTCGATGCACTCTTCCGGATGGATGTAGAGCATCGTCGCCTGCGCGAACTCCGCCTCGTCCTTGCGCGGGTGGATGCAGTCGACGGGGCACACGTCCACGCACGCGGTGTCCTTGGTCTCGATACAGGGGTCCGTGATGATGAATGGCATGCTCGAGCGTCTCCGTTTTGATGGCGGTATGCGTTCGGTAGTGTCCGGCTCTAACCGGACCCGACTCGAAAGGCCGAAGGATTATACCCTGACAATCGGCAAAAACATCATGGGGCTGGGCGTCACGACGTAGCCCATGGCCTCGTACAGCGGCTGGCCGTCCTTGCTGGCGTTGAGCGCCACCGACGTGACGCCGGCCTCGGCGCACCAGACGTGGATCGCGTCCATGACCAGCCGCGCGAGCCCTCGACGCCGATGCGCCGGCTCGGTGTAGACGTTGTAGACAAACGCCAGCCGGTTGCCCATGTACCGCGGTCCGGGCGGCCACGGCAGGATCGTGATGCCGCCGCCGCCGACGGTCGCGCCGTCCTCGGCCTCGACCAGCCACGCGCGATACGTGCCCGCCGGCATCGTGTCGCGCAGCCACGCGTGAAACGCGTCGGCGAGCGCGGGCGCATCGACCGTGACGCCCATGTCCGTGAACATGCCGATCCGATGGCGGACGAGCGTCGCCGCATCGTCGAGCGTGGCCTCGCGCACGCGATAGGACATATCCGCTGAGTATAATCGCGAGGATCGCGGGCACGGAAGCCCGCGCGACGAGGCCTTGATGACTGAAGCCCGACGAGGACCAGAGCCGCCCGACCTGAGCGAGAAGGGCGGGATGAAGGACGGCCAGCCGCAGCGGTCGGACCAGCGGCTGTTCATGCAGTTCATGGCGCTTGGCGGATGCGCGAACGCCGAGCCGCTCGCCGATGCGCTCTCGCGCGCGAAGATCTCCGGCGTGCTCTACGAGGACGTCAACGATCCGCGCGGCATCGGCCTGCTGACGTTCAGCGACGATCCGGACTTCTTCCTCGACCGCGTGCGGCCCGTGCTCAACGGTCCTGGGTTCTCGACGCTGATCCAGAAGCCCGAGTACACGATGCTCGGACGCACGTACGCGATCGGCTACGAGCCCGACCTCACGGAGGTCCTGCTGAACCGGCCGCGCCGGACCGTGCTCAATCCGTTGTGGAAATGGGGCGTGTGGTACCCGCTGCGCCGCAGCGGCACGTTCGCGCAGCTGCCGGACCAGGAGCAGCGCGTCATCCTCTCCGAGCACGGCACGATCGGCATGTCGTTCGGCGCGGGCGATTACGCGCACGACATCCGCCTCGCGTGCCACGGCCTCGACAAATCCGACAACGACTTCATCGTCGGATTGATCGGGAAGGATCTCTATCCGCTCTCCGCGATCGTGCAGACGATGCGGAAGACGCAGCAGACGTCGCTCTACCTCGAGCGGCTCGGCCCGTTCTTCGTGGGCCGCGCCGTCTGGCAAAGCGCGGAATAAGAAGAATGGAACGCAGAGATCGCTGAGACCGCAGAGCAGTGACTATCTTCTTCTTTACTCTGCGTTCTCCGCGGTCTCTGCGTTCAACGTGAGAGTTCCGCCGTGGCGGCGAACGTCGGCGGCCGCCGATGTCTCGTCGCCTGCTCGTAGGCGTAGGCGAGCTTGATCAGCGTCGGCTCGCTCCACGCGCGGCCGAAGAACGACATCCCGACGGGCAGGCCGCGAAAGTATCCCGCGGGCACGGTGATGTGCGGATAGCCGGCGACTGACGTGACCGTCGACGGCCCGGGAGCGGTCGCGGTGCCGCCGTCGCCGTTGACGAGATCGATCACCCACGCGGGACCGCCGGTCGGCGCGACGAGCGCGTCCAGCTTGAACTGCGTCATTACCGCGTCGATCCCCAGCGCGCGCGACAGGCGGTGATCCTTCGTGAGCGCGACACGATACCTCGCGCTCGTCAGCGGCCCGCGCTTCTCGGATTGCTCCAGGATCTCCTGACCGAAGTAGGGGAGCTCCTGCGCCTTGTGCGCGTCGTTGAACGCGATCACTTCCTTGAGTGAATGCACGGGCGACGCCGGTCCGAGCCACGCGAGGTACTTGTTGAGATCGGCTTTGAACTCGAACTGCAGGACGTCGTTCTCGCTGTCGTCGAACTTGCCGAGCGTCGGGATGTTCGCGGGGTCGACGATCACCGCGCCCTGCTTCTTCATGTCCGCGATCGCGGCCTCGGCGATCGCGTCGGCCGCTGGACTGTAGCCGAACAACCGATTGCGCACGACGCCGAGACGGGCGCCCTTGAGCCCGGCGGCGTCGAGCGACGCCGAATAGTCGCGACGGCCCTTCGTCGCACTGTCCTTCGTCGCCGGATCCGACGGATCTGATCCGGCCATCGCGGCGAGCACCGCGGCCGCGTCGGCGACCGTGCGCGCCATCGGGCCGGCGGTGTCCTGGCTGTGCGCGATCGGCACGATGCCGGTGCGGCTGAGCAAGCCCAGCGTCGGCTTGATGCCGACGAGCGCGTTGTTGTTCGACGGCGAGACGATCGAGCCGTCGGTCTCGGTGCCGATCGCGACGGCTGACAAGCTGGCCGCGGCGGCCGCGCCCGATCCCGAGCTCGATCCGGACGGATTGCGATCGAGCGCGTACGGATTCTTCGTCTGCCCGCCGCGTCCGCTCCAGCCGCTCGAGGAATGCGTCGACCGGAAGTTCGCCCACTCGCTGAGATTCGTCTTGCCGAGAATCACGGCGCCGGCCTCGCGCAGCCGCTCGACGATGAACGCGTCCTTCGGCGGTTTCGCGCCGGCGAGCGCGAGCGATCCCGCCGTCGTCATCATGCGATCGGCGGTCGCGATGTTGTCCTTGATGAGGATCGGGATGCCGTGCAGCGGACCTCGCGGTCCGCGCGCCCTGCGCTCGGCGTCGAGCTGATCGGCGATCGTCAGCGCCTCGGGATTGGTCTCGATGACGCTGTGCAGCGCCGGCCCCTGCCGGTCGACGGCCTCGATCCGCGCGAGGTATTTCTCCGCCAGCGATCGCGCCGTGTCGCGGCCGGACTGCATGCGCTGCTGGAGATCCGCGACCGTGGCTTCCTCGAGGTCGAAGACCGGTCGTGTCGGGGTCTGGGCCGGTACGACCACGACGAAGAGCGCGACGATAAGAATGGAACCACGGAGGACACGGAGAGACACGGAGGAGACACACGAATGTGTGCGCAGAAGGCGGTGACCGTTGTACTCCGGATTCATTCTCCGTGTCCTCCGTGTCCTCAGTGGTTTACTTCGTTGCGGAACGTCAGGATCGTTCCCCAGACCAGCGCGCCGATCATGAGCAGCGCGCCGATCGTATGGGCCGTCCACGCGATCTGATGATCGTGCATCGTGAGCCCGGTCATCTGCAGGATGCGCTCCCAGTCGTGCCCTTCGACCTCGGCGCCGGTGTGGCCGCCGAGGAGCGTGAGCTGCAGGGCGCGCGCATCATTGATATATATCGCCACGTCGAGCAGGCTCTGGCCCGCCCACCAGCACGTGACGGCCGCGCCGAACGGGTTCGGCTGCGAGGTCGTAAACGCGATCCAGCACACGATCGGCACCAGCACCTGCGTCAGGCTGCCGCCGAGCGTCGTCAGGAAGTCGCCGAACGGCGAGAAGAGTATGTGGCCGGCCTCGTGGAACGGCAGGTCGATCAGGTGCAGAAACGATCCGCCGATGACGTCCTCGCGCATCGGCCAGACGAGGAAGAGCCACGTCCAGCGCGCGAGAAGCAGCAGCAAGACGAGCCGGCCGGCGCGAATCACGCAGAGATGATAGGGCAGGTGGGGCGAGTGCGGAATAGACTAGCTGGAGCAAAGGAGACGCCATGCTGAAGGGGTTTCGGCAATTCCTGCTTCGCGGCAACGTCATCGATCTGGCCGTGGCCGTGGTCATCGGCGCGGCGTTCGGCGCCGTTGTGACGGCGCTGGTCAAGGATCTGTTGACGCCGCTCATTGCGGCGGTTGTCGGCCAGCCGGACTTCTCGGCGATTGCCTTCGAAGTCAACGGGAGCAAGTTCCTCATCGGCGACTTCATCAACGCTGTGATGTCGTTCGTGTTGATTGGCGCCGCGGTGTACTTCTTCGTCGTCGTTCCGGTCAACGCGCTGATGGCGCGACTGAAGCGCGGGGATGCGCCGCCGGATCCGACCACGAAGAAATGTCCGGAGTGTTTGAGCGAGGTCCCCGTCAAGGCGCGCCGTTGTGCGTTCTGCACGTCGGCGTTCGCGCCGAACTGAGTGCCTCGTGCCAGGTGCGTGGTGCTGGGTGGGGGTGCCGGGTGCGACGGATTCAACGGCGCGGAGCGCCGGCCACGATCGTATCGCCGAGCATCGCGACGCTCACCGCGTACGAGTGCGAGCAGTTGTACTCGAGCAGCGCGTGGTAGTTGCCGTACACGAGAAATGTCCGCGCCTTGCCCGACACGAGTGACGCCTGCAGATCCGTTTTCGGCAGCGGCTTCCCGCCCGGCAGGCGGACGCCCAGTTCCTGCCAGCGCTCCACCGGCTGCGCGACCGTCATATCCCGCGTCGCCTGACAGCCGCTGTTGCGCCGCGCGACGTCCGTTCGCACCTTGCGCGCCGCGTCTGGCGTGAGCTTCACCTCGCGCCCCCACGTCTGACCCGCCCGCCAGCCGTGGCCTTTCAGGAAATTGGCGATCGACGCGAAGACGTCGACCGGCGTGTCCCAGATGTCGCGCCGGCCGTCGCCGTCGAAATCCTCGGCGAACAGCAGGTAGCTCGACGGCATGAACTGCGTCTGGCCCATCGCGCCGGCCCAGGAGCCTTTCATGTGGGCGACGTCGATGTCGCCGCGGTTGAGAATCTCGAGCGCCTTGAACAGCTCGCCGCGGAAGAACGCCGGGCGTCGCGGGTCCCATCCGAGCGTCGCCAGCGCGGCGATTGTCGGCCACGTGCCGCTGAACCGGCCGAAGTTGGATTCGAGCCCCCAGACGCCGACGATCGCGCGGGGCGAGACGCCGTAGCGTTCGCCGACCTCGTCGAGCTCGGCGCGGTGACGCGCGTACATCTCGCGGCCCATGGCGATGTTCTTCGCCGTGAGGACGCGCGCGACGTAGGCGTCGAGCGAGAGCACGTGCTCGGGCTGAGCGCGATCCCGATCGATGGCGGCCTGCAGCGGTTCCTCGACGGTGGCGAGCGCCTCGTCGAGGATCTCCGGCTTGATGCCCCGCGTCAGCGCTTCCGCCTTCACGCCGGCGAGCCACTCGGCGAACGACGGCCGCGCATCCTGCGCCGCGAGCGGCGCCACGAGCACGAACGAGACGACCAGCGCGATCGATCTTGCGCGCACGGGAGAAGTGTACACGCCTTCAGTGCGCGGGAGCCGCGCGCACGCCCTTGGGGCGCTTCATCAGCAGCACGAGCGGGACGAGCGCGATGAACGCGATCCCGAGCAGCTGGAAGATGCCGACGAACGCCACCATCGCGGCATGCCTCTGCACGAGGCCGAACATCATCGCCTGCGCCCGGCTCGTGGCGGTGGCGGCGTCCGCGCCGGCGGCCATCATCGCGCCGCGCAGTCCCGAGAACATCTGCTGTGACGCCGGACTGTACGCCGTCACGTTGGCGCCGAGCAGCGCCGTCGTCGACTGCGACTGGCGCGCGAGCATCGTGCCGGTCATCGCGATGCCGACGCTGCCGCCGAGGTTGCGCATCAGGTTGAACAGGCTCGTCGCGTTGCCCATCTTCTCGCGCGGAATCGGATCCATCGAGACCGTCGTGAGCGGCACGAAGACCAGCGACATGCCGAAGCCCTGAATCACCTGCGGCCAGAAGACGTCCCAGTAGCCGGCCTGCAGATTGAGATTCGACAGCCAGAGCAGCGTGACGCCGCCGACGAGCAACCCGACCGACAGCAGCTTGCGCGGGTCGACGCGGCTCGTCAGATGGCCGGTCACCTGCATCATGATGAACGCGCCCAGTCCGCGCGGCGCCATCGCGATTCCCGCCTCGACCGACGGATACCCGAGCAGCGTCTGCAGCATCACGGGCAGCAGCACCATGCTGCCGTACAGCACGAAGCCGAGCACCGTCATCAGGAACACGCCGGCGGCGAAGCTGCGCGCCTTGAAGACGCGGAGATCGACGACGGGGTCCTTGACCCTGAGCTCGTGGATGATGAACACGATCAGCGTGACGGCCGCGATCGCGGTGAGCGTCAGGATGGTCCGCGACGAGAACCAGTCGTCTTCTTGTCCCTTGTCGAGCACGTACTGCAGCGCGCCGATCCCGACGGCGAGCATGCCGAGGCCCCAGTAATCCACGCGGCGCTTCTCGCCGCCTCGGATGTAGGGCGGATCGAAGATGAACATCTTCGTCATCACGATCGACGCGATGCCGACCGGGATGTTGATGTAGAAGACCCAGCGCCAGCTGTAGTTGTCCGTCAGCCAGCCGCCGAGCACCGGCCCGAGAATCGGCGCGACGACGATGCCCTGGCCCCAGAAGCCCATGGCCTTGCCGCGCTCGTGCGGAGGGAAGGCTTCGAGGAGGACTGCCTGCGAGAGCGGCTGCAGCGCGCCGCCGGTCGCGCCCTGAATGATGCGGAAGACGATCAGCGATCCGAGGTTCGGCGCGAGGCCGCAGAAGAACGACGCGACCGTGAAGCCCACGACCGACGCCATCAGCAGGTTCTTGCGGCCGAAGACGCTGGCGAGCCAGCCGGTCATCGGCAGGATGATCGCGTTGGCGACGAGGTACGACGTCAGTACCCACGTGGCCTCGTCGATCGTCGCCGAGAGGCTGCCGGCGATGTGCGGCAGCGACACGTTGACGACGGTGGTGTCCAGCACCTCCATGAAGGTGGCGAACATCACGGAGATCGCGATGATCCAGGGGTTAACGTGACGATGAGATTCAGTCACGACATCAAACTCAAAAGAGAAAACTGAAAACTGAAAAGTCCGGACTTCGAGCTTTCCTTTTCTGTGTTCACTTTTCTGTTTTCACTTTGTGTACACCGTAGGTGTGACAGACATGCCCGGCCGGAGCGAATGCTCCGCATCCTGTCCGTCATCGAGCACGATCTTCACCGGCACGCGCTGGACCACTTTTACAAAGTTGCCCGTCGCGTTCTCCGGCGGCAGCAGACTGAAGCGCGCGCCCGTGGCGCCGGCGATGCTGTCCACCTTGCCGTTGAACTCGCGGCCGCCGAACGCGTCGACGTCCACCGTGACGCGCTGGCCCGGCCTCATGTTCTTCAGCTGGGTTTCCTTGAAGTTCGCGATCACCCACACTTGATCGATCTGCACGAGCGCGAGCAGAGGCTGTCCGGCCTGGACGACCTGTCCCGCGTTGATGCCCTTCTTCGAGACGATGCCGCGGACAGGCGCCTTGACCGTCGTGTACTGCAGATTCAGCTCGGCCTGCGCGAGCGTCGCGCGCGCCTGCTGGACGTGCGCTTCCGCGGCGGCGGCGTGCGCCTTCGTGGCGGCGATCTGCGACGGTCCGGTTTCCGCCGTCGCCAGCTCCGCGTGCGCCTGCTGCTCGGCCGCGCGCGCCTGCGCCAGCCGGTTCTCCGCGACGCGAATGCCGGCTTCCGCCTCCACGACCTGCGACCGCGCCGAATCGGCAGCGGCCTTCTGCGCCTCGGCGGCCGCGGACGCGTTGTCGAACTGCTGCTGCGACACTTCGTCTTTCGCGAGCAGACCGCGCCAGCGCTCGACGTCGCGGGCGCTTCTCGCCGCGTTCGTCTCGGCCTCGCGCACCTTCGCCTGCGCGGTCGTCAGCCGCGCGCGCGCGGCTTCCACTTCCTTCTCCGCCGCGGCCACGCCGCTCTGCGCCTGCGCGATGCCGCCGCGCGCGGTCGTCACGTTGCTCGCCGACGTGGTCGAGACGATCGGCACGCCGCTCTGCGCGGCCAGCGCCAACGCTTCCGCGTCGGCCAGTTCGGCGCGCGCCTTGTCGACGGCGACCTGGTAATCGCGCGGGTCGAGCTCGACGAGGACGGCGCCCGCTTCGACGAGCTGGTTGTCCTCGACGGCCACCTTCGTCACCGTGCCGCCGACGCGCGCGGCGAGCTGCGTCACATGCGCCTCGAGTTGCGCATCGTCGGTCGACTCGCGGCCCGCCGTCAGATAGAGCCACACGCCGACGCCGGCGACGGCGAGCACCACGACCGCGATCGCCGCCTGAAACCGCGGCTGACGATGAAAGGGCACCGAGACTTCCACCATATCCGCCATTAGCGAACGCCTCCGAGAAGCTGCCGTGCCGTGTCTTCCGCGCCGCCGAGCGCGCGGATCAGATTGCCGGTGGCCAGATTCGACGTGAACAGCGCCGTGATGTACTGGTCGCTCGCCAGCGCGACGGCTTCCTGCGCCTGGACGACCTCGATGTTGCCGGCGACGCCGGCCGCGAACCGGTCGCGCGCCTGCGTCAACTGGCTCGCGGCGAGCTCTCTCGCCCGAGCGGCCACCTGCAGTTGTTCCTGGCCCGCCTGTAGATCGAGGAACGCCGCGCGGACTTCATAGTAGATGCCGGACTTCATCTCCTCGGCCTCGGCGCGGCGCACCTTGAGCTCGGCGTCGGCTTCCATGATCTTGCCTTTGGTCTTGCCGCCCTGGAAGATGGGCACGTTGAGCGCGCCCGTGACGTTGAAGCTGCCGTGCGAATCGCGCGGCGACAGGCCGATGTCGCCGTAGTCCGCCGTCACCTTGACCGACGGGAGCGCCTCGCCCGCGGCAGCCTGGCGATTCGCTTCCGCCGCGCGAACGCGGGCGAGCGCGGCCTGGTAGTCGCTGCGCGACCTGTAGGCCTGATCGACGGCGCGCTCGAGCGAGATGTCCGGGAACGCGTACGGCCTGATCTGATCGGTCAGCGTGAACGCCTGGCCGAGCGGCAGGCCGATGATGCGCGCGAGCGTCAGCTTGCGCTTGTCGAACTCGACCTGCGCCGCCGTCAGGCGCTGCCTGGCCGTGGCGAGCTGCACGTCCGCGCGGACGACGTCGATGCCGGCCACGAGCCCGCCTTGTTTCAGATCGGCAGCCTGCTGCGCCAGCGCCTGCGCGGTGTCGAGCTGCGCGCGGGCGGCTTCGACCATCGCCGACGAGGCGACGGCCAGCGAGTAGGCGTTGCCCGCGATCAGCACGACGATGTCGCGCGCGTTCTTCGACTCGAAGCGCGCGGCGTCGACCTTGTGCTCCTCGGCCCGGACCTCGTTGATCTTCTGGACGTCGTAGACGGACTGCGTAAGGAACACGCGGGCGTCGTAGACGTTGAACGGCCCGACGACAGCCGGAATCCCCGCGGGCAGCGGGAAGCCGAACGCTTCGAGATTGACCTTCTCGCGCGATGCTGTGAGACGTCCGCTCAGATTGGGCAGCAGCTCGCTCAGCGCTTTCCACCGCGCGCCGCCGGCCTCGCCGATGCGCTGCTCGGCGTACAGCGCGCCGAGGTTGTGGTCCAGCGCGCGCTGGATCGCGTCGACGATGGACAGCGCGAGCGGCTCGGCCGTCAACTCGCCGGCGGGGACGCTGCGCTGGTACGGACTCAGCGTCTGGCCACGCGCGGGCGCGGGGCAGAGTGCCCCGGCGGACACAGCAAACAGCAGGATCAGGGACGCGGCTCTCACGGGCATGTCCTTTTCTTGTGGCGAGGCTCGACCGGAGCCATGGGAACGAAGGGAATAGGGTACTACACAACTACTTCTACTTTTCGCGCGTCTAAGGCACCAATGCGTGCCCAAGTCCGCGCGTGTCTCACGTGCTCATTGCTCATCTCGCTCGCGTCATCGTCGGCGGCCGGCCAGACGGCGTTGTCGGGCGAGTCGATCCGCATTTCGAAGGCGACCGGCCCCATCACGATCGACGGCGATCTCTCGGACGAGGCGTGGCAGCACGCGACGCGCGTCGAGACGTGGTACGAGACCAACGTCACCGACAATACGCCGCCGAAGGTGCGCAACGTCGGCCACCTGACATTCGATGACAAGTACTTCTACGCCGGCCTCGAGTTCGACGACCCCGACCCGTCCTTGATCCGGGCGCCGTTCGCCGATCGCGACAACACGCCGTTCTGGACCGACTACGGCGGCGTGATCCTCGACACGCGCAACAGTGGCCACACCGCGCAGCTGCTCGTCGTGAACCCGCACAACATTCAGTACGACTCGATCAGCGACGACGCGTCCGGCGAGGATTCGTCGCCCGATTTCTTCTGGGAGTCGGCGACGAAGATTACCGCGCGCGGCTGGACGCTCGAGATGAAGATTCCGTTCTCGTCGCTCCGCTACAACAACGTCGATCCGCAGACCTGGGGCATCCTGCTGTACCGCAACTACCCGCGCGATTTCCACTATCAGTTCTTCTCGGCGAAGCTGCCGCGCGGCGGCAACTGTTTCATCTGCCGCGCGAACACGCTGGTCGGTCTCGAGCGCCTGCCGGCGGGCGGACATCTGGTGGCCGCGCCGTACGTGAACGCGAGCCAGACGGCGCAGCCGGCCGGCGACGCGCTGGGCGCGCCGCTGGTGAACGGCGACGTCAACTCGAAGATCGGCATCGACGTGAAGTACACGCCGAACGCGGACAACGCGATCGACTTCACTGTCAAACCGGACTTTTCACAGGTCGAGTCCGACACGGCGCAGATCTCGGCCAACGAGCGCTTCGCGCTGTTCTTCCCGGAAAAGCGGCCCTTCTTTCTCGAAGGCGTGGAACTGTTCTCGACGCCCATCCAGGCCGTCTACACGCGGACGATTACGGCGCCGCGGTGGGGCGGCCGCGTCACCGGGAAGGACGGCGGCGTCACGTTCACCGCGCTCGTCTCCGACGATGGCGGCGGCGGGAGCGCGATCCTTCCAGGCGCGAACGGATCGTCGCTCGCGTCGGTGGACTTCGGGTCGAACGTCTTCATCGCGCGGGCGAAGCGCGACATCGGCCGGTCGTTCATCAGCGTCCTCGTCACCGATCGCGAGGCTCACAACGATCAAGGCGCAGGTGCCGGTGACAACGGTCACAATCGTGTCGTCGGTCCAGACTTTCAGTGGCGGCCGTCGGCCACCGACACCGTCACCGGGCAGCTCCTGTTCAGCCACACCCACACGCCGAACCGTCCCGATCTGGCCGACGAATGGACGGGGCAGCAGATGACGTCGCACGCCGGCCTCCTCTGGTGGAGCCACAACACGACGCACTTCGATTCGTACGCGCAGTACAAGGATATCGGCGACGGATTCCGGGCGGACTCCGGATTCGTGCCCCAGGTCGGGTTGCGCGAGACGTTCGCGAGCAGCGGCTGGACCTTCCGTCCGACCGGCGCGGTGTCGCGGCTGCGGACGTTCATCAACGTCGATCGGCAGGTGGACCTCGCGGGCGCGCTGATCAGCCGGGAAGTGTTGCCGGGATTCGGGATGGACACGCGCTACAACGGCTTCATGCAGGTCCGCTACATCGACGACGAGATCCGGAGCGGCGATCGCACGTTCCCGAGGCATCAATTCGGCTACATCGCGCAGTTCAGCCCGTCGCGCGTCGTCGCGCAGGTGTCGCTGGACGGCACGGCGGGCACCGACATCGACTTCGCGAACTCGCGCCCCGCGCGCGGCACGACGATCAACCTCAGCGCGCGCATCAATCCGACGCAGCACGTCGATCTGTCGCTGGTGCAGAACCAGCGCTGGCTCGACGTCGACGATGCCGCCGGCGCGAGCCAGCGGCTGTTCATCGCGCGGGTCTCGCGCGTGAAGGGGACCTACACGTTCACGTCCCGCCTGTTCGTGCGCGGCATCGCGCAGTACACCTACACCAGCCGCGATCCGTTGCTCTACACGAGCTCGGCGTCGGCGCGGTCGGGCGACTTCGGCGGATCGCTGCTGCTGGCGTACAAGCTGAACTGGCAATCCGTGATGTTCGTCGGCTACGGCGACGATCGCGAGCTGTCGGATCAGCAGCGGCTCGAGAAG
This sequence comes from Terriglobia bacterium, assembly GCA_020073005.1. GTDB lineage: Bacteria > Acidobacteriota > Vicinamibacteria > Vicinamibacterales > CAVVIG01 > SRVP-36. The sequence continues at coordinate 598 of JAIQFX010000080.1, read as the reverse complement.
CTCGACCGCCAGGTGTTCGTGAAGCTCTCCTACGCGTTTCAGCGCTAGCGGCGCCGCGCCGGACCCTCCGGCGTTGACTGTGAACTTACACATCATGTATAAATTGATGCCGTGCCAGCGGCCCGCCCGGCTCCGTCGCGTCTGCTCGTTGAGGCCATCTGGATCCTGAGCCGGGTGTGCGGTCCGCCGTGGTGGGGTGACAAATGGCGACGGAACACTACAAAAAGGCGCTCGAAGCCGCGATCGCCGAGTTCGAGTCGCTCGGCGAGCAGCGGCGCGCGATCGACAAGCGGCTCTCGGAAGTCTCGGAATCGATCAACTCGCTCTCGCGGCTCTGCGGGCTGACGCCGAACGTCTCGGTCGGCCTGACCGACGGCTGCCGCCTCGTCCTGCGCAACGGCGGCCTCCCGATGACACCCATCGAGATTCGCGATCGCCTCGCGGCGTTCGGCTTCGACATGACGAAGTACGCAAACGATCTGTCCGCCATCCACACCGTGCTCAAGCGGCTCAATCACGCGGGCGAGATCAAGTTCACGACGCGCGGCCCCGGGAAGCCGGCGTACGTCTGGAATCATCAGTTCACCGCGCCCACGGT
>JAIQFX010000079.1 GCA_020073005.1 Terriglobia bacterium | reverse complement strand
TCGGGCACGAGATGCGACAGCCAGATCAGATTCATGACCGAGATCGAGCTGGCCGTCGGCTCGGCGCCGTCGTAATCCTCTTTCATGCGCAGCAGGACGCTCGGGTCGCGGCCGGTCGTGCTGAACCAGCCGCCTTCACCCTCGTCCCAGAACAACTCGTCCTGCCGGCGCTGCAGCGCGATCGCCCGGTCCAGCCACTCCGGATCCGGATCCGACTGAAACAGATCGAGCAGTCCCGCGATGAGGTACGCGTAGTCCTCGGCGTACGCCTCGATCTCGGCGTGACCGTCGCGATACCGGCGCAGCAGCGTCCGCGTCTCCTCATTCCACATGTTCACGTGGAAGAATTCCGCGGCGTGCCGCGCCGCCTGCAGGTACCGCCCGGCGGCGTCGCGGTTCTCGTCGCCGAGTCCGCCGAGCAGGCGCGCCATTCGCGCGAACGCCGCAATCATCAAGCCATTCCACGCCGTCAGGATCTTGTCGTCGCGCTGCGGCCGCGGCCGCGCCAGCCGCGCCTGGAACATCGACGCCCGCGCCTCGTTCAGGACGTCGAACACGGCGCCAGGCGTCCGGCCCGTCTCCTCGGCGATGTCGTCAATCGACTTCGCGATGTAGAGCAGGTTCTTGCCCGTGAACTCCTGCTGCGGATCCTGCGGCGCGTTGCCGTCGGGCAGGATGCCGAAGCGCGATGTGACGATCGGCGCGTCGGCGCCGATGAGCGCGTCGATCTCGCCCTCGCGCCAGAGATAGAACGCGCCTTCCGTCTTGTGTCCACTCAACTCTTCGGGCGGCACGCTGTCGGCGTCTTCGGCTGAATAGAAGCCGCCCAGCCGATCCGTCATGTCGCGCAGGACGTACGCCAGCGTGTCCTCGGCGACGCCCGCGTAGAAGAGATCGCCGGACGCCTGCGCCGCTTCGATGTAGGCGAGGACGAGCTGCGCCTGGTCGTACAGCATCTTCTCGAAATGCGGCACGCGCCAGGAGCCGTCGACCGAGTAGCGGTGGAAGCCGCCGCCGATGTGATCGCGCATGCCGCCGAGCGCCATCGCGCGCAGCGTGCGCAGGACCATCTCGCGCGCGCCGGCGTCGCCCGTCCGCGCGTGCTCGCGCAGGAGGAACAGCAGCTCGGACGGCCGCGGAAACTTCGGCGCGTCGCCGAAGCCGCCGCGTCTGGCGTCGAACGACTCGCGGAACTGTTCCAGCGTCTTCGCGAGGGCGTCCGCGCCGGGCACGATCCACACCGGCGCCGTGTGCTCCATGCCGAGCAGCCTCGCCGTCACGGCGTCGGCGGACTGCTCCACCTTGTCGCGCTCGCTCTGCCAGACGCGATTGATCTCGGTGAGGATCTCGATGAAGCCCGGCCGGCCCCATCGTGACGACGGCGGAAAGTACGTGCCGCCGTAGAACGGCTTGAGATCCGGCGTCAGCCAGACGCTCATCGGCCAGCCGCCCGATCCGGTCGTCGCCTGCACGAACGTCATGTAGACGCGATCGACGTCGGGCCGCTCTTCGCGATCGACTTTGATCGAGACGTAGTGATCGTTGAGCACGGCCGCGACGTCGGCGTTCTCGAACGACTCGTGCTCCATCACGTGGCACCAGTGGCACGTCGAGTAGCCGATCGAGAGAAAGATCGGTTTCGCTTCCGCGCGCGCCTTGGCGAACGCTTCGTCGCTCCAGGGAAACCATTCGACGGGGTTGTCGGCGTGCTGAAGGAGGTAGGGGCTGCGCTCGCGCGCCAATCGGTTCACTGACTGATTATGACATCGCGGATTGAGGATTGCGGAATGCGGATTACGGTAGGATCGCGATTGTGAGTCAGACGCCCGTGCTGGCCGGCAAGCGCGTCGCGATCCTCGTCGAGGAGGAGTTCGAGGATCGCGAGCTCGCCGGTCCGCTCGAGGCGCTGCGCGCCGCCGGCGCCACGGTGGTGATCGTCGGTCCGACCGCCGGCACGACCTTCACCGGCAAGCGCGGACACGCCGTCGTGACCTCCGACCTCGCCGCCGGCGCCGCGCGCGCGAAGGCCTTCGACGCGCTCGTCATTCCTGGCGGCCACGCGCCCGACAAGATGCGGATGCGGCACGCGATGGTCGATCTGGCGCGCGACATGATGGAGGCCGGCAAGCCCGTCGCCGCGATCTGCCACGGGCCGTCGCTGCTGATCTCCGCCAACGCGCTGCGCGGCCGGACGCTGACGTGCTGGCCGTCGATCGCGATTGACGTGAAGAACGCGGGCGGGCGCTACGTCGACAAGCCGGTCGCCGTCGACGGCAACCTGATCACGTCACGCAAGCCGGACGATGTGCCGGTGTTCGTCGAGGCGATTGTCCGAGCTCTTTCTTAGCCACCAGCCACTACTGCTTCTTCGTCATCGACCGCGCGGGCGGGAGCTTTCTGAGGCGAGCGCGCACCGACTGGAACTCAGCGCTGTCGCGCTTCCCCGACCGCTTCGCCGGGACGGCCTGCGCCAGCAGCGCGATACGATCCTTCGGTGCGGGATGATTCGAGAAGAACACCTCGACAGACGACGGGTCGCGCTTCTCCTGCTCGCGGACGGTCTCGAGCAGATCGATCATCCCGTGCGGATCCCAGCCCGCGCGCGCCATGATGTCCGCGCCGACGCGATCGGCCTCGTCCTCATCGTCTCGACTGAACTTCAGGAACGTCCCGCCGGCCACGTATCGCGCAGCGATGTTGGCCGCCATCGCCGCGCCGGTGTTGCCAAGCAGCGCGCTGAACAGGGTCATCCCCATGTTCGTGACGATCATGTTGGACAGCTGCTGCGCCGCGTGACGCTGCGCGACGTGCGCGACCTCGTGCGCCAGGATGCCGGCGAGCTGCGACTCGGTCCCCGCCGCCTGAATCGCGCCGCGGTTCACCCACACCGGCCCGCCAGGCAGCGCGAACGCGTTGATCTCTCTGTAGTCGGCGATTGAAAAGCTGTACGGATATTTTTCGCCGCGCGCCTGCCCGCCGAGCTGATTCCCGATCTTCGTGACGTAGGCGCGGACCGACGAATCGCTCAGCTCCGGCGTCGTCTTGCGCGTCTCGGCCTGCGTCTGTCTGCCGATCGTGATCTCGTCGGCGACGGACACGAGTTGAATCGCCACCATCGAGGACGTGCAGAGCGTGAGCATCACCCCCACCCGGCCGCTCACGTCGGTTCGGTCCGCCGCCGCAGGTGCGCGTAGGCCACGGTGAATTCCACGCCGTACAAGAGAATGACGGCCTGCACGTAGACCCACACGAGGAACACGACGACGGTCGCGATCGACCCGTTGACGCGCGTGAAGCGGCTCATGTCGCGCACGTACCACGAGAACGCGCCGAGCGCGCCTTTCCACAGCAGGCCCGTCACGATGGCGCCGGGCCAGACGTCCTTGAACCGGACCTCGGTGTTGGGCACGAAGTAATAGATGAAGGCGACCACCACGACGAACAGGACGGTGGTCGCGGATCGGACCGTCAGTCCGCGCAGGATGTCGAGCGAGGGAAACCGCGCGAGGACTTCCGCGAACCAGCTCGCGCCGACGATCTGCGACGCGCTGACGAGCAGCAGCGCGACGAGCAGCAGCAGGCCGGCGACGATCATCATGAGAAACGAGACGAGCTTGTGCTTCCAGAAGCTCCGCTGCGATTCGACGTCCCAGGCGTAGTTCACGGCGGTCGTGATCGCGCCGAACACGCCGAGCGCGCCCCAGACGAGCGCGATCGTGCCGGCGACGCCGAACGTGACCATGTCTCCGCTGCGAAACGCGTCCAGCTGCGTCGTGATGAACTCGAAGTTCGCGGGAAAGTAGCGCAGCACGAACGTCAGGACCGCGTTGCGGTCTTCGGGATCGCCGGCGACCTGTCCGAGCAGCGCGAAGGCGAGCAGGAACATCGGGAACAGCGAGAGCAGCGAGTAGTACGCAATCGACGCGGCGTACGTGAGGTTGTCGCTGCGATAGAAACTCTCGAGCGCCTGCCAGGCCGACTTCCCCGTGAGCCGCGCCGCGTCACGCATGCGCCGCGAGTATAAGGTACAATCACCGCGCCGAATGCTGATCTCCGTCCTGATTCCAGTGTTCTCGGAGTCGAGATCGCTGGCGCGGACCGTCGAGATCCTCCGGCAGGCGCTGGACGGCCTCTCGTACGAGATCCTTCTCCTGGTCCACAAAGATTCCAGCGCAGAGTGCTTTCGCACCTGCGAGGAGCTGGCGCGCGCGTCCGACGCGGTGCGCGTCCAGATTCAACAACGGTATCCCGGGCAGGGCTGGGCGTATCGCGAAGGCTTCGCCGCCGCCCGCGGCACGCACGTCCTGATGATGAACGCCGATCTCGAGACCGAGCCCCGCGATGCGCGGCGCCTCGTGGACGCCATCGCCGGCACCGATCTCGATCTCGTCGTCGCAAGCCGGTGGATGAAAGGCGGATCGATCGACATCGCGGGCTACGGCGCGATGCGACTCGCGTGCACCTGGGCGTTCCAGCGGCTGATCGGCGGGCTCGCCCGGACGCCGGTGCACGATCTGACCTTCGCGTTCAAGATCGGCACGAGCCGGCTGTTCCGCTCGTTCGAGTGGGAGGGCACCGGCCACGAGCTCGCCATGGAAACCACGCTGCGGCCGATTCTGGCCGGCTGCCGCGTGACCGAAATTCCGACGACCTGGATTTCACGCGACGAAGGGCCGTCGCACCACCGCTACTCGCGGAACCTGCGCCACCTGAAGCTCGCGGCCTCCCTGCTCGCGCGCAGCGCTTTTGAGCAATGACGCGATGACACGACATGGCTAAACGATTCGCGATCGTCATCACGACGATCAACGTCCCGACACTGCTCGGCGCCTACCTCGAGGATTTCCGCGCGCACGGCCGCGAGGCGGAAGTGATCGTCATCGGCGACGAGCAGACGCCGCGGGAAGCGGCGACCCATATCGGCGCGCTCCGCCGGCGCGGCTTCGCCGTCGAGTTCCTCGACCTCGCGAAGCAGCGCGAGTACCTGACCCGCTTCGACGGCCTCGATCAGCTGCTGCCGACGCGGTCGATTCAGCGGCGCAACGTCGGGTATTTGATCGCCTGCGAGCACGGCGCGGACGTGATCCTCAGCCTCGACGACGACAACTTCCTGATCGCGCCGGATTATCTGGCCGGGCACGATCACGTCGGCGAGCGACGCACGCTCCCGAGCGCGGGCGCGGCCGACGGCTGGGTGAACACCTGCGACTGGCTCGAGACGAAGCCGCCGCGCCGCTTCTATCATCGCGGCTACCCCGTCTCCCGCCGCTGGGCGACCACGCCGATCGAGATGTCCACGCGCGAGGCGCGCGTCGCGGTGAACGCCGGGATGTGGTTGCGCGATCCTGACGTCGACACGGTCACGCGCTTCGAGGAGCCCTTTGAAGTCACGGCCTGGCGCGGCACGGCGCCGCACGTCGTCCTGGCTCGCGGCGTCCACTGCCCGTTCAACTCGCAGAACACGGCCGCGATCGCCGAACTGCTGCCCTTCCTGTATCTCACGGTGCCCGGACACGGGCTGCACGGCTTCAGGAACGCGCTCCGCAACTTCCGGTACGACGACATCTGGATGAGCTACTTCGCGCTGCTCGCGATGGACCGGATGGACGATGCCTTCAGCTTCGGCGCGCCGCTCGTCGAGCAGCGGCGCAATCCGCACGGGCTGCTGCAGGATCTCGACCGCGAGCTGATTCCGATGTTCCTCACCGAATCGCTCGTGGCGATGCTGGCGCGGATCGAGCTGCGCTCGCACGGTTATCTGGAGATTCACGCCGAGCTGCTGGACGCGCTCGACGCCGAGATCGCGCGAGAGAAATCGCTCGCAGATGCCGAGCGGAAGTTCTTCGAGGACGTCGTCGCCGGCATGCGCTGCTGGCACGCGGCCTGCAAAATGGTAAGGCCCTGATGCGCTAGTGGCCCAGCACCAGTCGCACGACGCGCGCGGCCAGCGAGAAGCCCATCACGTACCGCACCGTGCAGCACCCTTCCATCACATACGCCGGCAGCGGCACGCAGAAGATCGAGCACGCGAGAAGGCCGACGCACCAGAATCGTGACGCCGTCGGCGCGGCCAGAACGCGTTCGCTCGCGTTGCGGAGTGCGGTCGTGAGCGCGCCGGGCAGCGCCCGACCGACGAACGCGATCAGATCGTGACGGACCGGTGAGAACGTGATGCCGGCCGCGACCGCGAGCCACAGAAAGATCCATCGTCCGAAGTCCGTCGCCATCAGGAACAAGGGCGCGAAGAAGACGGCCGTGAGCCCGACGACGGCGGCCGATTCACGCGCGCTCTGCCAGTCGTACGCCGCCGACGCTTCATCATCCGCCGCGCCCGCGCGCTCGAGACCGCCGGCCAGGCTCACGAGCACGCCCGAGACGACCGTCACGCCTCCCCAGAAGAGAAAGAAGAACGGCTTGTCGGAATAGTTGTCGAACACGATGTCGAAGCCCATCCGCCACACGTTGTGGTGCGTGAGTCCGAACAGCGCGGGCGTGATGTCGTCGCGGATCGCGATGCCTCTCGCGGCCCAGGCGTTCTGGATCCCGCGCGCGACGAGCGCGTCGCCGGAAAATGCGGAGACGACGAGAAGCGCGGCGATCGACGGCGCGAATGCGCCGACGGCCCGCGGCAGCGCCTGCGTCCAGGGACGGCGCGCCGGATCGTCTTTCGATGCCGCGATCGCGATCAGCAGCGGGAGCATGGTGAGACCGAAGGTCTCATGGGTCGCGATGGCTGCGATGGATATCAGATTGATCGCCAGCAGCCGTAAGGCGGACGCGGCACGCATCCAGCGCAGGCAGACGTAGAAGCCGAGCAGCAGGAGCAGGTCGGCTTTGATCCACTGCCCCGTCAGCACGGGAAAGCCGAACAGAAAGGGCTGAAGCGCGATCAGAAGCGCCATGGGCACCGAGCGCGTGCGTCGCGCGACCGCCGACGCGAACAGCGCGAACGACGCGCAGTACGCGACGAGCGACAGCGTCTTGATCGCGAGCTCGGCGCGATGCATGTTCGTCACGAACGGAAGGCGGTACAGCAGCTCGCCGAGCAGACCGCGGCGCACGAACCCGCCGCTATAAGAGATGAGGAAGTCTCCGGCGTTGATCGGCGCGACTTCCGCCAGGCTGTGCCAGAACGCCGCTCTCGCCAGCACCGTGCCGAGCATGGCCAGGGCGAGGCTTGAGACGACGAGCGCCACCCGCGAGTGACCGCCGCGCCCGATGATGTCCGTACGCATGTGCGATAATTCCCGCGATGTCCGAGCCGACGCCGCCTCACCCGCCCGCCCGCCCGATCACGGCGCTCAGAGTCGGATCGATGGACAGGAAGCAGGAAGACCCCGACGTCGTCCTCTGCGAGCGCTGCGGCAAAGAAGCAATGTATCGCATGCACGCCGTCTGGCGCTGCCCCGGCTGCGGATTCAAGACGGATTGTTGCGGATGGTAGCGTCGTTGGTCGTTGGTCGTTAGTCGTTGGTCATGGAAACCATCCAGACCCGCGTCAATACAGCCGATCCGCTCTTCCAGGCCAACCGCGCCCGCATGCAGCAGCTCGTCGCCGAGCTGCGCGATCACGCGGCGCGCGCGCGCGAAGGCGGCGGCGCGAAGTATCTCGAGCGCCATCGCGCGCAGGGCAAGCTGCCGGTCCGCGATCGGGTCAGCCGGTTGCTGGACCCGGGATCGCCGTTCCTCGAGCTGTCGCCCCTGGCCGCGTTCGACATGTACGAGGGCGAGGCGCCCGGCGCCGGCCTCGTCGCCGGCATCGGCCGCGTCTCGGGCCGCGAAGTGCTGATCGTCGCGAACGACGCGACGGTGAAAGGCGGGAGCTACCTCCCCGTCACGGTCAAGAAGCACGTCCGCGCGCAGGAGATCGCGCTGCAGAACCGGCTGGCGTGCGTGTACCTCGTCGACTCGGGCGGCGCGTTCCTGCCGCTGCAGGCGGACGTCTTCCCCGACCGCGATCACTTCGGCCGCATCTTCTTCAATCAGGCGCGCATGTCGGCCGAGCGGATTCCGCAGATCGCCTGCGTGATGGGATCGTGCACCGCCGGCGGCGCGTACGTGCCGGCGATGTCGGACGAAACGATCATCGTCAAGGGGACTGGAACGATATTTCTCGCCGGCCCCCCGCTCGTGAAGGCCGCGACCGGCGAGGAAGTGACCGCCGAGGAGCTGGGCGGCGCCGACGTCCACACACGCTTCTCCGGCGTCGCCGATTACTTCGCCGAAGACGATGCGCACGCGCTCGAGATGTGCCGGACGGTCGTGTCCACGCTGAACACCGCGAAGCATGTGCCGGCCGACATGGCCGCGCCCGAGGATCCGCGCTACGACCCGGCGGAGATTTACGGCATCGTCAATGCGGACGTCCGCAAGCCGTACGACGTCCACGAAGTGATCGCGCGGCTCGTCGACGGCTCGCGCTTCGACGAATTCAAGGAGCGTTACGGGACGACGCTCGTGACCGGGTTCGCGCGGCTGCACGGCTTCCTCGTCGGCATCGTCGCGAACAACGGCGTGCTGTTTTCGGAGTCGGCGCTGAAGGCGACGCACTTCATCGAGCTGTGCAATCTGCGCGGCATCCCGCTCGTCTTTCTGCAGAACATCACCGGCTTCATGGTCGGGCGCCAGTACGAGCGCGCGGGCATCGCGAAGGACGGCGCGAAGATGGTCCACGCCGTCGCCAACTCGGTCGTCCCGAAGTTCACGCTGATCATCGGCGGCTCGTTCGGCGCCGGAAACTACGGCATGTGCGGCCGCGCGTACGAGCCGCGGCTGCTGTGGATGTGGCCGAACGCGCGGATCTCGGTGATGGGCGCGCACCAGGCGGCATCGGTGCTGACGACGGTCAAGCGCGATCAATTAGCGCGCGAAGGGAAACCGTTCCCGCCGGAAGAGGAAGCCGCGATCCGCCAGCCGATCCTCGACAAATACGAGCACGAGGGATCGCCCTACTACTCGACGGCGCGGATCTGGGACGATGGGATTCTCGATCCGGCGGACACACGCCGCTCGCTCGCGCTGGGACTCTCCGCCGCGTTCAACGCACCGATCCCAAGTCCGAAATTCGGCATCTTTCGCATGTAGAAATGCAACCACGAAACCACGAAACCACGAAGAAGAAGGAGTAGTACTAATCTAATTTCCTTCGTGCTTTCGTGTCTTCGTGGCCACAAGCGATGACTTACACCCATCTGATCTCCCAGCGGGCTGCAACAGTCGAGCGGCTCACGTTGAATCGCCCAGAGGTCCGCAACGCCTTCAACGAACACGTCATCGCGGAACTGACCGCGTGGGCGGGCGAGGTGCGCGCGGCGGCGAGCCGTCACGAGGTGCGCGTCGTCGTGATCGCCGGCGCCGGCAAGACGTTCTGCGCGGGCGCGGACGTCACGTGGATGGCGAAGACCGTCCATTACTCCGAAGCGGAGAACCTGCGCGACGCGACGGCCATGTCGCGCATGTTCTCCGCGATCGACGAGTTGCCGGTGCCCGTCATCGGACGGATCCACGGCGCGGCGCTCGGCGGCGGCGCCGGACTCGCCGCGGTCTGCGACGTCGTTGTCGCCGACGACCAGGCGCTGTTCGGGTTCACCGAAGTCAAGCTCGGCATCATTCCGGCCGTCATCTCACCGTTCGCGCTCGCGAAGATCGGGCGGTCGGCCGCGCGCGAGCTCTTCCTCACGGGCGCCCGGTTCTCCGCCGCGCGTGCCCGCGACATCGGCCTCGTCCACGCGGTCGTCCCCGCCGCGGATCTCGACGCCGCCGTCACGACCTACATCGACGAGTTCCAGACCGCCGGTCCCGACGCCATCGCCGCGGCCAAGGCGCTCATTCCGAAGGTCTGGGGACGATCGCCCGCCGACGCCGCGCCGATCACGTCGGCGGCGATTGCCGAGCGGCGCGTGTCGCCCGAGGGCCAGGAGGGACTGCGCGCCTTCCTCGACAAGAACACCCCCGGCTGGCATCGATGATCCGCCGTCTTCTGATCGCGAACCGCGGCGAAATTGCCGTCCGGATCATCCACGCATGCCGTGAGCTGAACGTCGAAAGCGTCGCGGTCTATTCGGACGCCGACGCGCACGCCCCGCACGTGGCCGCCGCGGATCGCGCGATCTCCATCGGACCCGCGCCCGCCGTTCAGAGCTATCTCTCGATTCCTCGCGTGCTCGATGCCGCGCGCGCCAGCGGCGCCGACGCGATCCATCCTGGCTACGGCTTTCTCTCCGAGAACGCGGCGTTCGCCGACGCGTGCGCGCGGGCGGGGCTCATCTTCGTCGGCCCGCCCGGCGTGGTCATCACGCGCATGGGATCGAAGATCGGGGCGCGGCGGCTGGTCGCGGCGGCCGGCGTGCCGATCGTTCCCGGCGAAACGCCAGCGGATCAATCGGACGCCGGCATCGAAGAGGCTGTCGATCGCGTCGGGTTGCCTGCGCTGATCAAAGCGTCCGCCGGCGGGGGCGGCAAGGGCATGCGTCTGGTTCGCGATGCAGGAGCGATCGAGGCCGCGACGCAGTCGGCCCGCCGCGAAGCGGAAGCGTCGTTCGCCGACGGCACGCTCTACGTCGAACGGCTCATCGAATCGCCACGGCACATCGAGGTCCAGATTTTCGCGGACGCGCACGGCCACGTCGTGCACTTGTTCGAGCGCGACTGCTCGTCGCAACGCCGCCATCAGAAGGTGATCGAAGAAAGTCCATCACCAGTGATGACCGCGGGGCTGCGCGCCCGCATGACGGCGGCCGCCGTGGCCGCGGCGCGCGCGGCGGAGTACCGCAACGCGGGCACGATCGAGTTTCTCGTCGACGGATCGAAAGCGATCGGCGACGACACGCCGTGCTACTTTCTCGAGATGAACACGCGGCTGCAGGTCGAGCATCCGGTCACGGAACAGGTGACGGGACTCGATCTCGTCCGCGCGCAGCTGCTCGTCGCGTCCGGCGATCCGCTGCCGTGGACGCAGGACGCGATCGCGCAGCGCGGCCACGCGATCGAAGCGCGGGTCTACGCCGAGGATCCCGCGCGCGACTTTCTGCCGCAGGCGGGACGCGTCCTCCGCTATCGCGAGCCGCGGCTGCCCGGCGTCCGCGTCGACTCGGGCATTGCCGAGGGCGGCGACATCTCCGTCTACTACGATCCGATGATTGCGAAAGTCATCGCGACCGCGGAGACGCGCGATCTCGCGATCGCGCGCCTGCGGACGGCGCTGCACGACTTTCAAATCGGCGGCCTGCGCACGAACGTGCCCTTCTTGATCGAGATCCTCGACCATCCGGCGTTTCGCGAGGGCCGCCTCGACACGACGTTTCTCGATCGCGAAAGCGCGGCGCTGGCGGCCGCGATTCCGGACGCGCAACCAGAGGTTGCGGCGCGAGCCCTTCAGGGTGATGTGGCGCGAGCCTTTCAGGCGAGCGCGAGCCCGGCGAATTGGGATCCGTGGGCGCCGCACGCCGAGACGACGCCCGCGATCTACGCGTCGACCGGCCCGGCGCGCCGGCGCACCTCGACCGGCGCCGGCCGTCAGGCGCTGACCGCGCCGATGCCGGCCACGGTGATCGCCGTGCAGGTGAAGGCAGGTGATCGCGTCGCGAAAGGCGACACGGTCGTCGTCCTCGAAGCGATGAAGATGGAAATGCCGGTCCGCGTGACGGAAGATGGCGTGGTCGCCGCCGTGTGCTGCACGGAAGGCGACCTCGTGCAGGCGGACAGCGTGCTGATAGAAATGCAGTAGGCCGGCGGGCCCAGAGGACCCGCCCGACACATCACATGGCGCCACGTCGTATCACCGTCGTCGAAGTGGGACCGCGCGACGGTCTCCAGAACGAGCACGCGCGCGTCTCGACCGCGGACAAGATCGCCTTCGTCGACCGGCTGAGCGCGGCGAATCTCCCCGTCATCGAAGTCTCGGCGTTCGTCAGCCCGAAGTGGGTGCCGCAGATGGCCGACGCCGCCGGCGTCTTCGCCGGCATCACGCGTCGCGCGGGCACGCGCTACACCGCGCTCGTGCCGAACCTGGCCGGCCTCGACCGCGCGGTCGCGGCCGGCGTGACCGAGATCGCCGTCTTCGCCTCGTCGACCGAAACCTTCAGCCGCAAGAACATCAATCAGAGCATCGACGAGTCGCTGGCGACGTATCGCGACGTCTGCGAAGGCGCGCGCGCGGCCGGAGTGCGCGTGCGCGGCTATCTCTCGACGGCGTTCGGCTGTCCGTTCGAAGGCGAAGTCGCGCCTGGACGCGTCGCGGACGTCGCCGTCCGGCTGGCCGAACTCGGCGTGTTCGAAGTCGCCGTCAGCGACACGATCGGCGTGGCGCATCCGGGCGAGGTGTCGCGCGTCCTCGACGCCGTGCTCGCGCGTCTGCCGGCCGACCGGGTCGCGCTCCACTTTCACGACACGCGCGGGACGGCGCTCGCCAACGTGCTCGCCGCGCTGCCGTACGGCATCGCCACGTTCGACGCGTCGGCGGGCGGTCTCGGCGGCTGCCCCTACGCGCCGGGCGCCGCCGGCAATCTCGCCACCGACGATCTGATCTACATGTTGAACGGGATGGGGATCGAGACGGGCGTGTCGCTGACCGCGCTCAGCGAGGCGTCAGCGTTCATCGGATCGAAGATCGATCATCGGCTGCCGTCGAAGTACGCGCAGGCAGCGGCGTCGAAAAAGCCGGTGGCTGGTGGCGAGTGACTGGTGGCTGGTGCGCCGGAACTAGCCCGTCGCCTGGACCGCGCCGGCGTCCTGCAGCAGCTTCACGACCTCTTCGAACGGCATCATGTTGATGGCGTCGTAGTCGGCCGGGCAGCCGAACTCGCGCTGCTGCGGCGCGGTCGGATTGCCGAGCGTGACGCACAGGCCGCAGCCGATGCAGAGGTCGGCGCGCACCGCGCACACCATCCGGCCGTCGCGATCGGGTTCTTCGACGATGCAGTTGGCGACGGGGCAGGCAGCCTGGCAGATCGAACAGGCGAACGCGCCGAAGCAGCGATCGGGATCGATCACCGCGATGGTCTTCGGGGCCTTCTTGCGCGGCCCGGACATCATCTTGGTCCACATGGACCGGAATTATAGCTGAATCACCGCAGGAGCGGATGGCCGGCCGCGGGCTCGCCGAGCTCCGGCATGACACCATTGAGCGTCGCGTTGTTCTCGAAGATCATCGCGTTCGCGTTGGTCGCGAAGAAGCGTGTGTTGTCGACCTGCGTCGGATCCGCGACGGCCACGAATCCCTGCCCGGTCTGCCCCACCCCCAGGCCGTTGCAGGTCGGCGGCGCGCCGGCGTAAGGCACCGCGACGACCTGAATCATGTAGCCGGCCTTGGTCACCGTGTTGGCCGAGCCGAGTTCGGGCGTGATGTACGCGTCGTTGCTGCCGCCAGGCGGCGTGCCGAGCGTCGTGAGGTTGGGCGCGTAGAACCCGCCGGCGCACGTCAGCGCGAACGTCAGCTGCGCGCTGTTGATCGCGCGCATCGACCCGATCGCCGACGCCGAACCCGCCGACTGCCGGGCCAGCGCGAGCTTCGGCAACGCGATGCTGCACAGCAGCCCGATGATGCCGCACACGAAGATCACGTCGATGAGGGCAAACCCCTCGGAGTTACTAGCTCTGGTTCGCACAACGCCTCGCGGTCCCGTCTGCAGAGCGCGTGCCGCTTGTTGCTGCTCCATGAAGTTCTTCTCAGTCAATAAGTTGTCAAAAGTCGCCTCAGCGCCACTCCTGACACTTCGTGTCACTCTGCCGGCCACCTGACAAATGTTGACACCGTTGTTTCGGCTGAACGTCTATCAGACTTCAGTTGCACGTGCCGTGGCAAGGTCCGGTGCCTCGAAATCGAGCTGCCGGTCGAATCGGTATTTCCTCACGCGCAGCAGAATCTCGCGACGTCCGTTGCGTGTCCCTTCTGGTTGTCCTGTGGCGGCGGCGTGACCTCCATCGCGCCGAGCGGCTGGTTGCCGCCGGGATCGATCACGGTCACGACGGCGTGATGGACGTACGCACGGTCGCCGGGGACGCGATCGCGAATCGACCTGGCCCAGGGCCGCGCGTCGTTATAGCTGATGAGAGACATCGGCCCCATTTCGCCTGGGCGATGACAGCTCACGCAGCTCTTATAAAGGATGGGCGCGACGTCCTTGGCGAATGTCGGAACCGGCGCCGACGCACGCGATTCCCGACCGGCTATCAGCGCGTTCACTATACGACAGTTGAGGTAGAATCGGCCCGTTCCCAAGTGTGAAGCGGCATCACGGCACCAGTCGGGATAGGCCCAGCCCGCTCGATTGGAAGTACCGGCCACGGACTTCAGTCGCGCGACGGCTGCCTGACGTCGTCGATCTGCGCCGTCATTGTCCGCCGGTCTACGACCAGCTGCACCTCAACAGCTGCTCGGCGAACGCGCTCGCATGCGCCCTCCGCTTCGACGAACTCGAGGAAGGCCGGCGGTCCCTGCCGGAGCCGTCGCGGCTGTTCATCTACTTCAACGAGCGCCTCGTGGCCGGCGTCGTCGATCAGGACGCGTCGGTGTCGCTGCGCGACGGCTATCGCACCATCGCGAAGTTCGGCTCGTGCCCCGAGCCGATGTGGCCGTACCAGGTGCGCCGGTTCCGGCGGCAGCCGACGCCACGCTGCTACCGCGCCGGGCGCCGGCACGAAGCCGTCGAGTACTACCGCATCCGGCGCGCGTTGTCGCACCTGCGGACGTGTCTCGCCGAGGAGTATCCCTTCGTCTTCGGGCTCGCCGTGCACAAGAGCATGCTCAGCCGGCAGGTCAAACGCACGGGCCTTATCCCGGTGCCGCGACGCGGCGATCACATGGTCGGCGGCCATGCCGTCCTCGCGGTGGGCTACGACCACCCACGACGCGTCTTCATCATCCGCAACTCGTGGGGCCACGACTGGGGCCATGACGGCTACGCCTGCCTGCCGTATGAGTTCATGCGATCGTCCGCGCTGTCATGGGACTTCTGGACCATGCGGCGCGTCTCATAGACGCCTGTGCCCCTGACACCGGGAACCTGCATCGCCGACCGATTCGAGATCGTGCAGCCGCTGGGCGCCGGCAGCATGGGCGAGGTCTATCAGGCGCACGACCGCAAGCTGCGCCGCGACGTCGCGCTGAAACTTCTCTCGCCGGCGCTGGCGGCCTCGCAGGAGCACCTGCTGCGCTTCGAGCGTGAAGCGCGCGCGGCGTCCGCGCTGAATCACCCGAACATCTGCACGATTTACGACGTCGGCCAGGCGCCGGAGGTGGAAAACCGGCCGTACCTCGTGATGGAGCTGCTGCGCGGGCAGACGCTGCTCGACGCGATGGCCGCCGGTCCGCTGCCCGTGAAGACCGTCGTCGGGCTCGGCGTGCAGATCGCCGACGCGCTGGATGCCGCGCACCGCGCGCGCATCATTCATCGCGATCTGAAACCCGCCAACATCTTCGTGACCGCGCGCGGCGACGCCAAGCTGCTCGACTTCGGTCTGGCGGCGATGGTGGAAACCTCCGATCCGATCTTGGAAACGCGCCGTCCGGCGTCGCTCACGAACCCGGGCGCGGCGGTCGGAACCGTTCTGTACATGTCGCCGGAGCAGGCACTCGGCGATCCGCTCGATCACCGGACGGATCTGTTTTCGTTCGGCCTCGTGCTGCACGAGATGCTCACCGGCCGTCGCGCGTTCGACGGCCGCTCGACGACGGCCATCGTCGACGCCATTCTTCACGCGAGACCCGCCGGTCTCGAGTTGCCGGCCGGCAACGCGCTGCCGGCGGAGCTGCGATCGCTTCTGGCGCGGCTGCTGGAGAAGGACCGGGACGCGCGGCCGTCCAGCGCCGGCGAAGTCGCGGCGCACCTGCGCGCCGTGCAAAGCGGATCGATCGCGGGCCGCGAGTACGCGGCCAAGTCCACGCCCTCGAGCGGGCTGACCCTCGATAGCGACGTCTATCGCAAGACGCCCGCGTACACGCCGCGATTCGGATCGTCGGGCCTGGCCCGGGTCTTCGAGGCGCCCAACATCCGCGACGTCGGCCTGATCGCGATCGCCGTGATCGTGCTCGCCCTGGGCGCGTACGGCGCGCTCTCGTGGTCCCGGGGCCGCACGCTGGCGCTGACCGCGCGCGAGCCGCTGCTGCTCGCCGACTTCACGAACACGACGGGCGAAGCCGTCTTCGACGGCGCGCTGCGCGACGCGCTCGAGATCCAGCTCCAGCAGTCGCCGTACGTGCACGTGGCGCCGACGCCGCTGGTGCGCGCCGGACTCCAGCGGATGGAGCGGTCGCCGAACGAGCCGGTGACCGCGAATCTGGCGCGCGAGTTGTGCCAGCGCATGGGGGTGAAGAGCATCCTGCTCGGCTCCATCTCGCCGCTCGCCTCCGCGTACGTCATCACGCTCGAGGCCGAAGCCTGCCGCACGGGCGAGACGCTCGCGCGCGAGCAGACGCAGGCCGCGTCGAAGACGGACGTGCTGGCCAGCGTCGGCGGCGCCGCCGCGCGCCTGCGCGAGCGGCTCGGCGAATCGATCGGATCGATCCAGCGCTTCAACGTCCCGCTGCCGGACGCGACGACGCCGTCGCTCGAGGCGCTGAAGGCGTACAGCATGGGCGTCGAGACGCGCGTCAAGACCGGCGATCTGCAGGCCATCCCGCTCTTCGAGCACGCGCTCGATCTCGATCCGAATTTCGCCCTCGCCTCGGCGCGCCTCGCCGCGATCTACACGAACCTGAAGGACCTCGAGCGGGCGCAGGCGTACATCAAGCGGGCCTACGAGCGGAGCGAGTCGCTCAGCGAGCCCGAGCGGCTGTTCATCGAGTCGCACTACCACTACATCGTCACCGGCCGGCTCGACGAAGCCGTCGGCGCGTACCGGCTCTGGGCGAGCACGTACGCGCAGGACTGGGTGCCGCATCTCAACCTGTCGTCGACCTACTTCCGGCTGAATCAGTTCGACGAAGCGATCCAGGAGGCGCGAACGGCGGTGGCGCTCGGCCCCAACTCCGTCGTCCCGTACCAGCAGCTCGCGCGGACGCTGCTGATCCTCGATCGGATCGACGAGGCCCGGGCGGTCCTGCGCGAGGCGACCGCGAAGGGACTCGATGCGTCGTTCAATCGCGCGCTGGCGGTCGACGTCGCGTTCCTCGATCGAGACGAGGGCGCCATCGCCGAACACCTGCGCGCCGCGGAAGCGCGCCCTGACGGCTACCTCGTCGTGACGGAAGCGGCGCGGGCGGCGCTGGCCCGCGGCAACGTCGCCGCCAGCCGCGCGCTCTATGCGCAGGCCATCGCCGGCGCGCGGACCGCGCACGTGATCGACGTCGCGGGCAGCCTGATCGCGGAGCAGGCGCTGGGCGACGCGCTGCTCGGCGATCAGCCGCGCGCGCTCGAGGAGCTGCAGCAGGCGCTGAAGACGAGCACGGGCGGCGAAACGACGTGGACCGCGACGCTCGCCGCCGCGTTCGCGGGACGCGCCGCGCAGGCGGCGCAACTCGCCGCCGCGTACGAGCGCGCGGAGCCGCCGGCGCCGGACGTGGTCGGCGGCCTCGCGCCCACGCTCAAGGCCGCGGTCGCGCTCGCCAACGCCGACGGGCAACACGCGCTGATGGCGCTCGGCAACGCGGCCGCGTACGAGCGCGCGGCAGGACCGTGGCTTCCCTACGTGCGCGGCCTCGCCCATCTGCAGATCAAGGAGCCCCAGATCGCCGTCACCGGATTCCGCGATCTGATGGCGCACCGCGGCAATCAGCCGGTCAATCTCGTGCACGTGCTGGCGCGCCTGCAGCTCGCCCGCGCGCTGGCCGCCACCGGTCAGACCGCCGAGGCGCGGCAAGCCTACGCCGACTTCGCCGCCGGCTGGAGCGGCGCGAATCCGGCGCCGCCGCTGCTGGCGATCGCGGCGCACGAAGCCGCCGCGCTGCCGGCGCAAGGCCCGCGATGAGCGCCGGCGATCACGTCGACGTCCTCCTGGTCTCGATGCCGTTCGGCCCGCTCTTCTCGCCGTCGCTCGGCTTGAGCCTGCTGCAGCCGCAGGTCCGCGCGCGCGGCCTCAGCTGCCGCGTCGAGTACTTCACGCTGCCGTTCGCCGAGCGGATCGGTCAGACGCTGTACTCGAAGATCGCGAGCGAGCACCGCGCCATGTCGCGGGCGTTCGTCGGCGAGTGGATCTTCTCGCACGCGCTGTTCGACTGGAGCCGCGCGCGCGATCAGCGCTACGTCGACGACGTCCTGATGAAACCGCCGTCGTGGCTCGGCCGCAACATCACCAGACCGCCGGGCCGGGCCGACCTGCGCGCGATCCTCGCCGCCCGATCCGCCGCCGCGGCGTTCGTCGACGGATGCGCGGATCGCATCGTCGATGCGCGGCCGGCCATCGTCGGCTTCACCAGCGTCTTCCAGCAGCATCTCGCGTCGCTCGCGCTGGCGAAGCGCGTCAAGGCCCGGCTGCCTGACACCGTCATCGTCATGGGCGGCGCGAACTGCGAAGCGACGATGGGCGTGGAAACCATCCGGCAGTTTCCGTTCGTCGACGCGATCGTGTCGGGCGAAGCCGACCACGTGTTCGCGGAACTGGCGGCGCGCGTGGTTCGGGGCGCGCCGATCGACGACGTTCCCGGCGTCGTGACGCCGCGCTCGATCGCGGCGGCGGGACCGGCGATGCGCCCGCCGACGGCGCCGGCCGTCACGGATCTCGACGCGCTGCCGTATCCCGACTACGGCGACTTCTTCGCGCGATTCCGCGAGAGCCGCTTCGACCGGACGTGGCAACCGAGCGTGTTCGTCGAAACGTCGCGCGGCTGCTGGTGGGGCGAGCGGATGCACTGCACGTTCTGCGGCCTGAACGGCGCGACGATGGCGTATCGCAGCAAGTCCGCGGCGCGGGCGCTCGACGAGCTGACGCATCTGGCGACGGCGCACCCGGGCTGCGACATCCAGGTGGTCGACAACATCCTCGACCTGAAATATTTCAAGACGCTGCTGCCCGCGCTCGCGCGCCGCAAGCTCGACGTGACGCTCTTCTACGAGACCAAGTCGAATCTGAAGAAGGATCAGGTCCGGCTGCTGCGCGACGCGGGCGTCACGACGATCCAGCCCGGCATCGAGAGTTTCAGCGACCCGGTGCTGAAGCAGATGAAGAAGGGCGTCTCCGGACTGCAGAACATCCAGCTCCTGAAGTGGTGCAAGGAGATCGGCGTCGAGCCGATCTGGAATTTCCTTCTGGGCTTTCCCGGCGAATCGCCGGACGACTACGCGCGGATGGCGGACCTCGCCTCGCGCGTCTGCCACCTGCCCTGCCCGATCGGCGTGACGGCGATCCGTCTCGACCGGTTCAGCCCCAACTTCAACGACTCGACGCAGCTCGGTTTCACGAAAGTGCGACCGCTGCCCTTCTACGAATTCATCTACGATCTGCCCGAAGCCGCGCGGCGCAATCTCGCCTACTACTTCGCGTACGACTACAGGCGGCCGCAGGACGTGGCGCGGTACGCCGAACCGCTCGTCAAGAGCGTGCACGCGTGGAAGACCACGTGGCGGAACGCGGAGTTGGTGTCGATCGACCTCGACGATCGACTGATGATCTTCGACACGCGGCCGCGCGCCGCCGCGCCGCTCTCGGTCCTGCGCGGCGAGGATCGCGAGCTGTACCTCGCGGGCGACGCCATCACCGAGAGCGCGCAGGTCGACGCATCGAGCGCCGGCCGGCTCACCTCGCTGGCTGACCGCGGACTGATGATCGCCGAAGGCGGCAAGTACTTGTCGCTGGCCGTGCCAATCGGCGAATACCAGCCGTCGGGCGCGGCAGCGGCGCGGCTGCGGCGGATGTTCAGGTCGATCGGCACGCCGGATCGTCACGGCGTCAGGATCAACGTGGGCGTAGGGGCGGAGCGTGCCCGGCCCAGCCGCGCCCGGCCAACGAGCCGGCCAACGCCGGCCCCCACGGCCGCGCCGCTCACGCGGGCGCATTTCGAGCTGTCACGGGCGAACGAACTGTACGTGCGGAGGAGCGTCGGCTAACCAACAGGAGGGCAGATGGCGAAGAAGAAGAAGGCCGGGAAGAAAAAGGCGGGAAAGAAAAAGGCAGCGAAGAAAAAGAAGAAGGCCGGCAAGAGGAAGCCGAAGGTCGGCTGCATCTTCCCAGGTTAGACGGTCAGGGCCGGCGGCAACGCCGGCCCTTCGCCGTTCTACGCCCGGCGGGACGCGATCGCGTTGAAGTTCTTCGCGAGATGCTCCGCGGTCCGCCACGAGAGCGCCTGCGCCGTCAGCGTCGGATTGCGCGCGCCGCTCGTGCCCATGACTGATCCGCCGAGCACGCCCAGGTTCGGCGCCTCGTGCGAGAAGCCCCAGCGGTTCACGACGTTCGTCTCGGCGTTGTCGCCCATCCGCGTGCCGCCGTACGCGTGCGTCGACGGTCCCATCGCGCCGCCGAGCGGCGCTTTCGCGACGTCAATCGCTCCGGCCGCGCGGTACCACTGCTCCATCTTGTCCTGGATGAACGCGGCGATCGCGCGCTCGTTCTCTGTGTACTCGCCGGTGATCCGGCACACGGGCAGGCCCAGCGCGTCCTTCGCGACCGGATCGAGATCGATGAAGTTGTCCTCGTACGGCAGCGTCGTCTTCTGGAGATAGGAATTGTTCGAGCGGTCCGCGTTCTCCTTCATGAACGCCTTCCACGCCGAACCCCAGTTGGGCGCGCGGTTCCACGTGCTGCCGCTGGCCGCCGCAATCGGCCGCCGATCGGAGTAGACCCACAGATTGCCGCCGCCGATGAAGTTCAGGTTCGCGTGATCGAAGTTGTCGTCGGCCCAGTTGTCGACGGCAATGCCCTGCGCCGGCGTCCCGTACCACGCGTTCAGGTTGAACGGGAACAGCGCCGAGACGCCGGCGAGTTGATGGTGGCTGAAATAATGCCGGCCCACCTGCCCGTGGTTGTTCGACAGGCCGTTGGGATACGCCTTCGATGTCGAGAGCAGCAGCAGCCGGATGTTCTCGTACGTGTGACTCGCGATCAGCACGACCTTGGCTGGCTGGAAGTACTCGACGCCGTCAGTCACGTACGTGACGCCGGTCGCGCGGCCCTCGCTATCCACATCGATGTGCGTCACGTGCGCGCGCGCGACGACCTTGAGATGCCCGGTCTCCTGCGCGCGCGGGATCGTCGTCACGAGCGGGCTGTTCTTCGCGTCGACGTGACAGCCGCCCTGATTGCAGAACCCGTGATACATGCACGCGGATCGATTCTGGTACGACCGTGAATTGATCGACGCGGGGCCTGGGAACGCATGCCAGCCGAGCTGGTTCGCCGACGCGGCCATCTTCTCGAGGAAGTCCGTGCCGCGCAGCGGCGGCATGGGATACGGACGTTTCCGCGGGCCTTCGAACGGATTGCCGCGCGGATCGATCTTGCCGTTGACGTTGCCGGCCTGTCCAGACACGCCCATCTCGTACTCGATCTTGTCGTAGTACGGCTCGAGCTCGTCGTAGCCGAAGGGCCAGTCTTCGACCGTCGAGCCCTTCGGAATCCGCGACGCGCCGTACCGCCGCTTCGTCTCGCTCACGACCTTGAAGTCCCACGGGTTCAGCCGCCAGCTCTGCGCCCAGTAATGGAGCGCGGTGCCGCCGACGGCGTTCATCATCGGATGCCGGCCCGCGCGGGTCGTCGGCGCGGATCGCGTCGCCCTCGACGTCGGAATTTCGCCGTTGGCCTTCTGCACGGCCATCGGCCAGTCGCGCACGTTGTTTCTGATCTCGTCCGGCGCGAAGTCGCGCTTGCTCAGCCACGTTCCAGCCTCGAGACCGATCACCTCGATGCCGGCGTGCGCGAGCGGGAGGACGGCGACGCCACCGACCGCGCCGAGCCCGACGATGACGACGTCGGTGTCCTTCACCCTAGTCGGCACGTTCGCCTCCCCGCGGCGCCGCGCTGGCCGTCGCCTTGTTGAACATCTCGGTGTCGTACGCCGACTTGTGGTTCGGCTTCAGCTCGTGACGCTCCAGCCGCCGCTGATCCTCGGCCGTGACGACAGTGCGGATCCCTGGATATCCGATCAGATCCCAGCCGACGAAGTTGACGTTGCCGCCGTAATACGGATCGCCGAACGTGCCCTGCCACGTGTGCGTGCGCACGATGTTGAAGAACGCCGCCGAGCTGCCGGTGAAACCGGCAGCCGCGCCCGTCTCGACGTCGATCAGGACTGAATCCTGATCGGCCGGCGACAGCTGCGCGAATGGCGCGCCGCGTGACGATTGCGCGTAGCGATCGAGCGCGGCGAGGCCGGCGGTGTACGCCTGACGCGACGAAGCGAGCGCGCCGCCGAGCGCGCGATCGATGTAGCGCGCGGCCCGCGCCTCTTGCGCGCCGGGCCCGTGCTCGTCGCTCGGGATCAGCCGCGCGACGACGGCTTCGAGGACGTCGGCTTCGACAGCGGTCAGATGTTCGAGGGGCTCCCGGGTGACTTGCAGCGCGGGGCTCTCGGCCCCGCGACCATCGCGACCTTCGAACGGTCGTGCGATCGGCAGCGCCGCAGCCAGTCCGGCGCGCTTCAACAGATCGCGACGCGAAATGAACGTCATGCCGGCTTCCTTTCGTGGATCGCGCCTTCTATTTCTTTTTCGCTTTCGCGGCGCGGAACATCTCCGCCATCTCCTCGCGGCCGTTCATCGAGGCGTACATCAGCGCCGTCCGGCCGAGACTGTCCTCGACGTCCATGTCGGCGCCGCGCTCGAGCAGCACGCGCGCGAGGTCGAGCATGTTGCCCGCCGTGGCGACGATGAGCGCGGTTCGTCCGTCGCCGTCCTTGATATTGATGTTGGCCTTGCGATCGAGCAGCACCTTGACGGCGTCGGGGCAGTTGGCGGCTGTCGCCACGAGCAGCGGCGCCTCCCCGCCGGCAGGACCTTCGACGTTGAGGCCCGCGCCGAGCAGCACGCCGATCGCCGCCGGATGGCATTCCGACGCCGCGAGTTTGAGATCGAGATCGCGCGGCCTCGCGCCGCGCTTCTGCAGCGCCGTGATCGCGTCCGCCGATCCCGCGGCCGCCGCGTAGGTGATCGCCGTCCCGCCGCCGGCATCGGCCGCGTCGGCCTTGGCTCCAGCCCCGAGCAGCGCTTCGACGACCGCGACGTCGCCGCCGGTCACGGCCGCCATCAGCGGCGTCCGGCCCTGATTGTCGGCGATGTTGGGATCGGCCTTGCTCGCGAGCAGCGCCCTCACGGGCTCGAGGTACCCGCCGAACGCGGCGAACGTCACCGCGGTCATCCCGGCCGCGCTCCGGCTGTTGACGTCGGCGCCGCTGGCGAGCAGCAGGCGCACCGTCTCGCCGCGGTTCGCCGACGCCGCGCGCATCAGCGCCGTCGTGCCGTCTTCAGCGACCGTGCCGACCCCGGCGCCCGCGGCGATCAGCCGGCGCGCGATCGCGGTATAGCCCTGCGCCGCGGCGACCATCAGCGGTGTCAGACTCGTCGCGTCGGTCTCGTTGACGTCGGCGCCGCCGGCGATCATCTTGTCGACCGACGCCGCCGACCCGTACAAGACGGCGTCGGCCAGCG
Source organism: Terriglobia bacterium (assembly GCA_020073005.1). Classification (GTDB taxonomy): domain Bacteria; phylum Acidobacteriota; class Vicinamibacteria; order Vicinamibacterales; family CAVVIG01; genus SRVP-36. The sequence goes on along the minus strand of JAIQFX010000079.1, from coordinate 325 downwards.
ACTCCTGCGCGCGCGCCGGAACGGCGGCGAACGCGAGCAGGGTGAACGCCAGCAGAAGGCGTGATGCAGTCCGGTGCATTGATGACGTCATGGCGGGAGCGTGGGGCTTGTACCGGACACGCCTGCGGAGTATACTTTGGGTCGGCGTTGCCAGTTCGCGCCAAAACGGAGGTATCGATGCGACGTTTCCGGGTTGCCGTACTGAGCCGCAGAGCTCTGCTCCTCGTGCCCGTGTGCGCAGCCGCACTGGGGACCGTCTTGTACGCCGCGGGCGCACGCCATCAAAGGACCCTGCCGGACTTCGACGGCGACGGCAAGGTGGACG